>JANNXQ010000060.1:0-30015 GCA_031409655.1 Chthoniobacteraceae bacterium | reverse complement strand
CGCCGCCCAGGCCGGGCTCGGCGCATTCGCCTTCAATGGCGGGCCGACCGCGACCGTCGCGCTGCTGGCCGGTTCGCCCGCCATCAACGCGGGCACGAACATCGCCGGGATCACCTCCGACCAGCGCGGCGTCCTGCGTCCAGGAACCGGCGGGCTGCGCGGTCGTTACTACGCATTATCCTCCGCTCCGACCACGGCGCTGCTTTCGCCCTTGAGCAATCTGGAGGCACTGAGTCCGACACTGGCGGTGCTGACGCCGCGAGTGGATTTCGGCGGTGGCACCGAAGCCGCGGCAGGCGATGGCTCCGTGCTGGACCGCTCCGGCTCGAGTGGCAACTTGTTCGGTGGCCTTGGCGTGAATGTTGCCTCGGATAACATCGCGGCGATCTGGGATGGCACGCTCACCGTGCCGACAACGGCCGACTACCGCTTCACCACGCGCAGCGACGACGGCTCCTTGCTCTACATCGACGGACAGCTCGTGGTGAACAACGACTTCCTCCAGGGGATGACCAACCTCAGCGGCACCATCGCCCTGAGCGCCGGACCGCACACCATCCGCATGGCATACTTTGAAGCCGGTGGTGGAGCCGGGGTGCAGCTCAGTTGGGAACAGCTCACCGGCACGTCGCCTTTCGCCCGGCAGATCATCCCGCCCGGCGTGCTCTCCTATCGGGGAATCGCCGGCGCGGCTCCCGACATCGGCGCCTTTGAATTGGAAGCCACCCTCCCGGCTGCCGCCCCGCAGTTTTCACGCGGCAGCGGGACCTACGAAAACAGCGTCGTCATCTCCCTGAGCAACCCCTCCGCCGGCGCCATCATCCGCTACACCACCGACGGCACCACCCCTTCCGCGACCAACGGCGCGACTTACACCTCGTCCTTCGCCCTCACCACCAGCGCGACCGTGCGCGCCATCGCCGTCGGCGGCGGCTGGCTCGACTCATCGGTCAGCACCGCGGCTTACACCGTCCTCACTCCGATGCCGTTCTGGCGCGTCGTGCACGGCCTCGCCGCCGATGGTTCGCAAGACCTCGCCACCCCGGCCGGCGATGGCGTCGCCAACGTGTTGAAATTTGCCTTCAACATGGCGCCCAACGCCGGGGATCTGCTCGTGCCCAATATCGCGCCCTTGCCGGAGAATGGCACCGCCGGTCTGCCCTTCATCACCCGCGATGCGCAGGGCCGGCTCTACATCGAGTTCGTCCGGCGCAAAGCGGCGACCAGTCCGGGCATCAGCTATCCGGTCGAGACGGGCGACGATCTCACCGCTCTCCAGCCGCTCGACCTTGGCGGCGCGAGCGTCGTCTCGATCGATGCGACGTGGGAGCGCGTGACCGTCACCGATCCGGTCATCACACCGCACCGCTTCGGGCGCGTGCGCGTCGGTGCCTTCGGCCGCTACGCCAATGACTTCAATACCGGTCTCGGCGCGGCGTCCCTTCGCGGCGTCGCCGTCTGGGATGCCGGTGCCGTGCGGCTCACCGACGCCGTCGGCGGGCAGGTCGGCTCCGTCGTGCTCGAGGGCTTCACCGCCAGTCCGGCGGTCAACGGTTTCACGGCGCGCTTCGCACTGGCGATGGGTCCGACCACGACCGCGCCCGGCGATGGCACCAGCTTCGCCGCAGGCAATCTCGGCACCGGCGCCTGGGACGAAGGTGGCCCCCGCACCCCGCACAGCCTGACCGTGAGCTTCGACACCTACGACAATGGCGGCACCGCCGGCATCGGCATTCACGTGCTCGTCGATGGCGTCCACGTCGCCACCGCGCCCCTCAATCCCTACACCAATGGCGCCAGCGTCCCGGTCGAGATTCACTACGACGCCAGCCTTGGCCTGACCGTCCGCTACAACCAGGCACTCGTCTTCGACCGCCTCGCCGTGACCGGCTTCCAGTTCCCGGCCACCGCCCGCTTCGGCTTCGGCGCCCGCACCGGCGGCGCCAACCACCGCTCCATCCTCGATAACGTGGACATCTCGCTGCGCTGAACCCCCGGCCGTCCACGAGCACCGGGAAGAAGGCCCGCTGCACCGCGAGCGATGCTGGAGCGGCCATGCCAGGAGGCCGGCGTGTATCTTTCCGCCCGCATCAGAGACGGGGATTTCAGACAAGCGGGACAATGCTCCGCGGCTGCTTGACTCGTCTGCGACCGGCGGAATGCTGCCTTTGTGCCTGCCGAAGAATGCAACGAACCCGAACCCATTGATGCTCGCGGCGGATTCCTGACCACGCGCTGGAGTCGCGTGATTCTGGCGGGCGATCCGACGGCGGCGGATGCGCACGAGGCGCTGTAGAGTCTGTGCCGGGATTATTGGCGGTCGGTGTATCACTTTGCGCGGCGCAAGGGGCATTTGCCGGAGGATGCGCAGGATTTTACGCAGGGGTTCATCGCGGGATTGCTGGCGCAAAATGGGATCGCGCGGGCGGATCGGAAACGCGGGAGATTTTGCACGTTTTTGCTTTCGGCGTTCTGCCACTACCTCGCCAATCAGCATCGCGATCGCACGGCGCAAAAGCGCGTCGGGGAAACGCTTCGGCCGCGTGCGGGTGAATGTGGGGCCGTAATGAGGCGATCTCTAATGGAGTGGTTCGGCGGCGGGACGCACGCCGCTCCTTGCGTCGGCGCGCTGCGCGCCGATGATGGGCGTTCTTACCATGAAAACTGTCCTCCGCGTTTTTGCCTATGCTCGTCGCTATCCCTGGATGGCCGCGGGGACGCTGGGGTGTGCGCTGCTCTCGACGGCGATGGTGGTGGTCTTTCCGAAGGTGACGCAGGTCATTATCGACGACGTGCGCGACGGGCGCGGCGAGCGGCTCGTGACGCTGGTGCTCATCGCGGCGGGGGCGTTTCTGGTGCGCGATGTTTTTAATGCGCTGCGGATCGTGCTGAACAATACCTTCGAGCAGAAGGTGATCTTCGATCTGCGCAGCGATCTTTACGCGCACATCCAGCAGTTGCCGTTGAAGTGGTTCGACGATCGCGCGACGGGGGACATCATGACGCGGCTGCTCGAAGACGTGACGAGCGTGGAGCGCGTGCTCATCGATGGTATCGAGATGGGCATCGTGGCGGTGCTCCAGATCGCGATCGTGGCGGCGATGCTCTTTCACTACAACGCGACCCTCGCGCTGTGGTCGCTCGCACCGCTGCCCTTCCTCATTGGCGGGGCGCTGGCTTATACGCTCACGGCGCATCGCCGTTATCGGATGCAGCGCAAGGCTTCGTCGGCGATGAATTCACTGCTGC
Source organism: Chthoniobacteraceae bacterium (assembly GCA_031409655.1). Taxonomy (GTDB): domain Bacteria; phylum Verrucomicrobiota; class Verrucomicrobiia; order Chthoniobacterales; family Chthoniobacteraceae; genus JANNXQ01. The sequence goes on along the minus strand of JANNXQ010000060.1, from coordinate 26,766 downwards.
ACGACAATCTCGCGGGCATCCGGCAGATCAAAACCTACGTGCGCGAGCACGAGGAACATGGGCGTTTCAATGGCGTGAGTGGGCAACTCCGCGAGGCCACGCTCGTGGTGATGAAGGTGTGGGCGGTGTATCAGCCGTCGATGAGTTTCTTCGGCGCGTGCGGCGCGGTGCTGGTGCTCGGCTTTGGCGGACGCGCGGTGCTCGATGGGACGATGGGCGTCGGTGATCTCGTGGCGTTCCTTTGGCTCGTCGGCGCGCTGTATGAGCCGGTGGGCAAGCTGCATTCGCTCAATCAGCTCATTCAATCCGGACGTGCGGCGGGGGAGCGGGTCTTTGAGATTCTCGACACGGCCGCGGAGCCGGGGCGCGTCGAGCAGGATGAGCGGGTGGAGATCGTGGGCGATGTGCGCTTCCAGAATGTGAGCTTTTCCTACAGCGAAGATCTCCCGGTGCTGCATCACATCTCGCTCCACGCGCAGTCCGGCGAAACGGTCGCGCTGGTCGGCCACACCGGCGCGGGGAAATCGACGATCGTCCAGCTCCTCACGCGCTTTTACGAATTCGACGCGGGCGAAATCCTCATCGACGGAAAACCGATCCGCGATTTCTCCAAGAGCGCCCTGCGCAGCGCGGTCGGCATGGTCACGCAGGAGAGCTTCCTCTTCAACGGCTCCATCCGTGACAACCTCCGCCTCGGCAAACCGACCGCGACCGACGCCGAACTCTGGGAAGCGCTCGACTCTGCCAATGCGCGCAGCTTCATCGAGCGTCTGCCGGAAGGTCTCGCCACCGTGGTTGGCGAGCGTGGGGTGAAGCTGAGCGTCGGCGAAAAGCAGCGCGTCTCGATTGCCCGCGCTCTGCTCAAGGATCCGCCGATCCTCATCCTCGACGAAGCCACGGCGAGCGTGGATACGCAGACCGAGCGACTCATCCAGGAAGCGCTCGATCGCCTGATGACGGCGCGGACGAGCTTCGTCATCGCGCATCGCCTCTCGACCGTGCGCCACGCCGATCAAATCCTGGTGCTGGATCGCGGCCGCATCGTCGAGCGCGGGCGGCATGAGGAATTGCTCGCCGCCGGCGGGATCTACGCGCGGCTCTGCGAGAATAATTTCCTCGATCCGCGCGCCCCTACGGCTGCGCCTCAGCTCACCGCGCGATGAGTTGCCGCTTTCTCCTCTGCCTCGGCATCGCGCTCGGCCTCGGCGGGCCACGCGCCGCTGCCGCAGAGGAGGCGCGGGGGCATCTCGTCGCGATCGGAGGCGGGAAGACGGATTCGGCCATCATCCAGCGGGCGCTCGTGCTGGCGGGTGGGGTGACCGCGCCGGTGGCTATCCTGCCGCAGGCTTCGGCGCTGCCGGACTCGGGTGAAAAATCGGCGGCGATGTGGCGGGAAATCGGCGCGACCGCAGTGAGTGTGGTCGATCTCGTGGCAGTGGACGCGGCGCGGCGGACTCTCGAAGACGCGCGCGTCATCTGGTTTCCGGGGGGCGATCAGAACAAACTCATGACGGCACTCCACGAGGCTGGTCTCGAGGACGTGATCCGCGCGCGGTATCGCGAGGGCGCCGTGGTCGGCGGCACCAGCGCGGGAGCGGCCGCGCTCTCCAGGATCATGCTCACGGGGGAAGCGGATTTGCAGAGCCTCACGCCCACCGCCACGAAGACAGCGCCCGGCCTCGGGCTGTGGCCAGAGGTCATCGTCGATCAGCATTTTCTCAAGCGGCAGCGCTTCAATCGCCTGCTCAGCGCAGTGCTCGATCACCCCGGGAAGATCGGCGTGGGCATCGACGAAGGCACCGCGGTCGTCGTCTCGGCGGGCCGCTGGGAAGTGCTCGGCGCGAGCAGCGTGATGATCCTCGATGCGCGCCGCACCGTTTCTGCAGAACCCCTCGCGAAAGCTCCGCCCGCCGCCAGCGACGTGCGCCTCCACGTGCTCCGTGCGGGTCAGAGCTGGCAGCCGACCTCCCTCCCATGAAACTTTTTCTCTCCATCGCCCTCCTCCTCGCCATGCCGCTCTCCGCCGCCACCGCTGCCGATCCGCCGATCGCCCTCGTCATCCACGGCGGCGCGGGGATTTCCCCGAAAGAACTCCCGCCGGAAAAGGAAGCCGCGTGCCGGCGCGTGCTGGAGGAGGCCTTGCGCGCGGGCGGAAAGATCCTGCAAAGCGGCGGCAGTAGTCTCGATGCGGTGCAGGCGGCGGTGGTCGTGCTGGAGGATTCGCCACTCTTCAATGCCGGGCGCGGTGCCGTGCTCACCGCGGCGGGCACGGTGGAACTCGATGCCTCGATCATGGACGGACGCACTGGCCAGGCGGGCGCGGTCGCCGGCGTGCAGGGCATCCGGAATCCCATCCGCACCGCCCGACTGGTGATGGAACGGACGCCGCACGTCCTGCTCATCGGTGCCGGCGCGGAGGCATTTGCCCGCGAGCAGGGCGTCGAGTTTGCGCCATCGGAGTACTTCATCACACCTGAGCAGCAGGAGCGGCTTGAGCGGGCGAAAGCAAAAGCGGGCCAGGCCGACGCAGCAGACGAACCCGCGCTGCGCATCGGCACCGTCGGCGCGGTGGCGCTTGATCGGCAGGGCCATCTCGCCGCCGCGACTTCCACCGGCGGCATGACGAACAAACGCGCGGGCCGCGTCGGCGATTCCCCGCTCATCGGCGCGGGCACTTTCGCGGAGGACGGCATCGCGGCTGTCTCCTGCACCGGCCACGGCGAATTTTTCATCCGCGCCGTCGTCGCCTCCGACGTGCTCGCGCGGATGCGCTACCGCGGTGCTTCACTCGCCGAGGCGACCCGCGAGATCATTCACGAAAAGCTCCCAAAGCTCGGCGGCACCGGCGGCCTCATCGCTGTCGATGCGGCAGGCCGCATTGCCATGCCCTTCAATACCCCCGGGATGTTCCGCGCCTGGCTCGACGCCGACGGCACCGTGCACACGGCGGTCTTTGCGGAGTAAGCGCGCCCCGACCCAGCGGGCCTTTTGCGCACCTCGCCGCTTGGCACGGGCGCATTCCCTTGGCAGTGTCCCGGCCCGATGCCCCGCCCCCTGCTGATCATTCTGGCGCTTGTCGCCGTGACCTTTGCCACCTACTGGCCGGTCCATGATCTGGGGTTTGTGAGCTACGATGACACGAGCTACGTCTCGATGCAGCCGATGGTCAATCAAGGGCTGCGGGAAGCCGCGGTGGGCTGGGCGTTCACCTCCGTCCACGGTGCGAACTGGCACCCGCTGACCTCGCTCAGTCACATGCTGGACGTCACCCTCTTTGGCGTTCAACCGGGGCCGATGCATTGGGAAAACGTGGCCTGGCACATTCTCAATACCGTGCTCGTCTTCCTCGTCTGGCGGCGGATGAGCGGGGCGCTCTGGCCGAGCGCTTTTGTCGCCGCGCTTTTCGCGCTGCATCCGCTCCATGTGGAATCCGTGGCCTGGATCTCGGAGCGCAAAGATGTCCTGAGCACCGCCTTTTGGTTGCTCACCATCCTTGCCTATTTGCGCTGGGTCGAAGCTCCGAGCCGGCGCCGCTACGCGCTGGTGGCCATCGGCGCCGCGCTCGCGCTGTTGTCCAAGCCGATGACGGTCACCCTGCCCTGCACGCTGCTGCTTCTGGATTACTGGCCGCTGGGTCGCTGGCCGGGCCGGACGTGGCGCGCGCTGGTCTGGGAAAAGGCCCCGCTCTTCCTGCTCGTGGTCGCGCTCAGCGTCCACACCATGATCGTCCAGCGCGGGGAGGGGGCGACGGATTTCGGCGAGAAGGTGAACTACGGGATGCGCATCGGGAATGCGCTCGTCTCCTACTCGCGCTATCTCGGCAAGATGTGGTGGCCGGAGGAGATGTCGTGCTTTTATCCGCATCCGGGCTGGTGGCCGGTGTGGGCGATCCTCGGTGCGACGGTGATCTTTTGCGCGATCAGTTGGGTGGTCTGGCGGGAGCGTGAAAAGCGCCGTTGGCTGGCCTTCGGGTGGTGCTGGTATCTCGGCACGCTGGTGCCCGTCATCGGCCTCTTGCAGGTCGGCGCGCAGTCGATGGCGGATCGTTACACCTACGTTCCCTTCCTCGGCATTTTCACGATGCTCGCCTGGGCGGGGATGGAACTGGCGGAACGCCGGCCGGCGCTGCGCGGTCTGCTGACGGGATTGGCCGTGGCGGCTTTGGTCGCGTGTTCCGTCCGCACCTTTCTGCACATCCCAGTCTGGAAGGAAGGCTGGGGCCTTATGACCAACGCGATGAAAGTGGTGGGCGATCACGTCATCATCCGGCGGGAACTCGCGAAGGCGCTGATCCTCCAGATGCGGCCCGAGGCGGAGGTCAATGCGCAGTATGCACTCGGTCTGAAGCTCGATCCCGAGGACGCCTATTTTATGACGGAGCTGGGCTTCGCCGCGGCCCGGGCGAAGCGCTGGGATGAAGCGCAGAAGATGCTGGAGAGGGCGCGGGACCGCGTGCCGAAGGAAGCGGGGACGTACGGAAATCTCGGCAACTTTTACATGATGAAAGGCGAGTCCGATAAAGCCATGGAGTACCTGCAAAAGGGACTCGCGATGCGCTGGGATATGTCGTCGATGCACCGGCTGGTCGCCCAGCTCCACGTGAAGCAGGGCCGGCTGGCCGAGGCGCGCGCGTCCTTGCAGGAGTCCGTCCGGTGCGATCGTTGGGACTGGCGGGCCCACAATGATCTCGGGGTCGTTTACACCCACCTCGATCGTTTCTCCGCTGGGCTCGCGAGCCTCGAACATGCGCGCTGGATCCATCCGAAAGGGGCCGGCATCGACGGCAATCTCCAACAGCTCCGCGACCGCATGGGACTGCAGAAGTGAAGCCCGAGGAGCGAGCGCGGGGCGGGTGGCCGATGGCGCCGCTGATCGTGGCCGGGCTCGTGGCGCTCACCCTGGCGGCGTTCTGGACGGCGGGCTCGTGCGGCTGGGTGGGCTACGATGATCCGAGCTATGTGACGAGCAATCCGATGGTCAACCTCGGCCTGCGCGAGGCGGCATTTTACTGGGCCTTCACCGCGGTGCATGGCGCCAACTGGCATCCGCTCACGTCGCTCAGCCACATGCTGGATGTCACCCTCTTCGGCCTCGCCGCGGGGCCCGCGCATTGGGTGAGCATCCTCTGGCACACGCTGAATACCGCGCTCGTCTTCCTCGTCTGGCGCCGGCTCAGCGGTGCGCTCTGGCCGAGCGCCTTCGTGGCCGCGCTTTTCGCCCTGCATCCTCAGCGCGTGGAGTCCGTGGCGTGGATCTCGGAGAGGAAAGATGTGCTGAGCACCGCCCTGTGGCTCCTCACCATCCTCGCCTACGCGCGCTGGGTGGCGCGGCCCTCGCGCGCCCGCTACGCCGCAGTGGCCGCCGGCTTTGCCTTCGCCTTCATGGCCAAGCCGATGGTCGTCACCTTGCCCTGCACGCTCCTGCTCCTGGACTACTGGCCGCTCAACCGCTGGCCCGCGCGGGGCTGGCGGGCGCTCATTTTGGAAAAAGTGCCGCTGCTCGGGCTCGCCGTCTTCGGGAGTGCCATCACCATGTATGTCCAGCACGACGCTGGGGCCACCGAGTACGGGCAGAATATCACCAACCCGATGCGCGTGGGGAATGCCTTCGTGGCCTACGCGCGGTATCTCGGCAAGATGGTCTGGCCGGATTCCCTCTCGCCCATTTACCCGCATCCCGGCTGGTGGCCGTGGCCCGTGCTGCTCGGCTCCGTGGCCCTCTTCGGCGTCGCGAGTTGGCTGGTCTGGCGGGAGCGCGAACGCCAGCGCTGGCTGCTCTTCGGCTGGTGCTGGTATCTCGGCACGCTGGTGCCCGTCATCGGGCTGGTCCAGGTCGGCGCGCAATCCATGGCCGACCGCTACACCTACGTGCCGCTGCTCGGCATCTACACGATCATCGCCTGGGCAGGCGCCGAGTGGCTCCAGCGCTGGCCGCGCGCGCGCCCGCTCCTCGCTGCCGTCGCCGCGCTCGTGCTGGTCGGCTGCTTCGTCCGCACCGTGCAGCAGATCCGGGTGTGGGAAAATGGGATCGCGCTTTTCACCCATGCGCGGTCGGTCGTCGGCGATCACCCGATCGTCTTCCGCGAGATGGCCACGGCGCTGATGATCGCGAAACGTCCGCGGGCAGAGATCATCGAACAGTATCAGCGCGGCCGGGTGCTCTACCCGGACTACCCGTATTTCATCACCGAGATCGCCCTGGATGCCGAGCGGACCGGACGCCCGGATGAAGCGATCCGCGATCTCGAGCGCGTGCGCGACCTGATCCCGAAAGACTCCGGCTCCTACCACAATCTCGGCAACGTCCTCATGAAGGTGGGCCGATTCACGGATGCCGAGCGGCTCCTCCGCCAGTCCCTCGAGATCCGCTCGGGCTCCGCCGTCACCTGGCGAATCCTCGCCGACGTCTATGTGCGGCAGGGGCGCCTCGCGGATTCCGCGGCCGCGCTGCGCGCCGCGATCGACGCCGACCGCTGGGATTGGAAAGCCTTCAACGCACTCGGGATCGTCGAGGTGAAGATGACCCGCTACTCGGATGCCATCGCCAATCTGGAGCACGCCCTGTGGATCAATCCTTCCGACAAGGTGGTGGTGGAGAATCTGGCGGCGCTGCGGAAGCAACTCGGGAGATAGCCGCGGATGAGGAACCACTCCATGTTCGGCTGCTCTATGAAACTCCTGCTCTCGATCTTCATCAGCGTCTCGCTCTTCGCTCACGGGTTTTCCGCACCAGCTTCCGAGATGCTGGCCGCGTTTGAAAAGGAAGTTGCGGAACTGGACGCCGCGCTCGCCAAAACGCCGGATCAAGTCGCGCTCTATTCGCGGCGCGGTGATCGGCATTTGTTCCTCGGGCATTTCGCCAAGTCGGTCGTCGATTTCGAGAAGATGATCGCTCTCGACCCGGCGCAGGATGCGCCGCACTGGCGGCTCGGGATCGCGTATCATTTCTCCGGCGATTTCGCGAAGTCCGCGCGGCAGTTTGAGAAGTATCACGACTACGACGCTCGCGATCGGGAGAATGGCATCTGGAAATTTCTCGCCGACGTGAAGCTCGTGGGTCTGGAAAAAGCACGCACGCAGATGCTCGAATACCAGCGCTTCGATCGCGAACCCTTCCCGTCACTTTACGAAATGCTCGCGGGCAAAAAAACGACCGACGAACTCTTCGCCGAGATCGAAGCGAAGAAGCTCGGGGGCGAAGGCTCGGTGATCTTTTTCGCCAACTACTACGGCGGCCTCAATGAACTCCTGCTCGGCCACAAACCCCGGGCCCTCGAACTCCTCGCGAAGGCCGTCGCGAGCCCGTGGGGCCGGAGTGCCGAAGGCGGCCCCGCCTACATGTGGCAGTGCGCGCGGCTGCATTTCGCCGCAGCCTCGAAGGAGTAGGGGGCGCCTCAGACGCGCTCGATCCAGCGGTAAAAGGCGCGCGAATTTTTCCAGAAGAATTTCTCGCAGGCCTCCGTGCCCTGGCCGGTGAAGTATTCGTTCACGATGCGGAACTGATCCGCGTAAGTGCCGCCCTTTTCGCAGACCGGCCAATTGCTCCCGTAGAGCAAGCGCTCGGGGCCGAAGCACTCCCGGCAATGATCGAGGATGGGCACGAAGTAAGACGTGTCGCGCGGCGCTTCACCCCAGCGTTGCTTCGCCGCATCCGTCTGCTCGATGAGCCCGGAGACCTTGCACGCCACGTTGCTCCGCTTGCCGAGCGCTTCCATCCCCTCGCGCCAATCCGCGGTGAGCCGCGTCGGATCACCCGCACTGCCGACGTGATCGATGATGATCCGGAGCGCGGGAAAATCGGGGGCGAGTCGCGCTGCCGCGAAGAGCAGCTTCGGAGGACCATTCAGATCAAGCGAGAGATCGTGATCCGTGAGGAGGGACAGCCCGGCGCGGAAGGTCGGATCGTCCACGCGTTCGAGGAAGGCGGCGCCCGAGACGCGGATGCCGCGGAAGATCGGATTTGCCGCGAAGCGCTTCAGGTGCAGGGCGAATTCGGGATCTTGCGGTGCCAGATTCCCGACGAATCCGACGATGCATTTCTCCCGCGCCGCGACCTCCAAAATCCAGGCATTGTCCTCCACCAATTTACTGGCCTCGACGACGACGGTTTGCGCGACCCCTTGCGGCTTGGCGACGGCGAGCCAGTCGCCCGGGAGCACCGTCCGGTAGAGTGGCGACTTACTCTCGGGCCACGGCACCCCGCCAGCCCGTGTCGGATCGTAGAAATGGGTGTGGGTATCGACGATCCGCGAGGCGGGCGCGGCGGCGGCGCTGTCCTGCGGGGCGATGGCCAAGCCCGCGACCGCGGCGGCGGATTGCTTGAGAAACGTGCGGCGGTGCATTCCAAAAAGACTACTCCAGAGTGCGCACGATGACGGCCGGATTGCCTGCCACCACGACATTCGGCGGCACGGATTTCGAGACGACCGCTCCGGCCGCGACGACGGAATTCTCCCCGATCGTCACGCCTTTTAGAATGACCGCATTCATGCCGATCCACACATTGTCCGAGATGATCACCGGCGCAGTCTTGAGCGGCGGCCGCGGTGGGCGGTCCTTGTAGAAAGGCGCGAGCGCCATGGTGTCGATGCGGCGCTGGGCGGCGTCGATGGGATGAAAGTCGCTGTCCGCGATGCCCACATTCCAGGAGACGAGGCAGTGCTTGCCGATCTCGATCCGCTCGTCGGCCATGATCAGTGCGCCATTCAGCAAGGTGAAATCGCCGATCTTGCACGAGCCATTGGCGCCGAGCGCAAAGGACACGCCGGCGTAACACGAGACGTGCGCGCCGAGTTCGACGGCCAGTGGGCGCTTGCTGCGCATGAAGCGGAAGATCTGCGCCGTTTCGAGATACAAACCCTCGCCCCACGTCACCCCCTCCGGGATGGGATGCTGCCACCAATCGTCTTGCACCCTGCGGTCTGCGGTGATGTTGCTCATGCCTCAGTTACAGCACGATCGGATCGGGGTGGAAAGAATCGCGATTCAGCCTCCCAGATTCGCCGAGCGATAGAGCCCCGCGTAGAAGCCGCCCCGAGCGACGAGTTCCGGGCCGCGGCCTTCCTCGACCACGCCGCCATTGGCGAGCACGACGATCTTTTCCACGTCATGCACCGTGGCGATGCGGTGGGTGATGATGAGCGTCGTGCGGCCGCGCATCAGCTCTTCGATCGTGGTCATGATCGCGGCTTCGGTCGTCGGATCGAGGGCGCTCGTGGGTTCGTCGAGGAGGAGGATGGGGGCATTCTTGAGAAAGGCGCGGGCGATGCCGATCCGCTGGCGTTGGCCGACGCTGAGGTGGCCGCCGCGTTCGCCGACTTGCGATTTGTAGCCGTCCGGCTGCGCCACGATGAAGTCGTGGGCCTGCGCGCGTTTCGCGGCTTCGACGATCTCCTCCTCGGTGGCGTCGGGGCGTCCGTAGGCGATGTTTTCGCGGATCGTCGTGGAGAAGAGCAGCGTGTCTTGGAGGACGATGCTCATCTGGTTGCGCAGGGACTTCTTCTTGATGCTCCGGACATCGTGGCCATCCAGGAGCACGCGTCCGCCGGTGGGATCGTAGAACCGCGGCACGAGGCTCAGGAGCGTCGATTTTCCCGCACCCGTACCGCCGACGAAAGCCACCGTCTGCCCCGGAGCGATGCGCAAGTTCACCCCGCTGAAGATCGGGCGATCGGCGGCGTAGCCGAAGCTCACGTTTTCATAGACGATCTCGCCTTGGGACGTTTCCAAAGTGCGGGCATCGGGCGCGTCCGGCACGTCATCGGCACGGTCCAGCACTTCGAAGCAACGCTGCGCCCCGGCCGCCGCGCCTTCCAGCGCCCAGGCCACTTGGGTGAGCGCTTCGAGCGGCTGGTAGAGCAGGAGGAGGAGCGAGGAAACCCAGATGAGTTCGCCGAGTTTGAGCGTGCCCTCAAGGACATGGCGCGAGCCCACATAGTACATCGCCGCCGTGCTCAACGCGATCAGCGTGCCGATGATCAGCGAGCTTTTCATCGAGATGAAATTGAGCCGCAAATTGGCCTCCAGGCTCTCCCGAGCACTGCTGCGGAACTGCGCCACCTCGTAGTCCTCCCGTCCGAAGGCCTGCACCATCTTGATGGAACTCAGCCCTTCCTGAGCCACCGTGAGCACCGCGCTTTCGCGCTCGGCGATCGTCGTCGCCTCGGTGCGGATGCGCTTCGCATAGAGGTAAGTGGCGGCGACCATGAACGGGACGACGGTGAGCGAAAGCAGCGTGAGTTTCGAATCCAGCCGCCACATCACCGCAAAGGTGCTGAAGATGGAAAACGTCGCCTGAAAGATGAACACCGCCTTGCTGTAGAATGCCTGAATCGCCTGCGAATCGTAAGCGACGCGGAAGCTGGAATCCGCGCTGCGCCGCTGATCGTGAAATTTCAACGGCAGCGAGTGCAGATAAGCGTACAACTCGGTGCGCAGCCGCAGCAGCGCCTGCAAGCCGACGCGGAGAAAGAGGATGCCCGTGAAGAGATTCAGGAGCCCGGAGATGAGGTGAAAGGTGACGATCAACCCACACATCAACCCGACGACGGCGGGCAGGCTCCAGGCGCTCAAATCGAAACCAAGAACAGCCAACTGGCGCTCCTCTTTTCCCGCGAGCGGCAACACATGATCCACGATGAAAGCAAACGGCCACGGCCTCAGCAGCCCGAGCCCGATAGCCACGAGCGTGAGCGCCACCGCCGCGATCGTCGGCCCGAGAAAAGGCCGGTAGTAGGCAAGCGCGCGGCGATAAGTGGACATTGCGGAGCGATGGAACACCGCCGCCGCCGGGCATGGCAAGGCTGCCTCCTCCGATTCGCCGTGACCTCGGAAGTTCCCTGCGCCGGATCACGTTAACGACAAGAAGACGGTGGAGTAAACCGAGACCGACAACGCCTCGCGCTTGACGGGCTTCGAGGGCTGGCTGCTCGATCCCGCCGGAGGTTCGATCGCCCTCCAGGCGCATGATCCCGATAGCGCGTTCTATTTCAGGGATGTCCGGGCGAGGCTTTTGCCCTGACGGTGACGCAGACGTGACGGCTTAATTTTGTGATCCTTAACGGCACGAAATAAAAAATGTATTGAACGATTATCGGGCACCGTGCGTCTGACTACCCAACGAAATACGAACACATTATGCACCTGGCACACAGACTGCTGAAATACACGGGTCCACTCCCACACCCAAACATCACAATGAAAAAACCACTCAAAAAAACCACTCGCTCGAACTACTGCCTCGGCGACCTCATCCTCGCCGTCAGCGCCTATAGCCGCAATAGTCAGGAAACCGTCGCCGCTGTCGCCGACCTTCTCGATACCGGACGCGTGCGCCTGGCAAGCCGCGGTCGTACGGTGCGTGCCCGCGTTTACTAAACGGCCTCGCGCCTGCGGTGGGGTGAGCCATCGCCCGACACTCGTTGTTAGCTTTTCCAACACCCCGTTCCGGGCTTCCAAGCCCGGGCGGGGTAAGTTTTTTTGGGGGGCAAAGGGCGGATTGTGAGCGAAACACGGCGGACGATACGGCGTTTGGTCAATGCGACCTTCCCGCTTGCACTTTCAGTCTCACTTGGCACCTTCCGCGCCCTTGTGATCGAACGTTACACCCTTCCCGAAATGGCGGCCATCTGGGCCGATCAGCGCAAATATGAGATCTGGCTCGAAATTGAGACGCTCGCCTGTGAGGCGCAGGCCGAGATCGGGGTGATACCGAAAGCGGATGCGGAGACGATCCGGGCGAAGGCGAAATTCGATCTTGCCGAGATCATGGAGATCGAAAAGCGCACGAATCATGACGTGATCGCATTTTTGGAGAACGTGGCGAGCTATGTCGGGCCCGCGTGCCGGTGGATGCACCAGGGAATGACGAGTTCGGATGTGCTCGATACCACGCTGGCGGTGCAGACTGCCGAGGCGTCGGACATTTTGCTCAAGGATCTGCGCGAACTCCGCGAGGTGGTCGCGGTCCGGGCGCGCGAGTTCAAGCACACGGCGATGATCGGGCGCAGCCACGGCATCCATGCGGAGCCCATCACCTTCGGCCTGAAGCTGGCGCTGATGTATGACGAATTTGGCCGCGCGCTGGAGCGGCTGGAGCAGGTGCAGCCGCGCATCCGGGTGGGAAAATTGAGCGGTGCGGTGGGGACGCACGCGCATCTCGATCCGCGCGTGGAGGATCTCGTCTGCAAACGGCTCGGCCTGGCTCCCGCGGTGCTCAGCACGCAAGTCCTGCAGCGCGATCGGCACGCCGAGTATCACGCGGTGTTGGCCGTCATTGCGTCGAGCATCGACCGCTGGGCCACGGAGTTCCGGCACCTTCAGCGCACCGAAGTGCTGGAAGTGGAGGAATACTTTTCCGCCGGCCAGAAGGGCAGCTCCGCGATGCCGCACAAGCGCAACCCGATCACCGGCGAGAAGCTCAGCGGCCTCGCCCGGCTCATCCGCGGCAACGCCGTCGCCGCCTTGGAAAACGTCGCCCTCTGGCACGAGCGCGACATCAGTCACTCATCTGTCGAGCGCGTCATTTTCCCCGACTCGTGCATCCTGCTGGACTACATGCTGGTCTCGCTCCGGAAGCTCGTGCAGCGCCTCCTCGTCTATCCGGAAAACATGGAGCGCAACCTCCGGATCACGAAGGGCCTCTACCATTCGCAGACGATCCTTTTGAAACTCACCGAGCGTGGGCTGGAGCGGAAGACCGCCTACGAGGCCGTGCAGCGCGCCGCGATGAAGACCTGGCAGGGCGACGCGTCGCTCCAGGAAAATCTCGTGGCCGAGCCGGAGATCACCGCCAATATTCCGCCGGACGAAATCGAGCGTCTCTGCTCGCTGGATCATCATTTTCGCCACATCGACGAAACCTTCCGCCGGCTCGGGATCGCGTAGGCAAAGGACCGACTCGCGCGACGTTGCCCTTCCCACGGGTGGCGGGTCTGTTATTCTGACGGCATCGCTACTTCGCGCTTCTGATTTATGATTCGAACTTCTGCATTCCTCTTTGCCGCCGCAGCACTCGTCCTCACGGGCTGCGATAAGATCAAGTTGCCCGGCTTTAAGAAAAAGGCCGAGGCGACTCCCGCTCCAGTGGTCGCCGTCGTGGCCACGCCGCCCCTGGCGACGCCCCCTCCGGCACCGGAGCCACCGAAACCGCAGGCCAAGAAAGCTCCCGAGCTGCCGCCAAAGCCCGTCATCGACCCGCACGCGCAGGTCGTCGTCTTCTGCTATCACCGTCTCGAAGGCAAAGCCGGCGGTGCGCTTTCCATCGAGCCGGCCCTTTTTGAAAAGCAGATGCAGGACATCAAGGATGCCGGACTGTCCGTCATCTCGATGCAGGATTTCCTCGCCTGGCGTCGTGGCGAAAAGAACATCCCGGCGAAGAGCGTGATCATCACCATCGATGATGGCTACGTCTCTGGCTACGACGTCGGCTGGCCGATCCTGAAACGCTTCGGCTATCCGTTCACGATGTTTGTTTATCTGAAGTACATCAACTCGGGCGGGAAGTCCGTCACCTGGACGCAACTCGAGGAGATGCGGGACGCTGGGGTCGAGATCGGGTGCCACACCGTGTCGCACGAAGATCTCCGGCGGAAGCCCTCGAAAGCGTCCGGCACCTACGAAGACTGGCTGAAGAACGAACTCGAGTTTTCGAAAAAGACGCTTGAGGAAAAGCTCGGGATCCGCTGTGCGACGCTGGCCTACCCCTTTGGCCTGCACAATGCCAAGGTCAACGAAGCCTGCCGCACTGCCGGCTACGAAGCCTGCTTCACGACCTATGGTCAGCGGCTCGGGATGACCACCGACGCCATGACTCTTGGTCGCTACGACGTCACGACAAAGGACGCGCGGGGGACGGATTCCTTTACGGTCGGCGTCACCTTTCAGGGAATGGCCGCCCCGAGTGGCGCGCCAGTGATGGCGCAGGATGCCGCTGTGTCCATGATCACGCAGCCGATGAACAACGAAATCACCAGCAACCCGAAGCCTGAGATCAAGGCCAACGTCTCGACGATGGGAACCTTCGACGCGGGGACCCTGGAGATGCGCGTGAGCGGCTTGGGCCTGGTGCCCGCAAAGTACGACGAAGAGTCGAACACCATTTCCTACACCCCCACCGCGCCGCTGCGGCCAGGCAATTACACGGTCATTGTATCGGCGAAAATCGGGGTGCAGCGCCCCGAAACACGTTGGACCTTCACCTACGCTACCGACGCGGCCACCGAACCCGCACCCGCGCCACTCCCGCCGCGGAAAGTAAAGTAAACCGCGGCTGCCGTCGCGAGGCTACGCCGCCATCGGGTGCCGTTTCGCGGGCAGCACTCCCGTGCGGCTCACTTCGGCGTGGATTTCACGTCCGAGGAAATTCAAGAGCACCCGCACCCGTTCGCGTCCGGAGAGGACGCTCGTGACCACGGCTTCGAGACCGCGCAGCGCGCCTTCCACGACCTTCACGGTGTCGCCTTCCTTCACCTCGTGTTCGAGCACCGCGATTTGGTCGCCGTTCGTCTGCTCGCGGAGCGTCGCGATGATGGCGTCGTCCACGGAGGCGTAGAGCGTCCCAAAGCGAACGATATTCGTGATCCCCATCGCGTAGCGCACTTCCTTGTGGCGCGCGGAAAAATGAAATCTTGAAAAGAGATACCCCGGAAACATCGCCTCCTCAAACCACCGGGGTCCACGAACCGTCGGACGCTTAAAGCGCAGCCGCGGGCAAAAAACCTCCACGCCCGTCATCTGTCGCAAGTGCGCTGCGGCGATGTGCTCATGCTTGGGCTGACTTTTCAGGCAATACCACCGAACTTCGTCTGTAATATCTGGCGTCATAGTCGATCGAGGAATGCGGGCAGGTGTTTCGGTCGGTCAGTGATGCAGGGAAAATGCCACGGCGCACGTTGAGTCGTGCGCCGTGTTTGGGTGAGACTGAATCACAAAAACGCTGCGATTCAAGCGTGGAGAACGGTCGGCGGACGGTTCGCTCTCGCAACCCGCTACGCCAGCACGCCTTTCACGATGTGCCCATGCACGTCGGTCAGCCGGTAGTCGCGGCCCTGGAAGCGGAAGGTCAGCTTTTCGTGATCGAAACCGAGCAGGTGCATGATCGTTGCCTGGAGGTCGTGGATGTGGACTTTGTTTTCCACGACGGAGAAGCCGAGTTCATCTGTCTCGCCGAAGGTCTGACCGCTCTTCACCCCGGCTCCGGCAAGGAAGACGCAGAAGGCATCCGGGAAATGATCGCGACCGAGCACGTCGCTCTTGGCGGTGCGGCCTTCGCGGAACGGGGTGCGGCCGAATTCGCCGCCCCACACGATCAGCGTGTCTTCGAGGAGGCCGCGCTCCTTGAGATCGCGGAGCAGCGCGGCGATGGGCTTGTCGGTCTTCGCCATCTTGGCCGTGAGTCCGTCGGTGATGCCCTCCTGCGGCCCAGTGCCGTGAAAGTCCCAGCCCCAGTCGAAGAGATGCACAAAACGCACGCCCTTCTCCACGAGCCGGCGCGCAAGCAGGCAGTTGTTGGCAAAGCTCGATTCGCCCGGTTGCGCGCCGTAGGCCTCGCGCACGGCCTCGGGCTCCTTCGAGATGTCCATGACTTCGGGCACGCTGACCTGCATGCGGAAGGCGAGTTCGTACTGCGAAATACGGGTCGCGG
This sequence comes from Chthoniobacteraceae bacterium, assembly GCA_031409655.1. GTDB lineage: Bacteria > Verrucomicrobiota > Verrucomicrobiia > Chthoniobacterales > Chthoniobacteraceae > JANNXQ01. The sequence continues at coordinate 11,124 of JANNXQ010000060.1, read as the reverse complement.
TCTCGGGGCTGCCGAGTTCCTTCTCCTGCAACTCATTGAGATCGCGCAGCGCGTCGAGGGTCTTGCGGCGCAGCGCGCGATTCATCCCCGGCGGATCGCTCACGTAGAGCACCGGGTCGCCTTTCGAGCGGCACTGCACGCCTTGGAAAACGGACGGCAGAAATCCGCTGGCCCACGCATTCTGTCCCGCGCTCGGCTGCACGCCGCTGGAGATGAGCACGACAAAGCCCGGCAGATCCTGATTCTCCGAGCCGAGGCCGTAAGTCGCCCACGAACCCATCGAAGGCCGCCCCTGTCGCGGCGAGCCGGTGAAGAGCAGCAGCTCCGCCGGCGCGTGATTGAACTGATCGGTCCACATCGACTTGATGAGGCAGAGGTCATCCGCGACGCCGTGGAAGTTCGGAATCGCATCCGACATCCACATGCCGCTCTTGCCGTGTTGCGAAAATTTACGCGGCGTGCCCATCAGTTTCGGCGTGCCCGAGGTGAAGGCGAAGGTCTTGCCCTTCACGAACTGATCCGGCGCGTCCTGCCCATCGCGTTTCACCAGCTCCGGCTTGTAGTCAAAGAGATCGAGATGCGGCGGCGCACCGGACATCTGGAGGTAGATCACGCGCTTCGCCTTCGCCGGAAAATGCGGCGCGCGCGGGAGGAAGGGATTCGCATTCGGATCGACGACGGCTTCGGCATTGCTGCCGAGCAGCGCATTCAGCGCAATCGCGCCTAGGCTGAACTGGCCGGACTGGCGGAGGAAATTCCGGCGGGTGATGTGCTGGAGATGAGTAAGAGCGGGGTTCATAGGCACCTGGGGTTCGTGAGTGTTGAGGCAAGAATCTGGGGAGCATACGCGTCTCGCGTGTTGGTCGAGGCGTCCCGCCTCGACGAACTTCCAAGACGTCCCGAATTCCCCGTGGCCGGCAGCAGGCCGAACGCACCCAAAAGTTCGTTTCGGCGGGACGCCGAAACCAACACGCGGGACGCGTATGCTCCCCGGAAATCTGAGTTCCGCATAACTTGAGTGCTCATCGCTTCATTAAAGTTTCATCGAGATTGAGCAGCACATTCGCCACGGTCGTCCACGCCGCGAGGTCCGCCACATCGGCGCCTGCCGGCACCGGGCCGAGCGGGTTTGTGGCCATGTCGTTCGCGGCTTTTTCGTCCTGTTTGTAGAAGGTGAGGGCTTCACCGTGCATGCGGATGAGGCGATCCGATTCCGCGTCGCTGGGCGGCCGCGTGAGGCAGAGGCGGAAGCCGAGGCGCGCCTTCTCCTTCGCGTCCGTGCTGCCTGCGTTCATCCGGCGCGCGAGAGCCTGCGCGGCTTCGACATAGACGGGGTCGTTGAGGGTCACGAGTGCCTGGAGTGGCGTGTTCGTGCGGTCGCGGCGGAGCGTGCAGGTCTCGCGGCTCGGCGCGTCGAAGGTCGCCATGCTCGGATACGGGCTCGTCCGGCGGGCCTCGGTGTAGAGCGCGCGGCGGTAGCGGTCTTCGCCGGGGCTCGTCTCCCAGTCCATCATGCGGCCGAATGCAGCCTTGAGGCCGAGTTCCGGCCGCGGCGGACGCACGCTGGGTCCGAGCATTTTTCGGCTCAGCAGTCCGCTCACCGCGAGGGCGTGATCGCGCACGACTTCCGCGCTCATCCGCAGCCGCGGGCCGCGCGCGAGCAGCCGGTTGTCCGGGTCGCGCTCGAGCAGGTCCGGCGTGGCTTTCGAGGCCTGCCGATACGCATGCGTCGTCACGAGTAACTTCACGAAACCCTTCATGTCCCACTTCAGGCGCACCAGTTCCGTGGCCAGCCAGTCGAGCAACTCGGGATGCTCGGGCAGATCACCTTGCGCGCCGAATTCCTCGCTCGTCCGCACGATCCCGATCCCGAAGAGCTGCTCCCAGAAACGATTCGCGACCACCCGGGCCGTTAGCGGATTAGCTTCGTCCACGAGCCACTTCGCGAACGTGAGGCGGTTCATCGGCGCGTCCTGGGGCAGCGGATGAAACGCCGCGGGCACGCCTTCCGTGACGGCGTCGCCGAGCGATTGATAGTTCCCGCGAATCTGGACGGCCGTCTTCCGGCGCTGCTCGGCGGGGAGTTCACGGAAAATCGGGACGGTGTTGGCGGTGATGCTGGCGATCTGCTTTTGCAGTGCGGCGAGTTGCTGGCGCTCCGCTTTCAAATCCGGCGCAATCGTGCGCACGTAGTGATCGGCGATCCGATCGCGCTGCGCGGGCGTCCGCTCCGCTTCCGGCGCGGCGAGAGCGGCGATCACCTCACTCGGGGTGCGGAGATGCTCCGCGACGCGCGCATCGTCGGTGGTCGAGACCCGGAAGTGGCCGAGCGTGTGGCCGTCGTGTTTGGATTGCTGCTCGATAGTCACGCGGAGTTTTGCGCCCGCAGGCAACTCCACGGGCTTCGTCGCGAGCAGCGTGAGGGTGTGCGGCTTGGTCGCCGCGCCGCCGATGGCCCACCCTTTCTCCGGGCCTTTCCTGGCGTCCTTCGGCGCGGCCTCCACGAGTACCAGCTTCGGATCGAAGCCGGTCTGCGTGAAGTCCGCGGAGACTTCGGCGAAGGGAATTTCGCGCGCGCCATTCACGGCAAAGGTCGCGCTCGGTTGCGGCGCGGTATTGCCGGCCTGCTCCCATACGGGCTGGCGGTTCGCATCGAGCGCCGCGATGCGGAAACCGGCGAGCCGCTCCGGGATCTCCGCGCGATTCCAGACGACGATCCTCTGGATCGGATAGTCCTGCTTCAGGTCCACCTCCCAGTAGCGATTGTCCCCTTCGGTGGTGTGCGCCACGGAGGCTTTCTCCCACTCGCCGGCGGTCTCGCCGTCGATCGCGCGCCCGGCGATCGCCCCGCTGAAGCTATCCGTCTGCTTCGCCTCGCCTTGGAGCGCGACGTTCACGCCACCGCTCAGCACTTGCACTTCCGCGAGCTGGAGGATTTTCGATTTGCCGGGCAGGTCGATCCGCACGAAACGCGCGACCGGTCCCGCCGAACCCTCCGGCGGAGCGACCGCCGCGCGCACCCGCGTGACCACGAAGTTCCCGCCGCCATGTCCCGCGCCCTTGCCCGGCAGCGCCTCGTGCGGCAGCGATTCGAGCCGCAGCGCGCTCAGCTTCTGCGCGGCGGCGATCGGGATTTCGAGCGTGTAAGCATCCTTCTTCGCGGAGTTTTGCGCCACGAGCACCGTGCCATCCGGCTGCGGCTCCAGCACTGCGCCGGACTGCGCGGTCCAGGCCGGCATCTGCGGCGCGCGCCAGTCGAGTTGTGCGGGGAAAGCGTGCGCCCACTTCTCCGCACCCGCTGCGAGCTTGGTGCCGGCGTCCTTGAACTTCGCGTCGAGCGCCGCCAACTCTGCTTCCCATTGCGTGCGTTGCTGACGCTGCTCCGCGGAGAAAAAACTGAGCAGCGGCGACTCGTCCTTCTTGTCCGCGTCCGCCGTATTGTTGAAGAACGCGAACGCCCGGTAGTACTCGTGGTGCGTGATCGGGTCGTACTTGTGCGTGTGGCACTGCGCGCAGGCAAAGGACGTGCCCATCCACACCGCCAGCGTGGTGTTCGTGCGATCGACGACGGCCGCATTCCGATACTCCTCGTCTGGCGTGCCGCCTTCGTTATTCGTCATCGTATTCCGGTGAAAGGCGGTCGCGATGAGCTGCTCCTCGGTCGGCTCTGGCAGGAGATCGCCGGCCAGTTGCTCGATCGTGAAGCGATCAAAGGGCAGGTTGCGATTGAAGGCATTGATCACGTAGTCGCGATACGCCCAGATGGTCCGCGGCGGGTCATCCGCATAGCCCGCGGAGTCCGCGTACCGCGCCAGATCCAGCCACATCCGCCCCCAATGCTCGCCATACGCTGGCGACGCCAGCAGCCGATCCACGAGCCGCGCGTAAGCATCGGGCACCGTGTCCGCGAGGAAAGTGTCCGCTTCCTCCAAGGTCGGCGGCAGCCCCGTGAGATCGAGTGAGACGCGGCGGAGGAGCGTGGTGCGATCCGCCTCCGCGGCTGGCGTGAGGTGCTCCCGCTCGAGCCGCTGGAAAAGAAAGGCGTCGATCGGATTCGTCCACGTCACGCTCGGAAGCTGAAAGCCGAGATCGGAAATCTCCGGCACCGGGGGCCGCTGCGGTTTGTCATAGGCCCAGTGATTCGCATACTTCGCCCCGCTCGCGATCCAGCGCTTGAGGAGGTCCACCTCGCGCGCGGTGAGTTTCTTGCCCGTCTTCTTCGGCGGCATCAGGTCGTCCCGGTCATCGGTCGTGATGCGCTCGATCACCGCGCTCTTTTCCGGCGCGCCGGGGACGATGGAGAAAAAACCGTCGTCGAGCGCCGCGCGCGCCCCTTCCTCCGTATCCAGCCGCAGCCCACCCGAGCCCTCCTTGCCGCCCTTGCGTTCATCCTGATCCGGCCCATGGCAGTGGAAGCAGTTGTTCGAAAGGATCGGGCGAATCTCGCGCTGGAAATCCGGCGCTGCCGCCGCGAGCGATCCAGCGCTCGATAAGCCGAGCGCACCGACGAAAAAAATGGGCGCAATGGGGGAGAGATCGGAACGCATCGTGGAGCAGAATGTAACAGCGCTCCGAAGCGAGTCGCTCACATCTTTGGGTGAGTGTCGCAGCCGCCGCGGTCGTGGGAACGAGCAAGGGCCGCCGCAGCGGTGCTGGCTTCCAACTCCAAAGCGGCTGCGGAGTAGCCGCTGGTCAGGCACTGCGTGAGATACACCCGCAGGAAGGGAGTGATGCCGCCGAGCCGTTCGTATTGCGCGGTATGCACCAGTTCGTGCGCGACGAGGCGTCGATCGCCCCAATCGGACTCGCGAATGAAAATCCCGTAGCGGGCCGTCAGGCCAGCCGTGTTCCTCCACGGTCCGCCTCCCAAACGCGCGGCCAGATGGATCAGGCGACCAGCGGGCAACGGCACCTCGGACACTCGCAGGAGACGGACCTGGTGAGGGTGCGCCACCCCGACTGTGCGGGCGTCGGCGGTGCCCTGCTCATCGAGCGGGGTGCCCTCCGCGAGGATTTGCCGCTCCCGAGCTTCGATCCAGCGCGTGAGGGAGGGCAGCAGCACGGTCACCAGCAGGCGGCGCATGAAAAAGTGGGGAAACGCTCCGAGCCGTCGGAGCGGTCATTGAGATTTTGGTGGCTGGCCGCGCTAGACGCGCAGCAGCTCGGTGACGAGGAGGCCGTCGATGCGCATTCCCTCATAGCAGGCGTCCACGATGGTTCAGTGGGAACAGTTGGCGTTGTGAATGAAGGTGTGGGTCATGGCAACATCCTCGAAACGAGCTCCCGCGAGGTTCAAATCCACGAACTGAGCCTCCGCGAGACGCACATCGCGAAACTGCGCCGCGCTCAGGTTGGTCTTGATGCATTCGGACCCGCTCAGGTCCGCGTTTTCGGTCTTGGATTTAACGGGGTGGGTGGAGTTGGAGGCTGCTTGTCTTAGCTTTTGTTACTCGGGACGCACGTAGTCGCTCCGGCGTGCGAACCGCTCGGCGGAGTCAGGATACGATCTCCACATTCTTAATGTCACAAACAAGCACGGCGTTCTTCGGAATGCCAGCGACCTCCGTGTCGCGATAGCACAGGTGAGGACTGGCTCTGAAGCGCCGAGTGCCTCCTGCCCGCATCCCCTCCAATCCATATCGGAATCCTGCGATGAAGTTCCGGTCTCCGACTGTCAACATTGCCTGTTGGTCCTTGAACAAAAAATCCCCGCGATTGAGCTGCATATCGTAGGTGAGCCGAACCCGGTCTCCCTTCTTCAGCACCGGGCCGCTTCCGAGTGTTTCAGAGACTATTTTAATTCCGGATTTTGCTGCCGACTGGTCCTGCGTCGGGCGCGGTTCTCGTGACAGAGCACGCCACAACAAGATGAGAAACACGATGCCAACTGCGGCCTCGATCGCGGGAAGGTAAAAAAGACGAGCAGCGCAGAAAATCATGGCTATCGCATGCTCCAAATGTGCTCCTTCCCTATCCATCTGGTCCCAGACTGCGTCATGGACAACAACCCATCGCGAAACACGAATCAGCGCCCAAGTAACCGCCACCAGCGAGGCGACCGCAATCGTCGTCAACAACAGCAATGTCCGCCGCATTTCGTTTGTTGTAGTCACGGCACGTGAGCGAGGTGCTTAGGGGAGCATTGATGTGTTGTCGAAGTTGTCTAGGTGGGTTCTTGGGTGCGGAGTTACGCTGCCGCCGGCGAACTCGTGGATCATGAGCAAATTGTTGAGTGCTTCACAGCGTCTTTATCGGCAACACGATTGTCGATTCCTACGCGCCGGAGCGTCCTGTTTTCGTGTCAAAGTGGCACGGGTGGGCAGGGCCTGAGGCCGGGTGCAGTGGCTTGTCGAAACGGAAATCCGCGGGAGGCTCGCGCGTGTCATGCACTCTGCAGATCCAACGCCGAAGGCGGTGCATCCATCAGCCCAGGGTTGCGAGGCACGAGCTACCCTGGGTTTTCCGGGAAAAGAGCGCCAACTCCAACGGAGTTGCATCCTGGGGTGGCCGAGCCGGGTGATTCAACTCCTTCAGAGTTGACGCATCTCTCGATTGCCGACCCAGGGTAGCTCGTGCCTCGCAACCTTGGGCTGGATGATGAAACGCCTTCGGCGTTTTCGGCATCGAAGTGGATGACACCCTGCAGCGGACGGAATGTTTTGGGCGCGGCCCGGCGCCCCGCCGTTCCCTCGTTCCGAGGCTGCGGCTGGGAGCAAGGGGGAAGCGCAGATGATCACCGACAAGCTCGACGAGTTGATCAACGCCCTGCGGCGGTAGTCGCGCTCTCGCCGCGCGTAATTTTCCACAGGTGCCCTTCCGAGCGGAGGAAGAGGGCGCCGTCGATCGCGGCGGGGGAGGCGAGGGTGCGTGCGCCGAGGTCGTTGGTGGCGAGTAACTCGTGGGTCTTGGCGGCTTTCACGACGTAGCCGATGCCTTCTTCGTTTTGGAAATAGATGCGGCCTTCGGCGACGATGGGGGAGGCGGAGAAGTTGCCGCCGAGGCGTTCGGTCCAGTGGATGGTGCCGTCCTTGGCATCGGCGCAGGTGGCGATGCCGGCGTCGGAGACGAAGAAGACTTCATTACCGACGACCACGGCGGAGGCGGTGTGCGGGGCGCTCTTCGGGATGGTCCAGGCGATGGCCGTGGCGGTGGCGTCGCCGGTGGCGCCGGCGGGTTTGATGGCGTGGAAGACGGGCTTGTCGAAGCTGGAGCTGACGAAGAGCAGGCCGTGCGCATACACGGGGCGGGGGACGACGGAGTAACCTTCGCCGTAGCCAACGCGCCAGCGTTCGTGGCCATCGCGCAGGTCGTAGCCGCCGACGAAGCCGCTGCCGGGGCTGATGATCTGCGTGGTGCCATCGACCGTGATGGCGAGTGGGGTGGAGAAGGAGAAGGGTTTCTTCGCGGTCGTGTTGCGCGGGGTCTTCCAGCGGATTGCGCCGGTGGCGGCGTCGAGCGCGACGAGGAAGGGATCTGCTTTGCCATCGCAACTGAAGATGAGCGCGCCTTCCACGAGGATCGGGGAGCCGCCGGTGCCGTGGACGGGTGGATATTTCAACTCCTCCTGCCGCCAGAGGACCTGCCCGGCGAGGTCGAGCGCGGCAGTGCCCATGTGGCCAAAGTGAACGTAGAGCCGATCTGCGGTGACGATCGGTGTCGGGCTCGCCGGGGTGTTTTTCTTATGCATCGCGGTGGCGCTGCCGGGATCGGGGCGGAAGACTTCGGTGTCCCAGAGGACGCTTCCCTTGGCCGCATCGAGGCAGAGCGCCCGGAGGGTGAGATCGCCGCCGCCTTCTGGCAGCGCGGCAGCGGTGAGGTAGATGCGGCCTTGCGCGAGCACCGGTGAAGACCAGCCTTTGCCCGGCAGTTCCACCTTCCAAGCGACGTTGGTCGTGGCATCCCATTTCAGCGGGAGATCCGTGGCCGCGGAGATGCCCTGGCCAGTGGGTCCGCGGAATTGCGGCCAATCCTGCTGGGCGGCGGGAGCGGAGAGGGCGGTGAGCAGGAGGGCGAGGGCGGAGAGGCGTGGGGGCATTAGGTGCATGGCGTGCGGAGGAGATACCCGAGAGGGCGGAAAATTATCAATAAACTGCGGGTTGGCGGGCCTGAACTCGTCGTCTCTTGAGCGGTGGCGCGGGATGATGAGGATGGAGAGGAAGAGGAAGTGAAGAGGATGAGGGGGAAGCATTCCGGGTTGCATTTCCCTGCCCGGCATCTGACCTTGCCGGCCAATACCCGCCAATGCTTGGTTTCTTTGAGAGACAGCGCCTCGTCCGAAAGGGGCTCGCATCGTCGAAAGTCCGACGCCGCCGCACTGAAAGCGAGTGGGTGGAGACGCTTGAGCACGGGTGGTGGGCAAAGTGCGGGGTCTTCGTGGGGTTCGTCGTCGGGCTGGCGCTGCTCGTCTATTCTGATCGCTATGCGCGACCGGCGTTGCAGGCGCTGCTCGCGGTCCTCATCTTTTGCACGGCGCTGGCCCAGCTCTGGATCAATCACCCGCGCACTTTTGCCAGCAACTCCCGGCTGCTCCTCGTCTTCGGCATCTGTCTGCTGCATCTCGGGCTGATCAAAGCGGTGCGGCTCACGGCGGAGGCGCAGGGCTACGGTTCGCAGGGGCAGCAGCTCTGGCAGCTCGTGCTGCCGCTGGCCTTTGCGCCGCTGGCGCTGTCTGTCCTGCTCGGGCGCAATCACGGGCTTTTTGCCGCGACCTTCGTCAGCCTTTGGGGGGCGTTCTTTGCGCAGGCGATCGATCCGGCTTTCATCGTCACGAGTCTGATCGTCGGCTTCACCGCCGTCTTTGTGACACTCGAGATCCGGCGCTGGACGCAGCTCCTGCGGGCAGGGGTCTTCGTGGGGGTGGCGACGTGGATTCTGGCGGCCATCCACGGGTTGATCGGGCCGATCATCTTTGAAAATCTCGGCGGGATGAACTGGCAGCTCGTCGGCTGGCAGAGCGCGGCGGCGGTGGGCGGGGGAGTGCTCACGGCGCTGCTCGTGGTGGTGACGGTGGCTTCTTTGCAAAATCCTTTCCGCGTGACCACGGACATCGCCTGGCTGGAACTGAGCGATCTCAATCATCCGCTGCTCCGGCGGCTGACGCTCGAGGCGCCAGGGACGTATCACCACAGCCTGGTGGTGGCGAATCTCGCGGAGGCGGCGGCGGAGGCGATCGGTGCGAATGCCACGATGTGCCGCGTGTGCTCGTATTTTCACGACATCGGGAAGCTGGTGAAGCCCGAGTATTTCACCGAAAACATGCGCCGGGATCGCAATCCGCACGACGAACTGGCGCCGACGATGAGCGCGCTGGTGATCATCGCGCATGTGAAGGAAGGCGTGGATCTGGCGCTGAAGGCGGCGCTCAATCAGCAGATCATCGACATCATCCAGCAGCATCATGGCACGTCGCTGGTTTGGTATTTCTACAAACGCGCGCAGACGCAGCAGGAGGAAGCGCGCGCGGATGGGAAGATCACAAACATCCGCGAGGAGGATATCCCGGAGGTGCGCGAGGAGAGCTTCCGCTATCCGGGGCCGCGGCCCGAGACGCGCGAGTGCGCGATCATTAATCTCGCGGACAGCATCGAGAGCGCGAGCCGGAGCATGGAGAAGGTGACGCCGCAAAAGATCGATCAGCTCGTGGACGATATTTTCGAAGGCCGGCTTCTCGACGGGCAGCTCAAGGATTGCGACCTGACGATGCGCGAGCTGGAAGAGCTGGCCGAGAGTTTCAAGCACACCCTGCGCAGCATGATGCACAGCCGCGTGGCCTACCCGGATCAGCGCACGGAGCGGATGGAGAGTCAAAGCGGTTCGCGCATCCAGCCGACGCCGCCGTCGAAGGTTCAGGCGCCGGCCGGGAAGTCGTCGAACGTCCCGCCGATGTCGGCCGCGTGAGTCCGTCGCCGGTGATCTCGGTGGGCAATCGGCAGCGCACGGTGCGCCTGGATCTGGGCTGGCTGCGGCGCTGTGCGGAGGTGGCGCTGGGGGAATGTTTGCGGCATTGCGCGGATGGCCGGGAGGCGCTCGGGGCGCTGGAGGAGATCGAGGTCGCGATCGTTTCGGATCGCACGATCGCGCGGGTGCATCGGCAGTTCATGAACATCCCCGGGGCGACGGATGTGATCACTTTCGAGCACGGGGAAATCGTCATCAGCGCGGAGACGGCGCGCGCCTACGCCGGGCAGTATGGCCAGACCGTCGAGCACGAACTCGCGCTCTACATCATCCACGGCCTGCTCCATCTGAATGGCTACGACGACCGCGCACCGCGCGACCATGCCGCGATGCACCGGGTGCAGGATCGCGTGATGAAAACTTGCCTCGCCCGACTCGCCGCCGCTTAATCGCTCTCACGTATGTTCCCCTCCATTCGCCGCACCATTCTCGCTCTCTCGATCGCAAGTCTTCCGCTCCACGCGCAGGATGTGCCGCCGGTGAATGCTGCGGAAATCCTGGCGACCCTGCGTCAATTGCGCGCCGCTCAGACAGCGCAGCTCAAGACGACGAAGCAGACCGCCATCCAGCAAGTGGCGGCTGGCGCGGCCAGCGGCGAACGGGCGGCGGCGCTCTGGGAGGAAGCGGTGCGGATTACGCAATTCGAGGGCGCAGCCAAGGAGAATGCGGGATTTCGCGCGTGGAAAGAGCGCGACGGTGAGGGACTCAAGAGCAAGGAGGGGCAGGCTGCGGCGCGGCTCTTCTTTGTCTGGCTCGGACTCACGCTCCAGCGTTCAAACGGGGTGGCGATGAAAGATCTTTTGCCGCAGGTGATCGCTTACACCAAGGAAGCGCGGGCCGTGGACCTGGCGGTGGAAGCGCTCGAGGAAACGATCAAAAAAGAGCGGGAGTCGGCCGCCGGTGGAAAGGCGCGCGCCAAAGAGAAAGTGGGCGACGATCAAGCGGTGAAGCGGATGTGCGACCAGATCCTGAAACGCCCGCTGGCGTCGAGTCCGGTAGTGCAGTGGATGAAGGTGGCGGACTTCGTGGCGGTGGAAAAGTGGGAGGCGCAGCCGGGTGACGTGGACGGCATTTTCCAGAAGATCGTCCTGCCGGAATTGCGCGAAGAGAAAGATGCGCGCGTGCTGGAATACTGGGACATGCAGCTCAAGCGCGAGGCGGAAGCGG
>JANNXQ010000059.1:0-14957 GCA_031409655.1 Chthoniobacteraceae bacterium | reverse complement strand
CCGCCGCGACGAACTTTCCGTGCCCCGTGGTTGCCCATCGCAGAACGAACTTCGCTTGCCTCAGAAAGTTAGTTTCGGCGGGACGCCGAAACCCACACGCGAGACGCGTATGCTCCCCAGAAGTTCCCTGGCGCGCAGTTCACTTCCACTGCTCATCGAAGAAGCCAGCATCCACGACGAGCCCCGGCCAGCGCGGGCCGGGCGGGGTACGCAGGTCGATGATCGCCCAATCGGGCAGCTTCGGCGTCTGGAGTGAGTTCGTGCCGTAGGCTTCGTCGCGGAAGTCGATGCCGCTATTCAGCACCACGTAGCGATTCGGATTCAGCGGATTCGGGAAGATGAGGACCGGCGCATGATGCGCGGCATCGAGCTTGTAGCCACGGAACTCCAGGGTCTTCGGATCCCATTTCAGCGGGAGCTTCGAGAGAATCTTCGCAAGCACCGTGTTCGACGATGGATCGCCCCACAGGACGAGGTTGCTCTCGGCGATGTCTTCGTTGTTGATGTCACTGTCGTCCTTCACCGGTGCTTCACCGCGGAAGATGTCGCGCCACATTTTTGTCGCATGATTCAGTTCGCCAGCGACCCACACTGCCATCGCTTCGTTCAGCGACTTGCCGGTGGGGCGCACGAAGACAAAGCGATCGACGAAGGCATGATCGATCGGGCCCGTGAGGCCCGGCCGCTTGCCTCCGGCGACCCCGCGGCCGGACACCCACTGGCCATTCTCCTGATGAAACTGCGTCCCGGCCTTGTTCCACTGAGGCGTTAGCTTTACGCCATCCAAGACAACTTCCTTGACCCGCTCGCTGGCTGGCGCGCCGCTGGCGAAAGGCGTGGTGAAGGTGATCGCCGACACGTTCTTCGTGGTCGCGACGATCCGGTTGCCATCGACCTTCGCATCCACACTGGTGCGCACCCAATGCTTCTGGAGCCCTTCCAAATGCACCCAGTGAGAGTCGGGATAGATCAGCGTGTAAGTGGTCAGCTTCACGCGCGGTGGCTCAGTCGCCAGACCGACGGCGGCAAGCGCGTCCACTTTCGACGCCACCTCCAGCTTCGTTTCGGGGTGATATTTGTGCCCCGTCTTGGGTCCGATGAGGTGCGGTAACTGCAGTCCTTCGTGCGCGGCCATCTTGACCATCAAATCCGCTGCGGCCTTCTGCGCATCCTCCTCGCCGCTGTAAACGACCATCGGCACATGGAAGAGATTCGCGACGTAGTCGGTCGCATTGTACCAGTGCCAGAGCTGCTGCTCCCACCAGGGCCTGAAGTCCTTCCCGGCGTCGAAGACCTTGGCGTAAACCGGCGTTTCGGCGAAGCCCGCGCCGGGCGATGCGGCGCACCAGACGCCCGGATGATGAGTGGAAAGATGCCAGGTGCTCGCGCCGCCCATGGAGAAGCCGCGGACGACGATGCGTCGTGGATCGATCACGAATTGCTTCTTCACCGACTCCATTGCTTCGAAGACGTCTGTCTCGCCAGCGAACTTGGTTGCGTTGCAAAAGCGGCCGTAGGGCGTGAGGACGATGGTGTCTTCGGACTCGAAGGTGGAGGGCTTCTGGCGTTCGGCGAGGAAGGCGAGTTCGGTGCGCGTTTCGCCGCGGCCGAGCAGCCAGAGATCGAGGCGGCGCGGCATCGTGTCGCCCTTCTTCCACGTTGGCGGCACGGTCAGGCCATAGGGCTGCACGGAGTCGTCGATCTTCGAGCGATAGCCGCGGACGATGAGTCCGGTGGCTTCGGTCCACGGGGCTGTGCCGGCCTTGAGTTGCTGTGCGCGTTCGGTGCCTTGCTGGAGCATCGTCTTCGCCGTTGCGGTCTGTTTCACGTTGAAGAACTCATCGTAGCGCAGCGCCCAATCGACGGCCTTGTGGAAGATCTCCACATCGGGGAGCAGGGCGAGCAACTCGGGTTTGTCTTTCAGCGAAGTGCGCAGGTCGTTGATCTCCTTACCGAGGGCCGCGACGCCGACGGTGAGGGCGGTGCGATCGGCGTCGGGGATGGCGACGCCAGCCGGCGGAAGGCGTTTGGCGGGTGGAGGCTGCGCGGAAGCGGTGATCGCGAGGGCGAGGAAGATGGGGAGGAGTAGGCGCATGGTGGTGAGGATGGTGGGTAGTAGCGCAGGCTTCCAGCCTGCGGTTGTTGCGCAGGCATCCTTGCCTGCGTTCGGCATTGCAGGCTGGAAGCCCGCGCGACCGCTACAGGCTGGAAGCCTGCGCTACTACGTTACTTCCACTGCTCGTCGAAGAAACCGGCATCGACGACGAGGCCGGGCCATTGCGGACCGGGCGGGGTGCGGACGTCGATGATCGCCCAATCGGGGAGCTTCGGCGTCTGGTCGCTGTTGTTGAGCAGCGCGAGTTCGCGGAAGGTCACGCCGCTGTTGAGCACTACGTATTTCTGCGGGTTGAGTGGGTTCGGGAAGATAAGTGCCGGCGCGTGGTATAAAGCAGCGAGTTTGTAGCCCCTGAATTCGAGCGTCTTCGCGTCCCACTTCAGCGGCAGCTTTGGCAGGATCTTCGCGAGCAATTTGTTCGACGACGGATCGCCCCACAGGATCAGATTCGAGTTCGCGATGTCCTCGTCCGTGATCGCGCTATCGTCCTTTAACGGCGCAGCGCCGCGGAAGACTTTGCGCCAGAAATCGGTCGCGTGAGCCAGTTCGCCTTTTGCCCAAACACCGACTTCGGCGTTGAGCGGCGGCCCGGTGGGCTTCACGAAAACGAAGCCGGACATGAGCGCGTGATCGATGGGGCCGCAGAGACGCGGAGATTTGCGCAGTTCGTCTGGGCGTGGGGTAGCCGCGACCCACTTCCCGTTCTCTTTCTGAAAAGCCGTCGCCGTCATCGCATGGGGAGCGGCGCTTCCTTGCACCTCGGCGCCGTCGATGATGAAGCGCTGGTCACCCGGCTGCCGGAGCACGAGCGAGGAGACATTTTTCGTCCCGATTTTTATGGCTCCCTCGGCCGTGATTTCGGCGGTGACGTCGGCGCGCTCCCATTGCTTTTCCAGGCCGGTGATGGCGACCCATTCTGCCTGCGGATAGAGGAGCGAGTAGGTGGTGAAGCGCACCTTTTTCGGCGCGGGGTCGTTGCCTTTCACGCACGCGAGTTCGATGAACTTATCGAGCACCGGCTTCGAGTCCGCGTGATATTTGTGCCCGATGTCGAGGCCGATGATGTGGCTGAAGGCGAGACCTTCCTGCCAGGCGGAGCGCACCATGATGTCGGCGGCCTGCTTTTGCTTATCGATCTCACCGGAGTAAGCCACGGTCGGGACGTTCATGAGATTCGCGGCCATCGTGGTGGAGTCATACCAGCGCCAGAGCACCTGCTCCCACCAGGGTGGCGGCGTTTTGCCTTCGTCGAAGACGTGGAAAAATTCGGCGGTCTCCGCGAATCCCGCACCCGGCGCAGCGGCGGCCCACAGGCCGGGGTGGTGCGTGGCAAATTGCCAGGTGCTCGCGCCGCCCATGGAGAAGCCGCGGACGACGAGCCTATTCATGTCGATCGGGTAGTGTTGGCGCGCATCTTCAAGCGCTTCGAAGAGATCGCGCTCGCCGGCAAATTTATTCGCGCAGCAGTAGCGACCGTAGAGATGGAGGACGAAAGCTCCGGGCGGCGTGAACTCGCCTTCCTTGCTTTGCCGATCCGCGACAAAGCTCAACTCGCTCAGTTTTTCGCCGCGACCGTGGCACCAGAAATCGAGACGGCGCGGCGTCTTGTCATCCGCCTTCCAGTCCGCCGGAACGATGAGGCCATAGGGCTGCACGGAGCCATCGATCGACGAGCGATAAGCGCGGACGACGAGGCCGGTGGCGGAATTCCACGGCGCTTCCCCTATGCGGAGAAAGGCGGCGCGGGCGTGACCTTGGAGCAGTTGATCGCGGGCGACGGCGACTTGCTTCGCGTCGAAGAACTCGTCGTAGCGCAGCGCCCAATCCACGGACTTGTGGAAGATTACGACGCTCGGGAGTTCCGCGAGCAGCTCCGGTTTTTCGGCGAGATCGGTCCGCAGTTTTGCGAGGTCCTTCGCCAGCGCTTCGGCGCCGGCGGTGAGTTCCGCGCGATCGGCGTCCGGGATCTTCACGCCCGGCGGCGGGACGGGGCGGACCTCCGGTTCTTGAGCGAGGGCGGCGATGGAGAGGGCGGTGAAAAGGAGGAGGATGCGCATGGGAGGGGATATTTCGTGGGTGATGGGCGACGGGATGATCTGAGGCGAACGAAGTTCTTTGCTTGGCTCCGGCGAACGCAGGCACTTTCCTGCGCTCAATGGACATTGCTTTTCTCGCCGACCCACAAATTTGGATCAGCCTCACTACGCTCACCGTTCTGGAGATCGTGTTGGGGATCGACAACATCATCTTCATTTCGATCCTCGCTGCAAAGCTGCCCGAGGCGCAGCAGGCGAAGGCGCGGACGGTCGGCCTGCTGCTGGCCTTGGTGACGCGGGTGCTGCTGCTGTGCTCGATCTTCTGGCTGACCAAACTCACCGCCGATCTCTTCCAGTTTCTCGGCCAGGGGATCTCGGGGAAAGATCTGGTGATGATCGGTGGCGGATTGTTCCTACTTTGGAAAAGCGTCCACGAGATTCACAGCAATCTGGAAGGTGAGGAGCACGAGCAAGGGATGAAGGTGAAGGCGACCATGGCTTCGGTGATCACGCAGATCGTGATCATCGACATCGTCTTCTCGCTCGACAGCGTGATCACGGCGGTGGGCCTGGCGAAGGAGATCGCGGTGATGATCACGGCGGTGGTTCTGGCCATGGCCGTGATGCTCTTGGCGGCGGGGCCGATCAGCGCCTTCGTGAGCAAGCATCCGACGATCAAGATGCTGGCGCTCTCTTTCCTCTTGCTCGTCGGCGTGGTCCTCCTAGCGGATGGCTTCGGGCAGCACATCGAGAAGGGCTATGTTTACTTTGCGATGGCCTTCTCCTTTGCGGTCGAGATGCTGAATATCAAGATGCGCGCCCGGCGGAGGGCGGTGGCGCCGGTGGAACTGCGGAAGCAGTATTAAGGTAGCGCAGGCTTCCAGCCTGTGGGGGTCGTGCGGGCATCTTGCCTGCACTTCGCCTGATCTTCTAGAAATGCAGGCAGGATGCCTGCGCTACTACCTACCCGCCTGCGGTGCCTTCGCCGCCGGGCTTGGTCATCGCCACGGGGTCGAGCGCCTTCTCGAGTTCGGCCTCGGGGAGCACTTTCATTTCCCGGCAGATTTCGCGGACGGTCTTCCCGGTCTTCGCGCTTTCCTTGGCGATCTCCGCGGCGCGGTCGTAGCCGATGATCGGCGCGAGGCTTGTGACCATGGCCATCGAGTATTCCACGAGTTCGCCGCAGCGGGCGACGTTTGGCTTGATGCCTTCGACGCACTTTTCCCGGAAGACATCGACGACATTGGCGAGCAGGCGGCAGCTTTCGAGCATCGCGTGGGCGAGCACCGGCATCATCACATTGAGCTCAAAGTTCCCATTGGCCGCGGCCCAGGTGACGGTGGCGTCGTTGCCGAAGACGCGCGTGCAGACCTGCATCACGCTCTCGCACATCACGGGGTTCACTTTTCCGGGCATGATCGAAGAGCCGGGTTGCGTCTCGGGCAGGAGGATTTCGCCGATCCCACAGCGTGGGCCGGACCCGAGCCAGCGGAGGTCGTTGGCGATCTTGAAGAGCGAGACGGCGATGGTCTTGAGCTGACCGCTGGCCTGCACCAGGCCGTCTTTGGCGGACTGTGCTTCGAAATGATTGTGCGCTTCCCGCCAGGCGATGCCGGTTTGATTTTCGAGATGGCGCACGATATGGCCGGCAAAGTCGGGATGCGCATTCAGCCCGGTGCCGACCGCAGTGCCGCCGATGGGCAGTTCTTCCAGCGCGGCGATGGCGTTCTCCGCGCGCCGGCAGGCGAGTTCCATCTGCCGCGCATAGCCACTGAACTCCTGCCCGAGCCGCACCGGCGTCGCGTCCATGAGATGGGTGCGACCGATCTTGATGACGTCCCAAAACTCGACCGTCTTCCGCTCAAAAGACCCGTGCAGCTTTTCCAGTGCGGGCAAGACGTACTTCCGCAGGCGTTCGCCGACGGCGACGTGGATCGCCGTTGGGATCACGTCGTTGGAGCTCTGGCCCATGTTCACGTGGTCATTGGGATGCACCGGCGTCTTGCTGCCGACGGGCTTGCCGGCGAGCTGCGAGCAGCGATTCGCGAGCACCTCGTTGATGTTCATGTTCGTGGAGGTGCCGCTGCCGGTCTGGAAGATGTCGATCGGGAAATGCGCGTCGAGCTTCCCCTCGATCACTTCCTGCGCAGCCTGCGCGATGAGGGTCACAAGCTCTTCGTCGAGCTTGCCGAGTTCAAGATTCGCCTCCGCCGCCGCCCACTTGATGAGGCCGAGCGCGCGGATGAATTCCCGGCCAAAGGTGTAGCCGGAGACGGGGAAGTTCAGGACGGCGCGTTGGGTGCTCGCCCCATAGAGGGCGTCGGCGGGCACTTCCATCGTGCCCATGGAGTCTTTTTCGGTGCGGGTGGACATGGAGATTGAGAGATGAGTTGGAGATCTGAGAATTGCGGGGCAGCCGCGGCGCGGTTGGGAGAGTTGAAAGCGGCGCGGTTTCCGAGACAAGCGCGGAGTCTGTCCTACAGCGAAATCGCCCGGCGTGATCTCAGTCGCCCGTTGGGGCGCGGTGCGCTCAGCCTTCGACGCTCAGCTTCGCGACCCGATGGCCGTTTTGCGCGTGCCCGTTCTTGGCATGACCATTCGCGGTTTTGTAGAACTTCGTGACAAACATTGGCGGGATGTTTTGCAGGCAATACTCGGACTCAGCGCGCGCAAAGTGCCCGCAGTGGCCGCGGTCGCGCAGTTCATTCGTCACTTGATAGATGATGAACGCCGAGTGCGCACCGGGCGCCAGGCAGTCGTAGGTGTGGCGTAAGAGTTCCTTCTTTTTCGCCGGCTCCAGGATGCTGAATGGGATGCCGGAAACGACGAAGTCGCAGTGGTCGTGGCCGCGCTTCGCGAGTTCGTCGCGAAGGTGGGCGGCGTCGCTGTTCAGCACCGCGACTCGCGGATCGTTCCGAAATTGCCGCCGCAGATGTTCGGCGAGTTCCGGGTCGAGTTCAAAGAGCAGCAGATCGGAACGGGCGTCCATGCGCCGCACGATTTCCCGGGTGTGGCAGCCTTCGCCGGGGCCGAATTCCACGATCACGCGTCGCTTGGTGAAGTCGATCCGATTAGCCACGCGCCGGATCAGGGTGCGCGAACTAGGGATGATCGAGGCGACCTGGAAAGGACGCTGAAGAAATCGTTTTAGGAAAATCACACTCATGGCGGTCCGGAGAAAGGGGGGGACTATTGAGCGGGAGTGCGCACCTTGTCGAGCCCTGCGGGTCGAAGATTTCGTCGGAAAAGTGGGATGAAGAAGTTGACAGCTTCCCGTCGATCCTACAGTCTCCGTCCTACAAAGCCGTTACAACCCTTTCAATAACTATATTTTGACAGCCGATTCCTCCCACAATCTGATGACGGTCAAGGAGACCGCCGAATATCTGCGGATCCCTTTGCCGACGGTTTACTACCTCGTTCAGCGCGGCCAGCTTCCGGCGATTCAGATCGGTGGACGTTGGCGCGTGAAGCGGGACGCGCTCGATCGCGACATCCTCCGCAATGAGGAGCAGGGCCAGCCGACGGTGCTCGTCGTGGATGACGACGAAGCGCTGCAAAACATGTTCAAGCTTTTCCTGAAGAAGAACGGCTACAGCCGACTCGTGGTCGGCACCGGAAAGGACGCGATCGCGGCGCTCGAAAAGCAGAAGTTCGATCTTTGCTTCCTCGATCTCCAGCTTCCGGACGTGAATGGCGATCAGATCTACGCGGTGCTGAAGGATAAGCATCCCGAAACGCCAGTGGTGATCATCACTGGCTACCCGGACAGCGAGATGATGAACAACATCCTCAAGTATGGACCGGTGACGGTGCTGAAGAAGCCGCTCAAGGCGGAGGATTTGCACGAAACGCTCAAGCATCTCGGGCGGAAGGTGAACAGCGTCGTCGCGTCGAAGGCGGCTTAAGCGAGCGGGCTTTTCCACAATCCCGAGCCCGCGATCAGCTGGGCTGCGTGGCCTTCCGGCTGGGAGGTTCCAGTTCGTTTCGCCTCAAAGACCCGGTCGCGCTTTGTGCCAGTCGGTGGACTGCTCGTAGGCGTGGGCGATTTGCAGGAGCTGCGGCTCGTGGAAGGGCTTGCCGAGCAGTTGCAGGCCGATCGGGAGACGGCGTCCTTCCACTTCCGCGAAGCCGCACGGCAGGTTCAGTCCGCAGATACCGGCGAGATTGGCGGCAATGGTGAAGATGTCGGCGAGGTACATCTTGAGCGGATCATCGGAGCGATCACCGGCTTTGAAGGCGACCTCGGGTGAGGTCGGGCAGATGATGGCGTCCACCTTTTCAAACGCCCGGGTGAAGTCGCGCCGGATGAGGGTGCGGACCTTCTGCGCGCGGAGGTAAATGGCGTCGTAGTAGCCGGAGCTGAGGACGTCGGGGCCGAGGATGATGCGCCGCTTGACTTGGGCGCCGAATCCTTCCGCCCGGGTGCGTCCGTATTGGTCGATCAGCCCAGTGACCTCGGCGGTGCGGTGGCCGTAGCGGACGCCATCGAAGCGCGCTAGATTCGCCGACGCCTCCGCGGTGGCGATGATGTAATAGACACCGACGGCGTGTTCCGTATTGGGCAGCGTCACCTCCACGATCTCCGCCCCGAGCGACTCGTAGTGGCGGACGGCGGCCCGCACCGCGGCGTCCACCTGCGGATCGATCCCCTCGATGAAATACTCGCGCGGCATGCCGAGCCGGAGGCCTTTGAGATCGCGTCCGAGGAGTGCGGCGTGCTGAGGCACCGGCTCTTCGAGACTCGTGGAATCCTGCGGGTCGCGCCCGGAGATGGCGTTGAGCAGCAGCGCCGCGTCTTCCACGGTCTTGGTGAATGGGCCGATCTGATCGAGCGAGGAGGCGAAGGCGATGAGCCCGAAACGCGAGACGCGGCCGTAGGTCGGTTTCACCCCCACACATCCGCAAAGCGCGGCGGGCTGGCGGATCGAGCCGCCGGTATCGGAACCCAGTGCCGCGAAAGCTTCATCCGCGGCGACCACGGCTGCCGAGCCCCCGCTCGAACCACCAGGAATCCGCGTCGTATCCCACGGATTTCGGGTGTGGCCGAAGGCCGAGTTCTCCGTCGAGCTTCCCATGGCAAACTCGTCCAGATTGCATCGTCCAAAGGGAATCGCCCCGGCCGCGCGCAGCTTGCGAATGACCGTCGCGTCGTAGTTTGAGCGGTAACCTTGGAGGATCTTCGACGCCGCCGTACACGGTTCGCCGGAGACGTTGATCACGTCCTTGATCGCGATCGGCACTCCGCCGAGCGGGAGCGAAACATCGGCGGTCGCGGCTTCCTTGAGCGCGGCGGCAAAGTTGCGGGAAAGGTAGCCGTGAATCTGCGGATCGACGACCGCGATGCGGGCTTCGAGAGCGTGGAGAGCGTCCGTCGGCGAGACTTCCCGGGCGCGGAGTTTCGCCTGGAGTGCGGCAACGGAGAGAGCGGTCAGTTCCATGCGTTATTCGATGACCTTCGGCACGACGAAGAGCTGATTTGCCTCCCGCGGCGCATTGGCCAGCGCCTCCTTTGCCGTGAACCAATCGCGCGGCTCGTCCTGGCGGAAGACATTGAAGACGGCATTGGCGTGGGCGGTCGGCTCCACGCCGGTGACATCGACTTCCTCGAGCTTTTCCACGTAGGCGAGGATCTGCGAGATCTGGGTTTGGAACTTGGCGATTTCTTCTTCGGAAAGGTGCAAACGCGCAAGTTGCGCGGTGTAGCGGACGTCAAATTGGGCGCTCATCGGGGAAGGTAGTAGAGAGAAAAGCCACGGGTCTGGGAAGCGGGGAAATACTCTTCCTCGTCCTCCTCATCTCGCCCGCGCTTAACCGTGCGCCTCGAGTTCCAGCAGCTTCCGCTTCCAGTCGAGCCCGAGCGCAAAGCCACCGAGCCCTCCGGCCGCAACGACGCGATGGCACGGCACGATGAGCAGTCGCGGATTCGTCGCGCAGGCCTGGCCGATGGCCCGTGCAGCGCGCGGATTTCCGACCTCCGCCGCGAGTTCCCCGTAGGTGAGCGCTTCGCCCGCCGGGATGCGCTGCATCCGCTCCCAGACGAGCCGGGTGAAAGGCGCGGTGCCTTCGAGATCGAGCGGAAACGCGGCGAGTTGTGCGAGGAGCGCGGCCAGCATTGCGCCATCGAGATCCTCCGGTGCCTCCGGCGGGAGCGTCACGGCCTTCAGCCCCGCGGGGCTCAGTGTGATCTCCACCTCGAGCGCCCCGGCCCGCAGCGTCCGGCAGGTCTTCACCCGCGGGAAAAGGTGGTCCACACCCAGCCGAGCATCGCGATGAAGGCGATGAGCAGGATGAAAAACATCACCTTGCCCTGCGAACGTTCGCCCCGCAGTTGCGGTTGGCGCGCGGTGTTCCCGACATAGAGCGGCTCGTGGCGATACCGCGGATCAGGCAAGGCCGTCCGCGAGAAGGACGGACCGGCCACTGGTTTCGCGCGATTCTTCACAAACTCCTCCCGCTTTTTGCGTTCCTGCGCCTTTCTGATCTCGGGCGCATCGTCGATGAGCTTATTCAAGCGGTCCACCTTCTCCTGGATCTTGCGGGCCTCCTCTTCGAGCTTCCGCTGCTGTTCGTCGATGGCGGTTGCCTTCAGTTTTTCCTGTTTGGGACGGCGGTCTTTCACGGGCATCGGGCGGTTACCGGTTGAAGATGGCGATGAGGACGATGATCAGGACGACGCCGATCGCAAACATCGGCAGCGTGAAAGCGAACCCGGCCTTCAGCCAGTAGAGAAAGTCTTTTTGTTCTTCTCCGACGTACTCTGCTTGGTAACCCGCACTGACCGCGACGGCGTCGCCGTGATCGGTGTCGGACTCCGGCGTGATCTTGGGCAGCGCGCGATTGTATTCGGCGCGGGCATCATCCACGGCGCTCAGCGCTTTGCTCAGTTCCTTGTTCAGCTCCAGTGCTTCCCAGCCTTTGGGATTGATGGCTTCGAGATTTTCCGCATGCGCGGCAAAGGACTCGCGGATGCTCTGCAGGAGCTCCACGCGCTTCTGGGTGTCATAGACTTCGCGATCTACGACGACGAGCGCCCTGGTGAATTTCTCGACCATCTCGGTGCGACCCTGGTGCAGTTGCTCCTGCCGCCGGCCGAGTTCCTCGAGATCCCGCTTCTGGCGTTCGATTTGGTCCTGCTGGCGCTTCAGCGAAAGGATTTGCTCCTGCGCCTTCGCGACCTGGGTATCGATGTGTTCCCCGGACATCGGATCGTCTTCGGGGAGTTCGAGGAATTGATCGTTCGAGGGCGCGGGCATGATGCGCGTGAGTGTAGGAGTGAGTCCCTAAAACTCCAGATTTTTCACGCGTCGCAGCGCGATTGTCAGCGGGATGAAAAGCACCGCGACGCTGAGGCCGAGTGCCAGCCAATGCGCGGCGGCATCGGGGATCGGCAGGTTCACATTCGCCACGCGGCGGACATCCGGCAGCGCGGCGAGCGCGACGAAGAGCGCGATGTAGATGAAACTGACCACGAGACAGAGCGTGCCGCCAAAGCCGCTGACGATCTTGGAGGGGTTGTCTTCCTTGAAATTTGGGAAGAGCGCGCCGAGCCCCACGGCCAGCCCGCTCAGCGCGGCGCTCATGACCGCGATCGCGAGGCCGAAGAAGATCACCTTCGCCGTCTCCAGATGCAGCATGAGGCTCGATGCGACCATCAGCAGCACGGTGACCGTCATCGCCGTGACTGCACTAAGCGCGAACTTTTGCAACAGCACGCGGTGCAGGCCGAGGGGCGCGAGGCCGATGATCCAGAGCCGCCGACCTTCGAGCGAAAACTGCGGGAAGACGAACCGCGTCGTGAGCGTCGAGAGCGTCAGCGCGCTGGCGGCGAGATTCAGGTAGCTGATCATCGTTTCCCAAAAGGGATTCTGAAAATCGAGCGCCACGTTCCGCAGATTGAGCACGTAGATGCAGAGCAGTCCGAAGAAGATCATGAACTGAATCCACTGCGCCGGATCGCGCCAGAAGAGCCGCACATCTTTCAGCACCAGCGCCGCGATCGGCGGGGAGAAAGGGCGGAGCAAGCCGGTGCAGCGATCGAGCAGCGAGAGCTGATCTGCGCGCGAACGCTTCGCGGCCGCCTCGCGCTGGTAGCGTTCCGCACGCGAACTCATCGCCACCGTCCAACTCCCGAAAAACATCCGGCCCACGCCCTCGAATCCGATGAGCAGTCCGAGCAGCGCATTACTCAGGAGCAGGCAGAAAAAGAAGAAGCCGCGCTGCATCAGGCCATCGCTCCAGGCCAGCACACTCTGCGCGAGCCAGGCGCTCGGCAGGTAGGGATTCACGCTCATCCGGGTGTGCTTCAGGAGCTGGCCAAAGGAGATCAGCTCGTGCTGCGCCGCGGCATCGGCGTCGCTCACCGGTTTGATGGAAAAGATCAGCGCCAGCACCCCCACGCCCGCGAGCAGCAGCGCGCCCTTTTTCACTCCGCGCCGCGCCAGCACCCGCACCAGGAGCACGATACTCCACGAGCCGAGCAAGGCCGGGAGCACGACGAAGGGCAGATAGACGATGGCGATCTGCGCGTAAAAATGCGGCGGCACACCATGCACGCGACCGAAGGCGATCATCATCGGCGCGCTCAGGAAAATGAGCGCCCAACTCGAGACCACGAGCGCTTCGAGGAACTTCCAGCGATACACATCGCGGTGCGTCACCGGCAGCGCCATCAGCCACTGCGTCTCGCGATTCTTGAAGAGCGTCGAGTAGCCGATGATGAGATTGGAAAAGATCAGCATCGCGAAGAAGAACGCGAAGATGAGAAAGAGAATGCGCTGCGAGAGCAGGCTGCCGACGACCTGAAAGTTGGAGAGGAAATTCAGCCCCGTGAAAAAGAGCCAGTAGCCCACCAGCAGGTAGCTGAGGATGAAGGCCGCGAGGATGAAAAGGAGCAATGGCGAGTCGCGGCGGGTCTTGCGGAAACTCGCAATGAAAGACCGCCAATGGACCCACGCCAGAAGGCGAAAAAGCGCCAGCGTCGAAAGCGGCGGGGCAGGGAAGAGGGCGGAATCCATCGGTGGTGCGGGAGGAATAGCAGGCGGAGCGGAAAAGCCAAACGGAGTGCGCGGTAGGGAAGGCTCGCCGAGCGTTCCCTCGAATGGCGTGGGCGGAGGCGGTGGGGCGGTGGTTTTCTTGCGGTGGGTGGAAACGCGGAAGCTGGCGCGGAGTTCGTGCGGGCGCTCCGAGGCCGGACGTGAATTCGCCACCGCCCCGCCGCCGCTGCCCACGCCGGAGGTGGGAACGCTCGGCGAGCCTTCCTTACCACGCACCGCCGCGCATTTGCACTTTCCCATTCCCCCGCACTTTCCGTACACACCCCACATGCGCTTTCTCCTCCCCCTGCTGGCTGCTCCGTTGATCGCGTTCGCGGCGGATGAATTCAAACCCACGCCCGATCACTCCGAGAATCCAAACGTCCCGCACGGCACCGTCATCCCGATGCCGGCGTGGGAGTCGAAGATCTTCGCCGGCACCACCCGCGACTGGTGGGTCTATGTCCCCGCGCAATACCAGCCTGACGGTTCCGCCGCCGTCATGGTCTTTCAGGACGGTCGCGGCTACCAGGACTTGAAGGGCCACTGGCGCGTCCCGATCGTCTTCGACAATCTGATCGCCCGCGGCGACATGCCGCCCACCGTCGCCATCTTCATCAACCCCGGCAACGACGCCGCCAAGAATCCGCCCGTGCCCGGCAAGCCCACGAAGGCGACCAACCGCGGCTACGAATACGACAGCCTCGGCGACCGCTACGCCCGCTTTCTCCTTGAGGAGATCCTCCCCGAGGTGGAGAAAAAGTGGCCGCTGACAAAGGATCCCGAGAAGCGCGCCATCTGCGGCGCATCGAGCGGCGGCATCTGTAGCTTCACCGTTGCCTGGGAGCATCCCGAGGCCTTCCGCAAAGTGCTCTCCACCATCGGCAGCTTCGTGAACCTCCGCGGCGGAAATGTTTACCCCTCCCTCGTCCGCAAGACCGAGCCCAAGCCCCTCCGCGTCTTCCTCGCCGACACCAGCGGCGACCTCGACAACCCCTACGGCAACTGGCCGCTGGCCAACCAGCAAATGGCCTCCGCCTTGAGCTTCATGAAATACGACGTCCGCTTCGACTTCGCCGAAGGCTACGGCCACAACTCCATGCACGGCGGCTCCATCTTCCCCGACGCGCTGAAGTGGCTGTGGAGGAAGTGAAGCCCCGCGCCCGCCGGGGCTGATAGCGGTTCGTAGGGCAGGCGCTCCGCCTGCCTCGGCCACCGGAGCGGTCGTTGAGTGATCCATTGCGCAATGAACAAGATCCTTCTGACCAGCCAAGAGGCCCTCTGGAACCTTTCCTAATCCTCGTGCCAAGTTATTGAAGGGGTTTAGTTTTTTCGCGAAAGAACGAAGCGCCTTTTATTTGCAGCCCAGATCAAAGTTCCGGAACAGCGCTTGACGCCCGAACGGAGCGACGACGAAACTCTTACGGGCGCGCGCATCCTGACCCAACTCTCCACTCCCCTCCGCCGAAGTATGCCATTAGTTGTCTGTCCAGAATGCGTTGAAGAAGTCAGCTCGGAGGCGAAACAGTGCCCTACTGAGCATTCCAAAAAAGGTTCATAGTCCATCGAGGTTAAGAGTCGATTGGATCCAGAAGGCGCGCAGACAACGCTTCACCTTCCGGACTCGGATCAGAGCCTTGGGCGCGGCGCGGCTGAGTTCC
Organism: Chthoniobacteraceae bacterium; assembly: GCA_031409655.1. Classification (GTDB taxonomy): domain Bacteria; phylum Verrucomicrobiota; class Verrucomicrobiia; order Chthoniobacterales; family Chthoniobacteraceae; genus JANNXQ01. Next base: position 109 of record JANNXQ010000059.1, on the reverse strand, counting down.
CAAAGCTCTTTCGGGGCGAAGTTGGCCAGATCATTGCCCTTCGCGTAACCCCAAAGGTATTCGATCGGGTTGAGTTCGGGAGCGTAACCGGGCAGGCGCTCCACCCAGA
>JANNXQ010000058.1:0-42384 GCA_031409655.1 Chthoniobacteraceae bacterium | reverse complement strand
ACCGACCGCCAAGAACATCAACCACCGCTCAGCACCGCGCAAAAGACCCAAAATCGCGACCAGCCATCATTGAAAAACCGCCGCCCTCGCACCGCAGAACGGGCCATTTGCGCCGTTCGAGTTAATCAGCGGTTCCCTAGTCCTTTCGCTCGATGGAGACGAAACGGCTGACGCCTTTCGAGGACACGAGCAGGAGCACTTTCTTTTCCTTCTTCACTTTCTCGCTCATGTCCACGGCTTCGCTCGCATTCGCGACGGGCTTGCGATCGACCTCCTGAATGACGTCGCCTGGCTTGAGGCCAGCCTCCGCACTAGGGGACTCAGGATCCAACTTCGTGATCACCGCACCCTTCAACTCCTCGGGCAGGTTAAACTGGCGCCGCATCTGCGCATCGAGGTCCGCGACCTCCACGCCGTCGAGCACGTCAGGATCTGCCGACTCCGGTTTGGCGGGAAGCGCATTGGCGGCGAGATCCTTCGCCGGCCGTTCCGCGAGCTCCACGACGAGGGATTTTTCATCGCCATCCCGCGCGACTTTCACGTTCACCTTTGTCCCCGGATTCATCGCGCCGACGAGGAGCAGCAGATCGCGCGAGGTCTCGACCTTCCGGCCATCGACCTCCACCACCACATCGCCACTTTTGAGGCCAGCCTTCGCCGCCGGGCTGGACTCCGTGACTTCCGTGATCGCCACACCGGTTTCGCCTTTGAACCTGAGCCCCTTCGCCAGGGACTCGTCGATGTCTTGCATCCGGATGCCGAGAAAGCCACGCACAACCCGCCCGGTTTTCAGGATGCTCTCCATCGCGCTCCGGGCAAGATTTGAGGGCACGGCAAAGCCAATGCCTTCATTCCCGCCAGAGCGGCTGTAGATGCTGGTGTTGATGCCGACGAGCCGGCCTTCGATGTCCACCAGCGCACCACCAGAATTGCCCGGATTGATCGAGGCATCGGTCTGGATGTAGTTCTCAAACACCGCGCCGTTCATGCCGCCCATGCCCATGCCGCCGCGGCCGGTGGAACTCACAATCCCCGCACTGACGGAACGCGTGAGGCCAAAGGGATTGCCGACCGCGAGGACCACATCGCCGATCCGCACTTTGTCGCTATCGGTGAAAGTGATGGCCTGCACTTTGGATCCCTCGATCTTCAAGACCGCGAGATCCGACTCTGGGTCAGTCCCGATTTTCTTCGCGACATACTCACGCTTTTCGCTGCCGAGCGTGACGATGATGTCATCCGCGCCGTCGATGACGTGATTATTCGTCAGGATGTGGCCCTCCGCGGTCACGATCACGCCAGAGCCTAGCCCCATCGTCTGCTTTCTGGACTTCTCGCTTTTCTCGCCGCTGCCTCCACCACGCGGGCTTTTCGGAGCGGCCCCCTCATCCTCTTCCGGGAGGCCGAAGAAACGGCGGAAGAAGGGATCCCGCATGTTTCGGTTCTCGCTCAACTTCACATTTTTCGACGTGGAGATCGTGACGATGGAATTGGTCACTTTATCGACCACCGGCGCGTAACTCGGCGCTGACTGCGGAAGCGGCGTGGTATCGACTTTGATCTCGGGGATCTTGCTCGGGCTCTCCGCAAAAGCGGAAACGCTGAGGGCCAGGATCGAGAGGGTGAGGATGCGGGTGCTACGGATTGGATTCATGGTGGAAGCGGAAAATGGCCTTGCTGGCCGGAGTTTGCGTTCTGACAGGAGATGGTCTTCGGCGTTCAATACGCCGCGGGGGACGCTCGCGGATGTTTTGTGCAGGCCCAAGCAAGATCCACCGTCTGCGCCTCTCCAAGCACCAAGCTCCGGCACCCAATAGACGTTAGCCGTAATCTTTGCATGGTGCTCGCTCCGCACTCCGCCTAGTCTCTCCACACCTCACCGGTCCGATGTCACAACACCTCCCGGCCACGCTCCGCATCCTGCTCATCGAGGATAATCCTGACGACGTCTTCCTCCTCCGCGAACTGCTCGCGGAAGATCCGGGCACGCGTTTTCAGATCGTCGCCGATACCGCCACCCTGGAACGCGGCACGGCCCTCATGCAATCGCTGGAGGTCGATCTCGTGCTCCTGGATCTTTCCCTGCCCGACAGCCTTGGCATCGAGACTTTCACCACCGCGCACCAGGCCGCGCCGGACCTCCCGATCATCGTCCTCACTGGCCGCGACGACGAGGAACTCGCGCTCCACGCTGTGCATCTCGGAGCGGATGAATATCTCGTGAAGGGCCAGATCGACGCCCGACTCCTGCATCGCACGCTACGCTACGCCCTCGAGCGCTCGACCTACCAGCAAGCCCTGGCGCGCGAACGCGACTTCCTGAACACGCTGCTCGATAACATTCCCGACCGCATTTATTTCAAGGACGAGCGGAGCCGTTTTATTCGCATCAATCGCGCGCTGACCGATCTCTTTGGCCTGAGCCGCCCGGAAAAAGCCTACGGGAAAACGGACGCCGACTTCTATGGCCCCGAGCACGCCGAAGCCGCGCTGGCCGACGAGCACCGGGTGATGGAAACCGGCGAACCCGTGGTCAACAAAGTGGAGTTCGAAACCCTGCAGGACGGCAAGCGCGCGTGGTCGCTGACGACGAAACTCCCCCTGCGGGACCGGAAAGGGAACATCGTCGGCACCTGCGGCATCTCGCGCGAAATCACCAACATCAAGGAGATGGAAGGCGCGCTCGAATCCGAGCGCAACCTGCTCCGCGCCGTCATCGACAACGTGCCGGATCACATCTTCCTGAAGGACGCCGAAGGCCGCTACCTGCTCGACAATGCCGCGCACATGCGCTGGCTCGGCGCGACCCACCGCTCCCAGATCGTCGGGCGCACGCCGTACGACTTTTTCCCCGAAGAGATCGCCCGCCAATACCACGAGTCCGACCTGCCCGTGCTCCAGAGCGGACGCCCGGTGGTGAATAACGAGGAGAAAACCGTGGATCAGTACGGCAATACCCACTGGGCTCTCCTCACGAAGGTTCCGTGGATCACGGAAGACGGACGCGTCCACGGCATGGTCTGCCTGAAGCGCGACATCACCGAGCAAAAGCTCGCCGAGGAACACCTGAAGCAGGCGAATGCCGAACTCGCCGCCAGCCGCGAGGAACTCCTCACCGCCATGGGCCGGCTCCAGTCCGCGCACACCGAACTGCGTGCCATGCAGCTCGAGCTCATCGAGGCGGAGAAAATGAAACTCATCGGCCGCCTCGCCGCGGGCGTTGCGCACGAGGTCAAGAACCCGCTGGCCATCCTCAAGATGGGCGTCGATTACCTGAACCAGACCCCCTCTGAAGACGAGACCACGCAGATCATCATCAAAGAAATGGATGACGCCGTGCAACGCGCCGACAGCGTCATCCGCGGCCTGCTGGATTTCTCCCGGCCAAAGCAGCTCGAGAAGAAGCGCGAAAAACTGAACCTCCTCCTCGAAGACGCCCTCAAGCTCGTGCGCGTGGAGATGAAGGGCTCCTTCGAGATCATCCGCGAACTCGAGCCGACGCTGCCCGAAGTCGCCCTCGACGCCGAACAGATCAGCCACGTTTTCCTCAACCTGATGACGAACTCCATCCACGCGATGGGCTCCGCCGGCACCCTCACCATCCGTACTTACGCCAAGCAACTCACCGGCGTCGGCGAAAACATCGCCGGCAGCGCGAGCGAAAGCTTCCGCGTGGGGCAGTCCATCGTGGTCGTCGAGATCGACGACACCGGCCACGGCATCCCGGAAGACAAACTGGCGAAAATCTTCGAGCCCTTCTTCACCACCAAACCGACCGGCAAAGGCACCGGCCTCGGCCTCGCCGTCGTGAAGACAATCATCGACCTCCACGGCGCGACCATCGACATCCGCAACCTGCACGAAGGCGGCACCCGGGCGACGATGATGTTTCAGGTGTAAGGGCAACAAACCGGGCGGAACCCCGCACCGCCTGCAAGCTGATCGCAAGAACTGTCTCGTCCCCAAACTCGCCCATTGCGACTGAGGCCGAGGCTGGTCACTACTTTCCCTTTCCGTATGATTAAGAGTCTCGCCCCTCTTCCTTTGGCTGTCCTCATCGCACTGAGCATCTTCATCAGTATCCCGAGCGGTCAAGGGGCGATGCCGCAGATCATCAATGTCTCCGCCTACGATCCGAAGGAGAAGCAGCGCTCTGGCGTCAGCTACTCGGAGCATAATGTCTCGGCCTTGCGGAATAGTGGGGCGAGCGGGCTGATCGCGCGGGCGGGCAAAGGTGGAAACCTCGACGAGAAATGCGCCAACTTCCTCGTCTCCGCGGATCGTGCGGGAATGCTGCCGGGCGTTTATTATCGCCTGCAAACGCACGTCGATGCCGGGGTGCAGGCGGATCAATTCGTCTCGCGGGCGCAAGCGCTGGCGCGCAGCCGTTCGTGGAATGCGCCGGCGCTGCTCCTGTGCGCGGATTTCGATGCCAAGTCGCGCCTTTCGGACATCCTGCGCTTCGCGGGCCGGGTGGAAAGTCGCACTGGGGTGGTGCCGGTCGCGTATTTGGAAAACAGCACGCACCTGAAGAAGCTCCTCGGAGGCGCCGATGCTGAGACCAAGGCGAAGCTCCGCCGGATGCCTTATTGGGCGGCGCTTTACTCGCACGAAAGCGGCGCGGGGCCGGATTTTCCCGCGCCCGGAAGTCCGAATGGACTGCTCAAGCAATACCGCGTCTGGTCTGACTGGACGCTCTGGCAATACGCGGGCGTGGATTGGGAGCGCGGCCGCTCGCGGCCCAAGGTGTATAGCAACGGCGCTTATCGCTTCCCGCTCTATTTCGGGAATGTCGATCGACCTCTGGAGCGCAACGTCTTCAACGGCTCGCAAGCGTCGCTGCAGACGTTCTGGCAGCGCCACGGCCTCAGAATGAAGTAAGCCGACGCGCCGGTGCCGGTGGACGGTCTCCCTCGCTACTTTTACCGCGAGTCCCCCCTTTTCAGATGCCCGTCAGGCGTTTACGATGCGCCCGTCATGCAGCCCCCGGAAACGAAACATCCCACCATCTCCGTCGGGGAATTCTTCATGCACCATTCGGAGGCGCTGCAGCTCAAGGTGCTGGGACCGGAGGTTGGGTTTGATCGGCGCATCAAGGAGCCGACCATCAATCGCCCTGGGCTGGCGCTCACCGGTTTCCTGAATTATTTCGCAGAGAAGCGCATCCAGATCTTCGGCAGCGTGGAATTTGCCTATCTGAAAAGCCTCCCCGAAGCCGAGGTGCGGATCCGCTGCAAAGCGCTTTTCACCCGGACGATCCCCTGCGTCATCGTCGCTCGCGGCATGAAGCCTTCCCCGGCGATGCTCGAGGAAGCAGCGGCCGCGGGCGTGGCGGTTTTTCGCACGCCGATGGTCACGATGAAGTTCATCAACGCCGCGACACTTGCGCTGGAGTACGATTTTGCGCCGAGCAAAAGTGAGTATGGCTCGATGGTCGATATCATGGGCGTGGGCACGCTGATCCGCGGCTCGAGCGGCATCGGCAAGAGCGAGTGCGTGCTCGGCCTGCTGGAGCGCGGCCACAGCCTCGTGAGCGACGATATGACGCGTTTCCGCGCGCTCGAGGGCAAGGAATTGGTGGGCACTTCACCGGATCTCACCCGGCACCACATGGAGGTGCGCGGGCTCGGCGTGATCAATGTGATGTCGATTTTCGGGGTCGCTTCCGTGCGCCTCGATAAACGGCTTGACCTGATCGTGACACTAAAGGATTGGCAGGAAATGGAGGAGGCCGATAGGATCGGGTTGGATCAGGAGTATTACGAAATCCTCGAGATTCTGATCCCCCATATCACCATCCCTGTGCGGGTCGGCCGCGACCTTTCCCATCTGGTAGAAGTCGCGGCCCTGGACCAAAAGCTGAAGAGCATGGGCCAGAACAGCGCCCAGGAATTTAATCAACGATTGCTGAACCTCATGCAGAAGAAGAAAGAGCACTGATGGGATTTCTCACCCGCAAACCCGACTCCAACCCCAAATCCCCCGCCAGCAAGGAACTGACGATCTTGAACCGACTGGGTCTCCATGCCCGTCCGTCCGCGCTGTTTGTGAAAACTTGCAGCAAGCACAAGAGCGAGATCTGGGTGGAAAAGGACGGTGAACGCGTGAACGGAAAAAGCATCATGGGGCTGATGATGCTCGCCGCCGGGCAGGGCTCGAAGCTGCTGGTGACGTGCGAGGGCGCGGATGCGGAGAAGGCTCTCGCGGAGATCGAAGCGATCGTCTTGAGGAAATTCGATGAGGATTGAGGCGCTCGGGTTTTGCCTTCCTTCAGTATGAGTGAATCGACTGCCGAGCGCCGTTTTCACGGAATCGGCGTCTCGCCAGGGATCGCCCGCGGGACGATTTTCGTCTATCGCCCCGACGAGCAGGCACCGGAGCCAACGCCGATTCAGGAGTTGCAGATCCCGGCGGAGATCCAGCGATTTGAAAACGCGCTGATCGCCACGCGCGCGCAGATCATGGAGATGCAGGAGAAGATCGCGCAGTCCATCGGGGCCAAGGATGCGAGCATCTTCGACGCGCATCTGCTCGTGGTGGAGGATCGCACCTTGATCGACGAAGTCCTGCGCACGTTGGCGAAGGACAAGGTGAACATCGAATTTGTCTTCAAGAGCGTGGCCGACCGCTACGCGAAAACGCTGAGCGAGATCGATGATCCGTATCTGCGCGAACGGGCGCTGGATATCCACGACGTTACCCGGCGAGTGATCAACAATCTGATGGGCCGTGGCCTGCGGGATCTCTCGGCGGTGAAGACGCCGCACATCCTCATCGCGCACAATCTGACGCCGAGCGACACCGCGCAGCTCAATCGGTCGCTGGCTCTCGGCTTCGGCACGGATGTGGGGAGCAAAACTTCGCACACCGCCATCATGGCGCGTTCGCTCTGCATACCGGCAGTCGTCGGCCTGCACGACATCAGCGACGAGCTGAAGACTGGCGATCACGTTCTCCTCGACGGCTACAATGGCCTCGTCATCGTCAACCCGAACGACCAGACGCTCTGGGAGTACGGCGAGCTGGAAATCCGCAAAACGGCCTTCGAGGAAAAGCTCACCCGACTGCGCGAGACCAGTTCGACGACGACCGATGGGCGGCACGTCATCCTGAGCGCGAATATCGAACTGCCCGACGATGCCGATCACGCCCGCGAGGCCGGCGCCGAGGGCGTGGGGCTTTACCGGACGGAATTCTTTTACCTGAACAAAATTGAGCTCCCGACGGAGGAGGAACAGTTCGTCGCGTATCGCACGGTCGCGGAAAAAGTGCGGCCGCACGGCGTCATCATTCGCACGCTGGATCTTGGCGGGGACAAGTTCATGAGTTCGCTGAATATGCCCGAGGAGATCAATCCCTTCCTCGGCTGGCGGGCGATCCGCTTCTGTCTCGAGCGCGTGGACATTTTCAAGACTCAGCTCCGGGCAATCCTGCGGGCGAGTGCTTCGGGCAATGTGAAGATCATGTACCCGATGATCTCGGGCGTCGAAGAGCTGCGGGCAGCGAACGTCCTCCTCGAGGAGTGCCGCGCGGAACTGCGCGCGGAAGGCATGCCTTTCAATCAGGACATGGAAGTGGGCGCGATGATCGAAATCCCGAGCGCCGCCGTCGCCGCGGACTTGCTCGCGAAAGAGGTCGATTTCTTCAGCATCGGGACGAACGATCTGATCCAGTATTCGATCGCCGTGGATCGGCTGAACGAGCACATCGCGCATCTTTACCAGCCCACGCATCCGGCGATCATCAGGCTCATCCGCATGACGGTGGAAGCTGGGCACGCGCACGGACTCTGGGTCGGGGTGTGCGGCGAAATGGCCAGCGAGATCGCGCTCACGCCGCTGCTCATTGGCCTCGGCGTCGATGAATTGAGCACCGGCGCGGCGCTCGTGCCTCGCGTCAAACGTGCGGTGCAATCGCTCGACTACAACGTCTGCCGCCAGCTCGCGGAAGAGATTCAGACGCTCGACTCTGCAGCGGAAATTTCCGCATGCTGCGAAGCCGTTGCGCGCATTCACTATCCCGACCTTTTCTAGGCGGATGCTCTTTTCCGAACTCGTGCGACTCGACGATCCCGAGCCGCATCCCGCGGCGCTGAACATGGCGATCGACGAAGTGCTACTGCGCACGGCAACCCTTCCCCTCCTCCGCATCTACCGGTGGGCGCGACCCGCGGTGTCATTCGGCTACTTTGGCAGATATGCCGAGGTCGAACGCGCCTGGCCGGGGCGCGAAGCCGTCCGACGCTGGACTGGCGGCGGCATCGTTCCGCACGGCGAGGACTTCACCTATTCGCTCCTCATCCCGACCGGCTGCGCTTTTTTCAAGATGCGCACCGAAGACTCCTACCGGGCGATCCACGAGAGCCTCGCGGCAGCGCTCGGAATGGGGGCCGACGCCCTGGCACCAGACCCTGCGCCCAAGGTTTCCGACACGTGCTTTGAAAACGCGGCCCGCCATGACCTCGTCATCGGCTGCACCAAAATCGCCGGTGCTGCGCAGCGGAGGACCCGGTTCGGACTTCTGCATCAAGGGAGCATCCAGCACCCGGGCCTGCCTCCCGATTTTCAAAAACTGTTCACCGCAGCGTTGGGAGCCCGCATTGAGCAACGAACAGTGGCGGAGGCGCTCATCCTCGAGTCCGCCGTGCTCGCCGCCGAAAAATATGGCACGCCCGCCTGGCTCCGCCGCGCCTGAACGGACGCCGCTCAGTCGAAGGCCCCGGCGCGGTACTGCGCGGAGATATCCTCCGGGAAATCCACGCCGTTTGAATACGGAACGATGATCGGTGCCCGCAGGGTATTGGGGACGACTTTCACGGCATTTTCCCCGGGCACGAGATTGAGCAAGCCGGGCACTGGGAGGTAAATGGAATTCCGCCCGTCCACCGAGCGAGAGTACAATTGATACTGGCCGGCCACCGGCACATGCACCGTCGCCGTGTCTCCACGGACGGTGATGCGTCGCCCGCAGCGGCCATCATAAGGGACTGCCGCGATGTACACCGAGTAATTTGAGAAGCCCTGAAAGACCCAGTGAATCAAATGTCCAGTGACCCCGCCGACAAACTGGCCGGTGCGAATTCCCCCAAGATAATCAGGGCGCACCGAGACCAATCGGTAGAAGCTATCCTTGAAGGCAACGCTGGCCGACCACCAGTCGCCAGATGGCTGTCCCTCATCCCGGAGCATGTAGTCGATATCTTCAAAACGCGGCGGAATCCGCAGGCTCCACAAGAGTGCGCGCTTCGTGCTATAGCTGAAAAGATGAGTCTGCGAGCCGCTGAAACCAATCTCCCGCTCGCCGGGAATGTTACTCGGCACTTCGACACTCGCCCGATAGCCGTTTCCCCCGCGGTGGAGCGCGATAGTCTTCTTGACCGGGAGCGAGAGGTTGTTTGCAAATGCGTGAACGTGATTGTTGAAACTCAGCCTCACTCGCACGACCTCCACCGAATTTTCCAAGATCTCGAACCCGGTGACATCGTCGGTGAAACTGCTGCCGACGTAGGTCCAGTCGCCAAAATGCGGATCGCTGGCAGGCACATATTTCCCGCGAACCTTCACATATAAAACGTGCCCGGCTCTTTCCCGGTCCGAAGTGGCCGGGTAGGTGATGCGCACGATGCCATTGTCCAGGACCATCCGCTTCGGATTGAGACCGCCCGGACGGCCCGCGACCACCGTCCAGTTCGCCTCGTTAGTGGAACCTTGCGTGTTCAGTAGGCGGACCGGATCTTGAGCGTGCGCCATCCGAGCCGGCAGGAGGATTGCGAGCAGGGACAGCGCAAGCACGATCAGATGGCGGCGGTTCGGCTGGGACTGTTTCTGCATGTCGGATTCGATGAAGGTTGGGTCTTGGCGAGGGTCAGGGTTTCCTCAGGGCGGGCGAGACTTTTATCGGCAATAATTACAGAGTCCACTGTATTTTCTGTAAACACTTGGGCCCTCGGTGATTTCGCGGTCGCTGAGCGCTTTGGTGCCACTCGACGCTGCCGGTCTCGAAACGTTTCCGAAACGGCATCGGATTCGATCCGCAGCGAGCTTTGCTCTGCAACAACCGGGCCAACCCCAGCCCGCTGCCCGCTAGGCCGCCGAACCCGCCGGGAGCGAAAGCACGCTCGAATTCCAATAGTCGATAATCTCGAGCGCCTGGAAGCGAAAGACGATCAGCAAGGCGTCATTCAGCGGGATGCCGATCTTCTTCGCGATGGATTGCAGGGACTCGGCCCCATTGATCGCCGTCGCAAACCGCGCTTCGACATCGTTCAACTTGAGCCGCTGGATCAACTCGTAGCCCTTCCGGGTATAGGCCGGGCTTCCATTCGGGTCCGGGCGCTGGGTGGCCATCAGACTCTCGAACCGCACATGCCGCAAGGCCCCGAGGATCCAGTTATCGGGATCCTCCGAAGCCGGCGGGAAGCTTTTCGCAAACTCCGGGAACTGCTGGATCTCCTCAAACTCGAAGGCCACTCGCCCGGCCGTGAAAAGATTCGCGAAGATCCGCATCCCGTGGTCGCGCGTGATCTGCACCACGTCGTCGTGCGGGAATCCACCCCGCATCGAGAGGAAAAGAAAGATCGGACAGCCGCTCGCGCTCTGCGTCACCTGACCTTCAATGATCGTGCCCAGGTTGGTGGACGAAAGAATGACGGGCGACTCCCGGCAGTAGAGTTGAAAGTTTCGCGAGGTCGCAAAAAGGAAACGCCCTTTCGCAACGAAGAGGTCGATCGGGAACCGATTGATGAAAAACCGGAGCACCCCCGTGAGTTTGTCTCCATAGGCCATCTGGAGCGCCGAGCGCAGGGAGAAAAAAGCCGTATGCCCGCTGAAAAGCGTCCGCGCAGGATCATGGAAAAGCATCTGCCGCGCGGGATTGCCGGTCACCCGGACCTTGGCCAGCGTCGCCGTCAGCGTCTCGAGCAGCGCCTCGGGAGACACCGGCTTGTGGAGCACTTTCACCACATTCGGGTACCGCTCCGCGATTGCCTCGCCGTTGCCGTTCGTGGTGAAAAGCACCACCGGCACCTTGGCCGTCGCCGAGTCGTTGAGCAGCCGGTAGCAGACCGCCTCCGCGTCCATGTCTGGCAGGGCCTCGTCGAGCAGGATCACATCCGGCTGGGCGACATTAAAGCGATCGAAGGCATCGGCCCCGCGCTGGGCGAGCAGCACATCGACGCTGTTAAAATTCTGCGCCAACACGGCCTCCGCGAGCTTGGACGCCGCGAGCGTGTCGTCGATGACCAGAATTTTATGAGACATACGTGGAGCTGAGATACTGAGCGCGTGCCGCGGGATCCAAACCCCTGCGGGCCTGAAGGTGAACCGGAGCGCACTTTACGTGCCTGAAAGTAGGAGGTCGGCCTACACTGTCAATCAATCTCCCCGACGCCGATTCCGCCCGCCATCACGAGCGCGCCACCACCCAATCACCCACTTCGCGCAAGACGTCTTCCCGGATCACATCATTGTGCAACTCGTGGAGCCCGCCCGGGAAAATCCGCAGCGACTTATCCAGCGCCGATACCCGCTCGTGGAACTCCGCCGTCGCCCGGCAGCACGTCACCGGATCGGCATCTCCATGGAGCAAAAGAAGCGGCGTCCGCACCCGCTCCGCCTCGGCGATCGCCCGCTCGCTTGCGGTATGCACCGCGAAGAACATCCGCGTCGAGATTCGATGGTGCATCAGGAGTCGATCCGGCATCGCCTCCACATGCGCCTGGTCCCGCGTCAGCCGATCCAGACGCATCCCCGTCGGCTGCGAGTGACTTGGAAAAAAGCGCATCACCAACCGCGCCAGAGCCACCTTCCAGCGGGATGGCGAAAAGGCCAGGCGCAGCCACGGCGAAGCGACCACCGCTCCCCGCACCACTGGCCCATCGCCCTCCAAAAATCGCACCACGATCTGCCCACCCATACTGTGTCCGAACAAAAACACCGGCTGCCCCGATGCCGCGACCTCTCCGTGAACGCGCCGAAGATCGCGCAACAGCACGTCGTAATTTTCCACATCGCCCCGCCTCCCCGCGGAACGCCCATGCCCGCGGAGATCATAGACATGCACCCGGATCCCCCTTTCCGCGAGCCGCGCCGCCACGTGCGCATAACGACCCGCATGCTCCCCCAGCCCATGAGTGATCAGCAGTTCCGCGCGCACCTTCGGAACCATCGACGCCGAGCACAGCCGCAAGCACTTCCCATCATCCGCCACCAAAAAGGTCTCCGTGAAAACGGAGACTCGCGCCGAACCGTTTTCCGGAGGCACCGGGAGGAGATTTTCAGTTGTCATCCTTGTGCCCTTCATTAGCTTGCCCCGAAAGGAACTCCAAATGAACTTCTCCCCTCGCCAAACTCACCGCGGCTTCACCCTCATCGAACTTCTCACCGTCATCTCCATCATCGCGATCCTGATGGGGCTCCTCTTCCCAGCCATCTCCCTCGTCAAGGAGCAGGCCAACAAAACGAAGGCCCGAAGCGACGTTTCCGGTATCGCTACGGCCGTGAAACAGTACAACCTCGACTACGGCAAATACCCAATCATCGAAGAAGATCGTCCGGCCGAAGATGCGGAAAAAGACGCCGTCTGCGGCTCGGCCAAAGCCAACGCCAAGATCAACAACAACGCCCTCTTCAACACCCTGCGCGCCATCCCGGAAGGCCTCAATAAAGAGCCCAAACCCCATCGGATGAATCCAAAGCGCGTCGTCTTCTTCGAGGGCAAAGCCGTCACAAACACCGCCCAACCCCGCGGCGGTTTCCTGGATAAGGACGGGGCCGGTGGCGACGGCCTGAAAGGCTGCTTCTTCGATCCTTGGGGCGAGCAATACACCATCGTGATCGACCAGAACTACAATGACATGATCGACCTCACCGATCGCTACACCGACTTCACCGAAAGCCCCGACGACGGGACCAAGGACAAAGGTGCCCGCGCCGGCGTTGGCGTATTTTCTCTGGGAAAAGACAACCAGCTTGGCAAAGCCGGCGACAAGGCCTACAAAAAAGGCACGACCATCTCCGACGACATCCTGTCGTGGCAGTAAAGGTCACCGCACCGCGGGTGTAGTTCAATGGTAGAACGGCAGCTTCCCAAGCTGCATACGAGGGTTCGATTCCCTTCACCCGCTCCCCCTTTACTCTGGAAAGCACTTAAAATCAGGGGTGTGCAGACCTGTCCAAACTTGCGTTTTTCCTCAAAATGGGACAGTGAAGTGGGACATGAGCACTCCTGCGAAACTGACCCGCGGCATTTACAAGAGGGGAAACATCTACTGGCTGAAATTTCAGCGCGATGGAAAGCGCCGATACATCTCTCTGGACACCTCCGATCCGGTCGAGGCGATCACCCGCGGAAGCGGTCTGCGAGCGCATCGCTTCCCGGATGAGAAGACGCCGTTTCTCCGATCGGTGGAAGAATACCTCGCTGAGAAACAGCGGCTGGACCTCTATTCCCGCGCGACGGCGCGCGTTCATGGAGCCGCTCTCCGGGAGTTTGGTGGGCGGGTCGAAGGGCTCTCGCTCGACGCCATCCCTCCCAAGCTGGCCCGTGACCACTTCGAGGCTTTACGGGCTCGCGCCTCCGAAACGACTGCGCAAATCCACATCCACGCGTTGCGGGCGTTTTTCAACGCGCACAAGAAAATTGCCCGGATCAACCCTTTCGCGGACCTTGAACTTGCGAAAATCGACCAGCCGGCCCGTGTCGTTTTTTGCACCAAGCCGCAGCGAGACACGTTGATCAAGGCGGCAACGGATGATGACTTGCTGTTCATTTTGCTCGCCGGATTCGATGGCGGGCTGCGGAAAAATGAGATCATTGAATCTCGGGTGTTTTTCTTCGACATTGAGGGTCACGCGACGCACCTGCAAAATACGGAGACGCTTCGGCTGAAGGACAACGAGGCCAGGACGATTCCGATGACAAAGCGGCTCCGCCGTTTTTTGCGTCGATATTTGAAAGGAAAAAAAACCGGCGACTTCGCGCTAAAGCCGGAAGTCGCGCACGGCAAGGGCACCTACCGCTACGACTTTCACAGTCCCTTTAACGACTTTCTCGATGCAGTGGACGAAAGCGGCCAATCGCTGGGCCGCCGCACGATGACGTTCAACAATCAACGCGTCACTGCTCATGTGATGCGCCACACCTTCGCCTCGTTGCTGGTGCAGTCGGGCGTGAGCATTTACAAAGTGGCGCGCTGGATGGGCGATGGTGTGGAGGTCGTCGAAGCTCACTACGGACATCTTGCCCCGAAAGACGACGACATTGAGAACGCGCGATGACCTTAGCGGCCCTTGAGAGCTGCAGCGGCTTCCGCGTATTTGCGTTCGTCAATCGCGCGGTCGAGATCGATTCGATCATACAGCGTTGAACCTTTACGGCGCGAAAACGGCTCAATTGCTAATTCTTTTAGCATCGTCTCACCGCCTACATAATCGGCAGCTTCTTCTGCGCGCAGAAGACGCGGAAGCATCGCAATGACCGCATGATATTTCATGTGGATCGGTATGCGAGCGTCGGGCGGAAAAGCAGGCGGCGGACGGCCGTTCCCAAGTGTTCTTCCGGGTCGAGTTCCGGCGATAGGTATTTCGGTTCCACTTCAAACAAACGGACAAAATACAGAAGGTCAGAATCGCTGACGCAGACCAGACGCGCTTCGACTTTGGCTCGAGTGCTGCGGGAAATGTTCCAGCCCATAAGCCGCAGATATTTCGCGAGCGTTCCCTGGGTCCAGGAAAACTGGATGCGGAGACTTCTGATGTTCGGCCCCACTACATTCTTGTAGGTCTGTTGGCTCATAATGGCTGGCACGCTACCGGAGTGCGCGCAGCCTAGTTGCGCCGTGTGCGGAGCAATGTGGAGGAGTGCCCGGAGTCCGCATCTCACAAACGTGAAAACCTCCATAGACTAGGCCACGCCTGAGACATCGGGACAGCGTCCCCAACGAAAGTTGCTCCATGTGCGGCGCAGCTTCCCGGCTCCCATCCCCTACTGCGAGGAGGTGACCCATATGCCCATCTAACACCTAACCACCAATCCAAAAAAAAGCGGGGATTGATGAGTTGGTCGCTCACCAATCCCCGAAGGCTTTTAGGAGCCAAGGAGTCGAAGTAGTTAACGACGAACTTGGCTTCCGATTGCCGGGAGTCAAGAAAAATGCCGAGTTTTTCTGACCGGTGGGGTCTGCCCTCATGCCGGGAAGAAACTAACAGTGTTCGTCGTTGCCGTGGCCGTCGCCGCGGCCACGTTGCAACGTGCCGTGCCCGCTTGAAAGGATGGATCAAGAACGTCGCCGCGCGCTCGCCCATTTGGGGTGACATCGACCTCGCCGCGTTTTGTCGAAGGACTGGCTATAGTCGTGAACATGCCACGCGAGAGTTATCGTAACTGCGCCGGGATGGGGAGCTGGCATTCGAGACCAAGATGCGAACCAATGGCCGGGACGGGACAAAGAAATGGGGCGTGATCGTCGCCGATCCGGCGAAGCTCTGCTTCGACAAGCACTCCCTATTCTACGACCGGCGCAGAAAGCCGCTCCACAACTACACGACGCTTGGCAGAGGAGGAGAGAAGATCGCCCCGACGATCATCATGGCACCGCAGTCGCGGCCGCGCGGCCGCCCCAGGAAAGACCAGGCGACGGGATCTGCCGCTCTGGCGAAGGAAACAACTACTCAAGGCAAATGCGACGCGTGCAAGCGTCGGAAAACCTCCCCTGCGAATCCAATCAAAAATCACCGAGTCTGTGACAATGCTAATACTGGAGAGGATTCCTTCGGAATACAGCAGTCAGATCAATACGGCCCAGAGCGCGATGTTGCGCAGTGGCGCGATTGGAAAGCAGACCCTGCGGGGCGCAAATGCGCTCCCGCGTTGCGAAAAAAGGCGTTTGCGATGCTGGAACCGCTCGCCGGCTGCCACTGGGACAACTGCAAAGTCACCTTTGCCCGCCGAACCGCGTTCCGTTTTGCCCTGAATTCGCTGACCGACGGGCATCGAGCGGAGCGCGTCCTTGCCTGCTATGCCGATGCGCTTTATATCACCCACGGCTTTGCCGTGGATCGAGCTGCCAGCACGGGAAAACTCATGTTCTTCAACCTTTCCTCGACGGTGGTAAAGGCACGCAAACTTCTCGCCCGCGACGGCCTGACGAGGCCGGAGCGAGTCGGGAATTGGTATCGCGACCATCCGCGCGCTACCGAAGTCCACATCGACGCGGACGAGCTTGCCCAAGTTCACGCGCAGGTTCTCGCCACGTTTCCGCGCTGATAAAAGCGGTGCTATCGAGTCGGGTTATTGCTTGCCCTCGTCCTCGTCTGAATCCGCAACTGCAGCGACTTCAATGGAAAGAATGACCGCGGCATTCGGCTCGGCGAGCTTGGCATACTTCGGTGCGATTTCCTTGATCCATTCGACCGCGAGTTTTTGCATCGCCAGCCCAACCTCGCGCAAGTGCCGCCCGGAAATCGTTACTTCGTGCGTGGTGAACAGCAGTTTGAACACGTCCCCTTTGTCGCCAAGCGTGAATTCGGCGGAGAGGAAATGCGATATGGGGAACACGAAAAAGCCCCCGCTCTTCAACTCGACCCGAAGTGCGTGCGTTTGTGGGTCTTCATTCCAACACACAACGCTTCGCTTGGTCGCACTGGCTTCGGTGGTTTTACTCTCCGATTGGCTCGTTCTAATCATGACACGGATACCTCGCGCCGCGCGGCATTCACTCTCATCCGTGACGCAAGCGCGGCGATGCGATGGCAGATCGTGGTAGCGAGTTGACGCCCGCGTGTCAGGCCAGTTGCCAGACTGCGACGCAGACTCCGACGCTTTCTCTGACGCAGCGTTGTCAGATCGAGCGCCAGTTCGCGATCACCGGAGCGGGCGATGTTTTCCCGCAACTGCTCCTTGTCGGCCGTGAAGATTCTGACGCCTTTGCGTCCTCGCGAAATGGTCACATACCATTGTTGTCGGCTAGTCGCAGCCTGCACCGCCGAGTCGGAGAAGAGCACGTAGTCCACGGTCTTACCCTGCGAGCCGTAGGATGTGACGGCGTAGCCGCGCAAAAACTGGCGGTAGTCGCGTTCCAGCACGCGGCCATCATGCAACACGATGCGACCATCACTTTCGATCCGGGCGACGGTGACGAGTTCGCCGTTCGCCAAGGCTCGACCATTCTTCGTTTTCGCGTTCGCCTTGAGCTGCAATCGGTCCCCCGTGGAAAGCGACGTTTCTCGCTCGCGGCAGACCGTGAGCCGTTCAAGCTGTGCAAACCGAATTTCGCGAATCTTGTTGCCCGCCTCAACCACGATCGCGGCGTCGGTCATCGCGACCAGGCGCCCGCGCTGACCCTTCCGAAAGCCGCTGGTGTCGCGGTTGAAAACAATCACGCTGTCCGCCTCGTAAGAACGCGCGTCGCGCTTTTGCGCATCCGTCAGATCGACGGCTTCGAGCGTCGAGATTGCGTGCTCCTCAGCCCCGATCAAACCGGCCCGCTTGAGGGCATCCCGCACGCTCTCATTCACCTTCCGAATCTCCGACCACGTTTGCGCGACCACGACTATGGATTCGCCCTTGCGGGCAAGTTCCAGGTAATGACCGGCGAGCCGTTCTTGCCGCTCCCCTCCTCCGCAATCCACCAATGCGCCTTGTCGTTCCAGCCGGTCGAATGACTCCGAAGCCAGGCCCACGGAGGCTTCCTGCACCGCTCGTTTGTATTCCTCGATGAAACTCCGCTCCTCACTCGTCTTCGCTCGAGCGGGATCTTGTCGGCGAACCGCGGTCAACTCAGCGGCTTTCAAACCCGAATACTTTTCGATAGCCCGCAGCGCGTCCGATGCTTCCACCGCGCCGTGCTGGCGGGTGTCCCCGGAGCAGATGATGCGTCCGCCATTTTCCTTCACGTATCCGAGAAGAGCCTGCATTTGCTTCGCGCCGAGCTGACCCGTCTCATCGACGATCACCACGCCGCAGGGGCTCATGGATTTCCGCGTCAGGAATTCGCTGACCGTTTGGGTGCCAGCGAATCCGGCAGCTTCCAGATCAATTACCTGCTGCCGCTGTGGCGCGATAACGTGAACCGCGTGCCCCGCGCCTTGGAGGCCACGCAGCACTTCGCGCAATGCGAAGCTCTTGCCGGTGCCGGCCGCACCGCGCAACAGCGTCAGAAAATCCACCGAGCACAAAATCTGTCCGACAGCGTGGCGCTGCTCCTCGTCCAACGAATCGGCGGCGACATGGGTAGCGTTGAACGGACGATGCCGCCCTACCCCGTCCTTCGCGACTTGAAGAATGTCCCACTCGCGACCGAGCACTTCGCGCGTCGTCAGTTTGCGAGGCGCGGTTTCATCGCGCAGGTAATCGCGCTTCGCCGTCATCGCCTTGAGCGCCGCGATTTCCATCACGCTCCCGCGTGCAAATTCGAGCGCGTGCCGCCAAAGCTCGTGCTCACTCACGACCGAGCGGCGGTCGAACAAGTGATCCTCAGCCCATCTCAACGCCACGTCCGCGCTGGACGGTCGAATCTTTGCACGCCGCCCATTTCCAGCACGAAGCCCGACAAGCTCCGCGCACTCGTCTTTCGTCATTTGCTCTTTCCACAGACTTCGCAGCTTCTCTCGCCCCACCGTCTTTATCTTTCGCGAACGCTCCTCATGGGCGATGTGCTCGCGGATGTCGGCAATATTGCCCGAAGCCTTTCCCGGTTGATTCACGAGCAACGCGCGCGTCTTCTCATCAATCTCAGCATGACGCTTTGAGAACTTGTCGCGCAATGCCGGCGTGATGCCCTTCAACTCGAAATCCCCTCTCCGATGGTTTTCGATTTCGTATCCGAGCCCGAACAATGCACGGGCCAGCTCGTGGTAATAGACGTTCTCAACATACTTTTGCGCCCGGAGCATCTCATAATTCTGGAGCGCCTTCCATCGGCCTTCGCTGGCATCGTGAGTCGCGTTAAAAACGATGCAATGGCTGTGCAGATGCGGATCGAGGGCGCGGGACGTGTCGTGGTGAAAGGTCGCGCCCACCACATTGCCCGTTTCCCGATCCGAAAAACCTCCGCCACGACGAACGCGGGTCGAAGCGAATGCTTCCAACTCCCCCATCGCGACAGAAACTGCGCGGCTATGTGCTTCGATGATCCGCTCATCACTGCCAGCCAGGGCGGCGATGGAAACGGATTTGGGAGGCGACAGCGTGAAGTCGTAGAACACGCGTCGGTTTGCCGCATTCCGCTCGGCTCCGTTTTCATCCACCTCGCGCCGGAGATTCTTACGGCGTTGCGTCAAAGGCTCCCCGGTCTGCGGATGATGATTCTCACACAACGCGAGGAATTCATCGCGCCCCACATCGCCGCGCAGACCGAGAGCTTCAGCGCCTTTGCCGAACCACTGACCGCGAATCCTCTGCCCTCCGCTGTAATAGTCCCCTGCGCAAAGATGTTCCTCAAAATACTCCTGAGCATTCTTCAGGTTGTATTGCGTCTTCGGTGACAACATCAGCCACTCACGTTGTTTGAGGCGAAACGAAAAGTTGCTCCATCGGCGGAGCCGCTTGGAGGGTGCAGCTAGGCATGCTGCGGGAATGAATTTGAAGAATGCACGCGCCGCTTAGAACTGGCATTTCGAACCGATGCCACAGCGTTCGCTTAGGAGGCGCGTCGTGAGTGGCGCAACCAACGCTGAAGAGCGAACGCAGTGTATTGCCGACACTGTGCGCGATTTCGCGGGCGTTCCACCGAAGCGGTTTGCAACCCTGCTTCCACAGCGCGATGGCATCGCTGAACTGCGGTTGCAAGGTGCGTCGTTCGGGATGATCCGGAAAATTCTCGCGCTGGCCGGCATCGAAGTCGCACCCGATACGGTGCGGCGCGCTTCGCGCTAGCCGTGACGGCGGCGCACCGCTGCGGCATTCACCGGCTCAGCGAAGATGGGATGGATCGGAATGCCGGTGGCGCTCACGCGCTGTGCGGGGATTCCGATGGCTTCGAGGTGCGCCTTCGTCTCGGGGAGAGCGACGAAGTAGCGATGGAAGACGCGCGAGAGCCACCTGATTGGTGAAGCGCAACGCGTCTTCGTGGGCGACGCGTTCGACGCGCGGATCGGCGGCAAAAGCTTTCTCCAGCGCTTCGCCGCAGCGGATGGGTCCGGCGCTGCCGGAGAGGATCACGGCGCGCATCGACGGGAAAACGAAGTGGTCTTCACGTTGGCTGGAAAATCGCATCCAACGCCCCGTTCGGCTGCCCGGCAATGGTGAAACCTGAGCAGCAGGTCGGGGCTCTGCCTGACGCGCAACCGGAGAGGAAACACGATCTTGGGGAATGAAGACGCTCACCTGCCCAATGCTCCCTTTCGCTGCTGCCGCGCTCTTGGTCGCGTGGAATCCTTTCGCGCCCGCGCAACAAGCCACACCCGATCCGCAGATGCAGGCGGTGCTCGATGAACTCGCCGCGCTCGACGGGAAGCCGATTGAAAAGCTCTCACCCGAGGAGGCCCGCAAGCAACCGTCGCCCGCGGACGCGGTGCAGCGGCTGATGCAGAAGCGCGACCTCAAAGGTCCGGAGCCAGTCGGCGATGTGGACGATGCCAAGGTGAAGCTCGGCGATGGGCACAAGATCGACGTGCGCATCTACACGCCGAAGGGCGATGGGCCATTTCCCGTCATCCTTTACATTCACGGCGGCGGGTGGGTGATCGCAGATCTCGATACTTACGACTCGTCGCCCCGCGCGCTCTGCAATGCGGTGCACGCCGTCGTGGTTTCGACCGACTATCGTCATGCACCGGAACATCAGTTTCCCGCCGCGCATGAGGATGTCTTTGCCATCTATCAATGGGTGCTGAAGAACGAGGAGAAGCGGAACTATGATGCAAAGCGGCTCGCCGTGGTGGGCGAAAGTGCGGGCGGGAATATGGCGGCGGCGCTTTCGCTGATGGCCAAGGCGCAAGGCATCCCGCTCCCAGTGCATCAAGTGCTCGTCTATCCGGTGACCGATCCGGGGAATATGAACTCGTCGTCCTATCAGGAAAACGCGGAAGCGAAGCCTTTGAACAGGGCGATGATGGAGTGGTTCGTTAAGCACACGGTCGGGAAGGCGGAGGACGGGCGTGACCCACGACTGACCCTGCTTCTGGCCGGTGACGCCCTCAAGGCAATGCCTCCGACGACGATCATCCTTGCGCAAATCGACCCGCTGCGCTCCGAGGGAGAGGAGTTCGCGAAGCTGCTCATGGAGAAAGGAGTGAAAGTGCGGCAGAAGGCTTACGAAGCGGTGACGCATGAGTTCTTCGGCATGGGTGCGGTAGTCGATAAGGCGCGCGATGCCGTCGAATATGCAGCCTCGGATCTGCGGGCGGCCTTCGGAGGTCCGCAGCCAATTGCCATCCCGACGGGGGTGCAATGAGTGGCACACAACTAACGTGAAACTGACGTGAACCGATGAGCCAATCCTACGCACCACAAACGCTCCAGATGGATCTGAACGAAATGCTCGCGCTGGAGCGCGACCTCAGGGAGGCCGTGGATCGCCAAGGTGAAAGCGAGGCGGTCCTGCAGCGGCATCTGCGCCATCGACGGCGCGACGTGGCGGGAGGGAGGGGAAAGATGAAACCTGATGGCAAACTCAGGCGACCACCTGAGCAGGGGCGCGCGATGCGTTAATACTTATGAAATTCATTCCCATCCTCACCCTCACTGCCGCCTTTGCCCTGACCGCCTGCGACTCGAAGCAGGAACAAGCTCGCGAAAAGACCCTGGAAAACCAAGCCGACAACCTCGAAGACGCGGCCAAGGCGACGAAGAAGAACGTCGATGCCCAAGCCGATGCGGCGAAAAAAGCCGCCGATGCGCAGGCCGATGCCTTGAAGAAGGAGGCCGACCGCGTGCGGGAGCAAAAATAGCCCGGTGCACCGCCACCGGAGATCCAAACAACCCAATTACTAAATCCACTTATGCCAACCAAAGAAACGGAAAATGACCTGCGCGGACGCGAATCAAATCCTGATCCCATCACCGGTGAACCCGGCGCACATCCTGTCGGCACCGGCGTCGGTGCCGCTGCGGGCGGCGCGACTGGGGCCGCCATTGGCTCCTTCGCCGGGCCGATCGGGACGGCAGTCGGTTCCGTGATCGGCGCTGTGGCCGGTGGTCTCGCCGGCAAAGGTGTGGCCGAAATGATCGATCCCACCGCCGAAGATACCTATTGGCGCGAGAGTCATTGGTCGCAGCCTTTCGCGGATCGCACCCGGCCCTACGAAGCCTATGCGCCTGCTTACCGGACTGGCTACACTGGCTACCGGGCGGGCAAGACCTTCGAGGATCGTGAAGCCGATCTCCGCATGGAATACGAGGGCGGCCCGCAGAAGGCAGAAGCCGAAGCGGCCCACGCTGGCAACGATCCTGCAAAGCCGCCCGGCACGATGCAGACGAATCTGCGGGATTTCCCCATGCGCGGAGACGAATCGGGTCTGGGTCGTGACCCGGAGCATTCCTATTCGCTCCGCTGGGAAGAGGCTCGCGAAGCTGCGCGCGCGGCTTACGAGCGGGTGCGCCGGGGAGAGGCACCGCGTGGAAAACAGGAAGTGGCGGAGGACTAAACGCGCACAAAAATTCCTCGGGCAAAACAACAAGCCGTCTCCAGTGATTCTGGAGACGGCTTGTTTGTTTCAAAGCAGTCTTCGATGGAAGAAATGGTGTGGGGCGGGAAGCGCGTATTTTGCAACACGGCTCCCCGCCCCAGGTTCATGCCCTTGCGGGCGTCGCAGAAGGTGCTGGTTTACTTGCCCGCGTCGGGAGCTTCGGCGGCTTCGACGTTGATAACGCTCTCGGCCAGTTCGCTCAGCTTCTCATCGGTCGCCTTTTCCTCCTCGTAGGTTTCGCCGAGGAGTTCAGCGGCTTCGGCGTGCCCGAGTTGCAGGGCGAACGCGCGGGCCGTCCCGTAACCAGCCATTTCGTAGTGCTCGACGCGTTGCGCCGAGGCGATGAGTCCAGCGTCGCGCACATGGTCTTCCGCATCTTCGCTAATCATGTCGGCGCCTTCCGCGAGCAAGCCTTCCATGGCTTTGCACTTGTGGCCGGTGAGTTTCGCTTCGCACATTTCGCCGATCTGCGTGAGCCGCTCGACATGGACTTTGGTTTCTTCGAGATGCTCCTCAAAGCCGGCCTTGAGATCGTCGTGCGTCGCGGCTTTCGCCATCTTGGGCAGCGCCTTTACGAGCTGCGTCTCGGCGCTGTAGAGGTCTTTCAGTTCTTGGATGAAGAGGTCTTGGAGTGTGGTGAGTTTCATTGGGATAGGTGGTTTTGGTTTGCGTGATTGCCCCAGCCTATCGGTCTGACGCGGTGCGGTGGTCGTGTGCGGTGTCCGGAAAAGTGTGGCCTGAGTCGCGTTTCAGGCGCGCACCTGATCGTCCCCTGCGAATAGTCGGGCAATGAGCCTCCCCAATCCCCCTGAGCCCCGGCGCGTGCTGGTGGCGGAAGATGATCAGCGCACCGGTCGCGCGCTGACCTTCCTCCTCCAGCGGCACGGCTACGAAGTCACCGCCGTCACCGATGGCCAGGCCGCGCTCGACATCCTCATGGGTCCGCAGCCGCCGCCGCTCGCCTTGCTCGATTGGGAGATGCCGCGGCTCGATGGGCTGCACGTCGCACGCGCCGTTCGCTCGCTCCCGGCGCAACGCTACACGTATCTCATCATGGTCACCGCTCGCGACGGGCCGAGCGACATGCTCTCCGCCTTTGGTGCCGGCGTGGACGACTACCTGAGCAAGCCCGTCGATGCCGCGCAACTCCTCGCCCGTCTGCGCGGCGCTGAGCGCGTGCTCGCCCTCGAAGACCGCCTCTCGACGCGGGTCGCCGAACTCGAACGCACGCTCGACGAAGTGCGCAAACTCAAGCGCCTGCTCCCGCTCTGCATGTATTGCAAAAAGGTGCGCGACGACGGTGACTACTGGCAGGAGATCGAAGCCTATCTCCACGATCACGCCGGGAGCGAAATCTCGCACGGCATCTGCCCGGAGTGCCTGGAGGCCGTGGTCCAGCGGGAGATGCCGCGCGATCCCGTCGCGCGCCGCGAGCGGCGGAAGTAGTTCCCGATTTCAGTCGGTTGCACATGCCTCCTGCAAAGGCGGAACCTGCCGGCCCTCCATCGTGATGGGCGCGAAACTCAACGGGCGCCGAGTCGATCGAGCACCTCGCGCAGGCGCTCCGCGGCCACGGGCTTCACGAGGTGTTCGGTGAAGCCGGCGGTCCGGGCGCGGGCGAGGTCGGCTTCCATGCCGTAGCCGCTCATGGCGATCGCCGGGATGTCCGACTGCGCGCGCAGCGTGGCGACGACCTCGAGGCCGGTGCCGTCGGGCAGACCGAGGTCGCTCAGGAGCAGGTCGAAAGTCTCGGTGCCGAGGATGGCGCGGGCTTCGGCGACGGAGCCGGCGGTCTGCACGCGATGACCCCAGCGTTCGAGGAGCCGGCGCAGCACCCGCCGGGTGTCCTCGTGATCTTCGACCATCAAGACCCTCAGGGAGCGCGCCGCGTCCGGCGTGGGCGGCGGGGCGGGGGTCTTCCGCGGATCGGGGAGGACGCCGCGGAAGGCGGGCAGGGTGACGGCAAAGGTGGCGCCGCGATCGCACCCGGCACTGGCGGCTTTGATCGTGCCGCCGTGCGCTTCGACGAGGCTCTGCGCGACATTCAAGCCGAGGCCCAAGCCGCCGAAGCGGCGCGTAGTACCGTCGCCGCCCTGGCGGAAGGCATCGAAGATTTTCGGCAGCACCTCGGGCGCGATGCCCATGCCGGTGTCGGTCACTTCCACGCGCAGATCCTGGCCGGTGTGGACTGTGGAAACGGACACGTGGCCCTCGTCGGGAGTGAATTTCGCGGCGTTGGTCAGCAGGTTCGCGAAGACCTGGGCGAGCCGTGCAGCGTCCCCTCGCACCAGAGAGTCGGGGGCCGCAAAGTCGGTCGCGACGGTGATCCGCTTTTCGCGGAGCATCGGCTCGGCGATGGCCAAGGCGTCGCGCAGCGTGGTGTGCAGATCCACGGGCGCGGAGGCGATGCGCAGTTTGCCGCGGCTGATCCGCGTGAGGTCGAGGAGGTCGTCCACGAGCCGCGCTTCGAGTTCGATGTTCCGCCGGATGAGCGCGTGCGCTTCGCGCAAGACGACCGGATCGGTGGGCGGCGAGGTTTCGAGATCGGACACGGCCATGAGCGCGGGCGTGAGCGGCGTGCGCAGTTCGTGGCTGAGCACGGCGAGGAAGTCGTCCTTCGCGCGGTTCGCGGTCTCCGCGGCTTCGCGAGCCTGCGTAGCGGCGGCCTCGGCGCGCCGCTGTTCCGTGACATCGCGCGTGAAGCAGCGCGTATGGACGAATTTCCCGTCCTCCCAATACACGCTCGAATGAATGAGCACGTCGCGGAGCGAGCCGTCCTTGCAGCGCAATTGCGCGGGATAGTCGGTGAGCGTTTCGCCGGCGGTGAGGCGCGCGAGGATGTCCGCGATGGTCTCCGCGTCGGCATGGAAGTCGGCGATGGCGCGGCCCACATATTCCTCCCGCGCGTAGCCGAGCAGCGCGAGTTCCGTGTCATTGACGCGCAGCACCCGGCCATCGGGGCCGACCCAGTGCAGGGAGACCGCGGCATTGTCGAAAAAATCCGAGAGCTCGCGCTCGCTGCGCTGTAAATCCTCCTCCGCACTGCGGCGGCGGGCATCGGCGGCGGCGAGCGCGCGGGCGGACCACCACACTAGGCTGGTGAAGACGAGGGTGAGCGAGGCCGCGAGCAGGGCGGTGCCGACGCCGCGTCCGTAGAGGCCAGCATCGCGCCCGAGCGTGGCGAGCCAGCCAAAAAGCACCGGCAGGAGCAGCGCCGCGGGGAGCATCCGTCGCGCGATCACGCCACCGATGTTATCCGCGAGGAAGGCCGCCATCATGCCGCGCACCGGCCGCGCCAGCAGGATGGCCGCGGCGAGGAGGAGAAAGGCGACGACGGTGTGCAGCGCGATGGAGAGATACGGCGCGAGAGGCTGCGGAATCTCGACCGCGTAGAAGTAGGCGAGGAAAACGACGAACGTGGTCGCAATCACCCCGACGGCGCAGATTTGCGCGGGCCACGAGCCGCGGCGCGGGCGCGCGTCGAGGAGCAGCACCACCGCACCGAGCAGCACGAAATTCACCGCCGAGAGCGGACCCATGCGTCCGGGAAAGGACCGACCTGCGGACTCGAGCGACTCCTGAAAGAGCACCTGGTCGATGCCGGACTGCCACCACCCCAGATGCTCGCCGAGCGTGAGCAATCCCACCGTGGAGATGACGATCGCGCACCCTTGCGAAACGCGCCGCCGGATGCCGCGCACGTTTTCTTCGTTCAGCAAGGCCACGGCGAGACCGGCGAGCATCAGGCACAGCCCGGTGTTGGCCTTCATCGTGACCCACGCGGGATGGATGCGTTTGAGCCCATCGAGGCCGAAGACCCAGCCCGCAAAGCCAATCGCGCCGATGCTGGCGGCGATCAGGCTGAGCGTGTGCGAGAGTTTTTTCCAAGGCATTGGCAGGTCCGGGATGGGCGCGGAATTTCCGTCTTCGTCGCGCGGGTGTCGAGGATCGCCGTCGATCGCAACCGGTCGGTTGATGCACGCCATGCTCATTTCCGGGGGGCGTTCAACCGCTGCGGCGCAGGAGCGCGCAGGAGCGTTCGCGGAGCGTGAGCTTCCCACCGGCGGCGTGTTCAGGCTGTGGGTCGAGAAATCCGCGCTCATCCGCCGTGTCGAGCACGACGGCCCAGCGGCTTGCCGATTGCGCCGGGAGCGTGAAGTCGATGGGGTCGTGCGCGGCATTGAGCAGGAGGAGAAAGGTGTCGTCCTGGATCGGCTGGCCGTGCCAGTCGCGCACGTCGAGCGCATCGCCGCTGAGCAGGACCCCGAGCGTCCTGACGAAATGCGTGCCCCATTCGTCGTCCCCCATCTCGGTGCCGCCAGGATTCAACCACACGATGTCTTTCACCCCCGCGCCGCGCACCTCGCGGCCCTGGAAAAATTTCGGACGGCGGAAGATCGGGTGCGCGCGGCGAAAGGCGATGAGGCGCGCGGTGAACTCCGTTTGCGCCTCCTCCTCCGGCGTGCGTTCCCAGGTGAACCAACTCAGTTCATTGTCCTGGCAGTAAGCGTTGTTGTTGCCCTGCTGGGTGCGTCCATATTCGTCGCCGCCGCAGAGCATCGGCACACCTTGCGAGAGGAAAAGCGTGGCGAGCAGATTGCGCTTCTGCCGGCGCCGGAGCGCGTTCACCGCGGCGTCTTCGGTCGGGCCTTCGGCGCCGCCATTCCACGAGAGGTTGTGGTTGTCGCCGTCCTTGCCGTCCTCGCCATTGGCGTCGTTGTGTTTGTCGTTGTAGCTCACGAGGTCGTGCAGGGTGAAGCCGTCGTGGGCGATCAGGAAATTGATGCTGGCGTAGGGCCGGCGGCCGTCGCTCTGGTAAAGATCGCTGGATCCGGTGAGCCGCGCCGCGAGTTCGCCGACCTGCGAGTCTTCGCCCTTCCAGTAAGCCCGCACGCAGTCCCGATACTTCCCATTCCACTCCGCCCAGCCCACCGGGAAGTTGCCGACCTGGTAACCGCCCTCCCCCACGTCCCACGGCTCGGCGATGAGCTTCACGCGCTGGAGCACGGGGTCCTGATGGATGATGTCGAAGAAGCCGCCGAGCTTGTCCACGGCGTGCAGTTCGCGCGCGAGCGTCGAGGCGAGATCAAAGCGAAACCCATCCACCCGGCACTCGGTGGCAAAGTAACGCAGCGAATCCATGACGAGCTGAAGCACGCGCGGGTGCTGCATGTTCAGCGTGTTGCCGGTGCCGGTGTAGTCCATGTAGTGGCGCGGGGTGCCGGCCACGAGCCGATAGTAGCTGGCATTGTCGATGCCCTTGAAGCTGAGCGTCGGTCCGAGGTGATTCCCCTCCGCGGTGTGGTTATAGACCACGTCCATGATGACCTCGAGTCCGGCGGCGTGCAGGTTCTTGACCATCTGCTTGAACTCCGTGACCTGCTGACCCACCGCCCCTGCCGAGGAGTAACGGGACTCCGGCGCGAGGTAACCGATGGACGAGTAACCCCAGTAGTTGGTGAGCCCGCGACCTTCGAGAAAGCTGTCGTTCACGAAATGATGCACCGGGAGCACTTCGATCGCGGTGACGCCGAGCTTCTGGAAATACGCGATGGCCGCCGGTGACCCGAGCCCCGCATAAGTGCCGCGCAGATTTTCCGGCAAGACCGACCAGAGCTGGGAGAAACCCTTCACATGCACCTCGTAGACGACCGTCTCAGCCATCGGGCGATTGATGCGACGGTCGCCGGACCAATCGAAGGCATCGTCCACGACCACGCAGCGCGGCATCAGTGCGGCATTGTCGCGGTCGTCCATGTCGAGGTCCTCGTTGCCGCCCATGCGATAGGCAAACATCTCATCCTTCCACTGGAATCCACCCGTGATCGCCTTTGCATAGGGATCGAGCACGAGCTTATGCGCATTGAAGCGCTGACCCTCCTCCGGCAGCCAAGGCCCATGCACGCGATAGCCATAGAGCGCCCCTGGCTTCGCCTCCGGGAGATAGCCGTGAAAGACATGATCCGTCTTCTCCCGCAACTGCACGCGCCCGATCTCGCGCTGCGGATCGCCGGGATCGAAAAGGCACAGCTCCACTTTTTCCGCGTTTTCGCTGAAGAGGGCGAAGTTCGTACCCTCGCCATCCCAAGTGGCACCGAGTGGGAAGGGGAAGCCTTGGCAGAGCTGGAATGGAGGCATGGTCGGATGTGCGGATGAATGATTCTCCGCGCATTCGCATTTCGGAGCGCGCTCGGACGTGCGTGATGTGGAGGCGGCGCGGTCCGTCTTTGGCCCGGGACCGCGCCGCTTCTCCCTCTTGCGGGCTGGGAAGATTGATACGCGCGCCTTTGCGGGCCGCGTCGAATTAAGGATGAACCGTCAGCCTAACCTCCACCAAACCTCCTCCTATGTTATCCTGGGCCATTACCTTCCTTGTCATTGCCATCATCGCCGCTGTGCTGGGCTTCGGCGGCATCGCCGGCACCGCCGTCGGCATCGCGAAGACCCTCTTCTTCGTCTTCCTCGTGCTCTTCATCGTCGCCTTCCTGATGGGCCGCCGCACCCCGCCCGTGGCCTAGGCACGAAGTCCGGGCGCTCTCGCTCCCAGCGTTAAACGCTCGGGGTGAGGGTGGCCCTAATCCTTGGGAAACCGCAGGCGCGTCACGAGATTCCCTGCGGAGGAAAACTCCCGCGTGAGGGCGAGCCCATTCGCCTCCGCAATCCGGCGCGCGGTCCACAAGCCGAGTCCGTAGCCACCGCGGTGCCCGGAGGAGAAAGGCACTGCTCCCCATCCTGCCACGTCCAGAGCCTTGGCCTTCGGCTCCGACAACTCGAAAAGGACGCCCTCTGCCTCGCACCGAGCGCGGACGGCGATCGGTCCTGAGGAGGGGAAGGCGACCGCATTCACGAGCAATTCCCGGAAGAGGTCGGCCAGCATCCCCACGTCCACCCGCACGGATTCCCCGCCGAGTTCGTCGTCCCAGGAGATCTCGAGCGCTGCGGGCAGGCCGGCATTCTGTTCGCGGAAGACGGCCAGCAACTCCCGCGCGGCCAGCGGCGCGAGGTGGGGCTGCGGATCGCGGAAGCGCCCGGCGAGCGCGCGCATTTGTTCAGCCAACGCGCGCACCTGCGCGCGCATCCGCGCCAGGCTTTCGCGGGCCTCCTCGTCGGTCACGATCTCCTGCACCAGGGCAGCTTCAAGGTCGAGCCCGTTGAGGCCATTGCGCACATCGTGGGTGTGCTGACGCACGAAAGCCGCGACGCGCTCGGCGGGGATGTCGGGATCGGAATGCATAAAGGGGATACGTCTCCGCGCGGGCGCCTGGTTGTGCCGAAGAGTGTCGCGTGCGGGCAACACTACTGTCGGATAACGCGACGCATTTACCGCCCCTCCCGTCCTCTCTCCAGAGTAAACCGCCGCTGGCACGGGGAAGGCAAAGACATGGGACTGCAACCACCAAACAAAATCCCATGCTCTATTCCTTCGATCATCAAAATATTAAGACCGTCCCGCCCTCCGCCTCGCAGCTCGCGCCGGGCGAAGCCACTGACGAACAACTCATGCAACGCATCCAGGCGGGCGACGAGGACGCGCTCGTCCTGCTCCAGCGCCGCCATCAGCCCCTCCTCCGCACCATCGCCGGACGGATGATCAACAACGACTCCGACGTGGACGATTTGGTGCAGGAGATCATGCTCGCCGTGTGGCACCACGCCGCGAGCTACGATGCGGAGAAAGGCAAAGCTCTCGGCTGGATCGTGACCCTCGCGCGCCGCCGCACCATCGACCGCATTCGCCGCAAGACGGCCTATGCCCGCGCCCAGGAGCGCTATCGCCTCGAGACCTTCACCGACCACGACGGCGGCCATCGCGGTGCCGACGAGGAAGCCGCGCAGAGCGACACCGCCGGAGCGGTCGCGAAGCTCATCGCGCAATTGCCCGAAGCGCAACGTCAGGCCGTGCATCTCACATACTTCCGCGGCCTCTCGCAGCGCCAGATCGCCGCGGAGACGGGCATCCCGCTCGGCACGATCAAGACGCGGCTCGAACTCGCGATGCGCAAGCTGCGCTCTGCCGCGCTGGCCTTCGGCGAATTGCATGACGCCGTGCCTGCAGCCCACGCGTAACGGCGGCAACGGTTTTGTCGGAAGCAGCTGCCCGCGTCCTCGAAAGAGGCGCGGGCAGCTGCCATTTTCCCCGGTGACTCACGCCCGGATTAACCGTCCGTTCGCGATGCCGCGCGTATGCGTCGGTCCGAGGAGCCGCGGAGGATGACATAGAAGACCGGCGTGAGCAGCAGCCCGAACGCCGTGACGCCGAGCATCCCCCAGAAAACCGTGGTGCCGAGGGCGCGCCGCATTTCGGAGCCGGCTCCAGTCGCCAGGGCGAGCGGGAGGACACCGAGGATAAAAGCGAGCGAGGTCATGAGGATCGGGCGCAGACGCAGGCGCGCGGCTTCGATCGCGGCTTCGGTCGCGGACTTGCCGGCGTCGTGGAGTTGCTTGGCAAATTCCACGATGAGGATCGCGTTCTTACTCGCGAGGCCGACGAGCACCACGAGGCCGATCTGGGTGAAGATGTTATTGTCCTGCCCGGCGGCCCAGACGCCGGCGAGCGCGCTGAGCAGGCACATTGGCACGATCAGGATGACGGCCAGCGGCAGGCCCCAGCTCTCGTATTGCGCAGCGAGCACGAGGAAGACGAAGAGCACGCAAAGCGGGAAGACATAGACGAGGGTGTTGCCGGCGAGGATTTGCTGGTAGGCGAGATCGGTCCACTCATAGGCAAACCCGCTCGGCAAGTGTTCGCGACCGAGGCGCTCAACGGTGGCGATCATCTGGCCGGAGCTGATGCCAGGGAGGGTGTTGCCAGTCACGTCAGCGCTGGTGAACATATTGTAACGCTGAACACGATCCGCGCCGCCGATGCGCTGCACTTGCACCAGCGAACCGAGCGGAACCATCCCGCCCTCGGCGTTGCGCGTCTGGAGTCGCGAGACATCTTCGGGCGCATTGCGGAACTCCGGCTCGGCCATGGCGAAGACCTGATAGGTGCGGCCGAAAAGGTTGAAGTCGTTGACGTACACGGAGCCGAGCGAGACCTGCAGCGTCTCGTTGATCTCGGCGAGCGAGACGCCGAGGTTCTTCGCGGCGGCGCGGTCGATATCGACGAAGTATTGCGGCGTGTTTGGGCGGAAGCCGGTGAGCAGCGAGGTGAAGCCGGGCTCCTGCGCCAGCGCGTCCATGAACTGGCGGGTGGCTGTGTCGAGCGCGGCGAGGCCCGCGCCGTCGAGATCCTGCACCTGGATTTTGAAGCCGCCGGAATTGCCGAGTCCACGCAAGGGCGGCGGTGGCAGCACGAGGATGCGCGCCTCCTTGATCGCGGAAAATTTCTGCCGCAGCGTGTTCATCAGCGCCTGCGCGGTCAGCGACTTGTCTTTCCGCTGCGCAAAGTCCTCCGGGATGATGAAGGCGGCGCCGACGTTCGATTGATTCGCCTGGAGCACCGAGGAGTAGCCGCTGATCGCGAAGGTGTGGGCGACGCCTTTTTCGGCGCGCGCGATTTCATCGACGCGACGCACGACTTCATCGGTGCGCGAAAAGGAAGCGCCATCCGGGAGCTGTACGACCACGAGGAAGTAGCCCATGTCCTGCGGCGGGATGAAGCCGGCCGGCACGCGGACAAAGGTGAAGACCGTGAGTGCGAGCAGGGCGACGTAGCCGAGCACCGCGAGCACCGCGAGCACGGTGTGCCGCACGAGTCCGCGCACGACTTTCGCGTAGAGCTCTGAGAAACGCTCGAACGCCCCGTTGAACTTCGCGAAGAAGCCGTGGACGAGCCGGAGCGGCAGCGCTTCCCGGTCTTTCGGGTCCATCGTGTCCTTCCCATGCGGCCGCAGCAGCAGCGCCGCGAGAGCCGGCGAAAGCGTGAGCGCATTGAAAGCCGAGATGACCGTCGCCGTCGCGATGGTGAGCGCAAACTGCCGATAGAACGCACCGGTGATCCCTCCCAGAAACGCCACCGGCACAAACACCGCGCAGAGCACCAGCGCAATGGCCACCAGCGCGCCCGAGACTTCACCCATCGCCTTCAGCACCGCGTCGCGCCGCTTCAAGCCTTGAGCCAGGTAACGCTCGACATTTTCCACCACCACGATGGCGTCATCCACGACGATGCCGATCGCGAGCACGAGGCCGAAGAGCGAGAGATTGTTCAGCGATGAGCCGAGCAGCTTCATCACCGCGAACGTGCCGATGAGCGAGACCGGCACGGCGATGAGCGGGATGATCGACGCCCGCCACGTTTGCAGGAAAAGGATGACCACGAGCACCACGAGCGCGATGGCCTCGAGTAGCGTGTGCAGCACCGATTCAAAGGACTGCCGCACGAAGCGCGTCGGGTCGTAGTTGATCCGGTAATCGACCCCGGGCGGGAAGCGCTCCTTGAGCCGGCGCATCTCGGCATACACGGCGTCGGCGGTGTCGAGCGCGTTGGTGCCGGGAAGCTGGAAGATGCGCAGCGAGATCGCGTTCTTGCCGTCCATGTAGCTCTTCACCGCGTAGTCGCGCGCGCCGAGTTCCACCCGCGCCACGTCGCGCACGCGGATGACGTCGCCTTGCGCGCCAGTGCGCAGGACGATGTCGCCGAATTGCTCCGACCGCAGCAACCGGCCCTGCGCCGTGAGCGTGTATTGGAAGTCGGTGTCGGCCGGAGCGGGCTCCTGGCCGAGCGCGCCCGCGGCGACCTGCACATTCTGCTCGCGGATCGCGCGCACCACATCGCCGGCCGTGAGTCCGCGCGCGGCGAGCTTGTTCGGATCGAGCCAGACGCGCATGGAAAAATCCAGTCCACCGATCGTGCCGGCCTCGGCCACGCCGGGGAGGCGCGCGATGCGATTCTGGATTTGCAGGGTGACGTAATTGGCGAGGTAAAAAGTGTCGCGCGTGCCGTCCGGCGAAAAGAACTGCACGGCCAGAGTGAGGTCGGGCGATTGCTTCTTGGCGGTGACGCCGAGCCGGCGGACCTCCTCGGGCAGCCGCGGCAGCGCCGCATTCACCCGGTTCTGCACCTGCACCTGGGCGTCGTCGAGATTCGTGCCGAGTTTGAAAGTGACGACGAGTTGGAGCCGCCCATCGCTCGTGCCCGACGACGACATGTAGAGCATGTTTTCCACGCCGTTGATCTCCTGCTCGAGCGGCGCGGCCAGGGTGTCGGAGACGGTCTGCGCATTCGCCCCCGGATACGACGCGCTTACGATCACCGTCGGCGGGATCACGTCGGGATACTGCGAGATGGGCAGTTGGAAATAGGCGAGCGCGCCGAGCAGCGTGATGACGATGCTCAGCACCGCCGCGAAGACCGGACGATCGACGAAGAAGCGCGGGAGATTCATGGCTTCGCCGCCGCCACCTTCATTTCCGTATCCTCGGCCTGCACCGGCACGCCGGGGCGGATCGACATCAGCCCATTGATGACCACGCGATCCTCCGGCGTGAGCCCTTCGCGCACGATGCGCAGCCCGTCTTCGAGCGGCCCGGTCACGACCGGCGTTTGCACCGCTTTGCCATCCGCGCTCACCACATAGACGAAGGTGCGCCCCTGGTCGCTCCCGATGGCACTGTCGCGCACGAGCATCGCCTCATATTCGCCGGACCCTGGGATGCGCACGCGCGCAAAGAACCCCGGCGACATCAGCCGATCCACATTCGGAAAAACCCCGCGCGCCTTGATCGAGCCCGTGGTCGCGCTGATCTCATTGTCCACGAAGTCGATCTTGCCGAGGTGCGGAAAGCCCTCCTCGTTCGCGAGCCCCATCTGCGCGGGGATTTCTTTGAAGAGTGCGCTCTCGCGCTGGCCGCTGCGGGCGAGGTCGCGATACTTCAGCGCCGAGCGTTCATCGACATCGAAGTATCCGTAAATCGGATCGAGCTTCACGATCGTCGTCAGCACCGTCGCGCCGTTCGGTCCACCAGTGATGAGGTTGCCCTCCGTGACGAGCTTGCGCCCGACGCGCCCGGAGATCGGGGCCGTAACGCGCGTCCACTCCACTTCCAGCTTCGCCTGATCCACGGACGCCTGCGCGGCCGCGAGCGCCGCCACCGCGCCGTCCCGCGTCTTCGCCTTCACATCCGCCTCCTCCATCGAGATCGCGCGGGTCTCCACGAGCTTCGTCGCCCGCCCGGCCTCTGCCGTGGCCAGTTCCAAGGCCGCCCGCGCCTTCTCGAGCTCGGCCTTCGCCCGCGCCAACTCGGCATCATACCGCCGCGGATCGACGATGAAGAGTAGTGCGCCCTCCTGCACCTCCTTGCCCTCGCCAAAGTGGGTGCTCTGCAAATACCCACTGACCCGCGCCCGCACTTCCACGGAGGCCACCGCACTGAGTCGTCCCGGGAATTCATCCCACTCCGTGAGCCGCTTCACGAATGGCTTGGCCACGGTGACGACCGGCGTGGGAGTTTGGGTCTTCGGGGCCGGTTCGCGGCAGGAAGGGAGCGCCATGCTCACGGCGAGCAGGCTGGAGAGGAAAAGCTGTCGTCGGTGCGGCATGAGTGCAGGATGAAGATGGTTGGAGAGTAATCGCCGGTAATGATCCTGGCCGCCGTATGAATGTCGGAGGGGAGCGTGCGCGGCACTGAATCCGGTGAAGAGTCCGCCAGCGTATGGAGGCAGACGCGGAGCGCGGTGAGGAGGAAACCGGCGCCAAAGCAGAACCATACAACCGAGGGCGCTGCCCGCCGCGATCCTCAGCAGCCCCCGGTTCGCTGAACGTCACGACCTGCCCACTTTATGTCCTCCAAATCTAACGCTTCGAAACCGAACCAAGGCGCTGGCAAGTCCCGAGCGGCCCAACCCGCGGAAACCCATCAGACTGTCGAGAAGCTGCATGATTCGCTCACGACCAATCACGGCATTCCGATCTCCGATAACCAGAACTCACTGCGCGCCGGTGTGCGCGGGCCGACGCTGATCGAGGATTTCGTGCTGCGGGAAAAGATCACGCACTTCGATCACGAACGCATCCCGGAGCGGATCGTCCATGCGCGCGGCTCGGGCGCGCACGGTTACTTTCAAGCCTATGAATCGTTAAGCGACATTACCAAGGCGGCTTTCCTTTGCGATCCCAAGGTGAAGACGGAAGTCTTTGCGCGCTTCTCCACGGTCGCGGGCGGCGCGGGGTCGGGAGACCTGCCGCGCGATGTGCGGGGCTTTGCGGTGAAGTTTTACACCACCGAGGGAAACTACGATCTGGTGGGGAATAACATCCCGGTCTTCTTCATTCAGGACGCGATGAAGTTTCCCGATCTCGTCCACGCGGTGAAGATGGAACCGGACCGCGGCTTTCCGCAGGCCGCTTCCGCCCACGATAACTTCTGGGACTTCGCCTCGCTCAGCCCCGAGACCGTCCACATGCTTCTCTGGGCGATGTCCGACCGCGGCCTGCCGCGTTCCTTGCGGATGATCGAAGGCTTCGGCGTGCATACTTTCCGGCTCATCAATGCGGCGGGCGAGTCGCGGTTTGTGAAGTTCCATTGGCGGCCGAAGCTCGGTGCGCAATCGGTGCTCTGGGACGAAGCGGTGAAGATCAATGGTGCCGATCCCGACTTTCATCGGCGCGATCTTTGGGAGGCGATCGAGAAAGGCGACTTCCCGGAGTGGGAACTCGGCTTGCAGGTCTTCGACGAAGCGCAGGCGGCGAAACTCGACTTTGATGTGCTCGATCCGACGAAGCTCATCCCCGAGGAAAGCATCCCGCTGCGCATGGTCGGGAAGATGGTGCTCAATCGGAACGTGGATAACTTTTTTGCCGAGACGGAGCAGGTCGCCTTTCTCCCGACGAATGTCCCGCCCGGCATCGACTTCAGTAACGATCCGCTGCTGCAAGGCCGGCTCTTCTCCTATCAAGACACCCAGCTCTCGCGGCTCGGCGGTCCCAACTTTCACCAGATCCCGGTCAATGCTCCGCGCTGTCCCTTTCACAACAACCAACGCGATGGCCTGCGGCAGATGGACGTGCCGAAAGGCAGGGTGAACTACGAGCCGAACTCCTTCGATGGCGGCACGCCGCGCGAGAATCCCACGAGCGGCTTCACCAGCTTTCCCGAGGAACTCGCGGGCACGAAAATCCGCAAGCGCTCGGAAACCTTTGCGGATCATTACTCGCAGGCGCGGCTCTTCTTCCGCTCGATGACCAAGCCTGAGCAAATGCACATCGTCAGCGCGTTCGCCTTTGAACTCGGCAAGGTTGAGACCAAAGCCATCCGCACCCGGATGCTCGGCCATCTCGCGCACGTCGATGCCAGCCTGCACGCGCAAGTCGAGGATGCGCTCGGGATGAAAGGCCAGTCGGACAAAATCACCCCGGCGGTGCCGCCGCGCGACCTGCCGCCTTCGCCCGCGCTGAGCATCCTTGGCAAAGCTCCGGTAACGTTGCAGGGCCGGAAGATCGGCGTGCTGCTCACCGACGGCTTCGACGCCGCGCTCCTCGACGCCCTGCGCGGCAGCGCGAAATCCGAGAAGGCATCTCTCTTCCTCATTGCTCCGAAAGTGGGAGGCGTGACGGGCAGCGACCGCACTCACGTCGAAGCCGATGGCGCGCTCAGCGCATCCGCCTCCGTCTTCTACGACGCCGTGGTGATCCTCGCCAGCGAAGCCGGCGCGAAGGATCTCGCGACCCAGGCTGGAGCGATCGACTGGACGGCCAACGCCTTCGCGCATTTGAAAGTGATCGGCCACACCGCCGCCGCACAAGTGCTGCTCGATCGGGCGAACGTGAAGCCTGATGCGGGCATCGTGCCGCTCAAAGATCGGAAGACCGTCGGAGCCTTCATCAAAGCCGCGAAGCATGGCCGCATCTGGGATCGCGAGCCTTCGTTGCGCCGGCCTGGCTGAGTTTGCGTCGCTCGATTCGTGAGCGGGTCTGCCTCACACCGACAGCCCAAACTGCTTGATCTTTGCGTAGATCGTCGCGCGGTGGATGCCGAGTTGGCGGGCGGCTTCGGCTTTGTTGCCGCGGGCGCGGCGGAGAGCTTCGAGCAGCGTCTCGCGTTCCGCGTCGGCGAACGATGCGGGGGCGGTGGCGCGCAGACTCGTCGAACGAGCGAGGTCGGGGGTTTGGATTTCGCGCGGGAGATGGCGCGCGAGTAATGTCGGGCCGTCGCAGAGGATCAGGGCGTGCTCGATGGCGTTTTGTAACTCGCGCACGTTGCCAGGCCACGGGTAAGCGCGGAGGAGTTCGAGCACTTCGGCTTCGAGCGTGGGGACGGGGCGGCTGAGTTGTTGCGCGAATTGGCGGAGGAAAGTGTCGATCAGCTTCGGCAAGTCTTCGCGGCGCTCGCGCAGGGGCGGGATTTCAACCTCGAAGGTCTTTAAGCGGAAGTATAAATCCTGGCGCAGCCGGCCATCCTGCACCGCGAGCGCGGGCTGACGATTGCACGCTGCGATGAGCCGGAAATCGACCGGACGATTCTTGGTGGTGCCGAGCGGACGATATTCGCGCTCCTGCAAGACGCGGAGGAAGCGCGTCTGCAACTCAACGGGCATCTCGGTGATCTCGTCGAGGAAGAGGGTGCCGCCATTGGCCTCGGCGAGCATGCCAGGGAAGGCGGTGACGGCACCGGTGAAGGCGCCCTTCGCGTAACCGAATAACTCGGCCTCGATCATGTTTGCGGGAAAGGCGGAGCAGTTCAGCTTCACCATCGTCGCGCCGGCGCGCGCGCTGCGGCCATGCACGTTGCGCGCGAAGACTTCCTTGCCCACGCCGCTTTCGCCGGTGAGCAGGACGTTCGCTTCGGTCGGGGCGACGCGGGCGAGGAGTTGCTCGACCTCGCGCATCCGGCGGCTGATCGCCACCGGCGCGAGCTGCTCCTCGGCGGCGCGCAGCTTCACCTGCAATTGCTCCTTTTCCCGCGTGAGCGTCACGGTCTGCTCGATGAGCGCCTGCTGCTCCAGCGCGCGGCGGCACAGCGCGACCAGTTCCTCGACCGCATACGGCTTTGGCAGAAAATGAAACGCGCCGAGCTTGATCGACTCGATGGCATTGGCCAGCGAGTCGTGCGCGGTGAGGATCATCACGGGCAGCGTGGGATGGTCCGCCTTGATGGCCTTGAGCACCTCGAGTCCATCCGCATCGGGCAGGCCGAGGTCGAGCAGCACGAGGTGCGGCTTTACCTCGATGATCTTGCGCTGGCCTTGCGCGGCGGTCGGCGCGCACTCGACGACAAAGCCGTTCCGGCCAAGCACCGCAGTGAGGGTGGCCTGGATGGTGCGCTCGTCGTCGATGACGACGATCTTGTGCGGGGTGCTGCTCATCGGTGGGGACAACATCCCGCCACCATGCGCGGCAAGATGCGAGCAGCAATCGGGACGTGCCGATAAACGCGAACGGCGCGGACCCTCGCTGGAGTCCGCGCCGCCCAATGTGCAGCGTGTCTGGAACTGGGAATCAGAGGGCCGCGATCTCGTCGCGGATTTCTTCCTTGGTCCGGCCCATTTTCTTTTGCAGGCGGCCGAGGAGTTCGTCGTCCTTGCCTTCGGCGAAGGTGAGATCGTCGTCGGTGAGGTCGGCGTATTTCTGTTTCAGTTTGCCTTTGATTTCGTTCCAGGAGCCTTTGAGTTCGAGTTTAGTCATAGGGCTTACTGGATCGCATCCGAGGCTCAGGGTGGATGGGAGAAATGTGGAGGATGGGAAAGAGATGGTGCATCGCTCGCGTTTCTCCCATCCAAGGCGGTACGCACTTGCGATTGGTGCCGCAAATGAGCGTGCTCCAAGCATCCTGCCAGATCGAACTCACTGCCCAGGCTCCGGTGCCCGTGATCCTGATGCTGCGTCCACGGAGCGGCCCGGCGCAGTGGGTGAGCCGTGAGGAATACGCGATCACGCCGCGCGTGCAGGTCGTCGAATACACCGACCCTTTCGCCAATCTTTGCCAGCGCACGGTGCTGCCGACCGGGACGACCCAGCTCACCGCGAATTGCACCGTGGAGACCTCCGAGACCGTGGATGTCGATGAAAGCGCGGGCTTCGTCCCGCCCGCGCTGGTGCCGGATAGCGCCCTGCATTTCATGCTGCCGAGTCGGTATTGTCCGTCGGATGAATTGGCCTCGCTTGCCGCCGAGGCGGTCGCGGGTGCTGCACCGGGTTTTCCGCAAGTGGAAGCGATCCGGCGCTGGATCAACTCGCACATCGAATATCGCTACGGCACGAGCACGCCCGCGACCACGGCCAGCGATACGGCGCGGGATCGCGTGGGCGTATGCCGTGACTTTGCGCATCTGGGCATCGCGCTCTGCCGCGCGCTGAATATCCCGGCGCGGATGGTCGTGGGCTACACGCTGAATCTCAAAGTGCCCGACATTCATGCGTGGTTTGAGGCGTATGTCGGCGGGCGTTGGTTCACCTTCGACGCCACCCACACGCACACCGCGGGGAATCGCATCGTCATCGCCTACGGACGCGATGCGACGGATGTGGCCTTCGTCACGCAATTCGGCGCACTCACCATCGACAGCCTGAAAGTCGTGGTCGAACTGGCCGCCTAACGCGAGAGGATCGGCAGCGCGCCGCTCCCATCCATGAACACTCCGGCTCTCTGGTATCTGCTCATCGGCGCGCTGCTGCTTGCCATGCTGCTCGGCCATTCCGCGCTGCAGCGCCTGCCGCTCACGCCGGCGATGCTCTATCTCGGCGTGGGCGTCCTGCTCGGGCCGGCGGTGCTCGATTGGCTGCGGCTCGATCTTGCCAAAGATGCAGGCTTGATCCAGCGCGCGGCAGAAATCGCAGTGCTCGTCTCACTCTTCACTTCGGGCCTGAAATTGCGTGCGCCTTTGACAGATGCGAGCTGGCGGCTCCCGCTGGTGCTCGCCACCGCGTCGATGGCGATCACCGTCGGCTTGATCGCCTTCGTCGGCGTCGCGCTGCTGCACCTCAGCCTCGGCGCGGCGATCCTGCTCGGGGCCATCCTTGCGCCGACTGATCCAGTGCTCGCCTCGGGCGTGCAAGTCCGCGAGCCGCACGATCGCGACCGGCTGCGCTTTGCCCTCACTGGCGAAGCGGGCATGAACGATGGCACGGCGTTTCCCTTCGTGATGCTGGGCCTCGGGTTGCTCGGCGCGCAGGAGTTCTCGGGCCTCGGCCACTGGCTGCTTTTCGAGGGCTTGTGGAAGACGGGGGCCGGTCTCGGAGTAGGGTTTCTGTGCGGGAAGATGGTCACGCGTCTCGTGCTGCGGCTGCGCACCGAGCATCGGCAGGCCGTCGGGCTCGACGACTTCCTCGCCCTCGGCATGATCGCGCTTTCCTATGGCCTCGCGGAACTCGTGCATGGCTGGGGCTTCCTCGCCGTCTTCGCCGCGGGCGTGGCGATGCGCGCGACGGAAAGACAGCACAGCGGTCCCTTGCCGGTGGAGGAAGTGAAAGCGGCGGCGGAAGCGACCGAGCGCCGGGCTGCCACCGACCGTCGCGCCGCGCCGGCATATCTGGCAGGCGCGGTCCTGAGCTTCAATGAACAGCTCGACCGCATCGCGGAATTGACGCTGGTCGTGCTGGTCGGGGCCTTGCTCAGCGCACACTTCACCGCCGCGGCGCTCTGGCTTGCGCCGTTGCTGTTCCTGGTCATCCGGCCGCTCGCGGTGCTGCCCTTCACCTTCGGGTGGATGCCCCGCCAGGAGGCCACGCTCATTGCGTGGTTCGGCATCCGTGGCATCGGCTCGATCTACTACCTCGCCTTTGCGCTCACGCACGGACTCCGCGGAGCGGAAGCCGCGCTGCTGACTTCGCTGACCATCACCATCGTCGCGCTCTCGATCGTCGCCCACGGCGTGTCGGTCGATGTGCTGATGCTCCGGCGCGCTCGCGCTAAGAAGCTGCGCCAGCCGGACGCGGCGGGCTCGGCAACGGCGCAGTTTTAGATAAACACTCCGCGTAGCGGAGGCCGAACACTCGGCTCGCGTTCGTCGATCCGTTCGGTTTGCACCGTCACACTCATGCCTTGGTAGAGTTCGCTCTCGCCGTAAAAGGTGCCAGCGATCGGCATCACCCCGCGCGGATGATTGCTCACGCCCGTGACAACGTGCTGGCTCGAAGTGAGCGCGCCGAGCGTCGGATCGAAGCCGACCCAGCCGATCTCCGGGAGATACGCCTCGGCCCACGCATGGGTCGAGGCACGGCCCGCTTCCGACGCCGCGCAATCGAGATACCCGCTCGCAAAACGCGCCGGGAAACCCAGCGCCCGCCAGCATTCCAGGACCAGCGTCGCGAGATCGCGGCACGAGCCGCTCCCGGTCGCCAGCGTCTCGCCGGGCGATTGCACGCCCTTCTCCTCGCGCCGCCGATAGCCGATCGCCTTGCGCACTTTCCGGTTCACCGCCGCCGCCAGTTTCTCCGCTTCGTCGAAAGTGCCGGGATCAATCTCCCCGCGCAGCCACTCGCCGACGCGCGCCACGTCATCGGGGAACGTGGAGGCGCGATACGCGCGGGCAACCGCCTCCTCCATCGGCGAGAATTGCAGCGGATAGCGGGGGCGCGCCACCGGGCGATCGGTGCGCCGGGGAAAGGCGCGCGTCTGATGCAGGAGCAGGGTGTTCCTGATCCGCAACGTCTCCGACGGCGCAAAGAAGAACACGGTCGCGACCGAGTTGCCGAAGACATCGCGGCTCCACTCCAGATCGTATTCCGGCTCGAGCTCCAGATTCATTTCCTCGACGCGCAAGTCGTGCCCT
Source organism: Chthoniobacteraceae bacterium (assembly GCA_031409655.1). Lineage (GTDB taxonomy): Bacteria > Verrucomicrobiota > Verrucomicrobiia > Chthoniobacterales > Chthoniobacteraceae > JANNXQ01. The sequence continues at coordinate 105 of JANNXQ010000058.1, read as the reverse complement.
TCCCGCGGACGCAGCACCAGCCGGTGCGGCCCGAAGCGCACCGGCGCGGTGTAGCGGTAGGTGGTTTCGTGAACGATGCGCAGCCAGCTCATGGGTTTGAATTCA
>JANNXQ010000057.1:0-7753 GCA_031409655.1 Chthoniobacteraceae bacterium | reverse complement strand
CGCCCGCCGCACCGGAAACGGTCAGAGCGGGAATCGGCGTCGGGGAGTGAGGGGGTCTGACGGATTGATGGCCTGTATGGGGCGAAATCACGGCGCCTATTTCATCCTCGCGATCGGCCTGCTCGTGCTCTGGCACGCATTGGGGGCACCCCTTCGGGATCTCGATCGAACTCTTCGCCGAGCAGCGCTCGCTCTTGGCCGTGGACGTCGTCGGTCGGCGCATGGTCGTCCCGGCCTATCGCGCCAGCGTCCTGCTCAATGCCCGCGAACCCGCCAAGAGCCGGTCCTCTTTTTTGCCCAACCTCCCCGCCCTTTACCCGTTCACCGGCCGCCTTTCCCTTACCGAGCAGATCTATTTCATCGACCTCGCCTCCCCAGAGGAAGACCGGGCGCTGATCGCGGAGATCAAAGCTGGGGTCCGCTTGGTGATGTTGCACGACTATCTGCTCGATAACCGGGATGATCTGCGCTTTCGCAATACTCACCCGCTCGTCTTTGAGCACCTGCGACATGATCATCCTGACGCGCCTTGATCGGCCCTGAGGGGGGCGCACTCACATCAGTCTTCGCTCGATCGGGATGGGGTGATTAGAGCGGATTAAATAAATCCTGCGGTCGTGTTTGTAGGCCGTCTGTGCCAGACGGCCTGGACTTTCGCGGACTCGAAGAGAGCCGCAGGCCAACGCCCGACAATGACTGCGACTTCACTTGGGGGGACGAGGAGGATTCGCCGCATCCTCACGGTACCAGCGACGATCCCGATAAGTGGCCAGTCGCTGAGTCATTTGGCCGAGACGGAACTCGTAGTTCGGCCACTCCTGCGGATTCTTCGTGCGAGCCATTTTGATGGCCACTTCCTGCGTTTCCACGGCTTCCGTGAAATTGCCCGCTCTCGCATGCGCCGCCGCCAGCGTATCCCGATACCAGGGATCGTCGGGCGCAGCGGCCACGGCTTCTTTCGCGAGGACGATGGCCATCGGGGCATTCCCGTGTCCGTCCACCGCGCACGTCGCCCAGTGCCAGGCGAGTGCGTTGAGCGCCTTGGGGGATCCGTCGGAAAGATTAGATCGCCTTTTTTTGGGTTCTTTTTTGTGGGAACTCAGAGCGACGAGGGCCTCCTCGATCGCCTGTTGCCGTGCGGCCATCTGCTTTTGCTCTGGCGATTGGGCGGCCTCGCGGTCGATTCCCTTCTCCCGGTTATCGTTGTTGGGCGCGGAGAGGAGCGCCGCTGTGTTGAGGAATAATGCAACGGCGATAGTGAGTGAGGTTCTGTATTCCATGGGATGTTTGGGTGCTGGGGCGAAGGTGGCGGGAGCACAGGCTGTGGCGCCCGGAGCAGTTACTGCTACCGCTAGGGATTTGCTTTCGCGCCCGCCGCACCGGAAACGCTCAGAACGCGGACGGGCGTCGGGGAGTGAGGGGGTCTGCTCGCAGTGCGTTACGGCTCGGATTTCCTGTAGGTGACATCGTTCATCTGGAAGGTTCGCCGGTTGGCCGAAAAGCGAATCTTCAATCGGGCGCCATCCGCCCTCTCAAATGACAAGGTATCACCATCCTTCTCGATCTCATATCCCACCGCGGGCTCTGTCCCGGATTTAGGCTGGCGGAGTATCTTTCCGTCTGCCGTGAACGAAATCGATCGATAGTAACCAGAGTCCTTCTCAGGGATCCAAGTGCTGTTCGGCAGGATTGCGGAAAGCTTATTTGTCGCCACGGGCGTGCTCGGGAGAGATGCTCCGCCGGCGCCGATACTCTTCAATTCCTGGTCGATTGCGACTGCAAGCTCCAGGTTCTTCATCGTCATCGCGCGATTCTTGAGTTGTTGAAGTTCGGCTGCGTATTTTTCGCGCACGGGCCGCGTCGCCTCGGCCACCGCATTGTCATACCGCGTTCGTGCGGCGGCGAGTTCTGGATAGGGAGTCGCTGCATAGGTCAGCGTGCGGAGTGAGACCAGAGCAATCACGATTGCAGTCAGCTTCATTGGGATAGATTGCGGCTGGATTGTTTAAAAGAGCCTCGCACCCGCAAACTAAGCGAGTATGGAGGCACCCCCGATGGGGCGCAATGGACAAGTGGGAGCAGGGTATAGGCCAGAGCGTGCGCTTTGCCCTCCCGTGCGTCAGGTATACTTCAGCACTTCCTCGATCGTCGTCTCAGCCTCGTAGATCGAGCGCAGGCCGTCCTGCCGCAGCGTGGTCATGCCGAGTTCGATCGCCTTCTGCTTCAGCACGACGCCAGGTCTGCTAGGAATTTGCTTTCGCGCCGGTCGCACCGGAGACGGTCAGAACGGGGATCGGCGTCGGGGAGTGAGGGGGCTGGCCTTCCTCTGGATGCCGGTTACCCCACCCGCTTCTATCGTCATGCCGGTGCCCTGGGTGCCTCAGAAAATTCCCGCAGCCCGTCAGACCCCCATGCCACTTATCGGTTCGGCATCGTGAAAAGCAGTCATCCTCACACCTCCCCTGCGTCAACCCTGCCACGCTCGCTATTCTGCCATCATTTTGCGTCACAGGCGGCCGGAGATCACGTCGTCCACTTTCTCAGCTCAAGGGCGGCGGCGTGAGGACACGAGCAAGGCACCAAGGCCCAGCATCACGAGGCTCCCCGGTTCGGGAGCGGGCGTGAAGTCGATCGTCAAAGTTGGCCGCTGCGAGGCCACACTTGCTTCGCGGGAGAAAAATGCTCGCGCGGTGCCCACGGTATTTTCGTCGGAGTACTTTAGCAGCCACCCGAAATTCGAGGCCGGGCTGTTCAGCCAGTTTTGCACATCAGCCACCATGCCAGCCTGCGAAAAAAAAGTAAAAGTAGATGAGCCGCTCCCGAGGATCGTTGAGCCGCTCGTCGCCCCGAAGTCTCCACCTGGGTTCGTCCAAGAGCTGGAGTTGAAAAGGCTGAAATTCCACGTGGCGTCGCCCGCAGTCGGGGCAGCACCTTGTCCAACCCCAAACGAAGTTCCTTCTCCCCACCCTGCCGACAGAGCATGGAGTTCGAGAATGTCGTCCGTGGAATTAGGCCCACCGATCACTCTTTCCAATTTCAGCGACACGGAGTTGATCGTCGCGCCCGCCGGCAGAAGGCTGGCAATGTCAAATTGGACAAGGCCGCGGCGAACCGAGGTGCCGTTGGTTCCAGCAGTACGTCCAACGTAGATGGAACCTGTGGCGTTGCTGTTGTTGCTTTCCGCGTAGATTGAATTATCCCGGCTGGGATTGACACTGATGCTTGCGCCTCGCGCGGCAGCATCTTGGAAAACCGCCACCGCTGTCATTGCCAAGATTATCGGCCGAAGTAGGCCGGGAACGAAGGCTTTTAGTCGGGTTCTCCTAACGCAGAGAGGTGGCTGCATCGGGCTGGATCGCGCGAGGGCCAGCGTACGGGTGGCGTTGGCGCAAAACAAAACCGGCTTTGAAGAGGTCATATGAAGGGTCTCAATGTATTTCTTGAATCCGCAAGGGCTTTTCGCGCCTGGCTGGCCACTTCTTTCCGTCACCGCCCGTCTACTAGGAAATTGCTTTCGCGCCCGGCGGAACGTGGACGGACGGTGCGCGGACGGGCATCGGGGAGTGAGGGGTTCTATTCTTCCACATCGCCACCATTAACCAATCACCCGCTCGAAGGCCAGCCCTCACCGGCTGGCCTTTTTGCATTCAACCCCAAACACACAACCCAAACCGAAAGGAGAAAACACATGGAGCAAATCACGCTCTACTTCAAACAAGGCAGCTCGGACAAAATCTATCAGGCCAGCATCCTGCCGCAGGACGGCGGTCACGTCGTTCAGTTTCAATACGGAAGGCGCGGCAGCGCGCTGCAATCCGGCCAGAAGAATCCCGAGCCCGTCCCCTATGACGAGGCCAAGAAAATCTACGACCAGCTCATCGCCAGCAAGGTCGCGAAGGGCTACCAACCCGGCGAGGACGGCGTGCCCTACCAGCACACCGGACACGCGGACCGGGCGACCGGCATCCACTGCCAGTTGCTCAATGCCATCGACGATGACCAGGTGGAAAAGCTCATCGCCGATCCCGCGTGGTGGCTCCAGGAAAAGCTGGATGGCCGACGGTTGCTCATCCGCAAGCAAGGTGACTCGATCACCGGCATCAACCGGCTCGGGCTCGCCGTGGCTCTGCCTCAGCCCCTGGTCGATGACGCCGTCGCCTGCCCCGAGGACTTCATCCTCGACGGCGAAGCGATCGGCGACACCCTGCTCGCCTTCGATGTCCTGCTCGTCGGTGACGACGAGATCGGAGGCCTGCGCTACACCGAGCGCTACCTGCGGCTGATGAACCTGCTGGCCTCCTTCCAGCGCCGGCACATTCAACTGGTGGAAACCCACTTCACCATGGCGCAAAAGCGGGACGCCTTCGACCGGTTCAAGAAGCGCAATGCCGAGGGCGTGGTCTTCAAGCACACCGATGCGCCCTACATCGCCGGTCGTCCGGCCAGTGGTGGCACGCAGCTCAAGCATAAGTTCTACGAGACGGCGTCATTCATCGTCGGCAAGGTCAACGCCAAGCGCAGCGTCTCGTTGCTCCTCTTCGAGGGCGACAAGATCAAGGCTGCGGGCAACGTGACCATTCCACCGAATCACGAAATCCCGACCACGGGGCAAGTGGCGGAATGTCGCTTCCTCCATGCGTTTCGGGAGTCGGGTTCGATCTATCAACCCCTGTTTCTCGGCCGGCGCGAGGACATCACTGCCGACGAATGCACCACGGCACAGCTCAAGTATCGCGCGGAGCCCAAGAAGGAAGCGGCATGAGCAGTCCCTTCGCCACCCAGGAACCACGCCCGATGCATCGGTATAAGAACCTGTCGCGCTGGCGCGTGATGCCGTCGGAAAAAGCGGTCGCCGACGGTTACTACGACCGCGGCTTTAGCAACAAAGCGAAGGCACTCGCCTACCAGAAACTGATCAAGACCCTCTTCCCAGAGGAACTCTGCGCGCTCTGCGACACCGGGCGCTACTACGACATGTTCGGGCACATCTACGACACCAAGGAGTAGCCCGAACCCTCAGCCAACAAACCAAACTCGAAAGCGAAAACGGCCCCTCTGCCCTCACCGGCGGACGGGCCGTTTCGCTTTTCATCCCAAAACCAAGAAAGGACCAAAAACCATGAGCCCATTCGCTCTTCCCATCGCGGAACTCAAACCCGCCCTCGCCGGTCTCGGCAAAGTCATCGCCAAACGCTGCACCCTGCCGGTGCTCGGCAACCTCAAGATCGAGCGCACCAAAGACGGCTGGATCGCCCTGACCGGGACGGATCTCGATCATCACGTCACCGTCCGCCTGGAACAACCCGCCGCCGGTGAACCCACCGCGCTGCTCGTCCCCTACGACGAGCTGCTCAAGACCTGCAAGGCGTGCAGCAATGGCGAGGACATCCTCGTGGAGTCCGCTGAAAAGCACACCGCCGTGATCAAATATCGGATCGGCCAGCAGTTCGTGGAAACCAAAGTCGAATCACTGCCGGTGGCGGAATTCCCGGAGATCCCGCGGTTCAAAGGCGACGCCATCGCACTGCCCGACTCCGTGCGTGCCTCGATCCACGAGGCCATCCAATGCGCGAGCACCGACGAAACCCGTCTGATCCTCAACGGCGCCTACCTCGACGTCTCCAAGCCGGACGCCAGTTACGTCGTCGGCACCGACGGGCGCCACCTGTTTAGCAGCAACTCCTTCACCCTGCCGCTGAAGAACTCGCTCATCATCCCGACCCACAAGTTCATCGGGTGGAAGGAATTCAATCACGACGGGGAATGGCAGCTTAAAGTCGCCCCAGCCGAAACGAAGGAGGACTCCAGCTATCTGCAACTCAGCAGCCGGCGGTGGCGGTTCATCAGCCGGCAGATCGAAGGGAACTATCCGAACTGGCGCCAGGTGGTGCCGGGTCCCGGACAATTCGCCACGACCATCGAGTTCGATCCGGAATCGGTCGAAGCACTGATCCAGACGATCGGGCGCATGCCCTGCGATGATGCCACGAACTTCGCGATCGGCCTCGAACGGAGTGACGGCAAGCTCATGCTATTGGGTCGTTCGCCCGGGGCCGAGGACTGGACTCGCATCGAATTGGCCGGCGTGAAATGCCGCGGCCTCGACGTGCGGATTTTCCTCAACCGGAACCTGCTCACCAAGGCGCTGCAGTTCGGCCTGACCACCGTCGAGACTATCGACGCGATGTCACCCCTGCGCTTCAGCAGCGGTGGTCGCCAGATGATCATCATGCCCACCCGGCCGAATCCGGCCCCGACCCCGACGCCTCCACCCCCGCCGACCACTCCGGCGGCTGCCGCCAAGCCGGAGGCCGACAACGACCCCACGCCTCCATCAACCCCGGTGCCTGTGACTCAAGACGAGCCACCGGCTCCGGACCAACCCGAAAGGAAACCCATGCCCGAAAAAACCAACGCCAAGAATGAAGCGGCCACGCCGCCCACCACGATGACCACAAATGTTGTGGAAAAGCCCGCGCTCGAAACGGCCCTGGCGCAGATCGAGATCCTGCGTGGCGACTTCCGCAACACCCTCGCCGGCCTGAACCAGCTCGCCGACCGCCTCAAGCAGGCGCAACGCGAGAGCAAGACCAGCGACAAAGAGATTCAGTCCGTGCGGCAGACCCTCCGCTCGCTCCAGAGCGTCCGCATCTAGCCACGCAAAGTAGAAACGCGAAGTCCGCACACGAAGTCCGGGTCGGATGGGCGCAAGCCTGTCCGGCCCGGCTTCGTTCACGGGCGCGCCGTTGATTCTGCATCAACCAACCCGCGCCGGAGATTCCTTCGGCGCTCCATCAACGAAAGGAAACCCATGGCCAATTACTTCACCAACTTCAGCCTCATCGTGCCGCTGCCCACCGAGGCCGCACAGCAATACGCCGACGATCTCGCGCAGCAGGCGCTCTATATCCGCATGGGCGACGAGGCCATGCCCGACGACTTCCCGGCTTCCTTGCAGGAGATCGTCGAGGACTGGTGCTTCGAGACCGTGGCCAATCAGCCGTCCGACGGCCCGGGCCTCTGGCTGCATTCCAGCAATGGCGGCATCGATGCCGTCTGCGCCTTCCACCAGCATCTCCTGCAAAAGTTCGATCCCGCCGGACACGTCGCGCTGGAGTGGAGCAACGACTGCTCCAAACCCCGGATCGATGCCTACGGCGGAGGCGCGGCGCTCATCACGGCGCGGAAAATCAAAACCATCAACACGGGCGAGTGGCTGCACCGACAGGTCGCCCGGCTCCCCGCACAGAAACCCGCGCCGGAGATCCCTTCGGCGCAACCCACGAAAGGACCAACATCATGAACAACCTGCTCGACGTCATCACTCGCGAGGGCGTGCTCATCAACGTCAGCGTGCGCTACTGGCGCGGCTGCAAGAAACTCCGGCCCGAGGATCTCGGGCTGAAAGCCGACGACGTGTCCGACCGGCTGATCAGCCTCGGCCACAAGCGACTCCTGCCCAAATCCGCCACGGCGGACCTCGCGCTGATCGAGGGCCGCGCCCATGCGCTCATCGACACCCACACGTTTCCGTTCCTCAACGGACTCGGCCACTTCCTGCCCAATCCGCGGCTGGCCGAAATCACCGACAAACTGCGCACGCTCGAGACCGAGTTCTGGCGGGCGAAGGAAAACTTCGTCGCCCATTATGATCGGCACCGCCGGAGCGCGATGGAGGAATGGCGGACCGTGGCCGCGAAGCTCGTGCCCGATCCGGCACAGCTCGTGGCCACCATTGCCAATGCCTTCCCGC
>JANNXQ010000056.1:0-20852 GCA_031409655.1 Chthoniobacteraceae bacterium | reverse complement strand
AGTTGCTGGTCGAGTTCCAGCACTTCGTCAAATTTCCCCGCGGCCTCGGCCTTGGCGATCTCGCCTTTCAGGAAGACTTCTTTCTCGGCGAGCTTGGCCTTGGCGAGATTGTCGATTTCGGCGATTTGCGCCTTTTGTTCGGCGTTGAGTTTGGCGGTGGGCGTCTGCTTTTCCAGCCGCTCCATGGCGAGTTCGTAGGCGGATTTCATTTCAGTTGAGAGTTGGAGATCGAGAGTCGAGTGTCGCCGCCTTCACCGAGCGGTTCGACAGGAATTCTGACGCGTCGCACGCAATTGGCTACGTATTACTTCCAGCATCTCCACTTTCCCATGAATGCCTCCATCAAATTGATCAGCACGGACTTCGACGGCACGCTCGTCGAGCACGGCGCCATCCCGCCGGTGACGCCGGAATTTTTCTCCGCCATCGGCGCGCTGCGGGCCAAGGGCGTGCAATGGGCGGTGAATACGGGCCGGGTGCTCTGGCACATCGAGGCGGGGCTGCGGGAGTTTGATTTCGATTTTGAGCCTGACTACGTGCTGACCGCGGAGCGGGAGGTCTTTCACCGTGGATCGGATGGGAAGTGGCAGGACTTCGGCGATTGGAATAAGCGCTGCGCGGCGGATCACGATTGGCTCTTTACGGAAGCGAGCGATCTGCTGAAGGACATCCACGCTGAGTTCGATGGCAAACCGTGGGCGCATTTTGAGCGGGATGGGGAGCGGCTGGTGGGCATCGTGACGGAGACGGATGCGCAGATGGATGACGTGTGTGTCTTTCTCGAACGCGAGCAGTCGCGGGTGCCAGGATTTAATTTCCAGCGAAACACGATCTACCTGCGCTTTTGCCACGAGGCCTACAGCAAAGGCACGGCGCTCGGTGAACTCGCGCGGCTGACCGGGCTCGAGCGCGGGGAGGTCTTCGCGGCGGGCGATCACTACAACGACATCCCGATGCTCGACGGTCGCTTCGCGCAATGGGTCGCCTGCCCGGCGAATGCTTGCGAGGCAGTGAAGCGCGCGGTGCGCGAGGCCGGCGGATATGTGGCCACGGGTGATTGCAGTGCGGGCGTGGTGGAGGCGCTGCAGCATTTCGGGGCGCTCGGCGCGAAGTAAGTTGAGAGTTGATAGTTGAGAGTTGAGCGCCGCAAACTGCCGACCGAGTGCCGGGCGTGCGGCTGTGACCGGCGCGGCTCTCAACCATCGACTCTCAACTCTCAACCTCTTCGCCCCCCTGAAGCAGCGTCTCATCCAAACCGTCGGACGCAGTGCGCGGCTGAAAGTGCTCAATGAACTGAAGCGCACCCAGGGTCTCGCCGTGCCGGTGATCGCCGAGCGGGTGAAGATGAGCTACATGGGCGTGAAGGATATCTGCACGGATCTGGAAAAACGCGGCCTGCTCGACACCTGGCGGGAGCCGCAGCCCAAAGGCCGGCCGCGCCTGCTCTACCGGCTCACCCCGCGCGCGCATGAACTTTTCCCGACGACGAGCAATGAAGCGACGATCGCGCTGCTGGCCGCGGCGCAGAAACTTTACGGCCAGACCGCGCCTGAAAAGCTGCTGCTCGTAGTCTTCCAGCGGTACACGGAGCGGTATCTCGAAAAGATGAAAGGCGACACACTGCCGGAACGCGCGGAGCGGCTCGTACATCTCCGCGATCTCGATGGCTACATGAGCGAACTCGAGACGGACGCAGGTGGCGGGCTGCGGATCGTGGAGCATCACTCGCCGATCCTCGATCTGCTCCAGACCTTTCCGATCGTCGCCCGGCTGGAGGGCGAGATGTTCCAGCGGGTGCTCGGAGTGCCGGTGCGGCGGGAGCAGCAGTTTGCGTCGGGCCTTTACACTTGCACGCTCCATCTCCCGAGCTGAAGCGCATCCTTGCGTCGTTGCCTCCAGATCGCCATCTTTGATTCTTCATAAATGATGAGTGAAGCCATAAAGATGGCATTGATGACGGATCGCCCCACGCGCGGTTTTACTCCGGCAGCGAGCCCTCTCGCGCGGGTTGGCAGATTGGTAAATCCGATTTGACTCTCCACTCCCCTCTGGTCCACATCCGCTTCGCGTTGCACCGACGCACCAACTTCTCCCCCTTCAAAATCCATGCTCGCCTTTGCCCTGCCTTTGCTCGCCGTCGCCGTCCTTTACGCGGCGCGGATGGTGGAACTCGGAACCAAGCGCCAGGTGATTTCCGGCCCCGTGCGCGAGCGGTGGTCGCTGCGGCTCTTCTGGCTCGTCGGCACGGCGATCTGGATCGGAGCCGTGGTGGAATATTTCGTGCGTGGTCAGAGGCTGGAATGGCCTTGGTTTAGCGCAGGCGTGGCGTGCGGAGTGGCGTCCTTCATCATCCGCCGCCGGGCGATCGCGGCGTTGGGGAAATTTTGGAGCCTCCACGTCGAGATCCGCGCCGAACACGAGTTTGTCCAGGAAGGCCCCTTCCGGTGGATGCGGCACCCCACCTACTTTTCCATGCTCCTCGAGTTGCTCGCTGTGGCGCTGATCTTGAAAGCGGTGCTGGTCCTGCTCCTCGTGCCACTCCTCTACCTGCCGGCCCTGGCCTACCGCCTGCGCCTGGAAGAGCCGGCCCTGATTGCGAAATTCGGCGGTGCCTATCGCAAGTACATGAGCGCCACGCCCGCCTTTCTTCCTTACAGGTGGCCGGGCGTCCGATGAGTAGCGCCACGAACCATCCCGAATCCGCGGACTTTCGCCGCGTGGTCATCACGGGAATCGGGGTCATCGCGCCAAACGGCAACGGACCGAAAGATTTTTGGAAGTCGATCCGGTTCGGCGAAAGTGCGGCGGGGCCCCTCACGCGCTTTCATCCCGGCGATTGCCCGGTGCGGATCGCGTGTGAAATCCGAGATTTCGATCCCTCCCGCTACATGGAGGCCAAGGCTGCACGCCGGCTCGACCGTTCAAATCTCTATGCGCTCGCCGCGGCCGCCGAAGCCGTCGCGGATGCTGGGATCGTCTGCTCCGCGCTCGACCCGGATCGGGTGGGGGTAGTGGAGGGAACTTCCGTAAGCACCAATGAAACCGTGACCCGGGGCGTGGAGGCCATCGCTGGCGGAGGCTACCGCGCCCTGACCCTGGCTGCGCTCCTCAATGGGTATGCGGGAGCGGGCAGCGGTGAGATCGCCCTGCGACTGGGAGTGCGCGGGCACGCGGTGACCCTCAGCACCGGCAGCGCTTCGGGGAATGATGTGATGGGGTATGCGCTCGGGATGATCCAGAATGACGATGTGGACGTGATGATCGCGGGCGGCGCGGAGGCGCCCCTCACTCCGACCGTCCTGGCGACCTTCTGCCAGGCAAAAGTAGTGAGTCGGCGGCCTGGCGACCCGAAGCACGCGATGCGTCCCTTCGATGTCGAGCGGGACGGCTTTATCCTCGGCGAAGGTTCCGCATTTCTGGTGCTGGAGGAGCTCAGCCACGCGCTCGCGCGGAATGCCCGCATCTATGCCGAGGTGCTGGCGCATGGGCATTCCTGCGAGAGCTACCATCCCGTGGCCCTGCACCCGGAAGGCGTCGGGATCCTCCGAGCGATGGACAAGGCCTTCCGGAGGGCGCGCATCGACCGGAGCGAAGTGGATTACATCAATGCCCACGGAACCGCGACGGAGGCGAATGATGTGGTCGAGAGCAAGGCCATCAAGACCTTCTTCGGCGAGCATGCCCAGCGCGTGGGAGTGAGTGCCACCAAGCCAGTGACCGGACATCTCATGGCGGCGGCTGGCGCCGTAGAGTCCGCCGTCTGCGCGCTTGCGATCCATCACCAAATGATGCCGCCCACGATCAATTTGCAAACCGCGGCCCCCGGTTGTGACTTGGACTACGTCCGGGGCACGGCGCGCACTTACCCGATCCGAGTGGCCCTGAACATGAGCAGTGGATTTGGCGGAAAGAACGCTTGTTTGCTGCTCCGGCGGTTCGAGGCGCAGTCATGAACTCGCTCAGCCTCGCCCCGTTGATCGGCGCAATCTGCAATTTTGCGCTCTCAATCTTCGTCCTGACCAGCGACCGCAAGTCGCGCCTGAGCCAGGTCTATTTCTTCTGGGGGCTGTGCATCACCACTTGGAATCTTTGCACCTTCTTCCTCTTTCTCCTGGATGGCGACCCGGCGAATAAGCCTCAGGCCTTCTTCTGGGCGACCATCCTGCAGTATGGCGTCATTTTCCTCCCGATCGCCTCGCTGCATCTTTCCGTGCTCATCGCGCAGGTGCGCGCCGGGCGGATCATCGCCGCACTGTACGTCCTCCACTTTGGCCTCGCGATCATGCACTCGCAGGGTCTCTTCATCTCCGATGTACACCACGTCGGCTACGCTTGGTACTCGGTAGCGGGAGTGGGTTTCTGGATTTACGCGTGCGCCTATCTGCAAAGCACCGCAGCGATTTTCATGCTCCTGAAAAGTCGCTCCAGGTTGCCGCCCATCCGCCGGAAGCGCCTCGACGCCCTGATCATCGCGCAGACGCTCATCGTCGTCTTGGGATCGAATGACATCCTGCCGATCCTCGGGATCGAGAAGTATCCGATCCTGAATACGCCGATCTATCCCATCGGGAGTATCGCCGCCGTCTTCTACGGCATCATCGTCGGCTACAGCGTCCTCCAGCATCAGCTCCTCGATGTCCACATCGCCCTCGGCCGGCGGACTGCGCATTTCGTGCGGTTCATCTTTCTTTTTCTGATCGGGCTCATTCTCCAGATCATGATTACGGCCTGCGCCCCGATGGAGTTCACCTTTCTCTCGTTCTCAAGCTCCCTCGCCGTCTTGATGCTGAGCACCCTGATCGGCACCATCCTTTTCCCCCGACTGCTCGGAGGAATCGGGGAAAGATTGGACTCCGGATTGAGGGGTGATCGCTTCGAATCCGGCGACCGCGTGCGCGGATTCATCGAGAGCATGATCTGGTACGAAGACCTCGAAGCCCTGCTCGACGACCTGCACGACATCCTCGTGCGCACCCTTTCGATCACCAGTTACTCGATCATCCTGCGCGATGAGTCGCAGCACGCTTTCACCATCCACCGCGCCCATCCCGGGGAGGCCGGGAGACAGGTGGAGGATTTGAAGGTGAACTCACCGGTGTTTCAGTATTTCGAGTGGGAGAAGGCGGAGTACCTGGCGATTGATGCGAAGTATTTGCGGCCTGGAGTGCGCAGCGTGGAGCGGCTGGCCCGGAAGCAGTTGGTGGCCTTCGCCGCGGAGTTCTGTTTCCCCCTCACTTTCCAAAATGAGCCCTTTGGCCTCTTCCTCGTCGGCGCGAAGAAGGACGGCGACACCTATTCGGGCACGGATATCACGCTGCTCGTGGCGCTGGTGAAGAATCTCAGCCTCATGGTGAACCAGCTCCGGCTGAAGGACCAGCTCCGGCAGAATCAGGAACTCGATCTCCTCGGACGGATGTCGCGTGGGATGGCGCACGATCTGAACAATCTGCTCACGCCCGTTTCCACCTTGCTGCAACTTTCCGCGGAGGTCGGACCCGACTCCACCTTAAACGAAGAGCTGCTCCCGGTGGCTCTGCGAAATGTGAAGACGATGCGCGCCTACATCAAAGAGGCACTCTTCTTTTCCGAACATCTCCGGCCGGACATCCAGGTCGATCGGTTGGATCTCCTCCTAAAACACGCGGCCGATCTGGCCATTGCCAGCCGGGACAAGCAGGTCGAGATCGTCGTGGCCGCGCCCGATGAAGTGTCGATCGAGATGGACGATGTGCTCCTGCAGCGGCTCTTTGCGAATCTGATCGCCAACGCCATCGACGCCTCGCCGCCGCAATCCACGATTCAGGTGCGGCTTGAGCAACTCGCCAAGACGGAAGTGCAGCGCGACTGGTTGCGCATCCGGGTGATCGATCAAGGCGAGGGCATTTCCAAAGAAAATCTCGGGCGCGTCCTGACCCCCTATTTCACGACGAAAAATAAGGGCGACGAGAATCGCGGCTTCGGACTCGGACTCGCGATCTGCCGCAAAATTGTCAATCTGCACGGCGGCAATCTTTCGATTGCCAGCCAGCTCAAAAAAGGAACAACTGTGCAGGTTGACCTCCCCAGCCGCCAGATCACCCAAACGATGCCAACGATCCTTCCTCTAGCATAATGCGAACGCTGCTCGTCGTTACCCGACAACTCTCCTTGGCGAGCGCGATCCAGGCGGTGCTGGACGAAGCCGAGTTCCAAATCATCACCAAGGCCGAGGTGTCCGAGGCCGAGGCGCTGCTCGCCCGCGGCGTGGTCGATGTGGCCATCCTCGATGCGGTTCAGACGGATGCGCGGGCGATTCGCGCGATCGAGGAAATCCGCAGCCACGATGAGACCTGTCCGGTGCTGGTCTATGTGGCGACGAAGGATTGGGAGTGGGAAGAGGAGGCGTATCTGAATGGCGTGGCGCATGTGCTCACCAAGCCCATCCGGGTGAAATTGCTCCACAGCCTGCTCGACCGGCTGATCAAGGCGAGCGACACCGTTCCCCAGCCAGTTCATCAGCCCGCGACCCGCGAGATCACGCTGCGTCAGGAGCCCGAGCCGATCCGGGCGCTCGAGGCCCTCCGGCGGTTCTCGGGCATGCTCCCGCATGGCCTCGAGTCGGACGCGCTGCTCAAGCACTTCCTTCTGCCGCTGCGCGAAATCATCGGCGTGAATCGCGCGATCGTTTTCCTCCGCAAACCCGGGAGCGTCACTGGTGGCGGCGCCTTTTCGCAGGAGGATCGCTCGCTGCGCGCGGCTTGTGCGATTGGCATTGATCAAGTGATCCTCCAGCGCTTTGCGCTCTCTTTGCGCACGGGCATCGGCGCCTACATGCACCGCCAGGGACGCATCCTCCGGGCAAATGGGCCCGAGGCGCAGTCGAACCGCGAGATCGCGAAGGAACTCCAGCTTCTCGGTGCCCAGGTGGCCATTCCGATTCTCGATCGCGAATCGCTGATCGGCGTTGCCGTCTTCGATGAGCGCCTGACCGGCGTGCCGTATTCGAACGACGAGTTGGGCATTATCTTCCACATGCTCGAGGAGGTGGGCCTCGCGATTCGCAATTCGTGGACGCACGACCGACTCGCCGCAAACGAGGCCATGGTCACGGATATCCTCGGGCATCTCGGCAGTGGGTGTGTGGTCATCGGCACGAATCTCGGCACCCTCCACGCGAACTCCGCCGCGCGCGCAATCTTCCTCAAGGATCGTCCCGGCAAGACCCAGCTCGAATTCGCCGATCTCCCGCAGCAACTCGGCAGCGTCATCTTCACGGCCCTGAAGACCGGCGTCGGCTGCCCGCCGTTGCGCTATCAATTTACCCACGCGCCGGACCAGACCTTCACCATCGAAGTGCGCCCCTTCCGCGCCTCGGAAGCGGCCGGTGGGAATGCGGCCCTCGTGCGCATCGAAGACGTCACCGAGCACGAACGCGCGCAGAAGCTCGAGATCGAAACCTCGAATCTGCGGCTCGTGAAATCGATGGCCGAACATCTCGCCCATGAGATCGGCAACTCCCTCGTCCCGCTGTCCACCCACCAGCAATTGCTCAAGGAATCCATTGGTGATCCGGAATTTCAGGACTCCCTCTCGCACGCCATGGCCAGCGGAGTGCGGCGCATTTCCCGGCTCGCGAATCAAATGGCCTTCCTCGCTCGCGAATGGGCGGCCGACTTCCGCGAATCGGTGAACGTCGCCGACCTCATCGTCGAGGCCTTCCACGACGCCCACACTTTTCATCCGGGGAAAAAGGTCGCTCAACTCAGCTTCAACAAAGACCTGGCACCCTGGAAAGTCTCTGGCGACCACGCGGCGCTCCGGCACGCCTTCTCCGAGATCATCCTTAATGCCCTGCAAGCGAACCCCGATGATCCAAACGTCTCGGTGAAGCTGCGGGAGGATAATACGGGTAATCACCGCCTGGACGTGGAGGTGCGCGACACCGGCAAAGGCTTCACCAATGAAGCCGCCTGCCGCGCGCCGGAACCCTTTTTCTCCACCCGCACCGTCGGGCTCGGCATCGGGCTCACGGTCTCGCGCAAGATCATCGAAAGCCACCGCGGCACCATCGAGATCGAGCCCTCGCAGGCCGGCCAGAACGGACTCGTGCGCGTCTCCCTGCCGCTGCCGAACTAAGCAGGCTCTTGCGCGGCGGGAAGGAGGGGCTTTTCCGGCGGTTGATTTCGGCCAGGGGAAAGTAAGATCGCAGCCCGGCAAATCTGGCTTGCCGTCATTCCCGAGTCCGCTAAAAACCTCTGCTCTATGGCTGCCAAAAAACTTACCAAATCCGCCCTCCTCCTAATCATCGCCCAGGAAACTGAGACCGATCGAAAGACCGCTGCATTCTTCCTCGAAGTCATCGCCGAAGTTGCCCTGCGCGAAGTGAAAAAGAATGGCGAATTCACGCTCCCCGGCATCGGCAAGCTCGTGAAGCAAAAGCGCAAAGCCCGGATGGGCCGCAATCCCGCCACTGGCGCCTCGATCAAGATTCCTGCGAAGACCGTGGTGAAGTTCCGCGTCGCCAAAGCGGCGAAGGACGCCGTGCTCGGAGCAAAGTAAGGGCCCAAACGGAGGCGATTCGCGGGCCGGCTTCGCGGCTGCCCTACTGGCTTTCCTTCCGATCGACCCTTGGCGGACGTTCCCGCCAAAAGAATTCCGGAACCGTCTGCGCGGCCCCGATCCACGCGGAATCGGAAATTAACGGCCACGGCTGCGGCGCCTGAGAGGAAGTGCCCTTGGCGCTTTCGTCGAAACCGGGCGTTCCCAAGCGCCAGGAACTCCACTAGGCTACGAGTTCCACCGCATGCACATCCGCTCCGCGACCTTTCAAATCAGCGCCCCTGACCTGGCCTCGTGTCCAGCCTCGGTGCTGCCCGAGTTCGCCTTCATTGGACGGTCAAATGTCGGCAAGTCCTCGCTCCTCAACATGCTCGCCGGCCGGAAAGAGCTGGCCCGAGTCTCGCCGATTCCTGGCTTCACGCAGTTGATCAATTTCTTCTCCATGGACGATGCTTGGAGTCTCGTGGATCTGCCCGGCTATGGATTTGCGAAGACCGGAAAATCGGAGCGCGAGCGCTTCCAGCAGATGATCGCCGATTACCTCAGCTCGCGGGAAAACCTCTCCTGCGTCTTTGTCCTCATCGACTCCCGGCATCCGCCCCAGCAGATCGACCTCGATTTCGTCCAGTGGCTTCTGGCTGGCCAGACGCCCCTGGCGCTCGTCTTCACCAAGACGGACCTGACCAAGGCCAGCGCCCTCAAGAATAACATCGCCCTCTTTGAAGACCGTCTCACCACCATGGGCCTCGGCCTCCCCCTCGTCTTCACCACTTCCTCCAAGACAAAATCCGGGCGACCCGAGTTACTCGATTTCATCGGCAAGACCCTCGGATGCAACTAAGCCTCCTGCCTCCGTGACTCCGGTTATCGCATTGACCGCCCCGGCGATCACCTTGGAGGACATTGGCTGGAATGCGGCGCTCGAGGCGGAGTTTGCTCCTCACCTCCTGGAAGGATGGCATCCTGCCCGTTTGATCCGCGACAATAAGATCACCTACGGCGCCCTGCTCGAGCATGGCGCGGAACTCGAGGTCACCATGAGTGGCAAAGTGTACCACGATGCCGCCACCGACGCGGAACTCCCCGCCGTCGGCGACTGGGTCGCGCTGGAGCTCGGCGGCCCCGATGGCGAGACCATGATCCGCGCCCGCCTCAGCCGGCAGACCTGTCTGTCGAGAAAGATGTCCGGCCGAAGCACCGAGGAACAAGTGATCGCCGCCAATGTCGCCGTCGTCGTCGTCGTGACCGACGCCGGTCCGGACTTGAGCCTTCGACGCATGGAACGTTACTTTGCGATAATCGGTAAAAGCGGCGCCAAGGCCGTGGTCTTGGTAAATAAGTCCGACCTCTTCCCTGATCCGCAGAATCAGCAGGCCGCCGAAGCCATCCGCGCGCTTAACCCACAGGCCGATGTCCACATCACCAGTGCGGAGAAAGGCACCAGCCTGAAAGTGTTGCGGCAGTATCTTGGCCGGGGAGTTTCCATGACTCTGGTCGGCTCCAGCGGCGTCGGAAAATCCTCGGTCATGAACGCGCTCCTCGGCGAGGAACTCCAGTGGACCGACGTGGTCAATGTGATCACGGGCAAAGGGCGCCACAGCACCACCGCGCGCGAACTCATCGTTCTGCCCGGCGGCGGCGTCCTCATCGATAACCCCGGCATCCGCGAGGTCCACATGTGGACGGATGAGACGACCCTGCGCGAGCGTTTTGCCGACATCGAGGAACTGGCCGGGCAGTGCCGATTCCACGACTGTAAACATGGCACCGACGCTGGGTGCGCCATCCGCGCCGCCATGGCTGCCGGCACCATGGACGCCGCGCGCTTCGAGGGATTTCAGAAGCTCGAAGTGGAAATCCAGAAACTCCGCTCCAGCCGCAAAAAGCGCGAGCTGACTGGCGCCCGTCACGTCCGCCGCGCCCAGCAGCACAAGTCCCGTCGCTTTGCCGACCGCAGCGATCCAGACGGCGAATACGAGCCCCTCCGGCGCTGAGCCCGCGCGCCGTCAACTCCTTCGCAAAGGCAGTCGAAGTTGAATTCGACCCGCCATTCTTCCCCTGATCTCCACCGGGGCCATGGGGCCGCCGATCGCACTCTCAGCGAATCGGGGAGTAGTCCGTTGGCTTTAGGAATTCCGACTTCACGCCGTCCGGCACGGTCAGCGAGCCGCCAGCTTTGTCTTCGGAGGCTTTCTTTACCGCGACCCATTCGGCGTTGGCGCGGAAGGCCTCGAAGGAAGCTTTGGCGGCTTCGACACTCTGATGGGCGAGGAAGTAGAGGAGGGTGTTTTCGGCGCCCTTCTGGTCGGGCTGAAACTTCCAGTACCAGAGATTCGTCATGCCGTGTTTGGCGAAAAGCCCAGTGGTGTGTTCGCGGAAGCGGGCGTGCAGGGCGGTGAGACTTTCCGGTGACGTGGTCGTGTAGGTGCGCATCTCGAAGACGCGTTCGGGGTCGGCTTTCAGGAGTTGCACAGCCGGCGAAAAGTCGGTCGCGTTCATCCAGGTGCGCTCGATTTTCGCCACCAGTTTGCCGTTCTCTTCGCTCGCCTTCGCCGCCGCTTTCCAGTCCGGATCACCCGCAAACGCTTTCCACGCCGCCATCCCGGCTTCCTTACTCTGGTGCGCGACCACATAGACGAGCTTGTTATCTTTGTTTTCGATCGGCACCCAGTAGCCGATGTTCACGATGCCGTGCTTGGCGAAAAGCTTCGTCGTGTGATTGCGGAAGCGCGCGTTCAAGTCGTCGAGCTTGCCGGGGTTGGCGTAGTAGGTGCGCAGTTCAAAGACGCGGGTGTCGGCTTCGGCGGCGATAGTGGACAGGGTGGAGGCGAGCATGAGGGCGGCGAGGAGGAACGTGGACTTCATCCCGGGATGATGACGGCGCCTTTGCTCCGTGAGAAGCCTGTTCCTTGCGTCCGTGCAGATGCCCCGACTATATCTCTGCGCGATGCCACGTTCTCTCCTTCCGCTCCTCGCCCTCGTCACCGCCGTTCTGCTCGGGGGTTGCTCGTCTCCTTCCTATACCTACCGCTACGTGCCTGGTCGCACGGCGGTCCTGCGCGATGGCTACGCCGTAGCCCCTCCCGGAGCGCCAACGGAAGTCTATGCTGCCATTGCGGCTGGAAATCGCATCGCTGGCCTCCCGTATGCACGCGGCGGCGGACATGGTTCGGTGGTGGCTTCGGCTTACGATTGCTCCGGGGCGACTTCCTATGTCCTCATCGGGGCCGGTCAACTGCGGAGCCCGATGCCGTCAAAATCTTTCCGTCGCTACGGTCGTTCCGGTGAAGGCGAATGGATCTCCATCTACGCCCGCAATGGACACGTCTTCCTCTCCGTGGCTGGCCTGCGCTTCGATACCGGCTACCACAGCGGCCCCCGCGGCCCCCGGTGGACGACTCGCAGCCGCCCAGCCAGCGGTGCGGTAGTCCGGCACCCAGCCGGTCTTTGACTTCGAGAGCACCGCATGGGGTGCGTGCTCCGCCCGGTTAGTTAGGCATCACTTCGATGTTATCGATCCAAGCCCGCTGCTCTTGTGGGGTGAAGCCGTAGAAGCCGGGCGAACCATATTTGTGCGCGATCTTGTGCGGCACTTCGATGGTCCACGCTGCGGGTTCCGGGTCACCTTTCTTCCAAGCCTTGCCCCGCACCACCCCGGACCCATCTTCCGCGACATCGACGCGCGCCTTGAGCCGGTACCAGGTATTTGGCGAGATCGCGAAAGGGGCGGCAACCTTGAGGCGTTCCTGGTTCGAGTTTACCTCGATCTGCTGGAAGTTCCCCTTGAGCACGATGATGTAGCGCTGGTTGATCAGGCCGATCTCGGACATCTTCCGCTTATTCCCTTCGGTCATCACGTCGGCTTCGATCGTGTAGTTATTCTGGTCCGGACTGTTGATGAAAACCTGCCCGCGCTGAAAGAGCTTATTGTCGATCGTCTTGCACAGCGCCTTGGTCGAACCTTCTCCAGGAGCCTGACGCACTTCAAAACGGAAGCGGCACGAATTCCAAGGGAGCGGTGGGTAGGCAAAGGCGGTCGGCTCCTCGATGACGTTCCAGTTCGTCGGGCCGGGTTGCGGCGCGAGTTTGCCGGGTTCGGCGGGCGGCAGCACCACGGCGTCCTTGCCGACTCCGGGGCCGGTCTTCTCGGTCAGCTCAAAGGTCTCGAAGTCCTGCTTGAAGGGCAGCGTCGGGAAGATGCGCCCTTTGCCAAAGCCCACGAGTTGCTTGTCACCGACGGCCAGCGACGCTTTGAAGGCTCCCGCACTTGGTTTCGGCGTGGCGTCGGCGACCAACTTTCCGTCCGTATTCCAGGTCGCGGACATCGTGGCCTTCACCAGCGCCGTCGGCGGGATATAGGGCTCCCACTGGAGGCTCCTCGGATCCACGCTTTCCTCGACGGTAAAGCCATTCGCATCCAGCGCGCGAATCCGGAAAGCCTGCGTGGAGCCGGGCTTGAGTAACACTTCGTAAGGGATCACCTGGAGCTGCGCCTTCTCGCCCGCCGCTGGCCATTTCTCGGGTGGAGCCGCATGGGTGAGTCCTTTATTCGCGCCCTTCTTGCCAAAGCAATAGAGCTTCTTATCCGTCTGGATATAGATCTTCCCGTTATAGGGGATCGGTGATCCAAAGCACTTCCCGTCCAGAATTGTCTTACTAATGATCGTGCAGTCCTTGGCGCCAGGCTTGATCACGAAAAGCTCGCCATTTCCGCCGCTCTCCGCGCCTTCCACCTTGGCCGACCCATCGCCCGCATCCGCGATGTAGATGGCGGCATAGAGCTTGCCATCGGCAAAGGTCGGCGAGCTCTGGCGCTGCTCGATGCCGAGCTTTTTCTTCCAGAGGATTTTCCCGTCATTCGCATTGACCGCGTAGAGGTCACCCGTGCCGCTGATTTCATAAATGATGTCACCCACGAGCACGGGAGAACTGGCGAGCGAACCCACCACATTGCGCCAAACTTCCAGCGTCTTGGTCTCAAAGACCTGCGGCGTCAGCGGGGTCGGTGGCTTGACGTCCGTGGGAATCTTAAACGCCGCCATCCGCCCCACTTCGGTGCTATCCAGATTCTCCGACTCATGCACCACGATGATCCGGCCCTTGTGTTCGATGACCGCCGCATTGATGCCGCCTTTCGCCCCGGCCTTGGCCACCGGGGTCCGCCAGAGCGGCTCACCGGTCCGTGCATTGATCGCCAAAACCGTCGAGTCGCCACCCGCCGAATACAGCACCCGCTTCCCTTCATGAAAGCTCAACCACGGATGGCAGAAGGTATTGTCCTGGGGCCGATCCCCCGGGGCGCTGGACCACACGAGCTCCCCAGACTTCTTATCAAAGGCGTAGAAGCGATCGCCCGCCGGACCATGCGCGCCCCAGGAGCTGGTGATGCCGCGGGTGATCACGATTTCGCGATCGATGAGCGGCGAGGCAGTGCGCGAGTTTGGAAAAGTAAGACGGCCAAATCTCTCCATCATCGAGTGCTGCCAAAGCAGCTCACCCTCCGGCGTGAAGCACGAGAGCAGCCCCTGGCTGCCCTGCGTGTAGATATTCCCCGTCTCGGGATCGATCGCCGGATTCGACGTCGTGTAGCGGAGATAGATGACGTCGCTGAGAAAGTCATTGAAGAGCTTTTTCCAAAGCAGCTTGCCCGAGTCCGCATCGAAACACGCGATCCCTTCCTGCAACTCCGCGCCATCCCCTTCATAACCCATGATGTAGAGCCGCCCATTGGCAATCACCGGTGTGGACTGTCCGGCGAAGTCTGCCGTCCAGAGCGCCGACTTGGCGTCCAACTTATCCGGCAGGCCCGTCTCCTGGGAGACGCCATTCTGGGCCGGCCCGCGCCAATCCAGCCAGCCCTGCACGGTAGGCGTCGATGCTGCGGAGTTCTTTGGCACAGCGGCCTTGGCAGGCTGTGCAGCGAGGCTGGGAAGCGTGAGGGAGAGGAGGGTGAGTGGGAGAGCGAGACGGAGTTTCATAGTCGGGAAAAAGGCGGGAGAAGCCGAATTGCGGCGGTGATAGAAAAAGGGCTTGGGGATGTCAAATGATACTTACACGTATTATTTTCTTAGGCCGACTTCTGGAGCTTCTTCCGAGCCCAGGGCCGGACTCCACGGAGGCTCCGAAGCGCGTGGCGGATTATTTTGCCGAGACGATCTTCCGCCACCGACCCGTGCCGCTAAGCCGCGAGTTGGGCGATGATACGGGCTTCGCTGCGGCTGTTCAGCCAGGCGATGAGTTCGGTAAATTCCGCCTGCGCGGTCTCCTCGCTCGGGTGGGTGGCTTTCAGCCGCAGATGCTTGGCAAAGGCGCTCCGATGCACGGGGACAAGCTCATCGTCCGCATCGCCAGCCAGGCCGATCCGGAGCTGATAGCGCCGCTTCCCGCCGACGCGAACCGTCTGCACGCAGAAACGATAATTGAACCAGACATCTTCAAACATCACTCGGGGCGATAGACTCCGGGAGTGGCGAAATCTTAGCAAGCTCCCGTGAAACTCGCGGATGACGCCGAGGGACGACCGCAGATCACCCGACTCGAAAAAGGCGGTCCGCATTCCCTCGTCCCATCCCTGGCGTCGGTGGGATCGGGTCATCTGTGGTACTCCGCTCCGTGAAATCCCAGAGCCCGCGGAATCCATTCACGCGCGCATCGCTTGCCGAGCGCGGGGCGGGGCGGTAGAAGAGTCGCCTTTTCATGCCTGAGACTTTAGCGCCCATCGCCCCGACGGATCTGCCCCCGCCGGCGCCCCTTCCAGAGTTGGAGCCCATCCGCGTGCGGGCGAAATTCTTCTTCGAGGGGGAAAGGAAATGGTTCATCAAGGGCGTGACCTACGGGCCTTTTGCGCCGGATGAGGTGGGGGATTTTGTGGGCGATCCGGAGAAGGCGCGGAAAGATTTTACCCTCATGCAGGAACTCGGGATCAATCTCCTGCGCATCTATCACATCCCGCCGCGCTGGTTCCTGGATCTCGCCCAGCAGTTCCATCTGCGGGTGCTGATCTCGATCCCCTGGGCCGAGCACATCGAATTTCTCAATCAACCCGCGATGCGGCGGCAGATCATCGAGACGATCCGCGCCGGCGTGGCGCAGAATCGCGGGCACGCGGCGATCTTCGCCTATCTCGTGGGCAATGAAATCCCGACGACGATGGTCCGCTGGCTCGGGGCGCGGCGGGTGGTGGAGTTTGTGGAGAAGCTGATCCGGGTCTCGCGGGCCACGGATCCGCGACCGCTGTTTAGTTACGCGAGTTACCCGCCCACGGAGTACTTACTCCCGGCAAATGTGGATTTCTGCTCCTTCAATGTCTATCTGGAGCGGCAGAATGACTTTGAGAAGTACCTCGCGCGCTTGCAAAATCTCGCCGAGGACCGGCCGCTGATCTTCGGAGAATTTGGCCTCGATACCATCCGCAAGACCGAAGAGCAGCAGGTGGAGGTGCTCTCCTGGCATCTGGAAAGCGTGGTGCGCGGCGGCGCTGCGGGGACGATCTTCTTTGCCTGGACGGACGAATGGTTCACCGGTGGGCACGACATCACGGACTGGGCCTTCGGCCTCGTGACGCGCGACCGGCAGCCGAAGAAGGCCTTCCAAGCGCTCAAGGAATACATGAGCTGCGCCGGGTGCATCACGCAGCGGGTGAAGTTGCCACGTTACCCCAGAGTCAGCGTCATCGTTTGTTCGTATAATGGCGGACACACTTTGCGCGAATGTCTGGAGTCGCTCGATAAGGTGTCTTATCCCGACTTTGAAATCGTCCTCGTGGACGATGGCTCCAAGGATCACACGCAGGAGATCGTGGAGTCCTGGCAGAATGCGCGCGGCGGGCGCGATGGTCTGCCAGGTTTCATCAGCATCGTGCAGCCAAACATGGGCCTGAGCTATGCGCGCAATGCCGGTGCCCATGCGGCCACGGGTGAAGTCTTTGCCTACACCGACAGCGACTGCATGGCTGATCCGGACTGGCTCTACTATCTCGTCGGCACGCTGATCAGCGGAGACTACGTCGGGGTGGGCGGGCCAAATATCGCGCCGCCTGCGGCCAGTTGGATCCAGGCCGCCGTCGCCGCCGCGCCCGGCGGGCCGAGCCACGTGCTGCTCACGGATGTCGTCGCGGAGCACATCCCCGGCTGCAATATGGCCTTCCATCGCGCGGCCTTTGAGAGCGTGGGCGGCTTCGACACCGAGTATCGCAAGGCGGGCGACGACGTGGATTTCTGCTGGCGGCTCCAGACCAATGGCGGGGTGATCGCCTTTTCCCCGAGCGCCATCGTCTGGCACTACCGGCGCTTCACCATGAAGGCCTTCCGCAAGCAACAGGAGGGTTACGGTGAAGCGGAGTCGATGCTGCGCTTTAAACATCTCATCTTCTTCGGCCCCACTGGCACGGCGAAGTGGAAGGGCCAGATCTATGGCACGCCGCGATTCAACTGGCTGCTCAACAAACCCATCATCTATCACGGCGTCTTCGGTCACGGCCTTTTCCAATCCATCTATCCCGTCGCGCAGAGCGAGGTGGCGGCTTATCTTTCCAGTATTGAATGGGTGGCGCTCACGGCCTTCATGGCCGTGCTCGGCATTCCGCTGGAAAAGCTGCGCATGGTCCCGCTGCTCATGTTCCTCGGGACGTTTGTCGTCGCCCTGAGTTACATGCTCAGCGCGCGCATCGAGCCGAAGTTCGATACCGTTCGTGCGCGGTTACTCGTCGCTTTCCTCGCCTTCATGCAGCCCATCGGCCGCGGCTGGGCGCGTTACTTTACCTGGCTCAAATACAAGCACACCCCGCGGGGAGTGATCGCCAAGCCGGAAGAGGATCTGCCCGCTCGGAGCGCGGGCGGCAGCAGCTCGAAGCTCGATTTCTGGAATGAGACGGGGCAGGGGAGGGAGCAGTTGATCACCGAGGTCTTTTCGTTACTCGAAAATGAAGGCTGGAGTTACTCCACAGATACGGGGTGGAAGGATTGGGACGTGCAGATCTACGGACATCAGTTTTGGAGCGTCCAGCTCAGCACGGTGACGGAATATCACGGAGGACCGAAGTGTCTGACGCGCCTGCGCCTGCGCCTCCGGCCCGTCGTGACTACTGTGCTCATCAATGCCGTGGTGCTGCTCGCCTTACTCTATCGGCAGATTTTTACGCACAATGCCGACATCGTCCCGTGGGCGCTCTTCTTTGTCTGGGCCTTCTGGCTGGTCTCCCGCGCCCTGCGGCTGAAACGCCGGGTGGCGGATCTGGCGATCGCGGCTGCCGGGCATTGCGAACTCCTGCGCGTCTTCGGCTCCGCGAGCAAGCCGGCGCCCCCCGCGTGAACCCGCGCCTCGCGCTGCTCGTCGCGGCATTGGTCGGCGAGGCCACATGCCTCGGGCTGGCGGTGCGCTTCGGAGACCTTTCAGTCGCGGGAAATGCGCTGCATTTCGTGCCGCTGCTCCTCCTGGCCGGCGTTTGCTTTCTCGTGGCCGTTGTGACCTTTCCCGGAACTCCCTCGGCATCTCCCGCGAAGCTCCTCTGGATCCCCTGCATCGCGCTGCGCGTGATGGCGCTGCCCACGCCGCCTGGCGACGATCTCTGGCGCTACCTTTGGGAAGGCCGCGTCCAGCTCGCGGGCCAAAATCCGTATCTGCTCGCGCCCTCCGCGCCGGAACTCGCTCCGCTGCGCAACGCGGATTGCGAGAAGATCAATCACGAGGATTCCCCGGCGATCTATCCACCGCTCGCCGAGATCATCCTCGCCGGTCTGGCGCGCCTTTCTCCCAATGCCTATTTTTTCAAGCTGGCCTTCATCTTCGCGGATCTGTTCACCGTCGCGCTGTTACTCGCCTTGGTGCAAAGTCGCGGCAGCCCGCCTGCGCATTCGGTCGCCTGGTATGCGTGGAATCCCGCCGTCATTTACGCTTTCGCGGGAGCCGGCCATTTCGACAGCCTGATGCTGCTCGCCCTGACCGCGAGCGTCCTGGCGTTGGTCAAGCTGGAGGGACACGCTCCGTCGTGTTCCAAACTTACCCCGGCTGCGGGAGACACGACGGAGCGTGTCCCTCCCACACTAAGTCCGTGGCGCCTCGCCATCCTCAGCGCCGTGGGCCTCGGGATGGCCATCGCCCTGAAGTTGGTGCCCATCTTCCTCCTTCCCGTCTGGGCCTTTGCGCTGCGCCGCCGGGCGCCGGTGCTCGTGCTCGCCGTCGCCATTCCCTTGCTCCTGAGCATCCCGTTCGGCGGTCCCGCCATCGTCTTCCGTCCGCTCCTCGCCTTCGCCGAAGTCTCGCGTTTCAACGACCTCGTCTGGGGTTTCCTCGAAAGCCTCACGCGTCCGAATCCTTTCGGGCGCAACTGGCCCTTCACGCTGGTCCTTTCGATCGTCGTCGCGATCTGCGCGTGGAAGCTGCGCGACGATTGGCCGCGTGCCGCGCTCTGGGTGCTCGGCGCCGCGCTGCTCCTCAGTCCCGTGCTCCATCCGTGGTATGTCACGTGGATTCTCCCCTTCGCCGTCTGGCGCGGACAGCACGCCTGGACCATCCTTTCGCTCAGCGCGCTTTCCTCCTTGCTTCTCTGGGAGACGACGCCGCTCTGGACCGCGTGGCAGCCGAATCTTCTCACCCGCGCCTTCGTCGCCCTCCCGCCGCTCGCGGCGTGGGTGATATTGCAGAGTAAGGTTGCAAAGGTTCTCCCTTCTGCGCGGTAATCGTCGCACTCCATTCATGCACCTCCGAATCTTCCTCCTCGCCACGCTCGGCGTCGCCACCCTCCACGCCGCTCCGGCGAAGAAGTCCTCCTCCGCAGGCGTGGGCGCTCCTGATTCCGTGCGGCCCGCCTCCACGCTGCGACTCCTTCCCGGCTTTCAGGCAGAGCTGCTTTACACCGTCCCCTTTGAGACGCACGGCTCGTGGGTGAATCTCGCGCTTGATGGCAAGGGCCGCATCCTCGCCAGCGATCAATATGGTGGACTCTTCCGCTTCGCTGCGCCCGCGCCGGGCCAGCCGCTCGATCCGGCCAGCGTCGAGCCGGTGCCCGCGCCGATCCGCGGCGTGAATGGGATGCTCTGGTTTGGCGACGCCCTCTTTGTCTCAGTGAATGATTACGAGGCCAAGATCACCAATGGACTCTACCGCCTCACTGATTCCGATGGGGACGACAAGCTGGATAAGGTGGAACTGCTGCGCGACATCGCTTCGAAAAACGACCATGGCGTGCATTCCCTGCACTTGGCGCCCGATGGGAAGTCCATCTTCTACATTACGGGCAATGGGGCTAAGCCGACCGACATCAGCACCTGGATCGCGCCGAAGCACTTTGGCGAAGATCATCTCCTGCCGCGGATGCCCGATGGCCGCGGCTTTATGCGCGACGTCATGGGACCCGGCGGGATCATCTATCGGGTTTCGCTGGATGGGAAAAGGTTCGACGCGTGGGCGACTGGCTTCCGGAATATTTTCGACGGCGGCTTTAATCGCGACGGTGAGCTCTTCACCTACGACGCCGACATGGAGTACGACTTTAATACGTCGTGGTACCGCCCTACGCGGATCTGCCACGTGACGAGCGGTGGCGAGTGGGGCTGGCGCAATGGCGCGGGTAAGTACCCAGAGTTTTACCCGGATAACCTGCCGCCGGTGATCCCCATCGGCCCAGGCTCACCCACGGGAGTTACTTTCGGTTACGGCGCAAAGTTCCCGGCGAAGTATCAGGATGCGATGTATATCCTGGACTGGAGCCGCGGTAAGATCCACGCCGTTCACTTGGCGCCGAGTGGTTCGAGTTACACTGCAACGAAGGAAGAGTTCCTTACCGGGGCACCGCTGGCCGTCGCCGATGCCATCATCCATCCCGCGGACGGCGCGATGTATTTCTGCGCTGGGGGCCGGAAGGTACAGTCCGCGTTTTATCGGGTGACTTACAAGGGTCCCGATGCCACCACACCGATTGCAAAGACGGCGAACGCGGTGGGCGCCAGGGAGCGAGCGCTCCGGCATGAACTCGAAGCCTTCCATGGGCGGGAAGATGCTGGCGCGATCGAGAAAGCCTGGCCGCATCTCTCGAGCGACGATCGTTTTCTCCGCACCGCTGCCCGCATTGCCATCGAGCATCAGCCAGTGGCGCAATGGGCCGAGAAAGCCGTCAGCGAAACGAATGCGACCGCGCGGCTTGAGGCGCTCCTCGCGCTGGTGCGCTCTACCGGCGTCTGCCCATTTCATCGGCCGGAAGGCAGTCCTGCTGCGGATAAGGTCATGCAGCAGCGCATCCTTGCGGCGCTGGAGTCGATGGATTGGTCCGTGCTCACGGAGACGCAGCGGATCGCCCTGGTCCGCATCGTCGAGATCGC
>JANNXQ010000055.1:0-74590 GCA_031409655.1 Chthoniobacteraceae bacterium | reverse complement strand
ATCGTCCTGGCGGTGCGGTCGCGGCCTGTGAGGTTTGACACCCTCGGGCCAGAGTCCTACGGTGCCGCCCCTCCCAGGAAAAACTGCCGCCATGCCCACTGCCACACCCATCACTCGACAGACGGTTGGCCGCACTTTCATGGTCGCGATCAGCATCCTCGGTCTCGGTGCAGCCGTGCAGTTGGCAGCGATCTGCTGGGCCTTCATCGCGCGCTTCCACGCGGCGCCTACGGTGATCGCGGCTCAGGTGACGGAGAATGAGGAGGAAGCTCCGACTTTCGGTCGCGTCGCCCCGGTCCCGGTGCCCGATTTTTCGACCGATCCGCTAGCCGATGCCACGGCGGCTGCGGCGGGCGCGGCGCCTTCGCCCACCGCCGCGCCGCGGCCGACGCCGATCCCGATCCAGTTATCAAAGCCGATGGATGCGGTGACGGCGGATCGTTTCGGCGAGTTGATCGAGCAGGGGAGGGCGTATCGGGAGCGGGGCGATACCGGCACGGCGCTCACCCGTTTCCGCGAAGCGCAGGCGCTTGATTCGCGCAATCCACGGGCGCTGACCGAGATGGCGACGACCTTCGAAAAAATGAGCCTGCCGGATCGCGCCAATGAACAGTGGAAGCGGGTGTACGAACTCGGCGAGTCTGCCGGCGTCCACTACACGGCGGCGGAGGCGAAGCTGAAGGCGGCGCAGGCGAATGAGCTTTCCCGCTTGCTGATGGCGCAGACGGCGGCGCCCGCGGAGGAGACCACGGGCATCGCGAAAGGTGCGGTCCTCGGGCTGGCGGACATCCGGATCGACGAGCAACGCGCGGCTGGGGCCTCGAAAAAATTTGCCATGCATCTGCCGATCAAGGCGCGCTTCGGCGCGAAGATCGACGCCAACGATTTAGTCATTCAGGTCCATTTCTTTGATGTGGTGGACACCGCGCGAGTCGAGCGGACGAGTGCAAATGTCCATTCGGTCTGGGGTTCACCGCCGCCGGATTGGGCCGAGGGCGACACCGAGGAGTTGGAAGTGGTTTATGAACTCCCGGCGGAAAAGCGGAACCGGAAATACTTTGGCTACCTCGTGCGCCTCTACTATAAGGGCGAACTCCAAACTTCTGCGGGAACACCGGAGTCTTTGCTGAAAAAATATCCTCCCCCGCAGACCCTGCAAAACGAGCCCAATCCATGAGAATTCTGCTGGTCGATGACGATGAAGATGTCCTGCAAGCCCTGGCCGCGGTCCTGAAAAGACTCGCAGGTCACGACCTGCGCACGGCGACGAGCGGCTCAGAGGCCATCCAACTGGCGGAGGCGATGGGTGGGCTGGATCTGCTGATCACGGATGTGGTCATGGACCCGATGGATGGCTTTGCGCTGCGGGATGAACTCACGGCAAAGTATCCCTCGCTCCCGACCATCCTCGTCACTGGCTACGACCTGAGTGATTACGCCGAGCAGACGCAGGCGCATCAGCTTTTGCAAAAGCCGATCGAGCCTGCGGACCTGATCGCAGCAGTGCGGAAGGAATTGGGCGACGCGGCTGCGGAAGAGCAGGCGCCTGCTGCGCCGGTCGAGGTCGTCCCCATGCCCGCACCTGTGGCCGTGGTGGAACCCGCGCCCGCGCCCGAGCCTGCGCCGGTCATCGTGCCGGAGGTGGTTTCGGAGCCAGTCGCCGAACCCGTGGCACCACCACCGCCAGTCGCGACACCCGCCGCGGTGCCGCGCGTGGCTGTGGCCGCTGCGGTGCCGACTCCCGTGGCGCGACCCGTGGCCCAGCAGCCGCAAGCTCAGCCAGCCGTCGGCGCGCCGAAAGTCGCGACGGCTGGGGCCGCGAGCGCAGTCCCGGTGCCGACTGCCCGCCCCGCCCAGCCCACTGCCGGGCCGCAGCCGAGTGCTCGCCCTGCGCAACCAACGGCCGTCCCCGCGCCGACTGTCCGCGTTGCGCAGCCCACGGCGGTCCCGCAGCCCACCGCCCGTCCTGCCCAACCCACCGCCGTCCCGGGAGCGCCGCGCGCCGTCGCGCGCCCGGTGGCCAATCAACCGACCGCAGTCCCCGTTCCGACGGTAAAAGCCGGAGTGCCGGCGAGTCCCGCGAGTCCCGCCGCGCCGGGGAAACCTCGTGTCGCGACCGTGCCGATCCCGGCCACGCCAGGGGCGAGGGCCGCGGCTCCCGGGGTGCCAGTGGCTGCCGCCGGAACTGGGGCAAAAGCGGTGCCGGTCGCCGTCCCCACGGCTAAAGGCCCAACGGCTGTGCCGCCAGCCAGGCCCGCAGTGGCCGTGGCCAAGCCCGCCGTCGCGGCCGCTCCAATCGCAGTCGCCGCCCCACCTTCGCTCCCGCCGCCGCCGCCGCCGCCAGTGGATCCCTCGGACCTTCCCTCCACGGCGATCGGTGCTTACGAAATCAAAGGCCGGCTGGGCATCGGGCGCTGGGGTGCGGTGTATGCCGCCGTGCAGACGGCCATCAACCGCCAGGTCGCGCTCAAGGTGCTCGATCCCGAGCGGGCGAAGGACGAAGCGATGGTCCAGGAATTTACCGCCAACGCGCGGGCGAAAGCCAACGTCCAGCACCCTTCGATCCTCGCCGTCTATGAAGCGGGCGAGGAAAATGGCCACACCTTCTACACCCGCGAATACGTGGAAGGTCGCAACCTCGCGGCGGTCGATGCGAGCGGCAGCAAGATCGACGAAGCCACCGCGCTGAAAATCGCGCGCGTCGCTGCCGAAGGTCTCTCCTATCTGCAGGCCCAAAAGATCCCGCACGCCGCGCTCGATGCGCGCAGTATTTACCTGAGCCTCGATGGCACGCCGCGGCTCGCGAATATCGCGACGCAGAACGGGGACGAGCAGAGCTTCGAGCAGGAAGTGCAGACCCTCGGACGCACGCTCCTGACCGTCCTCCCGGCGGCGCAAAAACTTTCCCCCGGGCTGCGCGGCACCCTCGGTCGCATGGTCCAGACCACGGCGGGAAATGCGAAGGGTTTCCAGTCCTGGAGCGCTTTGCTCCAGGCCTTCAAGTCGCTCGAACCGCAGGGGACGCCAGTCGCCGGGGCGGCGATGATCAGTGCGCAGGATCGCGCCGCCATCGCCGCGGTGGACGCCGCGCGGAAAGCGCAGAAAAAGTCGCTCTATTTCACCATTGGCAGCATGGCCAGCCTCGTCCTGCTGGTGCTCGCGGCAGTGTGGTACTTCCTCTTCCGCGGCGGGGAGCGTGAGCACGATGAAATGGTCCACGTCCCCGCCGGGGAATTCCTTTTCCAAAGCGGTGAGCCAGGCACCCTGCCGGATTTCTGGATCGATAAATATGAGGTGACGATCGGCCAGTACGCGAAGTTTCTCAAAGATCTCGAAGCGCATCCGCGCGGGCAGTTCGCGGAACTTTACGAAAAGATCGAGCACCTCAATCAACCACCGCTGAAGCGCGTGGACGGTGGGCATAAGCCACCGAACTGGCATATTTTTTACCCGCGGGCGAAAGGGAGAATGGAAGTCGCGGGCACGCCGACGACGCTGGATTCACCGGTCGTGGAGGTCGATTGGTGGTCGGCCCACGCCTATGCAAAATGGCGAGGGCGCGATCTGCCCACGGAGCAGGAATGGGAGAAGGCGGCGCGCGGCCCGAAGGGTCTGAAGTATCCGTGGGGCGAGGACTTGGATCCCAAGCGCGTGAACTCCGGCGCCGATTATCATGGCGGGAACCCGAACGCCAAGGCCGACGTCGACGGCTTCATCCGCTACGCCGACGTGGACAAGATGGACAAGGACAAGAGCCCGTATGGCGCCATCGGCATGGCCGGCAACGTCTCCGAGTGGGTCGCCGATTGGGTGGTGGGCGTGGACAAACGGACGAAAGTCCCGCTGATCAAGGGCGGCAGCTTTGCGAGCCCTGATGTGCAACTCGACCGCCGCGTCAATAATCAACGCGCCGATGCCGTGAATGACTGGCTCGGCTTCCGCACGGTGAGCCACACCAAGCCAGAGAAGTAGCCTGCTGATGAAACCTTTCCGCCTCCTCCTCTATGTGCTCCTCGGCGGCGTGCTGCTCGCGCCCGCGCAGGGGCAGATCGGCGTGCTGCTCACCGTCAAGCGCCGGCACTATCTCCGCCACGAGCCCGTGATCGGAGCGGTGACGCTGACGAATACCAGCGGACGCGATCTGACGCTCGAGGATACGCCGGAGTTGCAGTGGTTTGGTTTTCAAATCAACGGCCCCGGCAATTCCATCGTCCCGCCGCGCAATCCCAACTACGGACTCGACCCCATCGAACTCCGGGCCGGGGAGACGGTGAAGAAATCGGTGAACATCAACGAACTCTACAGTCTCGGCGATCCCGGCCCGCTGAAGATCCGCGCCACCATCTACCTCGCCGGGACGAAGCGTTACTACACCTCGCCCCTCGTGCAGATCGAGATCACCGAAGGCCGCCAACTCACGCGCCAGGCCGCCGGCGTCCCCGAGGGACTCACGAATGGCGGCGACACCCACCTCTTCACCCTCCTCACCGACTACCATGAGGAAAAGCGCATGCTCTACGTCCGCATTGAGGGTCAGAGCGATGGCCGCGTCTTCGGCACCTATCCGCTCGGGCGTTTGATCGACGGCGCTCCGGTGCAGGCGGAGTTCGACACCGGGAATAACTTCCACATCCTCCACCTCACCGGGCGGCAGGCGTGGACCCTCTCGAAGATCGGCGTGAATGGTGAATTCCTGGGCCAAACGAATTACAGCGCGCCCAAGACCCGGCCCACGCTGCGGCGTCTCGCTGATGGCAGGCTCCAGATCGTCGGTGGCCAAAAGGAGGCACCCATCGCCCAGCAGATGACGCCCACCGAACCGCCGGCGAAACTCTCCGATCGCCCGCCAGGCCTCCCGCGGTAAGTCATGCTGCTCTGGCGCGAAAAGTTGCCAGCCACCTGGCTGCCGATGATCCGCGCGAATCTCGCGCCGGTGCTCGTGGACCACGCGCATCTCGAACGCAAGGCCGCGACCGCCGCGCTGAACCTCGAAAAGTACGTCGAACTCCACGACCGCGTCAGCGAACTGAACGCCATCGCCATCGAGGAACTCCAGCACTTTGAAATCGTCCTGCGCCTCCTCCGCGAACGCGGCATCCCCTTTGGCCCCGCCCAGCGCAGCCCCTGGATCAGCACGATGATGAGCACCGTGCGCAAAGGGCGCCGGCAGCAAGTCATCGACCACCTCGTCGTCTGCGCGCTGATCGAAGGCCGGAGCTGCGAGAAATTTCAAATCCTCGCCAAAGGCGTCCGCGACCTCGACGCCCCGCTCGCCGATTTCTACGCCAGCCTGGTCGAAAGCGAAGGCAACCACTACGCGACCTACCTCATCATGGCCCGCCAGATCGACGAATCCGAAGCCGACCGCCGCCTCGATTTCTATTTGGACCTCGACGCCCGACTCATCCGCGAACCCAACCCGCTCCCGATGCTGCACTAAATTTGCGTCCGCAGATCGCTCTTTCGACGTTCGACGTTAGATGTTTCCACCCGCCATGAAGCTCCTCTCCTCCGCATTCCTCTTTCTCGCTCTCGCGCTCACCGCCCAGGCCGCCGAGCGTAAGCTCGTCGTCGGCATGGAACTGGCCTACCCGCCCTTTGAAATGCGCGACGAAAAAGGCGAGCCCGCCGGAGTCAGCATCGATCTCGCCCGCGCCCTCGGCGAGCAGCTCGGCAGACCCGTGGAGATTCAAAATCTCCCCTTCGACGGCCTCATTCCCGCGCTCAAGACCGGCCGCATCGACCTGATCATTTCCTCCATGACCGCGACGCCGGAGCGGGCGAACTCGATCGACTTTTCCGACTCCTATCTCTCCACCGGCCTGTGCCTCCTCGTCCGCGCCGGCAGCGACATCGCCTCGCTCGCCGATGCTGATAAAGTCGGCCGCACCATCGCCGTGAAGAAAGGCACCACCGGTCACCTTTTCGCTTCACAGCAGCTCAAGAAAGCCAAGCCGCTCGTCCTCGACAAGGAATACGCCTGCGTCCTCGAAGTCACGCAAGGCAAGGTGGACGCCTTCATCTACGACCAGATGTCCACGCTGGCGAACTGGCGGAAAAATCGCGAGACGACGCGCGCCCTGCTCACCCCTTTCCAACAGGAGACCTGGGCGATCGGCCTCCGCAAAGGCAACGACCCGCTGCGCGCGCAGGTGAACGCCTTCCTCGCCGACTTCCGCAAGAGCGGGGGCTTTGAAAAACTCGGTGATAAGTGGCTCGCGGAACCGAAGGCGGAGTTCAAGAAACTCGGGATCGCGTTTCTCTTCTAAATCCGGGCGGCGCGGCGTGGGCCATGGTTCCAGCGCGGGTGGGCTCGCTTTCCGGTTCCCGGTTCCCGATTTTTCGGTATCTTCCTGCCCGTGATCGACTTTGCCCAGAAGCGCGTACTCATTTTTGTCGTCGCCTACAACGCCGAGAAAACCATCGAGCGCACCCTCGACCGCATCCCGGAAGCGCTGCGCAATCGCAACGTCGAGGTGCTCATCATCGACGACTCGTCAAAGGACTCCACCTTCCACACCGGCCTGAAGCGCGAGGATCCGCACAGCGATTTCAAGATCACCATCCTCCGCAATCCCGAGAACCAGCGCTACGGCGGCAATCAGAAACTTGGCTACCGCTATGCCATCGATCACGGGTTTGACATCGTGGCGCTGCTCCATGGCGACGGACAGTATGCGCCGGAGAAATTGCCCGATCTGCTCGAGCCACTCCTCCGCGGTGACGCCGATGTCGTCTTCGGTTCGCGGATGATCAATAAGGGCGACGCCCTCGACGGCGGCATGCCTTACTACAAGTGGATCGGGAACCAGGTGCTCACTGGCTTCCAAAACTGGATGCTCGGCTCTAACCTCTCCGAGTTTCACTCCGGTTATCGGCTCTATTCCACCAAGGCGCTGCAAGCCATCCCCTTCGAGCGCAACGACAACGACTTTCACTTCGATACCGACATCATCATCCAGCTCCACTTTGCCCGGCAGCGCATCGTCGAGATCCCGATCCCCACTTTCTACGGAGATGAAATTTGCCACGTCAATGGGCTGCAATACGCGTGGGACATTTTCCGCACGATGCTCCGGGCGAAATGCCACGAGAACAATCTCCTCTACGATCGCAAGTTCGACGTCGGTCAGGTGGAACTTACTTACGATCTGAAGCTCGGTTTCCGCTCCTCGCACACCTTCGCCCTTGAGGCCGTGAAGCCCGGTTCACGCGTCCTCGACATCGGCTGCGGTCGCGGGCTCGTCGCGGATGAAATGGTCAAGACCGCCGACACCGTCGTCGGCGTCGATCAATACGTGCGGCCTTCCACCCATCCGAAGATCGAGTTCCGGGAGTGGGACATCGACACCGGCAAGTTCCCGGTCGATGTCTCGCAGTTCGACCAGATCTTCATCCTCGACGTCATCGAGCACCTGCACGATCCCGAGCTTTTCATGGAAAGGCTGCGCGCCGCCGCCGTGCGGAAACGCCCGGAGATCGTGATGACCACGGCAAACGTCAGCTTCTTCATTACGCGCCTCATGCTCCTGCTCGGCCACTTCAACTACGGGCGCAAAGGCATCCTCGATCGCACCCACACGCGCCTCTTCACCTTTAGTTCGCTCGAGGAACTCTTTGCCCAGACTGGCTACAGAGTAACGCACCTGGGCGGCATCCCCGCGCCCTATCCCCGCGCCATCGGCGACGGCCCCCTGGCCCGGACGCTCCTCGCGATCAATACCTTCCTGATCAAGATCATTCCCGGCTTGTTCAGTTACCAAATCTACATTCGCGCCCACGCCCGGCCGACCGTGGCCAACCTGCTCGTCGAAACCATCGACACGAGCCAGGAGCTGAAAAAGCAGGCCGCGCTGGCAAGTTGACCTGGCCGGCGCCATGGCCAACCACCCGCCAAAGGCCATCCTGCGGCGTCGCGAGGAAACGTGACGATTCATTGGCGGCCAAACCGCCGGCGAAGAACTTGCCCGCGCGATCAATCCGCGTCCACTTCACCAGCCCGTGCGCCACCCACTCTGAAATCATGAAGTTCGCTTACACCATTCTTTACGTTCCAGACGTTACTCGTGCGGTTGAGTTTTACGAGAGCGCCTTCGGTTTCCAACGTCGTTTCATCCACGAGGGCGGTGACTATGCCGAGCTTCAGACCGGAGAGACGACACTCTCCTTTGCAAGTCTCAGCTTGGCTTCATCCAACATCGAGGGCGGCGTCACCCCATCCGACCTTCGGCAACCGCCACCTGCCTTCGAGGTCGCTTTTTCCACCGGGGACGTTGCCGCCGTATTTGCCCGAGCCATAGCAGCGGGCGCAGTTCCCGCCAATCCACCAAAACAAAAACCGTGGGGCCAGACCGTCGCTTACGTTCGTGACCTGAATGGCAACCTTGTCGAGCTTTGCACGCCAATCGCCTAGTACGCTGTTGGAAAGCGCATCCTCGGTGGATGGCGTCGCTCCGCGCGCCCAGCCGAACTCAGGCCGCAGGCCCATCTTTCAGAGTGGCGCTGGGCGCGAAGTGAGTCATGGCGCGCGGAGCGGCGCCATCCACCGAGGCCCCAGAGGTTTTTCAACAGGCTGCTCGTCCGAATGGCGGCAACGCCTAACCCGGAAGGTTGCTTTGCCGCAGAGCCAGCAAGGAACTCTTGTTAAACAAGCCAGGATGATCCAGAGGCGCGCTTTCGCCTCGGAGTTTCAACCGTCCGTCCGTCGGACGGGATTGGGAGCGTCAGCACGTTGCATGGAGGGATCTCCGTGACGCTCGGGTGGAGGGTGGGGAGACAGGATGGACGACGGCGATGGATTGCGCGGATTCGCGTTGGTGTGGGCGGCGGGGTGTGGGTAGAAGGTGCGGGTGTGCGCGACGGGCTTTCGTTTTCATCCGGTGTCTCCGGCTGTGGTCGATGGGTTCGAGCGCCGCTTTTTTCTCCAACGCCTCCAACCATCCCCTGCTGCCATGATCGTCGTCCTCCGCCCCAATACTCCTCGCGATAAAGTCGATGAGGTGATCGAAGAAGTGCGCAAGCTGGGGTATGATCCGCGGCCGATCTTCGGGACGGAGCAGTCGATCGTGGCGGCGATCGGGGATGAGCGGACGCACCATACGCTGGAGTCGCTGATCGCCATGCCCCAGGTGGAAAAGGTGATGCCGGTGCAGAAGCGCTACAAGCTGGTGAGCCGGGAGTCGCATCCGCGGGATTCGGTGATCGATGTGGATGGGCTGCCGGTGGGTGGGGGTCGCTTCACGGTGATGGCGGGGCCGTGCTCGGTGGAAAGTGAGGAGCAACTGCTGACGACGGCGCAGGCAGTGAAGGCGGCGGGGGCGACGATCCTGCGCGGGGGGGCTTTCAAGCCGCGGACGTCGCCGTACGAATTCCAGGGGCTGGGCTCGGAGGGGCTGCGCCTGCTCTCGCTGGCGAAGAAGGAGACGGGGCTGAAGATCATCACAGAGCTACTCGCTGAAGCGCACGTGGAGGAAGTGGCGGAGCATGCGGACATCCTGCAAATCGGAGCGCGCAATGCGCAGAACTTCCAACTGCTGATCGCGGCGGCGAAGACGGGGAAGCCGATCCTGCTGAAGCGGGGGTTGAGTCAGCGGATCGATGAATGGCTGCTCGCGGCGGAGTACATCCTGGCGCACGGAAATTCGAAGGTGCTCTTCTGCGAACGGGGCATCCGCACTTTCGAGACCTACACGCGGAACACGCTGGATCTGGCGGCGGTGGCGATCATCAAGCAGGAGTCGCATCTGCCGATCATCATCGATCCGAGCCAGGGCGCGGGCCGCGCGGATCTGGTGAAGATGCTCTGTCGCGGGGCGACGGCGATGGGCGCGGACGGCCTGCTGATCGAGGTGCATCCGAATCCGGCAAAGGCGATGAGTGACGGGCAGCAGCAGGTGGATTTCGCGGCCTTTGCGCAACTCATGAAGGATCTGCATCCTTTCATGGCGGCAGCGGGGCGGACGATGTAGCGGGCGCTACTTTCGGCTCGCGAGGTAGGCGACGAGGTCGAGCAGTTCCTGCTCGGTGAGGGTGCGGTCGAGGCCAGGCGGCATGAGCGAAGTAGGCAGGAGCTGCAGGCCGGTGATCTGGGCCCGGGGGATGGTCTGCTCCTGGCCGGTGGGATCGACGAGGACGATGGCGTCGGGGAGATTCCGGCGAATGACGCCGAGGAGGGATTGGCCGGATGCGGTTTCGACGGTGTGCGCTTCATAGCCTTGGGCGGTGCTGGCGTCGGGGAAGAGCACGGATTCGAGGAGGTCGCGGGGGCTGCGGATGCGTCCGATGGTGCTGAGTTCCGGGCCGACGACGTGGCCCACATTTTCGATGCGATGACACGAGACGCACGCGCCTTTGCCGGAGGTGAAAAGGGCGCGCCCTTCTTCGGGGCGGCCGCTTTCGGCGACTTGGGCGGGCAGGGTGTCGAGGCGCCGGCGCTGCGTCTCGCTCTCGGCAGCGGCGGCGCGGATGGCGGGCGCGACGATCTCGAAGACCTCCGGTGCCTGGGCGCTGAAGATGGTGCGCACTTCGCTCTCGGAGACGGAGCCGAGGGCGGGAGCGTCGCGCAGGGCGGTGGCCCAGGCGGTGCCGACCTCGGGTTCCTTGGCGCGCCGGACGGTGGCGAGGAGTTCGCGCAGTTCAAGCGGGCCGATTTTCGGGAGCGAGGTTGCGAGTTTGAGGAGGAGGTCTTTGTCTAGTTTTGCGGTGGCGAGGAGCTGGGCGGCTTCGAGTCGTGCGGCGGGCGAGGGGCTCTGCGTGAGGGTGTCTTCGAGGAAGCGGAAGGAATCGGCGGAGAGGATGGTCTTGGCTTTCGGTGCGGCGGTGAGGGCGCGGAGACGCAGGGCGAGGGGGCGCTTTTCGTCGCCGGCGAATTCCGTGAGCGCGGCGTCGAGTTCCGGCGCGTGAAAGCGGGCGATGGCGGAGATGACGAGCGATTGATCGGCGGGGGCACCATCGGCGAGGGCGAGTTTGAGCGGCGGGATCCAGTCCGCCTCCGGGGTGCCGGTGCTCGACGCGGCGAGGATGCGCCAGGCGGTGCGCTGCTCGGCGGCGTTTTCGCTGGTGATGAAATGCGTGAGCAGCGTGCGGACGGTGGCGTCGGCGGCACCGGATTTCAGCGCGGTCTCGATGAGGGCGAGTTGGTCGGGTGGGAGCGCGGTATCGCTCGCGCGTCCGGAGAGGTGTTCGGCGAAGGCGGGCAGCCAGGCCGGGTGGCGGGCGAGGATTTCGGCGGCGGCTTGCGCGAGGGTGGCGTCTTTGGCATCGAGCAGCGGGATGACGTGGGCGGCGGTGAGCGGAGAAGCGGGCATTTGCTCGAGGATGCGGAGGATGCAGCGCTGCGCGTTCGCCGATCCGCCGGAGCCGAGCTTTGCGACGAGGGTCTCGCTGCGATTTGCGATGCCGCGGATGAGCGTCTCCATGGTCTGATGTTCGAGCGCGGGCTCGAGCGGTCCGTCGAGTTGTCGGAGCAGGGTGTTGATCGCTTTTTCACTGAGCTGCGGCAAGACTCCGAGGCCGGCGGTGGCGGCCAGTTGCACTGCCGGATCGCGCTGATAGAGCGCGGCGGCGAGGGCCTTGGCAGATGAGGGATCGGCGAGCGAAGCGAGTGCATTCGCCGCGGCGCGGGCAACATTCAAATCCTCAGCGTCGAGGAGCTCGGCGAGCTTCTGCACGCTGTCCGCGCCCCCTTTTTGCGCCAGCGTCCACACCTCCGCCGTCGCCGCACCCCACGGCTCGCACTGCGCCGCGCCCCCTTTGCGCTGGATGCGATAGATCGCGCCGGCCACGTTGGGTTTGGCGATCAGCGAAGATGGGCAGCCATTACGAAACCAGCCGCCAGTATCGACGACGAGCAGCGAGCCGTCGCGGTCCTCGAGCACGTCGGTGAGATGGGCGTCGGGGTTCTGCATTTTCAGAAACTCGCGCTCGGCGACTTTGAAAGTGGCGCCATCGCGCGTCAT
This sequence comes from Chthoniobacteraceae bacterium, assembly GCA_031409655.1. Taxonomy (GTDB): domain Bacteria; phylum Verrucomicrobiota; class Verrucomicrobiia; order Chthoniobacterales; family Chthoniobacteraceae; genus JANNXQ01. The sequence continues at coordinate 62,633 of JANNXQ010000055.1, read as the reverse complement.
CTCCATGCGGGTGAGGCGGCCGGTATTGAAGTGCGTGACGAAGAGGTGCCCGCGCCAGTCGGGATCGAGCGCGCCGGAGCGATGAAAGGCGCAGCCGGAGACGGCGACGTGGCCGAAGTTATGGACGACTGGCATCACCTCCAGCGTGCGTGGCAGACCTTCGATCACCTTCTTTTGATCCTCGCGCGGATACACGCCGCCGCGCAACCAGTGCATGATGACGTCGCCGCGCGGGCGGCTGAAGTAAAGGTTCATCGAGCCGATGACGTCGCCTTCCGGGGTGAAGTCGAGTTTCACGGGATTGTCGCCGGCGACGAGGGAGTGCCAGCGGAGGTCGAGACCATCCGGGCGGCACGACCAGATGCCAGACGAAGCGCCCGTCGCGACGACCTGGCCATCGCTCTGCGTGGCGCTGTAGCTCTTGCGTCCATGGCACCAGTAGAGGCGGCCATCCGGGTGGAGGAAGGGGCCGTGCAAGTCGGCGGCGTTGCCCGTGTAGTCGAAGCCGGTGACGATCGCGGTGCGGGTCTCGGCGACGCCGTCGCCATCGGCATCGGTGAAGCGCCAGAGACCCGGCGCGGAGCAGACGTAGAGCGAATCGCCGAGCCACACGCCGCCATTGGGAAACGTGAGCTGATCGGCGAAGACAGTCTGCGTGTCGTAGATGCCGTCGCCATCGGTGTCCGCGAGGCGCACGACGCGGTTTGGCCGCTGCGCTTCGAGTTCGGCTTTGTTCAGATTCAGGCCAGCCATGTCGCAGACGAAGAGCACGCCGGGAGGACCGGGCGCGGCCATCACGGGATGGGCGATCAGCGGCGGCGCCGCGACGAGCGTGGCGGTGAGCCCGTCCGGGAGAGAAATCGCCGGCGGCTCGGCAAAGGCGTCCGGAACGAAAAGCAGCGCCGCGACGAGGATGCGAGGAAAAAGGGACATGGTTTGGAGAATGAAACGCCAGACTCGAATCCCCAAGAACTTGTATTTCTTTGGAGCTTGGGTGGCGGAATCGAGATGCCCATGCTCGCGACGGATGGACGCCTCCCGCACCGCACTTTTCCATTTCCCCGCAGCGCCCGTGGTTTTCTTGGCGCTTGGGTTCCTCGCGCTCTCGCTGCACGCTGCGCATCCGACGATGCGCTGGAGCCAATTGCCGCCGATCCCCGATGCCGAAGGATTCGCTGCGCCTTTTGCGGGCGTCAGCGGTGGAGCGTTGATCGTGGCGGGCGGCGCGAACATCCCCGAGGACAAGTGGGCCGAGGTCTTTGTGAAGAAATGGTACGACTCGGTCTTCCTCTTCGATCCGGCGAAGGGGCGCTGGCGGACGACGACGTTCAAGTTGCCGCGGCCGCTCGGCTACGGAGTGTCCGCGACGGTCGGTGACCGGGTGATCGGTATCGGCGGCAGCGACGCGACGCAGCATTACCGTGAGGTCTTCGCACTGAGCTGGCAGAGCGATCGTCTCGTGATGGACGTGCTCCCGGCATTGCCGAACTCCTGTGCGAACGCCTGCGGCGCAGCGCTCGGCAGCACCATCTACGTCGCGGGCGGTCTTGAAACGCCGACCTCCACGACTGCGCTGAAGACTTTTTGGGCGCTCGATCTCGCGGAGTCCGAGCCGCGCTGGCGGGAGCTCGAGCCTTGTCCAGGACCGGCGCGCATGCACGCCGTTGCCGGAGCGTTGGAAGGTTCGTTTTTTCTCTTCAGTGGAGTGGCGCTGGCACCGGGGCCCGATGGGAAGCCGGCGCGTGAATATCTCAGGGATGCCTGGCGATTCACGCCGGACAAAGGCTGGACGCGGCTCGCCGACCTGCCTCGCGCCGCCGTCGCCGCGCCCAGCCCGGCGGCGGTTTTCAGTGAATCGGGCCTGCTCATTGTGAGCGGTGACGACGGCGCGCATGTCACCTTTGCGCCAGTCGAAAAGCACCCGGGATTTCCCCGCACGGCGCTCGCTTACGATGTCCGCACCGATCAGTGGACGATCGCGGGTGAAATTCCGGTTTCGCGCGCGACCGTACCCACCGTGCGCTGGCAGCAGCGCTACGTGATCCCAAATGGCGAGGTGCGCCCGCGCCTGCGCACCCCCGAAGTCTGGAGCCTCGAATTGCCATGAAGGTCTGCTGCTGCCAGCACGACATCGTTTGGGAAAACAAAGCGGCGACCCACGCGCGGATTCGCCCGCTGCTCGCCGATGTCGAGATTCCCCCCGGCTCACTGCTGATTTTTGCGGAAATGTTTTCCACGGGATTCAGCATCGACGTGGCGGTGATCGCCGAAGGCGCGGCGCGTGAGTCCGAGCGGTTCCTGGCGGACCTCGCAAAGGAGCGCGGGATCTTCATCGAGGGCGGAGTCGTGAATACTGGGGCGGATGGCCGCGGTCGCAATGAAGCTGTGATTTTCTCGCCCGAGGGTTGCGAGATGGCGCGCTACGGCAAGCTGCAGCCCTTCACGCTTGGCGGCGAGAGGGCGGCGTTTTCGCCTGGTGATGCTCCCGTCATCTTTCCGTGGAGCGCGTGCCGCGTGGCGCCCTTCATCTGCTACGATCTGCGTTTTCCGGAGATCTTCCGCCCCGTCGCCCGAGCAGGAGTGGACCTCATCACCGTCATCGCGAGTTGGCCCGATGCGCGGCTCGGGCAGTGGGTGAAATTACTCCAGGCCCGGGCGATCGAGAATCAGTGTTATGTCGCGGGTGTGAACCGGGTCGGCAGTGATCCGCACCTGCACTACTCGGGCCGGAGTCTCATCGTGGATTTCCGCGGCGAAATCGTCGCCGACGCCGCCGACCGCGCAGGCCTCATCAGTGCGGAACTCGACCTGCCGGCGCTCGCCGCATATCGCCGCGACCTCCCCTTCCTCGCCGACATCCGCGACGAGACGGTGTGGCGGCCCGCTTGAGCTACAGCGTGGGCGGAGCGGGCGGCGGTGCGGCCTGCACCAACGGCATCGGCATCGGCATCCCCATCGGCATCGGAAGAGGGTCGGTGGTCACATACACTTCGGCTCCTTTGCCGACGATGTCGTAGAGCGCGACGACATCGCGCGAGCGCATCCGGATGCAACCGTAGCTCGCCGGCGTCCCGACCTTCCACTCTTCCGCGGTGCCGTGGATGTAGATGGTCCGGCGGTAGGCGTTGGAGTTCTGTCTTTCGAGGCCGCGCAGCCACAAGATCCGGGTGACGATCGGATCGCGGCCCGGGGCATTGACCGGCACGATCTCGCCAGTGGGGCGGCGGCTTTTAAATTTCATCCCGAGGCGCTGGCCGCCGCCGACTTTTTTGGCGACCTCCATGCGCCCGAGCGGCGTGCAGTTGCTCCCGCGCCGATCACCGAGGCCGAACTTGGAAGTCGAGACATCGTAGCGGGCGATCTCCACGCCGCGTTTATAAACGGCCATCTTCTGCTCCGGAACACTGACCCGCATCGTATGGACGCGATCCTTGGTGGCGCAACCGGTGAGCAGACCGGCGAGGGCGAGGAGGATGAACTTTCGGAGCATTGGCGCGAGACTAGAGATCAGATCGGAGCGTCTGCAACCGCCTTTGCGGCGATCGAGAGACGCGCTCGATCAGCGATGATTGCTTGGTGGGGGAGCACATTCCGTCCCACCTTGGAGCTGAGGGAACGTGGCTCAAACTGAATGGCGTCGCACGTCGCTCCGAAGACGTTCGAGTTATTCAGCGTTAGCGCAGGATCTCTCCTCTGGTCACGTCGCCGGGCACATCGAGCCGCTGGATCTGATTGATCGTCTTAAAGTGCGCGTGGTCAGCGAAGTGCCAGACGACCTTTTTGTCGGGTGTGACTTCGATCACCTGTGGTTGCTCGCCGATGTGGCCGTGGCCGAGATACACACAGAGGATGGTGTTGCCATTGGGTAGTCGCTGGGCGCCGGCCATGAGCCGCAGCGGGTTGCCGGGAAGGTCGTTCTCGTTCAGCTCCCAGACCACTTTGTCCGCGGGATCGACCTCCACGACTTTGTGCCCATCTCCGCAGGTGATGAGAATATTTCCGCCAGGCAGCGCGAGGGCACCATGAGGATCACCGGCGACCGCGATGCTGCGGAGTTCCCGGCCGTCGCCGTCGAGTTCCACCACGCGATTCTCGCCTTTGAAGCAGACGAGGTAGTGCCCGTTCGCGAGTTTGCGGGTGCCCCGGAATTGATTGTGCAACTTCACTTCGGGCTTGGTCGTGAGTTTGATCTCTTTGACGATCTTCCCGGCGCGATCCACTTCGATGATCCGGCTGGTCCCGCATTCGACTAACATCACTTTGCCATCCGGCAATGGCTGGCACGCGTGGACCTCGGTCTTCGCGGGCGCTTTGTATTCCCAGACCACGGACTTATCCGGTTTCAGTTCCAGCGCGCCGTTCACAAAGCAGAAGAGCGTGTTCCCATTTGGCAGTCGCCAGCAGTCCTGGGGATTTTTGCAGTCATACTGCCACTCGATTCCTCCGGCCGCATCGACCACGCAAACTTTCCCTCCCCCGTAGTCGCAGCAAAGAAATGGGTGAGCCCCGAAAGAGACGAGCGTGGAGGCGAGCAAACTGAGGAAGATCCGGAGGGTCATGGGCTGGTGGTTTGGGTGCTTGGAAAAAGAGTGTGACGGCAACGCCTCTGCATCCAGTCGGCGTCAGCCGCCGGTCACGATGGCAGGGCTGGATCTGGCAGAGATTCGGGGGTCGCGGGCATCGTTTGGCGGCGGAGTTGGCCGCAGGCGGCGGCGATGTCGTGGCCTTTTTCCCGGCGGATCGTGGCGGGAACTCGCGCGGCGTTAAGCACGGCCATGAAGTCGTCCTGGCGCGCTTCGCTCGGGCGTTTCCAGTCGAGGCCATCGACGACGTTGTAGGGGATGCAGTTGACCTTGGCATTCACCTCCCGGACGAGCCGGGCGAGGGCCGCGGCGTCTTCGCGGCGATCGTTCACATTCTCGATGAGGATGTATTCGAAAGTGAGGCGCTGCTTTTTGCGCTGGGTGTAGGCAGCGCAGGCGTCGAGCAATTCGGCGAGCGGGTACTTGCGATTCACGGGCATGATCTGCTGGCGCACTTCGTCGGTCGCGCCGTGCAGGGAGACGGCGAGGCGGACTTGCAAGGGCTGTTCGGCGAGTTGGCGGATCTGCGGCGCGAGACCGCTCGTGGAGATGGTGATGTGTCGGGCACCGAGTCCGAGTCCCCACGGGGCATTGATGATGTTGATGGCCTTCATGACGTTCGCGAAATTCGCGAGTGGCTCGCCCATGCCCATGAAGACGATGTTGTTGATCTTTTCGCCACTCAGCTCTTCCACGCGCAGGAACTGCCCGACGATCTCCTGCGGACCGAGATTGCGTGCGAAGCCGTCGAGGCCGCTGGCGCAAAATTTGCAGCCGTAGGCGCAGCCGACCTGGGTCGAGATGCAAAGCGTGCGGCGGTCGCTGGCCTCGCCATAGAGGGCAGGGGAGGCCGGGATGAGGACGCTTTCGATGAGCGCGCCGTCGGCGAGGCGGAAGAGATATTTGCGGGTGGTGTCTGCGGAGCCGAGCACCCGGACTTGTTCGATTTCATCGAAAAGGAACTCGGCCGCCAGGCGTTTGCGCAGGGCGGAGAGTTGATTCGTCATCGCGGCAAAGGATGGCGCGCGCTTTTCATAGAGCCACTGGGTGAGCTGTCCGCCCCGGTAGCGAGGCTGGTCGGCGGTCGTGAGCCACGCCTCGATTTCAGCGAGCGTCAGGGAGTGGATGGGCCGGCGGAGATCAGGCATTGGAGAGGACTGTCGCTGGAAAGCACGGGAGCGCCAAGGCCAGGAGTTGGGGCGCCCTTGGCCAAAAAAAGAAACTCGGAGCGAGGGGGCGGCTGCCTGGCTTACGGATTCGGAGTTGAAAACTCCGTCTTCATCCGCCCGATGAGTTCGCGAACCATTGGCTTGCGCTTCTCCATCGTTTCCTTGCGGAGTTGCTCTTCGATTTTTTTCCGCTCCTCCTCGAAACGCCGAATAAACTGAGCGCGCCGCTCACCGTCCAACTGGAGGCCGGATTCTGCGATGGCCGCGTTGATCTCGGCTTCCATGTACTTCTTCCGCAACTCCTCGCCTTCGCGGAGCACCTTTTTCTCCTCCGGCGAAAGATTGGACCAGCGAAGGAGATTTTCGGCAAACCGCCGACGTTGTTCGGGGCCGAGGGCTTCGAGGGCCTTCCGCACATTTTCCATCTGCGGAGATTTGTCTCCCGCGAATGGGCCCGGAGACGGACGGTTGCCATTCTGCCAAGGCTTTTCGGGCCGCCCAGGCTCGCCTGCGACCAGTGCGGACGGGCAGAAAAGGAGCGCGAGGGAGAGCGCGCCTAGTAAACGGAGGTATCGAGCCATACGGAACTCGCTTGCGATTCGAGCAGTTCGTCAAGGTTGCTGATCACATGGTAGTCCGGGCTGGCGCTGACGCTCAAGGCGAGCACCTCCAGAGATTCCACGGATTCAGGGCGGGGCTGGAAGACCAGAGTGGTGACGAGGAAGGCAACGGCGCCGGCCGCGACGAGTTTCCACCGAGAAAGGAACCAAGCGACGACGCCCGCCCTTTCGGGCTCCTGGCTGCGAATCGCCCGGAGGACGTTCCGCGAAAAAAACGGGGATGCCTGAACAGGTTTCGCTTTGCCGAGGAGATCCCAGAGGTCGTCTTTTTCGTCGTGATTCATCGCGCAGAGATGAACGCACGTGGGAGACCGAAGTTGCGAACCATTTTACCTGAACGCCACTGCGGGCAATTTATGCCTGCTGAGCTTCGAGGAATCCTTCGAGTTGCCGGATCCTCGTCGGGTGACGCATCTTCCGGAGCGCCTTGGCCTCGATCTGCCGGATGCGCTCACGCGTGACCCGGAACTGGCGACCCACTTCCTCCAGAGTGCGGCTGTAGCCATCCACGAGGCCGAAACGCTGCTCCAGGACTTGCCGCTCACGCTCGGTGAGGGTGTCGAGCACATCGCGGATCTTCTCCTTGAGCAACATGATCGCCGTGACGTCGCTCGGGTCTTCCGCCGTGGTGTCGGGGATGAAATCGCCGAAGCTGGTGTCGTCGCTTTCGCCGACTGGCGACTGGAGCGAGATCGGCTGCTGCGCCATCTTGAGCACCGCCCGCACCCGCTCCACGGGGAGTTGGATTTCGTCGGCGACTTCCTCGGGGGTGGGTTCGCGACCGTAATCCTGCACGAGCTGCTTCTGCACGCGCATCAACTTATTGATCGTCTCGATCATATGCACCGGGATGCGGATCGTGCGCGCCTGGTCGGCAATGGAACGGGTGATCGCCTGTCGAATCCACCAAGTGGCGTAGGTGGAGAATTTGTAACCGCGGCGGTACTCGAATTTCTCGACCGCCTTCATCAGGCCCATGTTGCCTTCCTGAATGAGATCGAGGAAGGAAAGGCCGCGGTTCGTGTACTTTTTCGCGATGGAAATGACGAGGCGCAGATTCGCCTCGACCATCTCGGTCTTGGCCTTCAGCGCCTTCTTCAGCCAAAGCTTTAGCTCCTGGTACTCGGCGAGGAATTCCTCCGGGCTCATCCACATCCGCAGGGTCTGATCCTTGATCTTCGCGGCGTAGTCGATCGGCTGGTGGCCATGCACGCGAGTCTGCTTCGTCTTGGGCTTGGCCAGTTCGTTCTGCCAGAGCACCAGTTGCCGGTGGGCTTCGTCCGCGAGGTGTACGAATTCCTCCGTGACCTTCTGCTTGAAGAAAAACTTCGGATACTGCCGCTGGATCGCCGCGTGGGCTTTCTCAAAGTCCTGATACGACTTCGTGTCGTGATTCTTGCCGCCGTGGGCAATGTAATTGCGGAAAGTAGTGCTGCAATTCTCCGAGGCGTGCTGAAGCTGGTTCATTTGCTTCGGCAGGAGTTTCATGTAGCGCTCGCGGCTTTCGATTTTCTTATCGAGGATCACGCGGTCGAAACGCTCGCGGCCTTCCGTCAGCTTTTGAGCAAGATCGAGATAAGCGCGGGCAATGAAACCAAAACGGTTGATATGCTTCTGCACATTGAGTTCCGCCTCCTCGATGCGTTTGGAAATTTCCACTTCCTGCTCGCGAGTCAGCAAAGGCACCTGGCCCATCTGCTTCAGATACATCCGCACCGGGTCATCGAGGATGTCCAGTTTGGCCTCGGGCTTCTCTTCTTCTTCCTCAGCGTCTTCGACCTTCTTGCCGTCCTTAAAACGATCCACGTCCGACGCGTCGATGATCTCGATCTCCATGGTCCGGAGCCGACTCATGATCGTCTCCATCTCGTCGGGATCATTGACGTTATCTGGGAGCGCCTCGTTCAGGTCGTCGTAGGTGAGGTAGCCCTGCTCCTTGGCGAGCTTGATCAGTTCGCGCAATTTCTCCTGCACATCAGGCTGATCGATCACGCTGATGGTTGTTGCCGCTGGGGCGATTACTTTGCCCAACTTTGCCGGGATTCCGCCTTTCGCCGCCTTGCCGTTCTTGGCCTGCACCACCTGCTCGGCTTTCGTCGGTGCCTTCTCCTTGGTGGCCTTTTTTATGGCCACAGGTTTTGCCTTTCGATGTTCCTTTGGGGGGCTCTTTTTAGCGCTCGGTTGGGTTTTCTTGCTGGGTGACTTGACGATTTTTGATGAGGCTTTTTTGACGGTCTTAGGCATACCCGAGGAGTGGAGAAGATAACTAACCCCGCCTCTCAAAACATAGGCTACGTCGAAAGGGGCGGGGACAAAGGCCGCGCAATATCGGAGAGTCGTTTTTGCAAATCAAGGATTTCTTCGTGCAATTTCGCGACTGTCTCAAAGTCCAGATTTTGAGCGCGTTGCCGTGCTTTGAGCGCATCGATCCGGCGGCGGATTTTCCGGCGCTCTAGTTCGCGCCAGCAGTCGTGGGTGACGGCCATCGCGTGCTCTGGCGGCGGGTCATTGAGCAGCCCCGCAACGGCTGCCTCGCCGGCCGTATCGAGGCTGGAGAGCAAGGTGCCAGCGGAGGGCGGGTCCCCCACGCGGAGCGGAAAATCGAGAATCTTGGCGACGAGGTCGGCGCCGGGTTCCTGCTCGAGGCTCTCACGCCAGTGCTCCTCGAGCAGCCAGGCGCGGGCATCTTCATTGTGCAAGGCGACGAGGGCGAGCAGGCGCATCGTGGGATCAAGGACGATCGGCTCGGTGATCGTTTGCTCGTCGGGTGAATCGTGGGACGCAGCCACGGTGGGTTGCTTGAGCATCTTGACGAATTCCGCGGTCGAGACCTCCAGCCGCATGGTCACCTTATTCATCACCGTCTCCCGCAACACCGCGTCGGCAATGAGGCTGATCGACGCGGCCATTTTGCGGGCGGCCTGCATCTTCCCGCGGGAACTCGCAAAGTCCGGGTGCTCCGCCATCGCGTCGATTTGAAAGTCGAAGTAGTCTTTCGCTGCGGTGATCCGCGCGGAAAAGGCCTCGCCTCCCTGGCTGCGGATGAGCGAGTCGGGGTCTTCGCCCGGTGGCATCGTGGCAACGCGGACGGCGAGGTTCGACGCGAGCAGCGCGGTGAGCGACCGCTCGGCAGCCTTTTGTCCGGCCGCATCGGAGTCAAAGCAGAGCACGACTTCTTCGCAGTACTGCTTGAGTTTGCGCGCCTGCATCTCGGTGAAGGCGGTGCCCTGTGGGGCGACCACATTTTTGATCCCCGCTTCGTAGGCCGTGATCAAATCGAGTTGGCCCTCGCAGACGATCGCCGAGCTTTTGTCGATCAGCGCGCGCTTCGATTTGTGCAGGCCGAAGAGCACTTTGCCTTTCGTGAAGAGCATCGTCTCGGGCGAGTTGATGTACTTCGCGCCCTTCGCGTCAGCTTCGAGGACGCGCCCGCTGAAGCCGATGACCTCGCCGGAATCGTTGCAGATGGGAAACATCACGCGCCCGCGGAACCGGTCGTAGTATTCCCCGTGCGGCTGTTCCTCATCACGCAATTTCACCAGCCCGCTCTCGATCAACTCCGCTTCGGTATATCCGCGTTCGTGCGCAAAGCTGGCCATCGCATCCCACTCGTCCGGCGCGTAGCCGAGCTTCCACTCCTTCGCCACGTCGCCGGAAATGCCGCGCTTTTTCAGGTAATCGCGCCCGATCTGCGCGGACGGCAGCTTCATCAGATTGCGATGGAAATACTCCGCGACATCGAGGTGCAGGGCGAGCAGTCGGCGCCTCATACCGAAGCGCGCCTGGTCCTCCGCGCTCATCTCCGCCTCGACGATTTTGATACCCGCGCGTTCCGCGAGTTTCCGCGCCGCATCAGGGAAGCTGAGGCTCTCGTAGAGCTCCACAAATTTGAAAACGCTCCCGCCCGCGCCGCAGCCGAAGCACTTAAAAATCTGCCGCTGCGGATTCACCGTGAAGGACGGCGAACGCTCCACGTGAAACGGGCAGAGCGCCTTGAACGTCGCACCCGCGCGCTTGAGCTGAATGTAGCCGCCGATCACCTCCGCGATGTCATTCGCGGCGGCGATTTGTTCGAGCGTTTCTGGTGGGATGAGGGCCAAGGCGGCTATCGTCCGCTGCCTCGCGGTGAGCGTCGAGCGGAACTGTGAACTTGTTCGTATGCCTGGCGCTGGCGAGTCTCGCGGCTCCCCCTTTTGCCATGAAAATTCCGCGCCTCTCCGGATTCGTTTGCAGTGTGTTCACCGTCTGCCTTCATGCCGCGGATGCTCCACGCCTCGACCGGGATGACCTCCTCCTCTTCCGCGATTCCAGCGGAGCGGGGCAGCGCGGGACGACGCTCGAAGACTGGCGCCAGCGGCGCGCCGAAGTGCTGCGGGCGATGCAGGAAATCATGGGGCCGCTGCCCGGTGCGGAAAAGCGCTGCCCGCTCGACATGCAGGTCGTGGAAGAGATCGACGCCGGCGATCACGTTCGCCGCCGAATCACCTACGCGAGCGAACCGGGCGGACGCGCGCAGGCCTGGCTCCTCATCCCGAAGGCCGCGCTCAACGGCACGGCTAAATTTCCCGCCGTGCTCTGCCTGCACGGGACGAACAACGTGATCGGCAACCGGACGGTGGTCGAACCCGGCGCGGCCGCGAATCGCGCCTATGCCTACGAACTCGCGCAGCGCGGGTACGTGGCGCTCGCCCCGGCCTACCCGCACCTCGCCGATTACCAACCAGACCTCGCCGAACTCGGCTACGCCAGCGGCACGATGAAGGCGATCTGGGATAACGTGCGCGGCCTCGATCTGCTGGAGTCGCTGCCCTTTGTCCGCGGAGGAGCCTTCGGCGCGATCGGTCATTCGCTCGGCGGGCACAATTCGGTCTTCACGGCCGTCTTCGACGAGCGCCTCAAAGTCGTGGTCTCAAGCTGCGGGCTCGATTCCTTCGTCGATTACTATGACGGAAATATCAAAGGCTGGACGCAGGATCGCTACATGCCGCGACTCACCGCTTACCTCGGGCGCGCGGCCGATGTTCCCTTCGATTTTCAGGAAATGATCGGCGCACTCGCACCTCGTCACGTCTTCCTCAGCGCCCCGCTCGGCGACGCGAACTTCAAGTGGCAGAGCGTCGATCGCATCGCAAAAGCGGCGACGCCCATCTTCGCGCTGCACAACGCGGCGGATCGCTTGCGCGTCGTCCATCCAGATTGCCCACACGATTTCCCGGAGGAAATCCGCGAGGAGGCGTATCGGTGGATCGACGCCGTGCTGAAAGGCGCGGAGCGAGACCTTAAAGCGAAGCCGCGCGAGTGATATCCGCGAGCTTGGCTTCCAGCTTTTCGAGAAGATGCTCGGCCTGTTCGCGGGCGCGGCGCTCCTCCATGAGCGCCTCCTCCAGATCGCGAATGCGCTGCTGAAGATTCACGCGGATGCTCGTGCGCACGGGCCGCGATTCGTTCTGCGCCTCGGCGATCTCGAGCTCGGGAATGTCGCGCACGCGCATCACCGCACCATCCCGGCAATTGGTCACCGGCGTGTCCTGATTGATCTCGCCGACCATCAGAAACTCCCGCACCGCGCCGATCGTCGTCGGGCCGTAAAATTGATCCGGGCTGACCTCGACGAGATAGTCCATCGCGAGTTCCGGGACCATCGGCGCCTTCACCCAGTTCCGCTCGTCCCGGGAGATTTTGTCCAGCGGTGAGACCTGGGCGTCCATCGCCCACTCACGCAATTGTTCAAACGTGATCGGGCCAAAGAGCGCGCCGTCGTCGTTTTTCAGCAGGAACCATTTATCGGTGTCGTCCATTTAGGGGGTTTCTTTTTTTTCCGCGGGTTGTTCGGGGGCCTTGAGACTTGGGATCGTGACGCTCTGGCCGATTTGGAGTTTGGCGGGATTGAGCGCCGTGTTCGCTTTCATCAACTCGGCCAGCGTTACGTTGTAGTGCTTTGCGATGGAGGTCAATGTCTCGCCCTTCACGACGATGTGTCGTGGAGCCTCCGGAGCCGCTTCGGCCTTCGGCGCATTGGCAAAAGGGTCCGCGCTTTTTGCCGCCACTGGAACTTCGGGTGCCGAAGCGGCGACCACTTTTTCGGCGATCAATTGATTCAGCCGCGAGACTTGCGTCGTCAGTGCATCGATTTGTTTCGCCTGTTGCTCGACGAGCGCCCGCACTTCGCGCAACTCCTCGATCATCTGCTTTTCGTCAGCCTTCGCGCCCGGCACGGCGCAGACGAGCGCAGCGCCGACGGAGAAAAGTGCAAGGTTTCGAATCATTCCCTCCTTTGTCATTTTCCTTCCGCGCTGGCAAGAGCCACAGGCGCGGAATTTTCTTCGGCACTGATTACGTTTGCTCAGTTGCGTTTTTCCGCGCGGTTCGTACACTTTGCGCATGCCTGATCGGACGCAAAAACCGCCGAGCCCCGCACCGTGGGGACCGCAACAAGGTGACGGCGGTGGGCCAAAAGCCCCCGACGTAAACAAGCCCGACACCAAGGATCTCCTCCAGCGCATGCGCCGGGTGGATCCGAATCAGTCCAAGCGCTACCGGCAGCGCACCGGCGAATGATCGGCCAGAGTGACCGGCAGCCCGCGGGAGCGGCTCCGGTAGAGGATTTCGTGGCAGTGCTGAAAAGACACGGGGCCATTCCACCCGCCGCACCGGCGCCTTCTCTGTATGCCGCGAATGCGCCCGGCTTCGTGCCCACCCACGGCACGACGATCCTGGCTTTCAAGTTTGCCGACGGCGTGCTCGTCGCTGGCGATCGACGGGCCACCGCGGGAAATACGCTCGTCTATGATCGCGCGGATAAAGTGCTCGAGATCGACCGCCACTCATTGATGGCCATCGCTGGCGTTCCCGCGACCGCTTGGGAGATGGCGCGCGTGCTCGAGCATTCATTTCAATTTTACCGCCGCAGCCAGCTCCAGGAGATGAGCATGGATGGCAAGGTGCGCGCGCTTTCGAAACTGCTCCGCGATAATCTCGGCGCGGTGCTGCAAGGCATCGGCGTCGTCGTGCCGCTCTTCGCGACCTACGATCATGAAGCGGAAGCGGCGCGACTGTACTTTTACGACGCGATGGGTGCGCAGTTCGAAGCGGCGGATTACGCGGCGACGGGTTCGGGTTCCCCCGCCGTGCGCAGCGTCTTGCATTACGAAAATACCTGGGGCAAGCGACCGCTGCGCAAGCTCCGCTCGGCGGAGGCCGTGCTGCTCGCCTTGCGGGCGCTGGAGACTGCGGCGTCGAGTGACACGGCTACCGGCGGTGTCGATCGACGTGCGGATGTGTTCCCGATCATCAAGATCGTCTCCGGCGCCGGTATCGAAACGCTGCCCGAAGCGCGCATGGCGAAGATCTTCAAGGCGAAGCTCGCATAATGCGCCACCCCTCCAGCCACACTCCATGATCGAAGAGCCATATCGTTGGGTCGAAGCCATCGCGAACCGGCGCGAGTATGTCGAAAATCAGCTCTCCGGCGGCAGCCCGATCGCCGCCCTCACGTATCGCGATGGCATCCTGCTCTTCACCATGAGCCGCGAGCGGCAGAAGATTTTCGAGATCTACGACCGCATCGCGATGGGCGCCATCGGGCATCCGGGCGACATCGAACGTCTGCGCATGACCGCCATCGAACTCGCCAGCACGGAAGGTTTCGCCCGCTCCGCGCATGATGTTTCCCTGCGGCGGCTTGCCACCTATTCGCTGAGTCCGGCGCTCAAGGCCGCCTTCGAGCAGATCTACGGTCCGCCTTATTTGTCCCGCCTGCTCTTCGCCGAACTCGGACGCCAGGGCGCCCCGAATCTCTATCTCCGGCTCGAATACGACGGCTCGATGCACACGAACGGAGGCGCCTTCGGTCAGGCCTTCGAGGAATTCGGCGTCATCTCGGGCACGACCGCCTCGACCACCCGGATGGAGGAGTATCTCCGCGGGAAAAAGCACGTCCACGCGAACCTCGATGATGCTCTTCTCGTTGCCGCGGACGCGTGGTCCATCGGGCACTGGAGCCTTGATGACGACGCGCCGAAAGATCTCCCGCCCCATGCCGATATCGTTCGGCATCGGGACGAACAACTGGCCAATGCCGCCATCGAAGCCGCGGTCCTGGAGCGAGGGGACTCCGGCCCGCTCACTTGGCGGTCGCTTCCGGATGCGGAAGTTCGACCCATCTTAAAGTCGAAGAATTGATCGTCTCGGGCCACATAGAGAGGTGGGCTCGCTGGAAAGCTGCTGTCGGCAAGCTCTGGATGCCGTGCAAACCTCTACACATGAGAAATTCCATGCCCTGCGTGGGTCTCATCGTTTTGGCGGGCAGCCTGACCTTCGTCGTCGTTCCGGACGACGAGCGCCGCCTTGATCAGCCGCCGCCCGCGCTGAGCGAGACTCTCCCGACGGTCGTCATCGATCCCGGGCACGGCGGTCGTGACGAAGGCGCGCGAGGCAGCGGTCTCACGGAAAAACATCTGACGCTCGATGTCGGTCTGCGGCTTGAGAAGATCCTCCAGGAATTTGGCTTCCCCACTTTGCTCACCCGGCGCGGAGACATTTACATGCGCCTTTCCGAGCGCACCGCGGTGGCCAACAAGGTCGCCAATTCGCTTTTCATCAGCATCCATTTCAATCACGCCACCAATTCGGACTCCTCCGGTATCGAGACCTTTTTCGCCTCGGAGAAACTCGAACAGGAGCCCGAGTGGGCCTGGACCGGCTTCTTTAATCCCGCACGGGCCACCGGTCGCGACAGCGGGGAAACGCTCGCCGGTTTCATCCAGACTGCCCTCGTGCAGCAGACCGTGGCCACGAATCGCGGCATCCGCGGGCGACCGTTCTACGTCGCCCGGCACACTCGCGATCCTGCCGTCCTCGTCGAGTGCGGCTTCATCAATAATCCCATGGAGGCGCGGATGATCGCGAACTCCGGCTACCGCGACCTGCTCGCGCGCTCGATCGCGCTGGGCGTCGCCCGCTACCAAAAGTCGCGCCCGCAGCCACCGAAAGCTCCGCCCGAACTCGTGCAGTCGGGGGAGTGAATGGGCTGACGAAGCGCGCGTCGAAGCTCCCATCCCCGCGATGAAAAAACTCCTTCTCCTCCTCCTCCTTGGCGTCAGTGTTCACGCCGACGACCGCATCCGCGACGCGCAGACGGAACTCAAGACGCAGGGCTTTTACTACGGGGAAATTGACGGTCAGGTCGGTGCGGAGATGACCGCGGCCATCCGGCGCTTTCAAATTCGCAACGGGCTCGAAGTCACCGGGCAATTGAACACCCCGACAATGGACGCGCTCGACACCGGGAGCACGGAGCAGAAAGCACCCGCTGCGCCCCCACCGCCGATGGAGCGCGACCCGACTCCGCCGGCGCCTGCGCCCGAACCACGGATGACGAGGGAGCCAGCGCCTCCCGTGAACATCCGCCGCGACGAATCCGTGGAAGAAGGTGACCGCGCCTTCCTGCGCCGCGAAACGCCGCGCCAGGGTCCATTGCCCGATGACGAATCCGTCGTCCCACCGCCCCGGCCAATCCCCGAGCCAACCGCGGATCTGGAGATGCTTTTCGCCCAGACGCCCTTCGCCACCGCGCCGCGGGATGTGCAGGAGCAGACGCTCCGGCGCGCGCAGTCGCTCCTCGCGCAGCGCGGCCACTATCGGGACGACATCGATGGCCAGGCCGGCCCCGCCACCGAGGAGGCCCTGCTCACCTTCCAGCGGAGCAAGCGACTCCCACTCACTGGCCGCCTCGACCTCGCTACGCTCAGCGAACTCCGCCTCCTGCCCGGTCGCACGCCGATCAAACCTTTCAACCCGCCGCCCACGCAACAACGGGTCTATCGCGGAGTGATCGTGGAATAGCGGCGGGTTTCGGTTTGGCGCAAAGATCGCACTTCCCGCTCCCTCCTGAGCGCCGCTATTCTCGGCGCTCATGAGTGACTTCAGCCTCCGCCTCCAGCAAGCCGTCCGCGACGGCATTCTCCTTGAAAGCAGCGCGCGCAATATCGAGCAATTGATCGCTCGCTCGAGTTCGCCGTTCTTCGAGCAGAGCATCCGGGAGCTGGTGGAAAAGGGTGCGTGGGGCGAGCTGAACGATCGTTTCTACAAGACCCTCGCCTTTGGCACTGGCGGGCTGCGCGGTCGGACCATCGGCAAGATCGTGACGGCCGCGGAGCAGGGGACCCCGCAGGAACTCGGTCGCCCCGAGCAGCCGTGCGTCGGCACGAACGCGATGAATTTCTACAACATCAGCCGCGCGACCCAAGGGCTGATTGCCTATGCCAGGGAATGGTTCACGCAGAGCGGTCGTCCTGGCCGGCCGAAGATCGCGATCGCCCACGATACCCGGCATTTCTCTCGTGCCTTCGCCGAACTGGCCGCGCGCGTCGCCACGGAAAATGGCTGCGACGCCGCGCTCTTCGAAGGGCCGCGCTCCACGCCGCAACTCTCCTTTGCCGTCCGTGAACTCGACGCCACCGCCGGCATCGTCGTCACTGCCAGCCACAACCCACCGCACGACAATGGCTACAAAGTGTACTTCGCCGATGGTGCCCAAGTCGTGGAGCCGCACGCCAGCGGGATCATCAACCGAGTGAACGCGGTCGAAAGCGACGCCTACATGCCTTTGCCCGAAGCCCAGCGCGGCACGCTCACCGTGCTCGGCAAGGAACTCGACGAAGCCTACATGGCGCGACTCGACACGCTGGTCCTCGATCGCCCGATGGTCGCCGCCGCCGCGCAAGCCGGTCTGAAAATCGTCTTCACCTCCATCCACGGCGTCGGTGGCGTCATCACCCGGAAAATGCTCGACCGCCTCGGCTTCCGCTACTTCACCGTGCCGGAGCAGGATGCCTTCGATGGACGTTTTCCGACCGTGAAGTCGCCGAACCCAGAGAACGCCGAAGCGCTCACCCTCGCCCTCGCCGTCGCCCAGCGGGAGAAGGCCGATCTGGTCGTCGCCACCGATCCCGATGCCGACCGCATGGGCGTTGCCGTGCGCAATCGCGCCGGTGACTTGGAACTGCTCACCGGCAACCAAATCGGTTCGCTGATGACCGCCTACCGAGTGCGCAAGATGATCGAGCAGGGGATCATCACCCCCGCCAACGCGAGCCGCGCCGTGATCATCAAAACCTTCGTGACCACCGATCTGCAAAACGCCATCGCCGCGAAACACGGCCTGCGCTGCGTGGAGACGCTCACTGGTTTCAAGTTCAACGGCGAAAAGCTGGAAAAATATGAGCGCGCTCTCAGCCTCAGTGTCCGCGCCTATCGCGAATTGTCCGAAGCCGAATCCCGCCGTCTGCGCCTCGAAAAATCCGCCTGCTACATTGCCGGGGGTGAGGAAAGTTACGGCTACGGCGCGTCCGACTTCGTACGCGACAAGGACGGCAACGGCTCCGTGGTCGTCTTCGCCGAAGTCGCCGCCTACGCCAAATCGCGCGGCCTCACGCTGCCTGAGTATCTCGACGAGATCTACGCCGAGTACGGAGTGTATCTGGAAAAGAACGGCAGCCTCGTCTTTGAAGGCGCCGAAGGGGCCGCCAAGATCGGGCGCCTCGCCGCCAGCTACGCCGAGCAGCCGCCGCGGGACGTGAATGGTGTCGCCGTCGCGTCGATGCGGAACTTCGGGACGCAGGACATCCGAGACGTGGAAGGCGACCTCATCCCCAAGGAAAAGATGCTCATCTTTGAACTGGTCGATGGCCGCCGCGTCGCCGTGCGCCCCTCCGGCACCGAGCCGAAGATTAAATTCTACATGTTCGCCCGCCGCACCCCTGAGCCCGGTAAGACCCGCACCGTCGCCGAGATCGGAGCCATCAAAGCCGAGATCAACGCCTCCCTCGAAGCCCTCTGGACCTGGGTGCAAAAGGATGTGGAAGCACGGTTGGCTTGAAGAGCGATGGACAAATGACCGTTGGAAGCAGTGAATGCGGGCGTGTCTGCGTTCTCCCTCAGTTAAACATTCAGAAGCCCATACTCTCTCTATGGCTGGCAACGACCTCAATCTCGACGGCGGGGAAATTTCGGTACTCAAGGCCCTCGGGCTCGGCAGCGGGGGAATCACTGGCGAAGACCTCGTAAAACGCGTGCAAGGCCTCGAACCGGCGGAACTGATCGACACGCTCAAGGGCCTGATCGCCCAAGGCTTCGTGGATGCCGACAAGGACGCCTTCTACAGCCTCGAAGAACTGGGACCGATCCACTTCATGGTGAACAGCGGCTACAGCAAGGACATTAAAGACGCGCTCGATCCCCGACCTGAGGCACCAAAGAGCCGGCGCGTGCGGCGCGAGTAAGGTGAAAATTTTTGGTTCTGAATTTTGAGTTCTGAGTTTCGAGGAGCTTCGCGCCCGGCGTCCTCAGGCAAGATTCAACACTCTAAATTCATCATCTCCGTGTGGCCATGGCTCGCCGCAGTGACGAGCGGAGTGCTGCTGGCGATGGCTTTTCCGCCGGTCAATCAAGGCTGGCTCGCGTGGATCGCTCTCATACCGCTCATCTGCGCGACCTGGTTCGGCCAGGAGCATTTGGCGTTTGAAGTTTGGCGTTTGAAGTTTGGCGTTTCCCCGAACCCTTCGAGGGAAAAAGAAACGCCAAACCCCAAACCCCAAACCCCAAACTTAAAACGCCTCCGCCCCGCCGCCCTCGGCTACGTCTCCGGCCTCGCGTTCTTCACCACCACCTTCTCCTGGCTCGGCGAACTCGGGCCTCTCTTCGGGAATTCATGGCTCCGCCTTCTGCCCCTGTTACTCGCCCTCTACCTGGGCCTCTACTTCGCCTTTTGGGCGTGGTTCCTCGCGTGGCTGTTGCCCCGGCGCGATGCGCAGCAATTCGTTCATTCAGGCCGGAATCTCGCGATCGGCGCGCTCGGAGCATCGGCGTGGGTTGCGCAAGAGTGGGTGCGCGGCTGGCTCTTCACCGGCTTTGGCTGGAATAACCTCGGCGTGGCGCTGCATGACGATCTCGCGATGATCCAGATCGCCGATCATACCGGCGTCGCCGGCCTCTCGTGGCTCGTCGCATTTTGCAATCTGCTGGCCGTGCTCATCGTCCGGCGCCTCGTTGCGGAGATCGGCCCCACTTTCCTCAAGCGCATCCGCTGGGAATTCAGCGCGACCGTCACCTTTGTCGTCATCGTCTGGGCCTACGGCACGCGCACAATGCTGCGCGGCGATGCGACGCCGACCGTCCCGCTGCGGGTCGCGGCGATTCAGGCGAATATCCCGCAGCGCGAGAAATTCGATCTCGCGCAGGAGGACGAAATCTTCGCGCAGTTCGACCGTCTGACCGGTCTCGCTCAACTCCTGCAACCGCCGCCGCAACTCGTGCTCTGGCCGGAATCCGCAACCCCGCGCGGCCTATTCGACGACGAGTTGAATCACGACTTCGTCTTTGCTCAGGCTAGGCGTCTCGAAGGCGCGCTCCTGCTCGGCAGCACCGATTTCGATCTGGAGCGAAACGAAGACTTCAACATCGCCGCCTTGCTCACCGACCAAGCCGGGCGCCTGCAAATCTACCGCAAGATCCATCTCGTGCCTTTTGGTGAATACCTTCCGTTGCGTCCGCTTTTCGGGCCCATCGTCGGTCCGCTCGTCGCGGCCGATTTCACGCGGGGCCGCGAATTCACGCTGCTTGAGCTTTCGGAGCCGGCGATCAAATTTTCCGCCCTGATCTGCTTTGAAGACACGCTCGGTTATCTCTCCCGCCACTTCGTCGCCGCCGGCGCGCAGGCGCTGGTCAATATCACCAACGACGGCTGGTTCGGGCGATCCGCCGCTGCCCATCAACATCTCGCCAACGCCGTCTTCCGCGCCGTCGAGAATCGCCGCCCGCTCATCCGCTGCGCAAATACCGGCGTCACTGGGCTCGTGAATCGGACGGGCTTTGTGGAGCGCTGGGTGCCTGAATTTCAAGAGGGAATCGCCGTGCGCGAAGTGGCGATTCCCGTCAATGCGCCGCGCACATTTTTCACCCGGCACGGTGATCTGGTTTCGCCGGCCTCGGCCGCCAGCGCTTTGCTGAGCATCGTCGGCGGCTGGATTGCCCGTCGCCGCGCGGCGGCGAATTCACCGCTCCGCGCTTGAAAGCACGCGGCGGCGCGGCCTTACTCAATCACTCCGAATGCGCATCGCCATGACCAAGGTCGGTCGTCTCACGACCCGCCTCCTGCCTCCTTCGCAGGCCCTGGTTGTTTCCATCCACGACGTCTCGCCGGACACTCGTGCGCAGTGCGAAGAAATCCGGGCGCAATTGACTGAGATCGGCCTGAAAATCTGCACCTGGCTGGTCGTTCCGAACCATCACCACCGCGGGCATTTTTTGGATGATCCGGACTTTTGTGCGTGGCTGCGCGAGCTCGCGGATGCCGGGCAGGAGATCGTCATTCACGGGTATCACCACCAGCGCGAGCGCCGGGCGGGCGAGTCGCTGCGCGAGAAATTCATCACCCGTTTCTACACTGCGGACGAGGGAGAATTTCACGACATCGACCGGGCGACTGCTTACGAATTGGTGACTCGCGCGCGGGAAGAATTTTCCGAGATCGATCTCAAGCCCGAAGGATTCATCGCCCCCGCCTGGTTGCTGAGCAGTGAAGCGGAGAAGGCGCTTCGCGAGGCCGGCCTGCAATACACCACGCGGCTCCGGAACGTGCGCGACCTGGTCAGCGGGTGGGTCTTCGAATCGCGCTCGCTCGTCTGGAGTTCGCGGAGTTGGTGGCGTCGGCCCGTGAGCCTGCTCTGGAATCGCGCGCTCTTCCGCCGCTTAAAGGATAATCCACTCATGCGCATCGCCATCCACCCCGGGGATCTTTCCCATCCGGCGATCTGGCGCCAGATCCGGCACTGCGTCAGCCAGGGGCTCATCCCGCGTTTGCCTTTCACCTACGAGCGCTGGTTTGCGCGACAACGGACCTATGTCCCCGCAAAACCGACTCCATGAAGGCCGACCTGCACGTCCATTCCCGCTTCAGCGAGCGCGCGCCGGAGTGGCTCTTCCGCCGGGTCGGTCTGCCAGACAGCTACACTGATCCGGTGGCGCTTTACGAAACGTTGCGCCAGCGCGGCATGGATTTCGTGACGATCACTGATCACAATCGCATCGAGGGCTGTCTGGCGATTGCGGATCGGCCCGGCACCTTCATCAGCGAGCAGGTGAGCGCGCGTTTTCCGGATGATCGCTGCAAGGTCCAGGTCCTCGTCTGGGGTCTCGCGGAAGCGCAGCACGCAGAGTTGCAGGCGCGACGGGAGGATATTTTCGAGCTGCAAAGATACCTCGCCACGGAAGAACTCGCGCACGCCGTGGCGCACCCGCTCTACCGGCTCGACGACCGACTCTCCCTCGCGCATCTCGAAAAGCTCGTGCTCCTCTTCCGCCACTTCGAAGGGGTGAACGGACACCGCGACGCGCTGCTCAGCGCAGTCACCCGGCACGCCTTCGGCCAGCTCACTCCGGAGAAGATCGCGCAGTTTGCGGACCAGCACGGTTTCGCGCCCACGCACCCCGAGCCGTGGCGCAAGGTCTTCATCGGCGGCTCCGACGATCACGGCGGCCTGCATTCCGCGAGCGCGTGGACGGAAGTCTCGGAGGCCGTCGCAGACCCAAAGTCTTTCCTCGCTGCTGTGCGCGCCGGGGAGTGCGTGGTCGGAGGCTGCGGAGGCACTCCGCTCGCGCTTTCGCACAGCCTGTACAATAACGTCCGCATCTTTCTCGGGCAGAAATTCGGCGATACGAAAAGCTCGCTGATCAGCAAGGCCTTCTCGCGTTTCATGGAGGGAGAGGATCCCACGGAGTTTTCCTGGGCGGACAAGCTCGGGTTCATCGCGGAAGGCATCGCCAGCGGGAATATCTTCGAGCTGGCGAAGCCCGCCAATGCCTCACTGTGGAAACAGTTCGCCGCGACCTTCCAGCAGGGCGATGTGAAGACGCTGCTCGCGCGCGAGACCGCGGGCCTCGCCGAACCCGAACGGCGCGCCTTTGTCATCGCGAACTTCTTCGCCAACCGTTTGGCCTTCCGTTTCTTCACCCTCTTTGTCCAGCAGCTCTCCAGCGGCAACATCGTCGAGGCCGTCCGTGAATTCAGCGTGCTGCTTCCGATCCTCGCGACCCTTTCGCCCTACCTCTACACCTTCAAGACTCAGGCCCCTGATCGGCGCTGGCTCGGCGAGGTCTGCACCGGTTTTGGCAGCCCGCCAGCACCTTCGTTGGAAAACAGCAAACGCGCCTGGTTCACGGACACGCTGGAAGATGTCAACGGCGTCGCGACGACCATCCGCAAGCTGACCGCGGCGACCGTCGCGGCGGGCGGCGACATCACCGTGGTGACGTCGCGGGCGACGGTGACTATCACCGGCATCCCGATCAAAAACTTCCCCCCCATCGGTGAGTTCGAGTTGCCCGAGTACGAGCTCCAGAAGCTCAGCTTCCCGCCGATCCTGCAGATGATCGACTACATCCAGCGCGAAGGCTTCACCGAACTCATCATCTCCACGCCAGGCCCCGTGGGCCTCACCGCGCTGCTTGCCGGCAAGCTGCTCGGCCTGCGCACCAGCGGCATCTATCACACGGATTTCCCGCAGTACATCCGCATCCTCACCGACGACAGCTTCCTCGAGACGCTCACGTGGAATTTCATGAAGTGGTTCTACGACTCGCTCGATCTCCTCTACGTGAACAGCGAAGGCTACCGCCGCGCGTGGATCGACCGTGGCATCCCCGCCGCGAAGATCGCCATCCTCCCGCGCGGGCTCGACACCACGCTCTTTCATCCGTCCCGGCGCGATCCGGCGTTTTGGGTGGAACGTGGCGCTGTCCCCGGTTCCACTGTGCTCCTCTACGTCGGGCGTATTTCGAAGGAGAAGGATCTCGATGTAATCGTGAACGCGTGGAGCCGGTTAAAGGAGGGGTCGCGAGGGAGGGAGATAGCGGATTGGAAATTGAAGATTGAAAATTGCCGACTGGCGTTGGTCGGCGATGGACCGTTCCTCCCGGAACTCCACATCCTCCTCCCCGACGCCATTTTCACCGGTTACCTCGCCGGCATCGAACTCGCCCGAGCCTACGCCTCCGCGGATGTTTTCCTCTTTCCGAGCACCACGGATACTTTCGGAAACGTCATCATCGAAGCCTTGGCCAGCGGTCTGCCGTGTGTGGTCTCCGACCAGGGTGGCCCGAAGGATTTGATCGAGAATTGCGTCACCGGCTTCGTGACCCACGCGCTCGATGTCGCGGACTTCACGGACTCGACCGAGCGCCTGATCAGCGATCCCAAGATGCGCCAAGCGATGAGCGTGGCAGCCCACCGCAGCGTGCAAGGCCGGGACTGGGCGGAAGCCGGCCAAAAGTTTTGGGCAGGCACGGTTTAAGTTCGGGGCGAAGCGTTCGCCGGAGGCAATGCTTCTTCGAACTTGAGCGGAGAGCGGTCATCCAGCGCGCATTTCGCAGTCACCGTTTCCGAGAAAAGTTCGGCTTCACGAATGGCCAGTGATGAAGGCCGCACGGGGGCCGGGAGCAGACGGGCGATGGCGACGGTGATGCCGAGGAGGACCCAAAGAAAGCGGGCGACGTAGGCGGAGGGAATCAGCCAGACGGCGGCGTGATTTCCCAGAACCTGGGTGAGCAGCCAGAGACAGGCAGCGCGGAGGGCGATGCGCAGGAAAGGGTCCTCGCAACGGGCGGAGACTTTCCAGAAGAGGCGCGCCGAGACGGTGATGAAGACGAGAAAAGCCAGGAGACCGAAGACGCCGCTGTCGGTCAGTGACTGGAGGATTTGGTTGTTCGCGTTCGCGGTGCCTCCGTCGAGTTTGGAGAGATTGAAAAAGCGTTTCCCGCCGTAGCGCTCGAGCGATGACTCGTAGCTCATGAAGCCGACGCCCGTGAGCGGATTGTCCATGACCATTTTCACGCCCATCTTCAACGTGGAGAGGCGCTGGCCGCCGCTTTCCTGAAATCGGCCGCTGCTCAGGCGATCGAGGAGCGTGCTGGCCAGCGGACGTCCGATCGTCGCGGCAGCGACGATCCCGGCGAAGATGAAAACCGGAACCACCCAGAGATAGCGACGCACAAAGGCGCGGGTCGTGCCGCTCTCGAGCCCGAAAAGCAGGACCAGCACGGTGGCGACCGCGGTCCCGATGATGGCGCCGATGCCAGCGGTGAGCACGATGCCGCCGGCAAAGAGCAGCGCGAAGGCCGGCCGTGCGGCACAGAGCGCGCCCACATAGCCGAGGAGGAGGACGAAGCCGATCGAATCACCCACGGGACCAAAGTACCGAAGTTCGCCGCGCTCGATCCCCTGGACTTCACCGATGGTGATGCCGTGGCTTGCTCCGAAAAAATTGATGAACTGAATGACGCCAAGCGCGATCAAGGTCCAGGCGACGATTTGCAGGCAGCGCTTGGCCTGATGCAGCGTGGTGATAAAGGTCGCAAGGAAGGGCACGATGGCCGCCTCGGTGGTAAGTCGGGTGAGGGCGACGAAGCCATGGAAGACAGAGCCGGAGCCGAACTTTACGCCCGCGGCGAGGATCGCGAGGACGTTCACGATGAAGAAGGCGGCGATGGAGAAATAGAGCGCGCGATCCATGACGATCTCGCGGGTGGTGATGATCTTCAGGACGAGCTTGGTGGAGAGGATCAAGATGACGGCATCGACGAGCGTCACATCGATCCCGGCCACTTCGAGCAGAGTGGCGTTCATCTCGAGGAAGGGATGCTGGATGATCCAAAGCGTCGGCAGAGCGGCGGCGATGTAGCACGCCGGCACAAACGCACTGAGCACGATCAGCAGAAGCAAGAACGCCCTCATGGCTGGGGAAGGGGGAGTGCGGGCAGAAGGCGGCTCAGGGCTTTGATCCGCGTGCCGGCGACGCGATGGGCGAGGCGCAAGGTGTCGGTGTCGCGGAAGATGACCCAGCGCAGGCCGAGGTAAAAGAGAACGGCGAAGAGCACTGCTTCGACGAGGGAGCGCGCGGTCTCAGGCGCGGGCAGCCGATGGCTCGCGGCGAGCGCGGCGAAGGCGGCGAGTGCGGCGATGAGCAGGCCTTGGAGGGGGACGAGGTATGTTCGACCGGGGACGATGCGGCGGAGGAGGACGAGATTGATCGAAGCCGGGAGCGCGCGGGCAGCACCGACCGCGAGGACGGCGATGGGCAATGGCTGGCGAAGGACCAGGGCCAGCGTGCCGAGGGTGATCGCAGCCTGGAGCGCGTTCACTTTCATAAGATCGCGGCTGCGGCCATTGCGGAGCAGGGCAGGGGAGCAGGTGCCGCGAATCCAATTTTCGTAAGCAGTCGGCAAAAGCAGCAGGAGCGCAAAGGCGGCGGCCGGGCGGTAGTCCGACCCATAGACCAGGGCGACGAAGGACGGCAGGACGATGGCGCCGAGACCGACGGTGAAGCAATAGAGGAGGCTCGAAAGTTTCACCACGCGCCCAGTGGCCAGCGCCTGCGCCGCCGCGTCGTCACTCGTCTGGCTCAGGTAGGGTGCGACCAGATTGCCCATGGGCATGACGGTGACGCTGACGAGTTTCCCCACCAAATCCACGGCCAGCCCGAGGAGCGCCATGGTGGCGACTTGCTGATGGGGCGCGAGGGCGAGCATGAGGACGGTGCCGCTGCCGAGCATCGCGGCGGCTTTGTCGAGGACGGTGAGCAGGCCAAATTTCTGCGCGCGATTGAGGAAGCCGGCGGGTAGCGGAGCGCGCTCGGTGCGGATGAGCCGCCAGAGGCGAGTGTGGACGAGCGTGGCCTCGATGAGGGAGATCACGAGGAGGGCGCCGATGAGGTGTCGAAGTTGGCCGCCGGCCAGGGCGATGGAGGCGAGGGCGACGGCGCGGAGAATTTGAAAGCCCTGCTGGAGGAGCAGCGCGGTGGTGGTCTCGAAGAGCGCGACGAGGCCGTAGTGCGCGAGCAGCCGCGTGAGGATACTGGCGACGATGGCGGCGACGAGCACGAAGAGCCAGCGATCGGCGGCGAGCGTGCCGAACTCCGTGCTCCGCGCGTAGAGCGGTCCGAAGGCGATGAGCGCGGCGGCGCAGAGCACGGCGGCGAGAGCGCGGCGGCGCTGCATTTGTCCGTAGAAAGTAGCGCGCGCGCCTTCCTCCGAGGCCGCGTGAAAGTAACGGGTGAGTCCGCTATTGGCGCCGACTTCGAAGACGAAAGTGGCGAGGCCGATCATCGCGATCACGGCGGAGTATTCCGCATAGAGCGAGGGTGCGATGGTCCGGACCATGACCACCGAGGCGCAAAAAGAGAGGACGAGGCCGACGATGTTGAGCAGCCAGTTCGCGCGCAGCGCGGAGACGATCTTCTGCGAACTGGCCATCAGCGCAGCGCCGTCGAGAGCAGCTCCGGCGGTCCGTCGGGCGTGATTTCCCGCCGCACCTCCGCGAGCACGCCGAGGATGCGCTCGGCGAGCCGGGGCAGGGAATGCAGCCGCTCGACTTGCGAGCGCTGGTAGAGGCCGATGGCCACGCGTTCCGCCGGGTTCAGCGCGAGGAGCGCGGTGAGGCGGGCGGTCAATTCGTCCTCAGTGTGGAAGAGCAGCTCCGCCGCGGATTGGCCGAGCGTTTCGATGAAGTCATCATTCGCGACCAGGCACGGACGCCCGCAACTCATGGCTTCCCACGCCACCTTGTCGCCAAAGCCTGGGCCGGTGAGATTCACATGCACGGAGCAGCGCTCATATTGCTCGGGTAATTGCGTCGGCGGGACCGGCGGCTCGAAGGCGACGCGTGCGCCGATCCCGAGTTCCGCGATCAAGGTGTGCAACTCCGCGACATACGCTTCATCGGGTGCGCCGGCGGTGGCGCCGAGGATGGCGAGGCGGTAGCGCTGCGGCAGCCGGGCAAAGGCGCGGAGCAGCGTGGGATGATTTTTCACCCGAGACAGCCGGCCGACGCAGAGGATGAGATCTTCATCCACAGTGGCCTGCACGCCGGGCGCGAAGAGTGTGGTGTCGATGCCCTGGCCGATGATCGTGAGCTTATCGTGATGATAGGGATAGGCGCGCGGAAGACTCGTGACCATGCGGTGCGAGGCGTAGTGCGAGAGCTTGAGCACGCGGCCTGGCTTCGGATGCGCATACCAAGTGACGAGCGGGATGCCTTTCCACCGCAGCACCGGGCCGGCGAGCACGGAGAAGATGGTGATCATGTGCGAGAAGCAGCCGTCGATGCGTTCCTCGCGGAGGATGCGGAAAAGGTGGCGATAAAACTGCACGAGCCGGCGCGGCTCGGACCAGCCGTGTTCGAGGCCGGCGGAGTACACGCGCACGTTCTCCGGCACGTCGATCTCCCCGGCGAGCATGGTGATGACGTGGATGCTCTCGACGCGGGCGGCGAGTTCGCGAATCCACTGCGTGGTGAAACCGAGGATCGGGTGTTTCGTGTCGGTGGCGAGATTGAAAAGGAGGAGGCGCTGGGGGAAAGGACCGGATGGCTTGGCGGGGCTCTCGGAGGCGAGGCGGTGCCAGATGGCGACTTGCGCGGGAGTGTTCAAAGCGGGGTCGGCGTGTTTGCCGATGTGGGCGCGTGCGGCCTGGCCCATTCGCTGGCGCAGGCTGGGATCGGCGATCAAAAGCGCGAGCTTTTCGGCGACGGCGGCCGCGTCCCGCACGGGCACGATGAAGCCGGTGACGGCGTCCTCCACGGCGTCGTCGGAGCCGCTCACGGCCGTGGTGACGATGGGGAGCGCGGCGGCGGCAGCTTCCATGAGCACGCGGGCGTAACCTTCGGAATCCGAGGTCAGGGCAAAGAGATCGGCGGCGGCAAAGATGGCGGCGATCTCGTCGCGGGAGACGGGGTCGCGAAAGCGCACGAGGTCTTTGAGTCCGGTGCGCTCGACCGTCGCCTTGAGTTCCGCGCCGAGCGGGCCTTCGCCGACGATCTCGAGTTCGAAACGGTGGCCGCCGGTGTGCAAAATGCGGGCGGCCTCGAGCAGCACCGGGAGGTTTTTTTGGACCACGAGGCGACCCACGAAAAGCACGCGCGGGAGGGCGTTGCGAGTCGTCGCGCGGTCGATCTGGTAGAAGCTCGGGAGATTCGCCGGGACCACGGGTTTCAAAGCGATGCGCGCCGGCTCGATGCCCGCGGCGGCGAGACTGCGCGCGGTCATTTTTCCATCCACCTGGAGTCCCTGGCAGCGCCGCAAGACCCAGCGGCCGAGGGGCGCGATCAAGCGGTTCACGCGGCTGCTCGCGATCCAGTTTGGGTCGAAAACATTCGGGCCATAGACGCAGACGTTCACCGGCAGGCGCTGCACTTTCCCGAGCAGCATCGCGACGAGGCCGAAGACGAATGGGTCCTGGGCCTGGAGCACATCGATGCGTCGGGAACGCAGCACGCGCCAGCCGATCCAGAGCATCCGGAAAAAGCTGTCGAGGATGCAGAAGGCGTCGGTCGGGATCGCCTCGACATTTTTCCCAAAGTGCCGCGGCTGGAGGGCGTGGCGCTTGTAGGAATGGGCGACGATGACGTAGCGCTCCAACTCCGCGCCGTAACCCAGAAGCCGGCGATAATCCTCCGCGGATTCACCGTCCCAAAGTCCGCGAGTGGAGCCGAACGAAAGGACCGACAGCGGCTTCATCGCGAAACTTTTTCCGCGCGCTCTCCGTTGCTCCGCTGCGCATCCGGCGCGGTCGCATTCCGTCTTCCGGCGGCCTCATTCAGCACGCTATCCGTCGCGGCGAGCATCGCATCGAAAACAAAACGATCCGCGAGCACCACCGCGGCCTCACCGGTCAATCGCGCGCCCAGCTCGGGCTCATTCCAAAGGCGCTCAATGGCCTCCTTCAGCGCATCGGGATTGCCCGGCGGGATGAGCAGGCCGGTCCGGTCGTGGAGCACGGCCTCGCCAGTGCCGCCGACGTTGGTGGCGATGACTGGGATGCAGGCGGACATCGCTTCGAGGACGACGTGCGGGAGGCCTTCGTAGCTGGAGTTCAGGACAAAAGCGTCGGCCTGCGAGAGATACTCAGCCACGTTTTGATGGGGAACATCGCCGAGAAAAACGACCCGATCCGCGACGCCGCAACTCCGAGCCACTTCCTCGAGTTCAGCGCGCGTGGCGCCGTCGCCAGCGATGACGAAACGAGTGGTGGGCAGCTTCGGCAATAGCTGGATCACCAAATCCACACCTTTCCACGGAACGAGCCGACAGACGGTGATGAGTGTCTTGCCAGACCACGGCGGGAGTTGGGGTTTGGGATGCTGGGTGTTTCGATCCTCCGCGATGGCGTTGTAGATCACGCGGACCTTTTCCGGGCGCACCCCCCAGCCCTTCACGATGCGCGCGAGATAGTGGCTCGGGACGATAATTTCGTGAGCGAAAATGTGGGGCCACGACCGCACCGCGTCGGAGAAGCGCAGCAACAGGTTTTTCGCAGCCACCTGGTAATCGTCGATGGTGCCGTCAAACCAATCCTTGCTGGCCGCCCTCTCCCAAGCGTAGTCGCCCACGATTTTGTGGACCGCCCGGCGGCCCGCGAGCAGCGCCCCGAGGGCGGCTTCGGAGCTGAGGCCATTGATGTAAACGAGGTCATGGCGCGCCGCGGCGCGCCAGACGATGAAGGTGGTCGCGAGCAGGCGGAAGGGGAAAAGGATGCTGCGGCGGATGCGGCGGACGGGGAAGGGCAGATGGGAGTCGTCGTGATCCATCCGATCGCTCAGGCAGACGACTTCCACCTTGCGCCCGCGAGCCGTGAGGGCCGCGGCCATGCGGGGGACGTAGCTGGCGGGGCCGCCGCGATCCGGCGGGAAGATGCCCGTGACCATCAACAACCGAAGGGGCGCGACGTCGGAGTCCATCACGATTTTGAACCCGCCCGCCGCTCCCTGCCGCTGCCCCCATAGACCTCGTCTTTGCCGTAGCCCGGTGCGTGGTAGTGGTAGTGGTAGCCGCCCCGGACAGGCAGGCCATTGAGGATGAATCCCGGGATTTTTGCGCCGCTCTCGCGGAGTTTTTCGAGCGCACGCTCAATGGCCACGACCGGCGTGCGGCCAGAGCGGACGACGAGACAGACGGCATCCACGTGCGGCACGAGGAAGAGTGTCTCGCTCACGGCGTGGACGGGGGCGGTGTCGATGACGATGCGGTCGAAACGCGAGAGCGCAGTCTCGAAGAAGGCCGTGAGATTCGCTTGGCCGATGATTTCGGTGGGACTTGCCGTGACGCGACCGGCCGGCAGAACGTAAAGATTCTCAATGTCCGTAAGATGGACGGCCTCGGTGAGGGAGCATTTGGCACCCAGGACTTCCGTCAGGCCGGCGGCAGTGCTCCCTTCCCCCAGAAAGGCGGGCCCGATGCTCGGCAAGCGCAGATCAGCATCGACCAGCAGCGTGCGGAAACCCTGGCCCGCGAGCGCCGCCGCATAGTTGATCGCGCAGAAACTTTTCCCCTCACCTGGGATCGAACTCGCGAAAAGCACGCTGCGGTAAGCGGCGTCCCGGCGAGTGACCAGCAGGGTAGTGCGCAGCCCGCGGAAGGCCTCGGCGACGGCGGAGTGCGGCTTTTCAATGAAGAGCCGCCGCGCCGTCACCAGCTTTGCTCCGGACCAGTAGGGGACCGCCGCGAGCGAACGCAGCCCGAGGGCCTGCTCTGCCTGATCCACGGTCCGCAGCGAGCGATCCAAGGCATGCAGCCCGAGTGCGGAAGAGAGGCCGAGCGCGAGCCCGCCGCCGAGGCTGAGCAGGAGGATGAGCGCCTTGTTTGGTTTGACAGGGCGTTCCGGGCGGGAGGCGGGCGCGACGATGCGGATGGCATAGGGCGAAACGCTTTGGCCCACGTCGGATTCCTTCAGCCGGACCAGCAGCGAGGCGTAGAGCGCCCGATCGGATTCCACTTCGCGGGCGAGCGCGCTGTAGGGGATCGCCATCTGGCTGAGTTCCAAGGCGATTGATTCCTGGCCGCGCAGCGCCTCCTCAAGTTTCTTCTCCGTCACGGTGGCGGCATCCACGGCGGTGGCGACGAGTTCGGAAGCGTGCTGGATGGCGGAGTCGCGCCGCTGCTCCAACTGCGTCAGAGCGATCGTGGCGTCGGTGAATTTCGGGTGCTCGGGTTTGTAGCGCCGGCTCAAGGTGGCGAGCTCGGCGTTCTTTTCGCCCAAGAGACGCTGGGCCTCAACGACCTCGCTGGCGGTCGCGATGCGCGGCAGGAGCAGGAGCCGCTCGGGCGGCTGGCCGGCGAGTTCGGTGATCTGCGCGCGGTCCGACTCGATCCTCAGGCGCTCGGCGCGCGCCTCAGTCACCTTTTGATTCAGCTCCTTGAGCCGCTCGCCGATGATGTTTTGTTTCTCTTCGAGCGACACCGCGCGGTTCTGCTCCTTATACCGCTGGAGCGTGGTCTCGGATTTCTCGAGTGCGCCTTTCAGCCGCTCGGCCTCCCCGCGGAGCATTCCGTGCGCACTCTGGGAGACTTTGACGCGCTTCTCCGACATCGAGCTGATGAATTCCTCCACAGCCAACCGGGAGAGCTTTTGCGCGACCTCCGGACTCGCGTCCTCCGCCTTCACATCGATGAGCCGCGTGCCGGAACGGATGCTCGCGGAAAGCTTCCCGCCGATCGCGGATTCGAGCCGCGTATCGGAGACCGTCCGCGGCAGGTCCGGGAGAAAAGCGGGATCGCTCAGCAACTCTGCGCTGCGTCCGAGCCGCAGCTTGAGCGCGGGACTTTCAAAATTTTGCTCGATCGTCTTGAGGATCGCCTCTCCACCGCTGCCCTCAAATTTCGTCCCATCCGCCTTCACCAAACTCTGCTGCTGCTCCTCCACTTCGATCGTCGTCGTGGCCGCATAGATCCGCTCGCTGCGCAGGAGGAAAATGATCCCGGCGCTGAGAACCGCCGCGGTGAGGGCACCGATGAGCCAGGCCTTTTCCCAGAAAAGGTAACCGAGCGCCCTCAGATCGAGGGGCACGGAATAGTCGAAATGATCTTTGGACGATGGAGGCATGGGGACTTCATCCACTATCTAAAAACAACGTCCTGCGACGACCCTATTTTCGCGGAAGCGAAGGAGCAGGAAAGGGGCGATGGGAATTGTCATCGAAGCGGGTAAAGGCATGCGTTCTGACTGGAAGCGGCGGGTTGTTACGCTTTCTGTAGGAATCAGGTCAAACAGCAAAAGATAGAATTGGGCTTTCAAAACGGTTGCTCAGGGGAAAATCGGCGACGGAATTGCCCGGATTTGAGGAATCTGGAAGCGCAACGTCCAGGCAATGCACCGGTGGAGAAAGGGATTCTCGCGCGCCCTCACTGCCGCTATGAATCGCGCATGAACGAACCTTCCATCGCCCAAAAAGCGCCCTATCCCACGCCTGTCGTGGCGGGCAAGACCTACTACTGGTGCTCCTGCGGTCAGAGTAAAAATCAACCGCTCTGCGACGGAACCCACAAGGGAACCAGCTTTGCGCCGACCGCCTACATGGCGGAGAAAGATGGCACGGTGTACTTTTGCGGCTGCAAACACAGCGGCAAGGGTGCGCTGTGCGACGGCAGCCACGCCAAGCTCTGAGCGCGGTCGGCGGCGGTGAGCCGCCCGCGCTGCTTACGCGGGTTCTGCCTCGGGATCCCGGACCACGAGCACGGGGCAGGGAGCCTTTCGCACGATGCACTCGGCGGTGCTGCCCATCAGGAGATGTTTCAGTCCGCTGTAGCCGTGGGTGCTGGTGATGATGAGGTCGGCGTGGACCTTCCGCGCGACCTCGAGGATGTTTTCGAAGACGAAGCCGTGCTGCACGACGGTATCGACCCGCAGATCAGAGTCGATTTTCTCGGTGCGGATTGCGGCAAGCGTATTCTCAGCCAGGGAGAGATTCTCCTGGTCGATGACCTCGGGATACGGAAGTTCGGGTGCGTAGTTTGGTGGCTGGACGACGTGGAGCAGCGTGATCTTCGCGCCGAATTGCCGGGCCAGCGGCGCTGCATAGCGGAGCGAGGCGAGGGACATCTCGGAGAAATCCAGAGGCACGAGAATGCTCTCGAGGTGCAGTGGTGGCGCGGACTGGCGAGGATTTGGGAGGCTGGTGGTGGCCAGCGCAGTGGGACGTTCGGGAGTGATCGTGGTCATGGGGTTCATGGGATATTTGGTTTCTTGCTTGGGTGAAGTTACCGCCATCCGTGCCCATTCGCTACGCCCCGCTTGGCGATCGCTTGGCGAATCTTGTGCCGTGTAACCCGAGTCGCGCCCGCGGCGTTTCTGCTGACGTCCCATTTTATGAAACATCTCCAGATCGCGCCGCTCCTCCTCTCCACATTCCTCCTTTCCCCTTTGGCGAATGCCGCCGATGTCACTGCTTCCCAAGCGGAGGGGCGCCTGCGTAGGGCGATGCAGATCGCGCGCGAGCAGAATGACAAAGAACTCGTGGCCGAAGTGGAAGCCACGGGACGGCGGGTGATGGCGGTTTTGCGCGCGGGCAAGCCAGAGGGTGTCGATGCGCAATTGCGGACCGTCGAAGTGCAGGTGGGACTCGACGGCGGTGGGAACTCGATGGCCGGACAGCCCCTCTTCACGCCCACCCCCGAGATGCTGGAGAAATCGAAGGCCTTCGGGGCAAAACTCGGGGCGGCCATGCAGTCCGGCGATCCTGCCCAGGTGAGTGCCGTCACGGTGGAAATGTTGCGCGTGCTCGGCGATCAGGCCGGGGTGCCTGATGGACGGCGCGCCGGGAAGAAAGTCGAGCCGCGGGCCATCACCGAAGGCGCCGCCAGCAAGCTTTTCCTCGACGCCCTCGATGGGGAAAGCCGCCGCATCCGTCCGATCCTGGAGGGCAAGCCCCTGCCGGATCAGATGGTGCGCATCTACGCCTACGTCCTCGATGCGGCGAATTCGGCACGTCC
Source organism: Chthoniobacteraceae bacterium (assembly GCA_031409655.1). Taxonomy (GTDB): domain Bacteria; phylum Verrucomicrobiota; class Verrucomicrobiia; order Chthoniobacterales; family Chthoniobacteraceae; genus JANNXQ01. Next base: position 28,449 of record JANNXQ010000055.1, on the reverse strand, counting down.
TTTCGCGGCGAAGCATCAGCCCGAGGCGCTCGCGAATCTGGACCGACTCACGCGCGGCGCGACCCGCATCCTCCTCGATCTCCAGCAGCCGGCCGGACATTTCCCATTCCCCGATCTCCGCGGAAAAAACATTCGTTTCGGCGACCTGACGGAGAAGCTGCTTCAGGAGGGAAAAGTGGAAGCGCGCGACGGCTGGCTCGTGACGCCCGATCCCGACGGCGGATCGCAGTTTGACACTGGCCTGAGCGGCGCCGCACTCCTCGCGGCGGGAAAACTCCACTCGAGAGACGAGTGGAAACGCGCGGGTCTGCGCGCCGCAGATTGGGCACTGACTCAGCCTTGCTGCAGCAATTTCAACTACAACGCCTTCTCGGTCTCGCTCCTCGCGCAAGCCTTCCGCAGCACGGGCGAACCGAAGTATCTGGAAGGCGCATTGCGGAAGTTTCGGGTCGGCGTCGCTCCTGGTCAGGCGCCGAATGGCCGCTGGATCGATCCGCACAATGCGCGCACCGTTTATCACGTCATCATTCTCCGAGCGCTGGCTGATCTCCGGGCCGCGTTGCCGCCGGACCGTGTGGCCGAGCGCGGCGAGGTGGAGCAGATCACCCGACCCGCGATCACCGCATTGCTCACGGAATTCGACGCCATGGGCATCACCGTCGAAGCGCTTCCTGAATTGCTCGCGCTTGCGGAAGCCCTTCCGGAAGACGCGCGCCTGCGGGCCGCGACGCAAAGCATGAGCGCATCCATCGTCGCCAAATGCACGGATGGGCAGCGTGTGAAAATGGGAGCCCAACCCCATCAACTCGCCACGGTGCCCGCCGCGGCCGCCTGGCTTGCCCGGTAGCTGGCCGCGTTGAAGGGTGGATTTAAGCAGGCGGCATCCGCAGCCCGTGGTTCGCCCGCTGCCGTTCATGCTCGGATCTTTCCTCAGTCCCGTGGCTCAGGTAACTTCGCGTCGTGACCAAGTCCTTTGCGAGCAAGTGCAGCGATGAAGAGAATTAAAGAGTTCCTCTTGCGACCCTACCGCCCGCTCTTTGCGCGGATCTCGGCGGTGTATGAGCAGATTCAAAAGAGCACGCGGGAGGTGCATCGGAATTCATTCCTCGTCGCGGATTTACTTATCGACCGAATCCGCACGAACCCCGCGATGACCTTGCGGGAGTCGGAGTTTGCGGTCTTTTCCCAGTCCGGACAGGACGGCATCTTGCAGTATCTGCTCGCGCGGGTGCCGATCGAGAATCAGACCTTCATCGAGTTCGGTGTGGAGGATTACCTGGAGGCAAATACGCGCTTTCTGATGATGCGGCAGAATTGGTCGGGCTTGGTGATCGACGGGAGCGAGGGGCGGATCGAGGCCATCAAGAAGCAGGAGATCTACTGGCGCCACGACTTGCTCGCGATGTCCGCCTTTGTCACGCGGGAGAATATCAACGAACTGATCGCAAAACGTTTCCGCGGCGACGTGGGTCTGCTGAGCATTGATGTGGATGGAAATGACTATTGGATTTGGGAAGCGATCGACGTGGTGAGTCCGCGAATTGTGATCTGCGAGTTCAACAGCGTCTTTGGCGCGAAGCGCGCGGTGACGGTGCCTTACGACCCGAAGTTCTTCCGCACGTCTGCGCATTCCTCGAATCTGTACTTCGGTGCTTCGCTGCCCGCCCTTGTTCGTCTGGCCGCGAAGAAAGGTTACGTTTTCGTCGGCTGCACCTTGGCGGGGAACGATGCTTTCTTTGTGCGCGGCGATGTCGCAGCAGATGTCAAGGCGCTCACCGCAGAGGAAGGTTATGTGCTTTCAAAGGCGCGGGAGTCGCGGAATCTGGATGGCGAGTACTCCTTCGTGTCGGGAGGGGATCGGATCAGTCTCATCGCGGACTTGGAGGTCTTCGACGTCGAGCACGGAAAGACGGTGCGACTGGCAGAGACGAGGTAGCAGACTTACTCAGTCACGATGCGGCTCTGCGGTGAGCAGTCGCACCCAGGACTGGAGCGCCTCTTTCCGATGCTGCGCCGGATCCAGTGCGGGGATCGTCGCGACGGGTGCATGTCGTCTGGCGAGCAGCCAGTCCGCCACTTCTGCGGCCTGTCCCGTCGCAAAGATCCCGGCGTGCGGCTGGGCGCGCAGCATCCGCGCGATGGCTCCATCCGGTGGGCCGACCCACAAGATTGCGCGGGGCAGGCTGAGCACGAGGCCCAGCTTGCTCGGCCAGAGCAGGCCCTGCGCGGCTGGGAGCTGCGTCACCGCCAGTACGGCGCTGCGGCGCAAGGTTTCTGGCAGTTCGGCTTCCGGAACGTAGTCACGCCATTCGCAGCGCTTCAGGCCCAGCTCGCCCGCCCGCTTCTTCGCCGCTGGCCATGATGGACCGCCGCCTTGCATGAGCAGCCGGATATCCGCCCCGCGGGCTTCGAGGAGCGCCTGCGCTGCGAGCAGGGTCTCCCATTCGTGCGCGCGGCCGAGATTGCCGGAGTACATCCAAGTCCATTCCGTGGACGGTTCGGCGCGCGCTTCGGCAAGGCGCTCGAGCACGGAGGAAAAGACCCACGGTCGAATGATCGCTGGCTCCACACCGTGCCGTCGTACTAGGGCAGCCATGTCGTCATCGAGCGCCACGACTTTCGCCGCACGCCGATAGCCCCAGCGCATCACGCGACTGATCACACCGGCCAATGCGCCTTCGCGAATCTCACCCAAACCGACCGCGATCTCCGGATACATGTCCATGATCCAATGCACCGAACGCGCGCGATGGCGCAGCGCGACGAGCGTCGCCACGGCGAGCAGACACGGTGGCGAAGTGCCGGACACCACGACATCCGGACGCGGTCGCGCCACGCCATCGAGCAGCATCCGGCCGAGCGCGCAGAATTCGCGGATCATGCGTCCGCCCTGCCGCTGTCCGGCGCGGTAGTCCTGGCGCGCGGCGACGAAATCGACCTCGTGTCCGGCCTCCCGCAGAGCCTCGGCGATTTCCCAAAAGAGCACTCCCGTCGGCGCCGGATCGGGCGGGAAGTACTGATTCAGGAAAAGGAAACGCATTTGCCCAATATCAGCAGGGATCGCCGGCCCGTTTCCAGACTCAATCCCGAACCGTCCAGTTGGTGATCAACGCGCGCTGGCGACGGCCTCGCGCATTTCGAGCGTCGACCACCGCATTGGCACGATCTCTTTCACGGCCACGCCTGGATTGCCGCGGACCACGGTGCGGGGCTCGACATCCGCGATCACGACCGTCCCGGCTGTGACCACACTGCCCTCGCCGACCTCGACGCCCGGCGCGATGAAGGACTGCGCGGCGATCCAAGAGTGCCCGCAGATGGTGATCGGCTTGACGATGAGGTCGAAACCCGGTGAGCGAAAGTCATGCGACCCCGTGCAAAGGAAAGCCCGCTGCGAGATGCAGACGCTGGGCCCGATCGTCACCTGCCCGAGGCTCAGGATGAGGACGTTTTCGCCAATCCACACATCGCGACCGATCGTGAGGCGCCAGGGAAAGGTGACATTCACACTCGAGCGGATGACGACGCCCTCGGCGATCCGTGCTCCGAAGAGCCGCAGGAGCGCGACCCGCAGGGCGGACGGCCAGGGGAGGGGGTTCAGGAAAAAGACGCACTTCACCATCATCCAGAGCGCCTCTTTCCAGCGTGGAGCGCCGCGGTCAAAGTCGCCCGTCGTGTAGCCTTTCAGTTCCATTGGTTGGAGCGGTTGGCTTGGGCAGCACTGGCATACCCATTGCTAATTCTTGGATGCGAAAATTGGATCATGACTCGAATGCCGGAAAATCTCCCAGCGTGCCCTTTACGTCTGGGGAACCATTCCGGCCAGCGGTCCGACGCGCAAACAAAATCATGATCATTAGAAAAAACCTCCCGGAAAACGGCGCGATCGCTGGGCAGAAGCGGGGGCTGGGTCGGAGTGGCAGGAGCGTACATTTCCAGTGGTGTGAGCGAATTGCGTTCCCGGCGGGGGCCGCCTTCGCCGCATGAGCGATCTCGTGCCAGCGTCGGTGCCGCAACTCATCGCGGCCCAAGCCGCCCGGACGCCGGACGCGCTCGCCATCCGTTGCGGCAGCGAAGCCCGGAGCTACAGCGACCTGCATCGGCGGGCGCTCGCGGTCGCGTCGCGGCTCCGGGCGCTCGGCGTCGGGAGTGAAGCGACGGTCGCGATCCTCGCCGCGCGTTCGCCCGAGACTGTGGTCGGCATCCTCGGCGTGCATTACGCCGGCGGGGCCTATGCTCCGATCGACCCTGAATATCCGGCGGAGCTGATCGCCTTCACGCTCGAAGACTGTGAGGCGAGCGTGATCCTTTGCTCCCGCCCGCTGGGGGACAAAGTGCCGGTTTCTGCCGCGACGCTGGTCTTTTTTGAAGACGTGGACCCGGATGGCGCCGGCGAAGCCCAGCCTGCCGAGATCGACGGCGACCAACTCGCCTCCATCATCTACACCTCAGGTTCCACGGGGCCGCCCAAGGGGGTGCTGGTCACGCACGCCAATCTCGCTCACTCCACCCAGGCGCGGCTCGACTACTACCGCCGCGCGCCAGAGCGGTTCCTCCTGCTTTCCTCCTTTGCCTTCGATAGCTCGGTCGCGGGTCTCTTCTGGACGCTCAGCACCGGCGGGACGCTCGTCCTCACGCCTTCTGGCGAAGAGCGCGATCCCGCGGCGCTTGCCGCGATCATTGCTGCGGAAAAAATCACGCACACCCTTTGTCTGCCGTCCGTGCTCGCCCGCTTGCTCGCGTTGGGAGGCGATCTTGGAACGCTTCGGACCGTCATCGTTGCAGGAGAAACGTGTCCGCAGGAGTTGCCATTCGCGCACGCCCGTCGCCTACCGGAGGCCGAACTCTTCAATGAATACGGCCCCACCGAGGCCACCGTCTGGAGCACCGTCGCCCGTCTGGTGCCGCCACCGGCGCTCGTCACCATCGGTCAGCCGATCCCGGGCGCACACATTCTCTTGCTCGATGAAAATGGCGACACCGTCGCCGACGGAGAGACGGGCGAGATCCACATCGCCGGGCCAGGAGTGGCGCGCGGCTACCACCATCGCCCGGACCTCACCGCCGCCCGGTTCGTCACCTGCGGGTCCGGCTTCCTCCTCTATAAGACCGGCGACCTCGCCCGCCTCACGCCGGACGACCACTTGGAATTCCTCGGTCGCACCGACCGTCAGGTGAAGCTCCGCGGCTACCGCATCGAACTCGGCGCCATCGAAGCCGTCCTCGGCGCGTGTCCCGGTGTGGAGGCGGCCGTGGCGATCGTGCGGAGTGACGAGAGTGCGGAGCCGCGCCTCGTAGCCTACTGCACGCCCGCCACCTGCGCGGTCGCCTCGCTCCGAGCAGCGCTTGCGGAAAAATTACCCGCCTTCATGCAACCGTCCGCCTTCGTCGCGCTGGACGCCTTCCCACGGATGCCAAATGGCAAAGTGGATCGCACCGCTCTCCCCGCGCCGAGTCGCCAGCGGCCGGAACTCGAGTCCGCCTTCGTCGAGCCGCGTTCCGCCACCGAGCGGCATCTCGCGGAGGAATGGCGCGCCGTCCTGCGCCTCGAGTCCGTTGGGGTTCATGATCGCTTCTTCGATCTCGGCGGCGATTCCCTGCTCGCGGCGACATTGTGCAGCCGACTCCAGGCGACGCTCGGCGAGCCGATCTTCGTCGTCGCGCTTTTTGAGGCACCCACCATTTCCCAGCTCGCGGCCTATCTCCGCCAGCACTACCCCGCGGCCGTCGCGCGCGTCTTTCAGGAGCAGCCTCCCGAGCGTAGCGTCGCCGTCGAGCGCGCGGTCGAGACCACCCCAGCCGCCGCCGTCCACGCCTCTCCTTCCCCTTCCTCAGTGCGTCCGAAAAATCGGCGCGCCATCTTCATCCTCGGTCCGCCGCGTTCGGGCACCACCCTGCTCCGCGCGATGCTCGCGGCGCATCCGGCGCTCTTCACCGCCTCGGAACTCCGCCTGCTCGGCCCGCGGACGCTCGGGGAACGCAGCTCTGGCGACGCTGCCGCAGCGGCGGTCGGGCGACAGGGCCGCATCGACGCCATCCTCGCGGCGAAAGGCTGCACCCACGCGGAAGCCGCGCAACTGCTCGATGGCTACGAGCGACTCCATCTCGACACCGCGGATTTTTTCGCCGTGCTCCAGCAGTGGATCGACCCGCGCGTGCTCGTGGATAAATCGCCGTCTTACGCTCTCGACCCGGCGGCGCTGCAGCACGCCGAAGAGATCTTCGAGGACGCCTTTTACATCCATCTCGCGCGGCATCCTTACGAGATGATCCGCTCCTTTGAGCGGCAGCGGATGGATCGCATCTACCTCCCGGACGCCGGCGATCTCTCGCCCGGTGAGGTGGGTGAAAAGGTGTGGCTCGCGGCGCATCGGAACATCACCGATTTCCTCACGAAGATTCCGGCGACGCGCCGCCTCGATTTGCGTTTCTCCGATCTCGTGACGCAGCCGCGCGCCAGCCTGGAGGCGCTCTGCCAGGCCCTCGGGTTTCCCTTCGAGCCTGCGATGCTCGAGCCCTATCGCGAAAGCACGAAGCCCGATGCCGGACGGCATACGCCCGATGATCCGCGCTTCCACGAGCACGGCTCCATCAAGCCCGAGATCGCCGAAGGCTGGCGCGGAATGATGGCGGACGATTTCCTCTCCGCACCCACCTGGCAGCTCGCGGAAGAACTCGGCGTGGCCCAGCGAACGCCGAAATGCGCGCCGCCCGAGGAGCCGGCGAAACCCGCACTGCCGCCCGACGCGATTGCGATCATCGGGATGTCCGGCCGCTTTCCCGGGGCGCGGAATGTGGAGGAGTTCTGGCGAAACCTTTGCGCGGGCGTGGAATCGATCCGGCCCTTTACCGCAGAAGAACTCCGCGCTTCCGGCATCGCCGCCGCGACGGCCAGTGAGCCGGGCTATGTGAATGCCGGCGCGCAGATCGACGATGCCGACAAATTTGCCGCCGCCTTCTTTGGCTATACGCCGCGCGAAGCCGAACTCATGGACCCGCAGCAGCGCGTCTTCCTCGAGTGCGCGTGGGAGGCCTTTGAAAATGCGGGCTGCGACGTCTCGCGCTTTGCCGGCGCGGTCGGCGTCTTCGCGGGCGTCGCGGTGAACGACTATTTCCAATTCAACCTCGCCACCCGGCCCGAACTGACGCCGCTGCTCGGCACCTACGCGCTGACGCTCGGCAATGAGAAGGACTTCGTGGCCACGCGCGTCGCGCACAAGCTGCGCCTGCGTGGACCCGCGATCGGCGTGCAGACCGCCTGCTCCACCTCGCTCGTCGCGCTGCACCTCGCCTGCCAGAGTCTGCGCAGCGGGGAAAGTGATCTCGCGCTGGTCGGCGGGGGCCGGATCAGCGTGCCGCTCCACGCGGGCTATCCGTATGTCGATGGCGGCATCCCTTCTCCCGATGGGCACTGCCGCGCCTTTGACGCCGAGGCCCGCGGCTGCGTCCCGGCGAATGGCATCGCGACCGTCGTGCTCAAGCGCCTCGCCGATGCCGTGCGCGATGGCGATCGCATCTCCAGCGTGATCCGCGGCACCGCGATCAACAACGACGCCGGCGACAAGGCGGGCTTCACCGCGCCGTCCGTGGCCGGGCAAGCCGCCGCCATCGCCAGCGCCCACGCCGCTGCGGGAGTCAGCGCGGAGACCATCGGCTACGTGGAGGCGCACGGGACCGGGACGAGTCTCGGCGATCCCATCGAGCTCACCGCCCTCACGAAAGCCTTCCGAAAAACAACCGACGCCACGGGCTTCTGCCGCATCGGATCGCTGAAGACAAACATCGGTCACCTCGACGCGGGCGCCGGTGCCGCCGGCCTCATCAAAGCCTCGCTGGCTCTTGATCGCGGACTCCTTCCGGCAAGCCTCCACTTTCAAACGCCAAATCCGCAGATCGATTTTGCGCACAGTCCGTTTGTCGTGAATGCCTCGCTCACGCCCTGGCCGCGGGGCGAGTGCGTGCGGCGCGCGGGGGTGAGCAGCTTTGGCATCGGTGGGACGAATGCCCACGCCGTGCTCGAGGAAGCGCCGCTCGTCGTCGGCACCCCGGCGACTCGGCCATGGCAGTTGCTCGTCCTTTCCGCCCGCACCGCGACCGCGCTCGACTCGGCGACCGCCAATCTCGCGCGCTACCTGCGCGAAAATCCCGACGCGGTGCTGGCCGATGTCGCGCACACTTTGCAAAGCGGCCGCCGCGAATTTGAACATCGGCGCAGCGTCGTCGCCCGCGATCCGGCAGAGGCGGCCGAGCTGCTGGAGATGAAGGACGGGCGCCGCGTGGTTTCCGGAAAGGTCACGACTTCCGCGCCGGAGGTTGTCTTCATGTTCCCTGGTCAGGGCGCGCAATATCCCGGCATGGCGCGCGAGCTCTTCGACGGCGAGCCCGTCTTCCGCGAGGCGATGCTCCGCTGCGCGCAAATCCTCGCACCCCGCCTGGATCTCATCGCGGCGCTCTACCCGGAGGACACATCGGCGGCGCTGACGGACACCCGCGTCGCCCAACCCGCGATCTTCGCCGTCGAGTATGCGCTGGCGCGGCTTTGGCATTCGTGGGGCATCGAGCCTGCCGCTCTGCTCGGGCACAGCGTTGGGGAATTTTCCGCCGCCTGTCTTGCCGGGGTGCTCTCTTTGGAAGACGCCCTCGAGCTAGTCGCCGAGCGCGCGCAGCTCATGCAGGAGATGCCCGGCGGCGCGATGCTCGCAGTCCGTCTCTCCGAAGCGGAACTCCAGCCACTGCTCCCGGTCGGCATCGAAGTGGCCGCGATCAATGCGCCGCGCCTCTGCGTCGTCTCGGGTTCCACCGCGGCGATCACCGATTTTGCCGCGCAAATGGCGGCGCAAAGCATCGCCACCGTGGCGCTGCGGACTTCGCACGCCTTTCACTCCGCGATGATGGAACCCGCGGCGGCCGTCTTCTCCGCGCTTGCCGCCGCGGTGCGATTCGACGCCCCGCGCATCCCGCTCATCTCCACCCTTTCCGGCGACGCGGATGCGGACTTCACGCGAGCGGAATACTGGCCGCGGCAGATGCGCGAGCCAGTGCGTTTCGCGGCTGCTGCCGCGTCGATCGCCCCGGAGCGCGTGCTTCTCGAGGTCGGCCCTGGCTCGACGCTAGCCGCGCCGGCGCGGCAGTCGCGTGGCGGTCCGGTGGTCGCCTCCCAGAGCGCCTCCGGCGAACGCGAACACGCCTCGCTGCTCGAAGCTCTCGGACGCCTCTGGATCGCTGGCGTGGCCATCGATTGGAAACTCCTGCGCGGCGACGAACGCCGATTGAAAGTGGCCCTGCCCACCTATCCCTTCGAGCGCGAGCGCTACTGGCTGGAGCCGGGAGAAGCGCGGGTGCCGAGCGCGGTGCTCGAAGCCCCGTTGCCGCCTGCATCCGCCGCCACGGCGCGCCCCGTCCCGAGCCCGCCATCGATCGCCCTCGATCAGCTTCGTACATTGCTCCACGGCATGTCCGGTGTGGCCGTCGAGAAGATGGAGCCCGCGACCACCCTGCTCGAACTCGGTTTCGATTCGCTCTTTCTCACCCAGGTCGCGCTTGCGCTCCGCAAAAAATTCGCCATCGAAGTTTCCTTCCGTCAGCTCTTCGAAGAGTTCGCGACGATCGGAGCGCTCGCGGCGGAGATCGAGATGGCGCCGCCCGCAGTAGCGCAGGCATCCCTGCCTGTCGGAGTGCCGCAGGCTTCCAGCCTGCCGGGCGAAGCAGGCAAGGATGCCTGCGGCACTCCTACAGGCTGGCAGCCTGCGCTACTCCAGCCAGCGCTACTTCAGGCGCATGGCCCCTTCCGGCCGATCCAGCGCGATGCCGCGGAGATCCTGACCACTGCCCAGCAGCAGCACCTCGCGGAGCTCACCGCTCGCTACACCGTTCGCACGGCGACATCGAAACGCCGCACCCAGGAAACCCGTGCGCATTTCGCCGATCCACGCTCGGTATCCGGCTTCCGGCCATATTGGAAAGAGCTCACCTATCCCATCGTCGTCGAGCGCTCTGCCGGGTCGAAGCTCTGGGATGTGGACGGCCACGAGTACCTCGACTTCACGATGGGCTACGGCACGAACCTCCTCGGCCACTCTCCGTCCTTCATCACCGATGCCATCGCCGCCCAGCTTGCGTGCGGCATCGAGATCGGTCCGCAATCACCGGTCGCCGGGGAGCTCGCGCGGCTGCTCTGCGAGTTCAGCGGTCAGGACCGCGCGGCCTTTACCAATACCGGTTCCGAGGCCGTGCTCGCTGCCGTCCGCGTCGCCCGCACCGTCACCGGACGCAGCCTCATCGCGACCTTCAGCGGCTACCATGGCATCAATGATGAATTCCTGATCCGCAGTCGCACGATCGACGGCGAGCGGCGCTCGGTGCCAATCGCGCCCGGGATCCCTGAGCACATCGCCAGCGGAGTGCTGGCACTGGAGTATGGCACCGCCGAGTCACTCGCAATTCTCCGCTCCCGAGCCCACGAGATCGCCGCGGTCTTGGTCGAGCCGGTGCAGAGTCGGCATCCCGATTTGCAGCCGCGCGAGTTTCTTCAGGAAGTCCGCCGCATCACGCAGGAAGCCGGCGCGGCGCTGGTCTTCGATGAAGTGATCACCGGCTTCCGGTGTCATCCCGGTGGGGCGCAGGCGTGGTTCGAGGTCCGCGCGGATTTGGTCACGTATGGGAAGATCGTCGGTGGCGGCATGCCGATGGGTGCGCTTTGCGGTCGTTGCAAATTCATGGACGCGCTCGATGGCGGCGCCTGGGGTTTCGGCGACGACTCGCGCCCCGAGACCGGGCTGACATTCTTTGCCGGGACCTTCGTGCGCCATCCGCTGGCCATGGCGGCATCGCTGGCCATGCTGCGTTTTCTGCAAGCGGACGGTGGCGCGCTACAGCAGCAGCTGAATGGCCGCACCGCGCAGTTGGTTGTGGAGCTGAACACAATCATCGCCGGGTGCGGTGCGCCGATCCGAGTCGAATCCTTCTCCTCCTTCTTTTTCCTGAAGTTCGGGGAAGACTTCGCCTTCAGCGCCGTGCTCTTTTTCCTGCTGCGGGAGAAAGGCGTCCACGTTTGGAACAACCGGCTCTTCTTCCTCTCCACCGCCCATACCGAGGAGGATCTCGCGCGATTCGTCAGTGCGTTTCGCGAAAGCGTCGAGGAACTCGCTCCGTGGTTCGCGTCAAAGGCGCTCGCTTTTGAAGCGCCTCCGACGGTTTCGACGAAGGTGCCTTCGACGCTCTCGCTGGTTCCGTCGCAGCGCGGCCTCTTCGCCCTCGCCGCCCGCAATTCCGATGCCTCGCGCGCTTACAACGAAGCGTCCGCGCTCGAACTTCGCGGCCCGCTCGACTTGCCGGCGCTGCGCTCGGCATTGCAAGCACTCGTCGATCGCCACGAGTCGCTCCGGACTTCCATCTCGGCTGATGGCGAGACGCAGACCATTCACCCGCGGGCCGCTCTGCCGCTCCCGGTCCTCGACTGTCCGACGCCCCCGGAAGTCGCCCGGGAAATCGCCGCCGTTGCCGCCCTGCAATTCGATCTCAGTCGTCCGCCGATCATCGACGCGCGCCTGCTCCGCTGCGGCCCGGAGCACCACGTCCTCGTCGTCACCTTGCATCACATTTTCTGCAATGGCCCATCGCTCGGCGTGTTCTTCGAGGAACTTTGCACGCTCTACCGCGATCGCCGGGCCGAGCTTCCCGCCGCGCGGCAATTGCGCGATTTCGTAAAACGCCGGCTAAAGTCCAGCGCCCCCGCAGCCGAAGCCTTTTGGAAGATGCAGTTTGCCCATGCTGCGCCGCCGCTCGAATTGCCGCTGGACCGTCCTCGTCCGGCGCACAAGACGTATGCGGGCGGGCGCGAAACCACCCACCTCGACGCCGAGCTTGTCGCGGCTTTACGCCTCGCGGGCGCCCGGCAGGGAGCGTCGCTTTTCATGACGCTGCTCGCGGCCTTTCAGACGCTGCTCCATCGGGTCACGGGTCAGGACGATCTCGTCATCGGAGTTCCCTTTGAAGGTGAGGATCGCGGGCAGCCCGGCGGGGATCGGCTGATCGCGAATTCCACGAACGTCATGCCGCTCCGGAGTCAGGTGGCGGCGGGCACGACCTTTGCCGAACTTCTCGCGCGCAACCGCGCTCTGATCCTCGAAGCGACCGCCCATCAAGATTACTTCTTCGGCGATCTCGTCGCGGCGCTCGGCCAGCCTTTCGATGCCAGTCGGGCACCGCTTTTCAATGCCGTGTTCAACTACGAGTCCGGTCGCTTCAGCCGCGACGTCAAAGGCTTGAAGGTCGAGTTAGTGAACGACCGCGAACCCTGGCTGGGCCTTCGTCAGACGGCCATCGCTGAAGTTTACCTCAACGTGACGGAGCACGCGGGCACGCTCACTTTCCGCTGCGACTACAACCGCGATCTCTTCGACGCCACGACGGTGCAGCGCTGGCTCGGACATCTGCGCACGCTCCTAGCCGCCGTGGCCGCAAACCCCACGCTACAGGTCGCGCGCCTGCCTTTGCTCACCGCCAGCGAACGTCAGCAGCTCCTCGTCGAATGGAACGACAACGCGCTCGATTTTCCCCGCGACGCCACGCTGCACCAACTCCTGGAAGCGAGCGCCAAGGCGCATCCCGACGCTTGCGCGATCCTCGATCACGGGCGTCGCATCAGCTATCGCCAACTCGCGGCGCAAGCGGATGCGGTCGCCGCGCAGCTTCAGTCCCTGGCGATCGGAAAAGAGGCGTTCGTCGGGATCTGTATGCAGCGCTCCGCCGAAATGATCGGCGCGATGATCGGCGTGTTGAAGGCAGGCGGTGCTTACGTACCGCTCGATCCCGCATATCCGGACGAGCGTCTTGCGGTGATGCTGGAGGATTCCCGCGCCGCGGTGGTTTTGTGCGACCGCGTCACCGAGCAATCGCACGCCCCGAAACTCGGCGGCGCGCAGTGGGTGCAACCGTGGAGCGAAGGGACCCCGATGGCGAGTGGCGCGACGGGCGAGAACCTCGCGTATCTCATCTACACCTCGGGTTCGACGGGGCGTCCCAAGGGCGTCGCGCTGGAGCACCGGAATGCCGTCGCCTTCGTCCATTGGGCGCAGCAGGCCTACACTCGGGAGGAACTCGCCTGCGTTCTTGGCTCCACCTCGATCTGCTTCGATGTCTCGATCTTCGAAATCTTCGTCACGCTCGCCACGGGGGGCACCATCCTGCTCGCCGAGAATGTGCTCGAGTTACCGCGGCTCCCGGATGCCGATCTGCTCACCTTCCTGAGCACGGTGCCGTCCGCGATGGCGGAGTTGGTGCGCGATTTCAATCTGCCCGCGTCCATTCAGACCGTGAATCTGGGCGGCGAATCTCTCCCGGACGCGCTCGTCGATGCGGTCTTCCGCGGGAGCGCCGTTCGCCGCGTGGTCAATATGTATGGCCCGACGGAGACGACGACGTATTCGACTTTCAGCGAATGCCAGCCGGGTGCGGCGGCGACGATCGGGGGCCCCATCGCCAATACCGATTTGTTCCTGCTCGATGCGCACCTGGAGCCCGTCCCGATCGGCGTGGTCGGTGAAGTGTACATCGGCGGAGCCGGGTTGGCTCGGGGGTATTGGGGGCAGCCCGAATTGACGGCGGAACGCTTCCTGCCGAATCCCTTTGGAAAATCCGAGCGGCTCTACAAAACCGGCGATCTGATGCGGCGGCGCGCGGATGGTCAGCTCCTGTATGTCGCGCGGGCCGATCACCAGGTGAAAGTGCGCGGCTATCGCGTGGAGCCGGGTGAAATCGACGCCGCGCTCGGGACTCATCCGGGCGTTCGTGAAGCCGTCACCGTCGGCCACGGCAGGGCAGATGGCGAGATGCGGCTGGTCGCTTACCTCGTGCCTGCGGCGGAGATGCCGACTGTGCAATCTCTGCGCGAACACCTCCGGCAGTCGCTCCCGGAGTACCTGATTCCGTCGGCTTTCATCGAGATCGCGACTCTGCCTCGGACGGCCAGTGGCAAGCTGGATCGCCGCGCTTTGCCCGAGCCAGGCGATGGCGGCCGGGTGTCGGACGCGGACCTCGTCGCCCCGCGTGATGCGGAGGAGCAGCGGGTGGCGGAGATCTGGCAGGAGGTCTTGCGGATCGGGCGGGTGGGTGTGCATGAGAATTTCTTCGATCTCGGCGGACATTCGCTCGCGGCGATGCAGGTCGCGAGTCGGCTCCGCGGGAGCGGCGAGACGGAGGTGAGTTTCCTCGATGTCTTTGAGCGGCCGACGATCGCGGCACTCGCGGAGGTGATCCGAAATTCCGCGCCTGCTGCGGAAGTCGAGGAGGGAGTGCTTTGAGCGCGCTTTTTTCCGAACTGCGCGAGCGTCAGGTGAAGCTCTGGCGCGAAGGCGATCAGCTCCGCTTCACCGCACCCGCTGGCGCGCTCACTCCCGAACTCCGTGTGGCCATGACGGAACGCAAACAGGAACTCCTCGCCGTGCTCGCTGCGGAGCCAGCGGACGAAGGTGCGCCGCTCTCCTTTGCGCAAGAGCGACTCTGGCTCGTCGATCAACTCGATCCCGGTCTTGCGCACTACAACGTCCCTCTTTGCTGGCGGCTCAGTGGTCCCTTGGATGTTACGGCGCTGGGCCGCGCCTTCGACGAGATCGAGCGCCGCCAGGAGATCCTCCGCACCGTCTTTCGGGCGGCGAAGGATGGACAGCCGGTGCAGATCGTGCAGCCGATGGTCCGACGGGATCTCGTCGCCCAACCCGCCGCTGCCGAGGAACTCGAGGCCCTCGCGTCTGCGGAAGCCGCGCGGCCCTTCGATCTTGCCGCCGGTCCCTTGTGGCGGCGCACGCTCCTCTGCTTTGGTCCGGAGGATCACGCGTTGCTCATCACCTGGCACCACATCATCTACGACGCCTGGTCGCTTTCCGTCTTTGCCCGGGAAATCGCCGAACTCTATCGCGCCCTCCACGACGGGGCCGAGCCGAGCCTGCCTGTTTTGCCAATGCAGTACGCCAACTTCTCCGCCCAGCAGCGGACGGCTGCGGAAAGTCCGACGATGAGCGCGCATCTCGACTATTGGCGCAAACAACTCGCCGGCGAGCGTCCGCCGCTCGCGCTTCCGCTCGATCGTCCACGGATCTCAAAGCCGAGTTTCCGCGGCGCATCCCGCGATCGCGAGTTGCCGGCGAAGCTTTGCACCCAGTTCCGGAATCTCGCGCGGCAGGAAGGGGTGCCGCCCTTTGTCTTTCTCCTCGCCGCGTTCAAGGCGCTGCTGACTCGCTATACGGGCGAATACGATCTCACCGTCGGCTCGCCGATCGCGCAGCGTTCGCGAGTCGAATGCGAAGGGCTCATCGGCTTTTTCCTCAACATGCTCGCCCTGCGCACGGACGTGTCCGGCGATCCCACTTTCCGCGCCTTGCTGGGTCGGGTGCGGAGTACCGTCTTCGACGCCTATCGGCATCAGGACGCGCCGTTTGAAAAGATCGTCGAGGAACTCCAGCCGCCGCGCGACACCAGCCATCATCCGCTCTTTCAGGTGGCTTTCGTTCTCCAGCCCAGCGACGGCCCAGCGCTCTCACTACAAGGCGTGAAGGTCACGCCGATCGACGCGCCCGCCACGACGGCGAAGTTTGATCTCACGCTCTTTCTCCGGGAAAGCGGATCGGGGATGCGCGCTTCGATGGAATTCAACACCGATGTGTTTTCGTCCCAGACCATCGACCGGCTTCTCGCGAGTTTCGAGTTGCTGCTCGCGGCGATCGTGGCCGACGTGCGCACGCCGCTCTCGCGTTTGGCGATCCTCTCCGCCGCGGATGAAAAGCAACTGCTCGTGACCTGGAATGGGGCGTCCCGCGAGTATCCGCACGATCGCACCTTGCAGGCGCTTTTCGAAGAGGTCGCCACGCGCCAGCCCGACGGTGTCGCGATCATCGCCGGCACCGATCGCGTTTCCTACCAGGAGCTGAACGGGCGCGCGAATGCGATCGCCGCTGAGTTGCGCGAGCGCGGGATCGCGTCGGGCAGTCTGGTCGGTCTGCCGGCGGAGCGCAGTGCGCGGTTTGTCGCCGGCGTGCTCGGCATCTTGAAAGCGGGTGGGGCGTATGTGCCTCTGGATACGGCGGAGGCTCCTGAGCGGCTCGGGCGCATGATCGCCCAGTGCGAGACGACGCTCGATTTCGCCGCGCTTCCCCGCGGGCTGGTCCCCGGGAATCCTGCCGGGCAGGCCAGTGCGGGTGCAGCCGCGTGCATGCTTTTCACGTCGGGCTCGACTGGCGTGCCGAAGGGCGTCGTGGTGCCGCATCGCGCCATCAATCGCCTGGTCTGCAACAACGACTACGCCCCTTTCCTCGCGGATGACGTCGTCGCCTTCGCGGCGAACCCTTGCTTCGACGCGGCGACCTTTGAAATCTGGGGCGCACTGCTCCACGGCGGGACGCTCGTCACCGTTGCGCCCGACGTGCTCCTTTCGCCCCGGGCGCTGGAGGCGCACCTCACGCAGCATAAAGTCACCGTCCTTTTCCTCACGACCTCGCTCTTCAACCGGCTCGCCCATGAGTCGTCGGCAATGTTTGCCGGCTTGCGGCAGCTTGTGTTTGGGGGCGAAGCCGCAGACCCGGTGAGTGTGCGTCTGGTGCTGGAGCACGGCCGGCCGCAGCGGCTCGTGAATGGTTACGGCCCGACCGAGACGACCACCTTCGCCATCTGCCATACGATCGAAGCCGTCGCCGGTGCAGCGGTGCCCATCGGTCGCCCGATCTCGAACACGCACGTCTATCTCCTCGATGCGGCGCAGGTGCCCGTCCCGATCTGCGTCACCGGCGAAATCTATATTGGCGGTCCCGGCGTGGCGCTCGGCTACCACGATGCGCCGGAACTCACCGCCGCGCGTTTCCTGGACACGCGTTTTGGCCGACTCTACCGCACGCGCGATCTCGCCCGGTGGCTCCCTGACGGCACGATCGACTATCTCGGGCGGGCCGACGGACAGATCAAGCTGCGCGGCTTCCGCATCGAGCCCTCGGAGATCGAGGCGGCCTTGCGAAAAGCAGACGGCGTCGCCGATTGCCGCGTGGTCCATGAGAGCGGGCGCATCGCGGCCTACTACATCCCGACTGGCGACTTCACCCCCACGGCGGACGAGCTTCGCGCGAGCATCGCGCCGTCGCTCCCGAGTCCGATGATTCCGTCGGCCTTCGTGTCCGTGCCGGCATTCCCGCTCACGCGCAATGGCAAGCTGGACCGGGCGGCGCTGCCGATCCCCGAGGTCACTCGATCCGACTCCCGCGCTCCGCGCACCCCGATCGAGGAGGAGGTCGCGGCGCTCTGGGAGGAGGTGCTCGGGCGCACGCGCGTCGCGGTTGATGATGATTTTTTCAATCTCGGCGGGCACTCGCTGCTCGCGATTCGGTTGCTCGGTCGGGTGCGGGAAAAATTCGAAGTCGATCTGCCCGTGCGGAATCTTTTTGCCGCGCCCACCGTCGCAGGAGTCGCGCGTTTCATCGAGACACGACGCGAAGCGGCGGCGCCGATTTCCCCGTTGCGCAGCCTCATCGCGATCCAGCGCGGGGATCCCGATCAGCGCCCCTTTTTCCTCGTCCCGGGCGGCTGGGGAGGGGAGATCGAGTTCCTCGTCTATGGCACTTTTGCCCGGCAACTCGGCGCCGACATCCCGATCTACGGATTCCGGGCGCGCGGCTTCGATGGCTCGATGCCGCCGCACCGCACCGTGGCCGAGATGGCGACGGAATACGTGGCCGAGATCCGGGCCCATCAGCGCCACGGTCCGTATCTCATCGGCGGCGAATGCGTGGGCGGAGTGGCCGCCTACGAGATCGCGCGCATCCTCGCCGCGCAGGGCGAAAAGATCGCGCTCCTGGCGCTGCTCGACACCCATTGTCCGAGCAGGGAGGCGCTCAAAGAGTTCTGCCTCGCGGAACGGGCTGAAGCTCGCGCGAGATTCTGGGAAGTGCGCGTCCGGCAGCCCTGGCGCGGGCACCTGGCGAAACTTTCGCGCCTCTCGCTCGGCGGAAAGCTGCGCTACGTCTGGCAGCGCATCCTCCGCATCGGCCCTGGCACGGCCGCTCCGGTGCGGATCGAAGAACGCAAACACCTGGAGCACTACCCGCGCCTGCTCAAGGGGCACACCCTCCCGCCGTATCCCGGTCGCGTCACTCTGCTCCTGCCGCGCGACGCCCATGAGAGCATGGTCGAGACTGCCTGGCGGAGCGCACCGACCGGCGGCATTGACATCCACCTGCTGCCCGGCGACCACCTTTCCTACATCCGAGAACACGCCGGCACCGCCGCCGCAAAGCTGCGCGAACTCATCGAGCAGGCCCACCGCAACATCCCATGCTGACCGCAATCGAAACCTGGCAGACGACCGACTCTCCGCGCCCCCTCCGGCCGGGCGAAGTCCATCTCTGGCGCGCGCGCCTCGAGCCCACGCCAGCGCTCTCCGAGACTCTCTCGCCCGAAGAGTGGATCCGCGCGGGACGCTTTCACTTTGCGCAAGACCGCGATCGGCACGTGGCCACACGCGGGCTGGTGCGGACGATTCTCTCCGGCTATCTGGACGTGGATGCACACGAGATTGAATTCAACGTCGGCCCGCACGGGAAACCCGCGCTCCTGAATCCGGCGTCGATGCTGCGCTTTAATGTGAGCCACTCCGACGACCTGATGCTGCTCGCCGTCACCTACGGCCGCGAGATCGGGATCGATCTCGAGCAGATGCAGCAAAACCTGCCCTTCGAGACGCTCGCGGATCACTACTTTGATCCCGAGGAAGCGTGGGAACTGCGCCAGCTCCCGGTGGAGAAGCGGGCGTGGAAATTTTACGACGTCTGGACTTGCACGGAGGCACGCTTGAAAGCGGGCGGCACTGGATTTGCCGAAGGTGGGCGCGTCCTCGATCCCGATCGCTGGTCGATGCTCAAGCTTGCGCCGGCGGCGGGCTTCGCCGCGGCGCTCGCTGTCGAAGGCGCGGACTTCCAGCTCGAGTGCTGTTCCTGGCCGTCGTGAAATCCGAGCCTGGATACGAACTCATCGTCGAACGTTCGAGCGGCTGGCTGAAGGTCAACTGGGCGGAACTCTGGCACTATCGCGATCTGCTCGTGCTCTTCGTGCAACGCGACTTCATCTCGCGCTACAAGCAGACCGTCCTCGGTCCGCTCTGGTTCCTCATCCAGCCAGTGCTCACGACCATCGTCTTCGCGATCATCTTCGGCCGCATCGCCGGCATCCCCACGGACGGCGTCCCGGGCCCGCTCTTCTATCTGTGCGGATTGCTGGCCTGGAATTACTTCTCGCAAAACATCACCTCCGGCGGCGCTACCTTCGTCAATAACGCGCACCTCTTCGGCAAGGTGTACTTCCCGCGCATCATGGTGCCGGTCTCCATCGTGGTCGCGAATCTCGTCTCCTTCGCGCTCCAGCTCATCCCCTTCACGGCCTTCGCGGCCTATTACTTTCTCTCGGCGCAGGAAGGTGCGGCAGTCCTCTCGTGGCACGCGCTCCTCCTGCCGCTGCCGCTGCTCCAGATCGCGGCGCTGAGCCTCGGCGTGAGTCTGTGGATGGCCGCCTCGACGGCGAAGTACCGCGACCTCGTGCATCTCACCACTTACCTCACGCAGATCTGGATGTTCGCGACGCCGGTCATTTATCCGCTCTCCAAGGTGTCACCGAAGTGGCAGTGGCTCGTCTGGGCCAATCCGATGTCGGCGCCGGTCGAGGCTTTCCGCATCTGTCTTTTGGGAAGAGGGACGCTCTGCCTGCGGGAGATCATCATCTCGCTCGCGATCACGCTCTTTCTCCTCGTCACCGGCATCGCTCTCTTCCAGCGCGTGGAGCGCACCGTCGTCGATTCCGCATGAAGCCGATCGTCGAAGTCCAGAATCTGTCGAAGCTCTATAAGCTCGGCGCCACCGGCCTCACCAGTGTGCGCGAGTCGCTGAACGGCATCTTTTCGCGCAAGCCCGCACCAGCGCAGACCACGGGCCGGATGCCGGTTCCCGACGATCGCGCCGGGCCGGAGCCGAATACCTTTTGGGCGCTGAAGGATGTGTCCTTTTCCGTGAACGCGGGCGAGGTCGTGGGCATCGTCGGTCGCAACGGTGCGGGCAAATCGACCCTGCTCAAAATCCTCTCGCGCATCACCGAGCCGACGAGCGGACGGGCGATCCTGCGCGGGCGCGTCGTCTCGCTGTTGGAAGTTGGCACGGGCTTTCATCCCGAGCTGAGCGGGCGTGAGAATATCTTCCTGAATGGAGCCATCCTCGGGATGCGCCGCGCGGAGATCCTCGCGAAGTTTGACGAGATCGTGGACTTCTCGGAGGTCGGGAAGTTCATCGACACCCCGGTGAAGCGCTACTCCAGCGGGATGTTCGTGCGGCTCGCTTTTGCCGTCGCCGCGCATCTCGATCCCGAGATCCTGCTCATCGATGAAGTGCTCGCCGTCGGCGATGCGGGCTTTCAGAAAAAGTGTCTCGGCAAGATGGGCGAAGTGGCTTCGCAACAAGGCCGCACGGTTTTCTTTGTCAGCCACAATATGGGCGCCGTGCGCTCGCTCTGTGAGCACGCGGTGCTCATCGATGGCGGTCGTGTCACCCTCACCGGTGCGCCCGGCGACGTCATCAGCCACTACCTCTCGGCGTCGATGCCAAAGGGCGGAGAGAGCGACGGCCAGGTCGCGTGGCCCGATCTCGCGCAGGCGCCGAAGTGCGACGAGGTCGCGCTCCTCGGTCTCCGCCTCCTCGACGGTCAGGGAACTCCGGCTTCCACTTTCGAAGCCGACAAACCCGTGACGATCGAGATCACTTACGAAGTCCTCCAGCGGTTGCGCGGGGCGCGCTTCACCCTGCTGCTGCTGACCCAGGAAGGGGAGATCGCCTTCGCCGCCACCGATCATCTTTTCCAACGCGAGACCCAGCTGCCGGGCCGCTACCGCACGAGCTGCGTCGTTCCCGGCGGCCTGCTCAATCGCCGCAACTATCAGGTCAATCTCCAGTGCGACATTCCCGGCGAGCGCTACCTGCTGCCCTCCGCGGAATATCT
Source organism: Chthoniobacteraceae bacterium (assembly GCA_031409655.1). GTDB lineage: Bacteria > Verrucomicrobiota > Verrucomicrobiia > Chthoniobacterales > Chthoniobacteraceae > JANNXQ01. The sequence continues at coordinate 7,437 of JANNXQ010000055.1, read as the reverse complement.
CACCTTCACCATCGCCGGAGCGGGGAATCAGGCCTCGACCTTCCCCGAGCCATGGCCCGGCGTGGTCTGTCCGAAGCTGGAATGGAAGGTGGAGGAGTTGGGGAGATGACGTGCGGAATAGTGATGGCTCCCCAGAGATGAGCGCGCCGCTCACGCTTGCGGTGCCGGTCTTTAACTGCGCCCGATACCTTCCCGCCACCCTCGAGTCGCTGAATAGTCAGGGCGACGCCGTGCGCTGGTGGCTCCAGGATGGCGCTTCGACCGACGACACGGCGGCGATCGCCCGCCAGCTGGCGCGGCCCGGAGACACCGTGGTGAGCGAGCCGGACGGAGGGCAGCCCGACGCCCTCAATCGTGCGATGCAGCAGATGGGCGGTGAGATCATTGGCTTCTTGAATGGCGATGATCTGCTCGCTCCAGGTGCGGCGCGCCGAGTCCTTGATTTCTTTGCCGCGCATCCGGACATCGATCTGGTGTATGGCTCGGTGGACTGGATCGACGCCGCCGGCCACGTCACCGGCCGGCACACCGGGCGCATCGCTTCATCGGAGGAAGTGCTCGATATCTACGGCGTCTGGTGGAAAGGACGGCAGTGGGTGCAACCGGAGGTTTTCTATCGGCGTTCGCTCTGGGAAAAAGTGGGCGGCTTCGACCCCACCTACGACCTTGCCTTCGACTACGACTTCTGGGTGCGCTGCTTCCTCGCCGGCGCGCGGATCGCGTATTTGCCCGAGGTGCTCTCCCGCTTTCGCCTGCACGCGGCGCAGAAATCTTCCGCCGCCGAGCGCGCTGCCGATGAACTCCGCGCCATCGTCCGCCGGCATCTGCCGAAGGCGCGGACTTCCGCGCTGCGCCGCTGGTCCATCGAGGCCCAGCTCTGCTACGACCTCTACCAAGGCGGAAAATCGCCCGCGAGTGGCGGCCACTTCTTCACCGAATTCCTCCGGCACCCGCACTGGCTTTTGTCCCCGTGGGCGCGGGCCCGGGCCCGGGCGGCGATGGGGAGAAGGATGAAGGCGGAAGGATGAAGGATGAAGAAGATGGGCGGCGGCGCAGTTGTGGTTCCGGCTTGCTTCATCCCTCATCCTTCCTCCTTCATCCTTTCCCAAAATGACTCCCGGCAAACTCTGGTGGCTCCTGCGGCGCGATCTCAAGCGCGGCTGGGAAGCCTCCTTCCACGACTACAAGACGCTGCGGCGGATTGAGGAGTGGGCGTGGCCATTTTGGAACGAAGTGCCGCAGACCACTCCCGTGCATGTGCTCACGGGCGAGAAGGATTGGCGGCTCTCCGCGTGGATGCTCGCGAGCTGGTTTGAGGCGAGCGAACACGCCTGGCCGATCACCATTCACGACGATGGCACGCTGCCCGAGGAAGGCGTGGCAATGCTGCAAAAGCTTTTCCCCAATGCCCGGATCATCCGGCGGGCCGATGCTGATGCGATCATGCAGCGCGTGCTCCAGGCGTTTCCCTTCTGCGAGGAATACCGCCGCCTGCATCCGCTCGCGCTGAAGCTTTTCGACATCCCGCATTTTTGTAAAAGCTCGCGCTACCTGATGTTCGATAGCGATCTGCTTTTCTTCCAGTATCCGCACGAGATCATGGAGTGGGCGGGCTCGGAGAACGACGAATGCTGGTTCAACGAAGACGTGCAGGAATCCTCGCTGCTCACGGCGGCGGAGGCGCGTGATGAACTTGAGGTCAAGATCTGGTCGCGGGTGAACAGTGGCCTCTGCCTGATTCAAAAAGCGGCCATCGATCCTGATTTCCTCGATCGCGTGCTCGCCCAGACGTCGATCCTGCGCGGGCACATCTGGCGGGTGGAGCAGACGCTCTACATGCTCTGCGGGGCGCGACACGGGAAGGGCGGGCTTTTGTCAAAGCGCTACGAAGTTTCGTTGGGCCGCCAGGCGTCGGAGGACGTGGTCTGCCGGCACTATGTGGGCGCGGTGCGCGATCGCTTTTACGCGGAAGGCATCAAGCGCCTTTCGCCCCAGCTTCTCGCGGCAGATCCAAAATGAAGGTCCTCTTTGCGCCGGACTGGCGGGCCGGCGTTCCCTACCAGGGTCTGCTGGCCGAAGCGCTCGCGCTGCACGGGGTGGAGGTCGAGTTTCTGCAAAATTATCGCCGCATCCTCCCGCTCACCCGGCTCATCGCGGATCGGCAGCGCGAGGGCCGCATCGATCTGCTGCACCTGCACTGGCCGGAAGCCTACTACCCGCCGCTGCGCGACGGGCGCGATTGGTTTCGCTGCTTCCGCTTTCCGCTCGATCTCGCGCTGGCCACCCGCCGCTGCCCGCTGGCGATCACGGCGCACAATCTGATCGCCCACAATCGCGCCACCGAGCCCTTTGCTTTTCGCAACGCCCAGGCCGCCCTCCGCCGCGCCCGCGTCATCTTCGCGCATTCCGAGCCGGCAAAAGGCACGCTCGTCTCCACCTACGGACTCGAGCCGGAGCGGATTCGCGTCGTGCCGCATGGCGACCTTTCCGTGGCCATGCCGCCCCCGGTGCCGCGGGCGGAAGCGCGCACCCGCTGTGGACTTGGCGAGGGTCCGGTGGTCCTCATTTTCGGGGCCATTGAGCCTTACAAGGGCATCGAGGAAGTGCTCGCGCAATGGCAGCAGACGCGGCCGGAGGTGGACCTCGTCATCACCGGCAAACCCTCCACTCCGGAGTATGGCGAGGCGATCCGGCGAGCGGCGGAGGGAGTGCGGAATGTGACCTTGCGGCTCGAGCGGCTGAGAGATGAAGAACTTGCCTGCTGGCTGAGCGCCGTGGATGTCGTGCTCTTTAACTACCGCGCGATCTTCACCTCCGGCGCCGCGAGTCTCGCGCGCTCGTGGGGGGTGCCGATCCTGTTTCCGACGCGGTTTGAAACGGTCGATCTCGGCGAGCCCAGCCCCTTCGTGTCGCGCTACTCTGACTTTGGAAAAACGTTCACCTTCGCGCTGGCGCGGGCGCTCGCGACGCGGCCGAGTTTCGCTGCCGCTGCGGGTTGGCGGGAGTCGATCCGCTGGAGCGAGATCGCGCGGCGCACCGCGGTCGGCTACAGGCTCGGCACTGGCTGATTCCCGTCGTTGCTCGGTGCGGCTGGATTGCGAAAGTCGCGATCCAGCAATTCATCCAACTGCCGCATCGTGCCCGTGAGTTCCGCGCGCAATTCCGCGCCCGCCGCATCCCACGCGGCCTCGACCGGCTCGGCGGTGACCTTTTCGAAACGCTTCGTTAGCGGACGCCGCGGATCGGTCCTTCCGGCCTGGTCCATGAGCGTGTTCAGCTTTTCCACGAGCCGCTGCGCCTCGCGGATTTTCTCCAGTGCTTCGGGTTCCGAGATTTTGCCGTGAGCGACGCGCTGCAATTGCTGGCACTCGAAAAGTCGGCAGCGTTCCGGCCGGCTCTCGTAGATCGTGCAGCCCGCTGCGCGCCAGGCCGGGCAGGGTTGAAGGATGTAGCGCTGGCCCTTCTTGCGTTTGAGTTTCATGCCCAGCGCGGTGAGGTCCTTCGCCGAATCGCGCGGCTGCAAGCGCACGGTATGAAACAGCACCCCATTGCAGCACAGGCCGCAGGCCGTGCAGAGACGCGAGGCGGCGGAGCAGGCGGCCGACATCACCGTTGCACCCGCACTCCGATCCCCATGATGTCGCGCGAAGGGTGCTCGAAGATCTCGGTGAACTCCACGCCCGCTCCGCCTTCGTCGCGCTTCACTCGCTCCCACACTCCGCAGATGCCGCCGAGCGGAAGCTCGCGATACGGCCCGTTGTTCACATCGTGAAATCCGCACACGGCGGCGTGGCGGCCCACATTGTCGTAGTCCGCCCAGCCCCAGTCGAAGCTGTGATCGCCATCGATGAAAACGGCATCGAACTTTTCCCCGCGAAAGTCGAAGGAAGTCTTCCCGACTTCGTAGCGCAGGGGGAGGAGTCCGCGCACTTCCTGGTAGAAAAGGAAGGCCGGCCAGATGTCGATCGTCACCGCCTCGAAGACCGGATTGAACCGTTGCAGATAGGCCGTCGCGAGGGCGGCCGTGGCCCCATTGAAGCAGCCGATCTCCAGGTAGCGCGCTGGGCGGTGGGTCGCGGCCAGGATCAGCCAGCGGGCAAATTCCCGCGGCAGTTGGATCACGCCTTGTTGGGAAGCATTCAGGAAATCCTCCTCCGCTTCATAAGTCAGCGCCGCGTCCGGGATCGTGACCAGTCCCACTTCGCGGATCGTGCCGACGAGCCATTCGAGCGACGCCAACTCGGCGGCCGAAGCCCCTTGAATTCTCCGCACGCCGCTCAGCACGCGCGCGAAGTCCGCGCGCTCGGCGTCGAAGTTCTCCAAAGACAAGGGCGGGGGATTCAAGGAGCGCACCGTGGATGGCTACTCGGCGATGTTCAGGGTGAAGGGCACGGAGATCGTTTTCCCATCCACCAGCACCTGCGCGAAGAGCCGCATGAGGCCGCTTTTTGGTGCAAAGAATCTGAAGCCGAGGCTCGGGCCACCGCGGACATCATCACGCAGGACGTCGCCGCCGGTGGGATGGATATGGACGATGGTCTCGCGGTCATCATAGAAGCCCACCAGATGCGCAAAGGCGTTCATCACCGGAGTGAGCGTGTTCACGGGCTTTCCTTCGGCATCTTGCACCGTGATTCGGAGAAAGCGGGTGTCCTTTTTTCGCGGGCGCAATCCGGCCTGGTCGGCAAAGGTCATGGTGAAGGTCAGCCCTCCGGCGGTCACGCGGGAGAGGTCTTCGCGGTTTGCGATCGGCTCGGCGATTCCCTCGGCGGGAAGATCGACCGTGGGATATTCTTTCAGTCCCGTCGCTGACGGCACCACATCCGCCCAGAGGCGATAGGGACCGGGTTTGGAAGGCGTGAAGGTGAAGGCATACTCGCCTGGGGTTTCGGTGGGCTTCGGGTGTTCGCGGTGAAAGTCTTCGAGGCTCGGATCGATGATCAGCAGGTGGATCGGCTGGGTGTGCATGACCAGCAGCTCGCGGAGGAGCACGGGCCGACCGTCGGCATGGGCGAGCCGCACTATCACGCGCGCCTCGCGTCCGACAGCGAGTGGAGCTTCCGTCGTGGCGGAAATGCGGAGGGTGAGCGGGCCTGGGGTCACGTAGATGAAGCTGTAGGGAATGCGCCGCAAGGCGAGGTCCAGGCCGCAAGTCCCGCAGGTGGTCCGCATATTCACGGAGATGAACTCGGGATGCGCCGGGCAGAAGTAAATCTCGGCGTCCGTCACCTTCGGATCGAAGAGCTTGCGCATCTCGTCGAGCGCGCCCTTCAGTCCGTCAAAGGACACGGCGACGGTCGAGCGATCCTTGGAGATGCCGCCGGTTGCGACCCCATTGATATAGGAAAAAGCGCGCGCGGAGAGCGCATCGAGTTTCAGCTTGTCCTCACCCGAGGCCGCGGTGCGCGCCAGGGTGCGGATCGACGGACTGCAGAGCGAGACTTGCAACGCGATCTCATCGAAGCGGCCGGCTTCGAGCAGCACCGCGACATTCCTGGTGGCGAGCCGGATGACATTCCACGCCTCCGTGGGCGTGGCCGGGTTGAGCACATTTGGCGGCACCTCGACATCGGCCCGCGCAGCGTGGGTGAAAAGAAAGAGGCAAAGCGCCAGAGCAGGGGAGACGAGACGATGCATGCAAAAGGGGATGAAGCCGCGCGGGGCGAAAATTGCAAACGTGGAGGACGGGAATCGGCGCGGGCGGGGCAACTCGGCGCTTGGTCCGGGGGCGGCGGGGTGCTTCATTGCGCGGCCATGTCGAAGAAACCTGTAGTGCTCATCATTCGTGACGGTTGGGGGATCAATCCTGGCGGGCGCGCCAAGGCGGTGGAAAACGGCGATGCCACGCTGCTCGCCCGGACGCCGTTTCACGATGCACTTTATGCGCAGTATCCGCAGGCGACGCTGAGCGCCAGCGGCCTGGATGTGGGCCTGCCGGAAGGGCAGATGGGAAACAGTGAGGTGGGCCACCTCAATCTCGGCGCGGGGCGGATCGTTTATCAGGATCTCACGCGCATCAATAAGGCGATCGTGGATGGCGAACTCACGACCAACCGCGTGCTTCAGGAAACTTTTGCGCATGCGAAAGGGCGGCGGCTGCACTTCATCGGGCTGGTCTCGGATGGCGGGGTGCATTCGCATCAGGACCATCTCGTGGCGCTGGCGGACGCGGCAAAGGCCGCCGGGGTCGAGGATCTCATGGTTCATGCGATCACGGACGGGCGGGATACTTCGCCGACGGGCGGCGCGGACTATCTCGCGAAGCTGAGCGCGGGCCTCGCCCCGAGCGGTGCGGTGATCGCGACGGTGGTCGGGCGCTACTACGCCATGGATCGCGACAAGCGCGGCGAACGCACGAAGCTGGCGTGGGATGCGATCGTTCTCGGACGTGGCGAGGTATCGTCGCTCACACCAGGCGAAGCGGTGCGCGCGGCGTATGCCGCCGATCCGCGCGGGGATGAATTCATGCAGCCCCTGATCTTCGCGCACGCAGACGAGCAGCGGATGCGGGATGCGGATGTCGTGCTCTTCTTCAATTTCCGCGCCGATCGCGCGCGGCAGCTCTCGGTCGCTTTCATTCGCTCGGACTTTCCCGGCTTCGAGCGCGAAGTGCTGCCGCGCGTCCACTACGTCACGCTCACGGAATACGACGAGACCTACGGCGTGCCCGTGGTCTTCGGACCGCAATCGCTCCGCAACATTCTCGGCGAAGCCGTGAGCGCCGCCGGGCGCAGGCAACTCCGAATCGCGGAGACGGAAAAGTACCCGCACGTGACCTTCTTTTTCAATGGCGGGATCGAGCAGCCTTTCGCGGGTGAAGATCGCATCATCGTGCAATCGCCGAAGGATGTGCCGACGTATGATTTCAAGCCGCAGATGAGCGCGCCGGAGGTGACGGGGAAGGTGGTCGCGGCGCTGCCGGACTACGACTTGGTGATCCTGAATTTCGCAAATCCCGACATGGTCGGCCACACCGGGGTGGTCGAGGCGGGGATCAAGGCCGTGGAGACGATCGACGATTGCGTGCGGCAGGTGGTGGAGCGGACGCTCGCTCTGGGCGGGTGTTTGCTCGTCACGGCGGATCACGGAAACTGCGAACAGATGCGCAATGCGGACGGTTCACCGAACACCGCGCATACGACGAACCTCGTCCACCTTCTCTACGTGGCCGACGACGCGGCGAAGTATCGGCTCGAGAGCGGCATCCTCGCCGATGTCGCGCCGACGCTGCTCCACTTGCTCGGACTGCCGCAGCCCGCGGAGATGACGGGGCATAGCCTGCTGAAAGCGTAGCCGCCTGTTGAAAAACCCGCTGGGGCCTCGGTGGATGGCGTGGCGCCCCGCCCCCCCACACGCGTGGGGCGCCGCCCCCATCAGTAAAGATTGGCGGGGGCGGGCGGGTGGGATGGGGCGCGGCGCGCCGGCCACCACCCACCC
>JANNXQ010000054.1:0-16988 GCA_031409655.1 Chthoniobacteraceae bacterium | reverse complement strand
CATCCAGAGTCGAGTAGCTTCATGGCGCGCTGCCGTGCAGCCTTTTGCTGTTCCTTGCTCATCTTACGTCCGTCTTCTTTCATCACTCCACCTTGGCACATCCAACATTAAGGTGCTATCTTATTGCCGGATTAATAGCGTTGAGATCGGCTCCCAGCCGATCTTCGCAGTTCACTACGCGAATATGGCATACAACGGGTATCCGCATATGGCCCGCTTTGGCTTCTTCCTGGCACGGAATGGCGCCAGTCCACATAGTATTAGTGGGCAAGCTGATGTAAGCACGGAAATTCCCGCAGTTTGGGATACTTGGTTCGGTGAAACGCTGTTCTACAACCCTTCAACGGGCGTTGTGCAGTATTTTATCAATAACTCTTTAATGCTGGTCTACAATGTTGGCATACTTCCCTTAGCGGGTTCGCCGTCCACGGTTATTAGAACAAATGCGTGGGGTTGGTGGACGGGGCATGAGCATGTTTTTGATGATCTGGTCGTCGAAAGCGTCGCTAGCAATGCCCGCGCTTCTGGTGTTTTTCCCTTCGATTCCCGCAGCACGACGGCGACGGGACTCACGATCGTCGGCCCGCCGAGCGTGGCAGCGGGTTCGCAGACGGAATATCGCATCGTGATGAATCAGCCGGGCGGCGGGACGGCGGATGTGACGATCCCGGCGCTGCTCGGGTTTGTCGGCTCGACACCGACATGGGCGGGGATTGGCGGGACGACGCTCTTCATCCTGCGCAGCGCTCCCCAAGGCGCATCGTTGCAGCTCCGGGCGAGCTACGGCAATGGCGCTGGCCGGGTTTTGTCGCCGCCCTTCGCGGTGACCGTGGGCCCGGCCTTCCACGCCGGGATGACGGCAAGCTCGCAACCCAACGGCGGAACCAATCACACCATTTTCCTGAATGGGCACAGTGCTGGCGGCCTCGGACCATACCTGTTCAAGTGGGATACCGACGGGGACGGCCACTACACCGACGCGACGGGACCGGCGGCGAACTTTAGCAAGAACAGCACGGGGGAAACGGTGCAGCTCAAGCTGGAGGTATCCGATAGCACGGGTGCGAAGGCTTACGCCAAAGGGGAGGTAACGCTGAACAAGACGCCGGTGGCAAATGAACCGCCGCGGCCGAAACCGCGCAGCGATCCGGCGACCGGGCCGGTGCTCGATGCAGCCGGGAATCCGCTGGTTTTGCAAACCCAGCGCACCGGCAATGGATTTGTGCTGATCACGCACGGTCTCTACACGGATCGAGCGGCGCTCACGGACTGGGCCGGGGACATGGCGTGGCGGATCGAAGCGCGGCTGCCGAACGATCCCAACATCGCAATTTACGATTGGACGCCGTATATCGACCCCGGCGGAAAGGTGGATCCGAAGAAGCTCAAGGCGTTGGAAATCCTGAGTGGCATCAAGAGCGCTCACGGGTTGGTGAATGCGGGGCGGGCGGGGCGGACTGCGCTGGAACAAGCGCTGATCCGCGAGGCGGAGACGGAGGTCTTGTCGGCGGTGTCGGAAAGTCTGCTGGACATCCCCCTCGATGCCCGACTGGCGGGCCACGCTGCGGATTTCGTGATCGATGCGTGGTTCATCCGCAACGAGTATCCAGACACGCACGGGCCGGAGCTGGCGAAATGGGTGATCGAGCAGGCGGAAGCCGGGCTGATCGACCCGGACAAACCAGTGCATTTCATCGGCCATAGCGCGGGCGGTTTTGTCCTCGGCGAATGCGCGCTGTGGCTCAAAAATCACCCCATCGCCAGTGGTCCGTATGCGGGGAAGCGGGTGATCGTGGACCGGCTGACCTTGCTCGACACGCCGTTCCCGTTCCGCTCGCATCTGACGACCCTCGCGGGGCCGACAGTAGTCGAGCGGTTTGTGACCAGTTGGTATGGTTCGCTGAACTACGACACGTTTTTCCTGAGCCCGAACGCGAACTATCGGCTGGAGTATTTGGGCTTTTGGTGGCCCTTCAATTTCTTCGTGGACGAGCGCGGGCATGGGCGCTCCCAAGTCTGGTATTCGTGGTCGGCACAGCCAGTGATCGGCGATCCGGAGCATGAGACTTTTCTGGATTGGGGGATCGCGGGCTTCTCACTTTCGCCGCTCGTCACCGGAGCCACTGTGCCGCGTCCGTGGGCCTCCGGCGGAGGTGGATTCCAGATGGCGGCGGAGGCGGCGGGTCCGGTCTCGATTCAAGGGTTCTCGACGTTCGGTTCCGTCGTCGAGGCGAGTGAACAATACACGATCACGGAGCAGGCGAATGCGGGCATCACCAGGACGGTGACGATCCCGACCGGCGCTTACGCGGTGCGATTTCGATTCAAGTTCCCGGTCGCGGGTGACGGCGACTACCTCACCGTGCATTTCGGAGACGATCACCTACTCTACACCGGAGCGGATTCGCTCCTGTCGCGGCGTGCGTTTACACCGATCGAGGCGTCGCTCGTGGGACTCGACGGGCGCACGGGTGCGCTCACCTTCACCCTCGTGAGCCGCGGTGTGGCGAATGCCGTGGCGCAAGTCGCCGACATCGAATTCCTAATCGACGACGATCCTGATGGCGACGGACTCACCACAGCGCAGGAGCAGACCGCCGGGACCGATCCGCTCAAGCCGGATAGCGATGGCGATGGCTTCACCGATGCGCAGGAGTTGCAGGTCTTTCACAGCGATCCTCGGGTGGCCGACTCCGACGGGGATGGGCAGCGCGACGCGGCGGAAATCACCGCAGGCACCGACCCGACGGACCCACTTTCGACGCTGGTAATCACGGACATTTCGCGCATAGGCACCGGGTTTGAAATTCGGTGGAGGAGTGTGCGCGGGAAGAGCTACCGCGTGCTCCGCTCGGACGCGCCGGATTTGGCGAGCTACAATGTGCTGGCCTCGGCACTCGTGGCGTCAGCGCCGCTCAGTGCTTACACGGATTTCGGGGCGAATGCGGTGGCGCGCGCCTTTTACCGGATCGAAGTGGACCAATCCCTCGCGATCAGCGTCGCGGACTCGGATGGCGACGGGGTGGCGGATGCGGATGAAATCGCGCGGGGTTCCGATCCGGGGCGCTACGACACGGATCGGGATGGGATCGGCGACGGGGAGGAAATCCTCGTGCTGCTCAGCAGCCCGGTGAAGGCGGACACGGATGCGGATGGGGCGAGTGACTGGGCGGAACTGATCGCCGGGACAAACCCAGCGAACCCGACGTCGGTCTTCAAGATCACGGCGATTGAGCGGAATCCCGCTGGGAATGTGCTACTCCACTGGTCCGGGGTCGCGGGGCGGACCTATCGGGTGCTGCGGTCTGAATCGCCTTGGTTCGAAAGCTCCGAAGTGATCGCAAGCGGTCGGCCCGCAATCGCACCGGTGACCACTTTCACGGACGCAACCGCCGGAGCGGCGAATACGAGAGCGTTCTGCCGCGTGATGGTGGAGTGAACGCGTCCGCATTCGCGAGTGAAACCGCTACTGGGAGGATGGTTGCCTTACTAGGACTCGAACCTAGACAAGCAGATTCAGAGTCTGCTGTGCTACCATTACACCATAAGGCAAAAACGGGAGGTGCGAAGGTAGGGGGCGGGCTCCGGTTGTAAATCCACTTTTTTCCGGGAGGCCAACGGCGCGGGCAAGGAGCAGGGGCGCCCTCGCCCCCAAGAGCAACTCGGGGCGAGGGCGCCCCGACTCCTTGGTGGGGCGTCGGATCGTCCTTTCCGCGCCGGTTTGCAAACACAGCCTATGCGGTTTTGTCTTCGGGTTTCTCCCCTTCCGGCCAGACGGGGGCGTAGTTGAACCACTGCTCGGGGTGGCTGCGGATGATCGACTCGAACATCGTGGCGAGGCGCTGGGTGTTTTCGCCGAGGACGGCGCGGGCGGCAGGGGCGGTGGCGAGGGGAATTTGCGGGGCGGCGAAGGAGACGTAGCGGCGCTGGGCGTTCAGGAGGACGAAGGCGGGGAGGACGGTGGCGCCGGAGTGGTGGGCGAGGAGGGCGGGGGCGCTGGAAAATTCGGTGCGGGCGCCGCAAAAGTCCACGGGCAGGCCGGTGCTGGCATAGGGGCGATCCACGAGCATGGCGACGCTTTCGTTGCGGCGCAAGGCGGCGAGCATTTCCATGAAAGCGAACTGGCGGCCGGGACCGACGGCGATGGTCTTGATCCCGAGCTGGCGGCGGTGGGCGTCGCGCCAGCGGGTGAGTTCGCTGCTGGGTTCGTCGAGCGTGACGACGGTCATGGGGAAGCCGCGCATGGCGAGCATGGTGCCGCCCATTTCCCAATGCCCAAGATGCGCGGTGACGATGATGGTCCCCCGACCCTGCGCGCGCGCGGCTTGGAGGTGCTCGATGCCGCGCCACTCATCGACGAGCGCGGCGACGCGACTTTCCCCGCGCACCCCGGAGCAGAGGAAATAATCCGCGAGCATGCGTCCGAAGTTGGCGACGTTTTCCTCGCAGAGCATATCGAGAGACGCGCCGTCGCGACCGGCAAGACGGCGCAGGTTCGCGCGGAGCACCTGCTGCACAGTCGCGCGCCGGTGGTAGCTCGCGAGGGCGATGCCGGCGCCGAGCCGATGCGAGATCCGGCGGGGGAGGAATTGCGCTAGGACGTAGCCGGCCTTGAAGAACCGGACGCTGTAGAGCGCAGAACGCATCAGGCCACGATGCGGAGTGCTGAATAATGAATTCTGAATGCCGGAGCCATCCGGCCGGTCGGCAGGAATCCGAGGGCCGGATCATTCATCATTCAAAATTTACGAAACGGCGGGCTCCGGCGCGCGGGTGGCGGCGGGTGTCACATCGAGGCGCGGGCAGAGGGCGAAGAACCGCTGCAAGAAAACCACGAGGTAGAAAAGTTGCATGCGCCACCAGATCGGCAGGCCGCCGGTGATGTTGCCGGCGAGCACGGCATTGACGGCCCCGACCAGTTCGAAGCGCGCGGTGGGCTGGAAGATCACGTCCACAAATTCGTCCGAGTACCACGCCGTGACGAAGCGGAGGTAGAGGTCCATGCCGCGATTGAGGCGGCGCTCGTAGGTGGAAAATTCGCGCGCCCGGCGCGCGGGATGGGCGAGCGCGATGGCGACGGCATCCGCGGCTTTTTCGCCGGAGGCGAGTGCGAGGAAGACTCCGGTGCTGAAGACGGGGTCGATGAAGCCGGCGGCGTCGCCTGCGAGCAGCCAGCGGTCACCGGCGAAGCGGGTATTGCGATATGAGTAGTCGCCGGTCGCGTGGACCGGGGTGGCGCGCTCGGCGTTTGGCATGCGCTCCATGAGCACGGGCTGGCCAGCGATTGCTTCCTGGAGGAATTTCTCCGGCGTCTGGCGGGCGCGCTTGAAGACTTCGGCATCGGTGACGACGCCGATGCTGGTGCGCGTTTCGGTGACGGGGATGATCCAGAACCAGCGGTCGCGATCGCGCAGCATGCTGGTCAGGGTGCCATTCTCGCCGGGCTCCCGCGCGACGCCCTCAAAGTGCGCGAAGACGGAGAATTTATTGAGCGTGGTGTAGCGCTGCTTGAGGTCAAACTGGCTACCGAGGACGGTGTGCCGACCACTGGCATCGATGACGAAACGCGCGCGCACTTCGCGTCGCGAGCCGTCCGCGCCCCGCGTCGCGAGCGTCGCGCCGTCGGCATCGAAGGTCGCCTTTTCCACGGTCGTCTGCTCGCGGACCTCGGCCCCGCTCGCGGCGGAATGATCGAGGAGCATCTTGTCAAAGACGGAACGCTCGACCTGATAGGCGCGGTGGTGCGCGAGGCGGAAGCCCTGGCGGAAAAAGAAGCGCACCCGCTTGCGCCCACAGGCCGAGTTCAGTTCCGCGCCGTGCTTGTGGACCGCCGTGCGATCGAGGATCTCCCGCACGCCGAGCCGCTCGAAGACGGGCATCGAGTAGGGCAGGAGCGATTCGCCGATGTGGAAGCGCGGGAATTTCTCGCGTTCGAGAATCAGGACGCGATGCCCGGCACGGGCCAGCAAGGTGGCGGCGGTGCTCCCGGCTGGGCCGCCACCGATGATGACGGCGTCGTAGGGAGCGGTGGTGTCGTGCATGGGCAGCGGGAGAGTAGCGGACGGAGCGGAGATTCCAAATTCCTAGCTCCAAGCAAAAGGAGCAACGAAAAGATGCTTGGGCGATGAATTCGCCCGCGGCGCGGACGGGCCGCTCTTCCATTTTAGGTCGGTTGGAATTGTTTGGAGCTTGGAATTTTGCATTGGGAACTTATGCCCACCCGATGCCGCGCCACCCCACCTGGGTCCGTCCCACCCTGCTCGGCGGCAATTTTGCCGCTCCGATCGCGGTGCTGGCCACGCGCTTCCAGGAGCCTTGGGTGCTCGCGGCAGCGGCGTGTTTTCACAGCGCCTTTGCCTGCGCGGTGATGCGGCCGCAGTGCGGTTGGTTCGGGCCGGTGGTGACGCGTTTTGCAACGGACGCGCGGGAGGTCTGGCTGACGATCGACGACGGGCCGGCCGGCGACGACTCGGTGCGCCTGGGCGACGAACTCGCGCAACGCGGCGTGCCCGCCACCTTCTTTGTCATCGGGCGCCACCTCGCGCGGCAGCCAGAGATTGCCCGCCGCTGGATGGACGCCGGGCACACCCTGGCGAATCACACGCAGACCCACCCGGCGCACCTTTTCCCCTGGCTCTGGCCGGCGCGGCTGCGGGCGGAAATCGACGACTGCGCCGCTGCCCTGCGGGCGGCGGGCGTGCCGGAGCAACGCTGGTTCCGCGCGCCGGTCGGGCTGAAGCCAGTGCGGCTCCACCCGACGCTGGCGGCGCGGAGGATGCGGCTCGTCGCCTGGAATGTACGCGGCTGCGACGGCGTGGGCGGCGCGCCAGACGCGGTCGTCCGAAGAGTGACGCGCCGCGCGCAGCCAGGCGGGATCGTGCTTTTGCACGAAGGCCGCCCACGCAGCGTCGAGACCATCCTGCGCACCGTGGACGCGCTGCGGGCAGACGGTTTCACTTTCGCCATCCCCGACGATGCAAAGCTCTGCTGACTCCATCGTTTACCGCGTCGTCGAGCATTTCCTCCGGCTGGTCTTTTTCTGGACGATGCGCGTCCGGCGCCATGGCCTCGAGCGGGGCGCGACGCCGAGCGGCTACATCCTCCTTTGCGCCCACATCAGCCATCTCGATCCCTTCTGCGTGAGCGCGGTCTGGCCGCGGCAGATCGGCTGGATGGCGCGCGTCGAATTTTTCCGCAAAGCCTGGGCGGCCCGGGCGCTGCGCTGCCTGCATTCCTTTCCGGTGAATCGTCAGGGCTCCGCGCTCGGAGCGATCCGCGAAGCGCTGCGCCGGCTCGCGCGCGACGAAGTGGTGGGCGTGTTCCCCGAGGGCGAAATGACTCTGGGGCCAGTCTCGGTCCTGCGCGGTGGTTCCATCAAACGCGGCGCGTGCCTGCTCGCCGCACGGTCGGGACGTCCGGTGCTCCCGTGCATCGTCGTCGGCACGGAGAAGCTGCTGAAGGTGGGGCCGTGGCTGCCTTGCTGGCGCGGGCGGCTGTGGGTGATTTGCGGCGATTTCATCCCGCCCCTGACCGGCCCCGACCGCCGCGCGGCGCGGGCGGAGATGGCCGCCCAGATCGAGCGGGCCTATGTGCAGCTCTTTGCGGAGATGCGCGCGCGCTGGCAGCTTCCCGACTCCATCGCGCCTTGAGTGAACTTTTCTACCACACCGTTCGCGTCATCGGGACGCCGGTCTTCCTCGTCGCCTCGCGCCCGCTGATCCTGCACCGCGCGCGGGCGACGCTGCCCGGCGCGTATCTGCTCGCGGCGAATCACGAGAGTGCGTTTGACGCCGCCCTGCTCATCGCTACAACCCCGCGCGTGATCTACTGGCTGAGCATCGTCGAACTTTTCCAGCATCCGCTGAGCCGCTGGTTTCTCCGCGCGATGGGCGCGTCGCCGCTCGATCGCAGCCGCGCAGATACCGCGACGATGCGGATGATCACCGGACATCTGCGCGCCGGGCGCGTCGTCGGGATTTTCCCGGAAGGCCGCCTCCGCACTGGCGCGGAATCCGTGCTCGAGCACGGGGCGCTGAATGATGGCGTGGTGCGGCTGGCGCAGCTCGCACGCGTGCCGGTGGTGCCGTGTGTGATCGTCGGTGGGCGAAAATTTTCCCGCTGGCAAAGCTGGCTGCCGCTCCGAAGCACGCGCTGGGCGGTGGCCTATGGCGAGCCGCTGCACCTCCGCTCCGAGCTGGGCCGCGAAGGTGCGCGCGCGGCGCTCCGCGACGAGCTGCAGCGCGCGCTCGTGAGCCTGCACGCGGAGGTACGCGCGCATGTCTGAAGGCGGCGGAGTCGCGCTCTGTCTGAATTCGTCGTTCCTCGGTTTCTTTGCGCACGCCGGATTTTTGGAAGCGCTCACGGACCTCGGCGTGCGGCCCGTGGCCTTGAGCGGAGCTTCCGCGGGCTCGGTGGTCGCGGGTGCCTATGCGGCCGGACTGACGCCGCGTGAGACGGTTGAGTGGCTGCTCGGCGCCAAGGCCGGGCGGGCTTTTTGGGAATGGGGCTGCGCCTGGCGGATGTTTGGCACCTTCATGAATCTGCGCGGCCACACCGGCATCCTGCGCGGCCACGGCGCGCTGGGGCTGCTGCGTGCGCGCCTGGGAGAAAAGCGCATCGAAGATTGCCGCCCCCGCCTCGCGCTCGCGGCCACCGATCTCATTCATCCGCGGACCACCTTGCTAACCAGCGGACCGCTCGCCGAAGCCATCCTCGCCAGCGGCGCCTTCCCCGGAATGTTTGCCGCACAGCGCCTTGATGGCGGCTCGTATTGGGACGGCGGACTGGCGAATCCGATCCCCTTCGATCACTGGATCGCCGATCCCGAGATCGAGACCATCGTCATCCACTCCGTGGTCAATCCGGAGAACGACGCTGGCCAGGAAGCACGCTACCGCATGGGCATCGGCGCGGCCGGAGCGGTCGCGCACATGATCATCTGCGACGAACTGCTGCGTCTGAAAACCGAGCTCGCCTGCCAGGCCGGCAAACGCGTCCTTTTCCTGGAAACCTCCACCCCGCGCCCGCGTCCGTGGAATACCCGCACTGCCGGCCCAAAATGCGTGGCCCTCGGCGCCGCGACCGTGGCCCGGCACCGCACGGAACTCGCCGCCCTGGCGCGGTGACGCGGCTTCCGGCAGCCCACTTTGCCCGTCCACAACTTGACTCCCGCGAGCCTCTTCATTAAACGACCACCTGCACCGATGGCCAGCCAACCGATCCCCACCCGCGATACCCTCGAACAGCAACTCGTGACGCTCATTTCCGAGCGGCTTCTCGAAACCCGGCCTGGCTTCGGCGCGGATAGCGACCTCTACGAAAACGGCCTCGATTCCATGGCGATCATGCAGTTGCTCGTGCTCGTGGAGGAGGAGTACGGCGTCTCGATTCCCGAGAGTGCGCTGACCCGGAGAAATTTCTGCAGCGTGCGGCAACTGGCCGGCCTCCTGGGCGAGCGCGCCGAGCAGGCTGCGTAATTTGATGACCGAGAGGGTGGCAGTTCGGGTGGCGGATTGTTTCCTCCTCGCGATGACTGCATTCATGCGCCGCCACGGGCAAGGCGCGCACCTCACCGCCTCGGTGCTCGTGCTGGAACGCGCGCCCGGTCTCGCGAAGATTCGCTCAGCGGTGGCGCGCATGGCGGAAAAGCATCCCCTCTTCCACGGCACACTGCATCGCGATTGGAAGACGTGGCTGCCGTATTGGGAAGTCTCCGCGCCCAAGCCCGGGGCCTCGCTGCCGTTCGGACTTTGGCGGGAAAAGGGCGCACCCGGTGCCCTCGGCGACGACGCGCAGGAGGTCGCTGACGCCACCGCCCAGCTCGCAGAAATCCTCGACCAGCCGCTTGCCGATGGCTGGCAAGCGCGGCTCGATCTAGCCGAGCGCCGCGACGGCACCTGCCTCGTGGCACTCGCGTGGTCGCATCTCGTGATCGATGGCAAAGGCGCGGAACTCCTGCTCGCCGAACTCGCCCGGCTTTGTGCCGGCATCGATGGACCGTGCGAGGCGAAGGAGCACCGCCGGCCCGAGACGACCTGGCAGGAAAAGGTGCGCAAGACGAAACCGGCGATCAATCACCTCGAAGGTCTGGCGAAGCGCCGTATCCGCTCGGTAGGCGGACCAAAGCCCCGGCCCGGCCGCTGCCGCTATCAGGTCGTGACGCTCGACGCTGCCGCTTCGGAGAAAGTGCGCGCACGGGTCGAGCAGACGACCGGCGCGCTCTTTCCCCTCGCCTTCTACGTGGCCTGCGCCGCGCGTTCCCACGACCGCGTCCTCGATCAGCGCGGGACCGCGCCCGCCGGGTTCGTGACCACGGTGCCAGTGCAGACGCGCAAACGCGGCGCGCGCGGCCCACTCTTTCACAATCATGTGAGCGTGCTCTTCTTCGGCGGCCCGCGCGAAGATCTCGCGAGCATCGAATCCGCGGCGACGGCGATGAAACAACAATTCGCCGAGATGTCGCGGGCGCGGCTCGACGAGTCTTTCACCTGCGTGCTCGAGCTGATGATGCGTGCGCCGTCGTGGCTATTCATGTTCGTCGTGCGCCACCAGTTCCGCGGCGAGATCTGCTCCTTTTTTCAATCGCACACCGGAGCGTTTGCGCCGGAGATCGTCGAGCTGGATGGTGCGCGGATCTTGAATGCCTACCATCTCCCCTGCGTGAGTTCGCCGCCCGGCAGCGGCATCTTTTTCTGCGAACATGGCGGGCGCCTGAACGTCACCTTCTCCTGGCGCGACGGCTGTCTGAGCGACGACGAACGACGCGTGCTCGTCGGCCAGACTCTCGAGGATCTCACTGGCGAAGCGCGTCCTGATCTGGTCGATGGAAAAGTATGACGTGATCGTCGCCGGCGGCGGGAGCGCCGGACTGGCCGCCGCCGTGAGTGCCGCGCGCCGCGGCGCGCGGACGCTGCTCGTGGAGCGCAGCGACGTGCTCGGCGGCCAGGCACCACTCGCCCTCGTGCATTCGATCTGCGGGCTCTACCGCCTCGCGGATGCAGGCCCGCCGGTCTTCGCGAACGCCGGCTTTGCCCAGGAATTCGCCGAGCGCATGTTGCAGGGTGGCGGCGCGCACGGCCCGGTGCGCATGGGCCAGGTGTGGGTGCTCCTCACGCAGCCTGCCGCCTTCGCCCGTACCGCCGCCCAGCTCGTCGCCGAGACACCCGGCCTCGAAGTCCGCCTGCAAACCGAAGTCACCGCCGCAGACACCCAAGGCCTCCTCCTGGGAGCGCCGTCGTCCCGCGCGGCATCCCCGCTGCGCGTCAGCGCCACTTCCATGATCGATACCACCGGCGACGCCGTCCTGGCCGCACACCTGGGCGCAGCCTGCGAGCAGGAAGCATCGGCCCGCCTGCAACGCCCCGCCTACATCTTCGGCCTCGGTAGCGTCGCCCCCGAAGTCGCCGACGAAGACTCCCGCTTTCGCCTCGCCCGCCGCATCGTCTCCGCCGTGCAGGCTGGGTTCCTCCCAGCCAGCGCGCTCGGCACCGCCCTGCGCGCGAATGGTCCGCTCGGCGGAATTTTCGTCACCATCGACCTCTGCGGCGGACCGTCCTACGCGCCGACCGACCCGGCCTGCATCGCCACCCTCGAGCGCGAAAGCCGCTCCCTCGCGGAGACCATCGTCGCCTTCCTCCGCGCGAACGTCGAAGGCTTCGAGCACTGCACGATTTCCGAATTCCCGGCCCGCATCGGCATCCGGGAAAGCCGCCGCATCATCGGCGAGTACCGGCTCGAAACGCACGACCTCGAACACGGCGCAACTTTCGCCGACGCCGTCGCCGTCGCCACCTGGCCGATGGAACTCCGCGAGACCAATCGCGGCCCGCGCCTGCGCTACCCGATCGACGACCGGCCCTGCGAAATCCCCCTGCGCGCGCTGCGCTTCCGCGATCATCCGCACTGCTTCATGGCCGGACGCTGCATCTCATCCAGTCACGAAGCGCAGGCGTCGCTCCGCGTGATCGGCACTTGCCTCGCCACCGGTGAGGCCGCGGGATTCGCCGCCGCTCTTGCCGCGCAAGGAACGACCTCGCTATGCGAAGCGCACCGCCCGTAGCGCCGCCATGGAGGAGCGCAGGCATCCTGCCTGTGGGAGTGCCGCAGGCTTCCAGCCTGCGCTTCGCCGAACATCGAGATGACAGGCAGGATGCCTGCACTGCTCCCAAACGCCGCGTTCCTGAAAGTTCGTCGTGAACATCGTCGAACTCATTTTTCAAAAGGCCGACCGCACGGCTGTGGCTCTGATCTGCGGGAGTGAAAGCATCACCTATGGCGACCTGATCGCCCGCACCGAGGCGGCGGCAGCGCGGATCGCCGCCAGCCCGGCCGCCCGCGTTGCGCTCGATTGCCCAAACGGGGTCGCGCACGTGGTCCTCGCGCTGGCCATCGTGCGCGCGGGGAAATGCCTCGTGCCGATCGCCGGCGAACTCGCCCCACCGGAGCGCGAGCGCGTGCTCCGCGAGACGGGCGTGGGCGCGATCGTCGCGGAGAGCGGTGCAGTGCGGGAGATGGTCGCCGCCCCACTCGCGCACGAAGCGCCGCTCGCCGCGCTCAATCCCGCCTTCATCCGCTTCAGCTCCGGCACTACCGGCACGAGCAAAGGCATCGTCCTTTCCCACGAAAGTCTGCTCGCGCGCGTGACCGCCGCGAATCGCGGGCTCGGTATCGGCCCGGCGGATCGCGTCGTCTGGATCCTCCCGATGGCCCATCATTTCGCCGTCTCGATCATGCTCTACCTGCTCCACGGAGCGACGACGATCATCGAGAACTCGCACCTCGCGGAAGACGTGCTCGGCGCCGCGCTCGGCCATGGCGGCACGGTGCTCTATGGCGCGCCTTTTCACCATGCCCTGCTCGCGGGCGAAGCCTCCGGACGCGCGTGGCCTGCGCTGCGGCTCGCGGTCTCGACGGCAGCCGCACTGCCCCTGACGACCGCGGAAGCCTTCCTCGCGCGCTACGGATTACCGCTCACTCAGGGGCTCGGTGTCATCGAGGTCGGCCTGCCGCTGCTCAATCTCCGCGCGGCGCACGAGAAGCCCGGCGCCGTTGGCGCGCCGCTGCCAGACTACGAAGCGCGGCTCGACGCCGACGGCGCTCTCCTGCTCCGCGGTCCGGGAATGTTCGACGCCTATCTGCATCCGTGGCGCGCGCGTGCGGAGGTGCTGGAAGACGGCTGGTTTCGCACCGGTGACCTCGCGCGCGTCGATGCAGACGGCGACTTTTTCCTGCAAGGCCGCGCCTCCTCGGTGATCAATGTGGCCGGTCTCAAATGTTTCCCCGAGGAGATCGAAACCGTGCTCGCGGAAGTCCCCGGCGTGCGCCAGGTGCGCGTGTCCGGCCGGCCGCATCCGAAAGTCGGCGCGGTGCCGCTCGCGGAGATCGTGCCCACCGATCCAGCCGCGCCACCAAAGGTTTCCGCGCTGATCTCACATTGCCGCACGCAACTCGCCCGCTATAAAATCCCGGTCGAATTTCGCTTCGTGGAGAGCCTGTCACTGACCGCGAGCGGGAAGATCAAAAGATGAGCAAAAAAATCGCATCAGTAGCCATCATTGGCGGCGGACCTGCGGGCGCGACCCTCGCCTCGCTGCTCGCGATGCGGGCGATGAATGTGACGATCTTCGACGATGGAAAGCGTCCCGATCTCGTGGTCGGCGAATCGCTCATCCCGGCCGTCGTCCCAGTACTGCGCCGACTCGGGATCGAAGAACGCGTCGCGGAAATCGGATTGCACAAACCCGGCGTGTCCTTCGTTTTCGGCGAGGCGGAAGAGATCAATTTCTGTTTCCAGGCGGTGACCAAGTGCGGCCTGCCGACCTACGCCTACAATGTGCCGCGTCCGGCTTTCGATCGCCTGCTGGAAACCCGGGCCACGGAACTCGGCGCGCACCGCGTGCCCGGCCGCGCAAAGATCGAGCGCGTGGGCCAGGACGGCCTCCGACTCGCGCCGGAGACGCTGGAGCAAGCGCCCTGGCTGTCCGGACGCCACCCCGACCTGCTCGTCGATGCCACCGGACGCGTCCGGCTTTTCGCCCGCTTGCTCGAGATTCCCTCCACCACCGGCCCGCGGAAAGACGTCGCCTATTTCGCCCACTACGAAGGCTGGGAGCAGGAAGAACCGCGCGGGCAGGTGGCGATCAAGCGCCTCGAAGCCGGCTGGAACTGGTGCATTCCGCTGCGCGATTGCCTGTCGTGTGGCGTGGTCATGCACAGAGACGATGCGGCCAAACTCGGCGCGACCTCAGAGGAGCGGCTCGAGGCGGCGATCGAGCGCGATCCCGTGCTGCGGCGCAAAGGCGCGGGCCGGAAACGCATCACCGAGGTGGCGACCTACACGAACTACCAGCTCGTTTCCACGCGCGGCTGCGGCCCCGGCTGGACGATGTCCGGCGACGCCTTCGGCTTCGTCGATCCGATGCTCTCGCCCGGCCTGTGGCTCGCGCTGCACTCGGGCGAATTGCTCAGCGAGCGGCTCGACGATCTCCCTGGCTACGATCGGCTGATGCGCCGGCATCTCCAATCGTGGATGGAGTTCATCGAGTACTATTACGACGGGCGGATGTTCGCGATGTACCACTCGGGCCTGGGCTGGAAGCGGAAGTACGACATGGCGATCAGCCACACCATCCATCGCTACGTCGAAGCGCACATCGCCTGCATGGCTTCCGGCGGCACCACGAGTTCCACCTCCAGCCGCGGCTTCATCAAGTTCATGGCGCGACATGGCATTCAGGGCGTCGATCCCGCAGCGCTCGCGATCCGGTGAAGGACGCCCGTATCGAGCGGATCGCCCAGCGCTACCCGGGCCGCTGGCTGCAAGGCTACGTGCGCGGAAAATTGCGCAGCGATCCGATCTACGAAACCGCGCTGGAGTTGCTGAAAGATTCGTCGCTGCCGGTGCTCGACGTGGGCTGCGGCGTTGGCCTCTTCGCCTGCTGGCTGCGCGAGCGTGGGTGGGCGATGCCGATCCACGGCTTCGATGTCGATGCGGAGAAAATCGCGAAGGCCCAGCGCGCAACCGCCGACTACGCCGGCGTCACTTTTCACGCTGCCAGTGCGACGGAAAACACCGCGCAACGCGGCAATGTCGTGATCTTCGACGTGCTGCACTTTTTCACTCCGACCCAGCAGCGCGAAATGCTCGGACGGATGGCCGCGCTCGTGCCGCCAGGCGGGCAGTGCATCATCCGCGGGACGGTCGCGGATGCGAGTTGGCGGTTCCTCGTGACCCGGCTTGAGGACTGGTCGATCGGGTTGATTCGCTGGATCAGCGCAGCGGTGGTCCACTACCCGAGCGCCGACGAAGTGTGCGCGCCCTTTCGCGAGCGGGGATTTTCCTGCGAGGTCCGGCCGCTCTGGGGCAGGACGCCGTTTAATAGTTACCTCTTCGTCTTCCGCGCGACGGGTGGTTGAAATTGGCCGTGGCGTGGGAGACGCTGCGTCGTCAGGAGCCGACTTATGAAAACCCTCCCAATGTTCCTCAACGGCGCGTGGACCCAGGCAGCGGACGGCGGCCAGCGCGCCATCCTGAATCCCGCGAACAACGAAACGCTCGCGACCGTCACCGACGGCACCGCGCGCGACGCGGAAGCCGCGATCGCCCATGCGCGCAGAGCCTTCGACGAAGGCCCCTGGCCGCGGATGCGCGCGCCCGAGCGGGCGTCCTATCTTTTCAAGCTCGCGGACCTCATCGAAAAACACGCCGACGAACTCGCCACCCTGGAGACGCGCAACAACGGCAAGCCGCTGCGCGAGGCCAAGTATGACGTGGCCGACGCCGCGGGCTGCTTCCGCTACTACGCGGGGCTGATCACCAAACCACTCGGCCAGACCTACGAAGTCGGCGACCCGACGATTCAGGGAATGGTGGTGCGGGAACCGATCGGCGTTTGTGGACAGATCATCCCGTGGAATTACCCACTGCTCATGGCCGCGTGGAAACTCGCGCCGGGCCTCGCCGCCGGAAACTGCTGCATCCTCAAGCCCGCCGAGGTCACGCCGTTGACCGCGATCCGTCTCTTCGAGCTGATCGCCGAGGCCGGCTTCCCGCCGGGCAGCGCGCAGCTCCTGCTCGGACCCGGCGCGGCCTGCGGTGAAGTGCTCGCGGCATCCCTGCACGTGGATAAGGTCGCCTTCACCGGCGGCACCGTCACGGGGCGCAAAGTGATGCAGGCCGCCACCGGTAACATCAAGAAGGTGACCCTCGAACTCGGTGGCAAATCGCCGTGCATCGTCTTCGCGGATGCGGATCAAGACGTGGCCCTGGAGTTTGCAATGTTCGCGATTTTCGCCGGACAGGGCGAAGTGTGCAGCGCGGGCTCGCGGCTCATTTTGGAGAAGAAGTGCGCGGACAAATTTCTCCCGCGACTCGCCGCCGCGACGTCGAAGATCGTGGTCGGCGACGGCCTCCATCCCGACACCGAGATGGGACCGCTGATCACGCCGCAGCACCTGGAGAAGGTGCTCGGCTACATCGAGAGCGGAAAGGCCGAGGGCGCGGAACTCCTGTGCGGCGGGAAGCGGCTCGACGGAGCACTCGCGGCGGGAAACTTCGTCGCCCCGACGATCTTCGCCGCGACCCGGCCAGACATGAAAATCGTCCGCGAGGAAATCTTCGGCCCAGTGCTTTCCGTGCAGCTCTTCGAAACGGAAGAGGAAGCGGTGCGCCTCGCGAATGACACCATCTACGGCCTCGCCGGCGGCGTCTTTACCGGTGACCAGGGCAAAGGCCTGCGCGTGCTGAAAGCGCTGCGCGCCGGGATCACCTGGCTGAACACGTATCACCCGACCTTCAATGAAGCTCCGTGGGGCGGCTACAAACAGAGCGGCATTGGCCGCGAGCTCGGCACCTTCGGCCTCGACGCCTACCTCGAGACGAAACAGATCAACATCAACATGGCCCCCGCAAAACTCGGCTGGTTCAAAAGCGCGCAGTAGGGGCAAGGAGCAGGGGCGCCCCCGCCCCGAGTAGCAACACGGGGCGGGGG
>JANNXQ010000053.1:0-45492 GCA_031409655.1 Chthoniobacteraceae bacterium | reverse complement strand
GTGACTTTCCCGGGTGATGATCTTCGGCGTGATGCCGCTGGCGATGAGCGTATGGAAGCCACTGATCGCCCCGCAGGCGATGGTGATAAAGCAGAAGGGAAACACCTTCCCCGGGACGACTGGTCCCGAGCCGTCGATGAACGTGCTCAGCGCCGGCATGTGCAGGACCGGCAGCACGAGCAGCGTCCCGATCGCCAGCGCGCCGATCGTCCCGAGTTTCATGAAGGTGCTGAGGTAGTCGCGCGGCGCGAGCAGCAGCCAGACCGGCAGCACGCTGGCGAGGAAGCCGTAGATGATCACCGCCCACGCGAGCGGCTCCGCTTTCAAAAGGAAGACCTCATGCCAGTGCGGACTCGCATGCACGAGTTGCCCGCCCCAGACCGCGCCGAGCAGCAGCACCACGCCGATGAGCGAGACCTCGAGCACTTTGCCCACGCGAATCCAGCGCAGATACCCGCCCATGAACATCGCGATCGGAATCGTCGCCGCGACCGTGAAGACGCCCCAAGGCGATTCCGCGAGTGCCTTCACCACGACCAGCGCGAGGACCGCGAGGAGCATCATCAAGATCGCCAGGATCGCGATCACGCCGATGAAACCCGCGGTGTTGTTCAGCTCCTCCTTCACCATCTGTCCGAGCGAGCGCCCGTCGCGCCGCATCGACGACGCGAGGATGATGAAATCCTGCACCGCCCCACCGAGCACCACGCCGATCAAGATCCAGAGCGTCCCCGGCAGATAGCCGAACTGCGCCGCGAGCACCGGCCCGACGAGCGGCCCCGGCCCGCTAATCGCCGCGAAGTGATGCCCGAAGACGATCCACTTGTTCGTCTTCACGAAATCCTTTCCGTCCTCGTGAATCTCACACGGCGTCGCGCGGCGATCGTCGAGCGCGAGCACCTTGGCGGCGATCCACTTCGAGTAGAAGCGATAGCCGATGGCGTAAGTGCAGAGCGCCGCGGTGAGGATGTACGCGGAGTTCAGCGGCTCGGCGCGCTGGGTCGCGATGACGAAGTACGCGATGGCACCGGTGAGCGCGACGAAGAGCCAAACGAGGAAGGAGACAGATTTTTTCACGGGGAAGCCAGGATGTAGCGGACCCGGTGCGGCAAGGGAATCTCCATCCTGCCCGATCTGCCCGGCAAAACGAAGCGGCGCACCCCGCCAACCAAACGAGGTGCGCCGACCGTGGCTCCGGAGCGTGGCGGATCGAAACTTACGGCGTCGTGATGCTGATCAGTTCGCTGCGTTTGCCGGACTCGACGTTCACCGAGAGCACGTTTCCGATGCCTGCGGCGTAATACTTTTCCTCGGATCCGTCCGGCTCGATCGGCGTGAAGTCTTCGGTCTTGAGGCAGTTCGTGTAAGTGCCGGCGGGCACGGTCACGGACTCGGTGAGCGACTTCACTCGCGCCGCATCCTCCGCATCGGCGAGGAAGAACTCCTGGCGGAACGCTCGCCCAACGGTCGGCTGCGCCGGCATGATGATGCCGGGCAAGGCCGATTCCTGGCCGGCCTCGAAAGAGCCATCGACGCTCACGATCAAGCCATCGTCATCGTAGTCCGCGACCCGCTCCCCGAAGTACCAGACGTTACCCGCGCGATCCTGCGCGTACCAATCCAGCGTGTCCTCGACGACCTGGCCGTCGAGTTTCACGATGTCGCGCACCACGATGCAAGTGACGCCGAGGATGACGCGCGTCTGCTGCGTGAACTGCACATCCACCGTCTCGATGCCTTCGTCCGTCGTCGCGCGGTAGTGCCGGGTCTTGCCAGGCGTGAGCGGAAAGAAGGGATTCGGGCTGGCGATGATTTCCGGGACACTGAGGAAGTTGGCGGGGTCCACCACCGGGTTGTAGCGGTTCTCATTGAGTTCCACCGAGAGTTCGCGCCGGGCGACGAGCTGTTCCCTCGCCGTCGCCACGGCCTCTTTGTAATCCACGCTCGCCTGACTGCGGGCCGCGGCGCGAGCCGTGGCACTGGCCAGGTTGCTGGCGTTGGCGAGTGAGAGGTAGAGGTCGGCTTTCGCTTCGTAGATGGCAGAAGTATAAACGTAGCCAGCGGTCACGCGCGCATCGGGCAACCGGGCTGGTGAGGCGGCCGGCGAGAGGACGGGCAGGAACAGCACCAGCGCCGCCAGCGGTGCCACCTTCCAAGGGGACGTCCTTCGGAAAAAATGCGGGATCGAGTTTACTGTCGTGGAGTTAGTTTTCATGGCTTTCGAGTTAGTCCGCCGGGTTTTGGGTCACGCCGCCACGCCCGTGATTTTCACGACGCGCGGAGCGATGACGAATGGCGAACACCCGCAAGCAAAGGCCGGCGAACTTAATGCCGACTTAACCCGCACCCGAAATCTTCCGTCTTCGCTCCGCCTTTAGTCCCCACCAAAACTCCACTCCCACGCAAACACCGCCTCCCAAACGCCCTGTTCCTTGAAGACGATGCCCTGTTCGAGCTTGAGGAATTTGCTGACGATCCACGCAAAGCCCACCGTCGCTTCGGTCTCGTCGCGGTCTTCATCCACGGCGGCGCCGCGGCCACCGGCGCGCATGACGTGGACCACTTCGGCGATCAAATCCACGTAGCCATTCAGATGCCACGCGGCGGCGAGCGAGAACTCGATAAGGTCCTCCCGTTCGCGGTCGCCGAGGAAGGTGTAGAGCACGTTGGCATCGACTTCGAGAAAGACGAAATCCTTGCTCGCGATGAGGCCCAGCGTGTAGTCGCGGCCGCGTTCTCCGAGGTCCGGATCCTCGGCCGTCGGCCAGCGCACTTTCCCCGCCACGCTCAGCGCCGGACGGTACCGCCGCTCGCGGAGAAACTCGTAGTCGAGCGTGGTCTCCAGATCACCCCAGCCGCTCACGGAGCGACCGTCCGGCGTCTTCGCCTGAATGCTGGCATACACCGGCTCGATGGTGAGCTTCAGCCGCTCGGTGAAACTGTACTCGATCAGGATCGGGAAGCCGTACTCCGTTTGCTCGCTGGTCTCCTCGTATTCCACGCCGCTGCCGACGACGAGCGAGTAGAGCGGATCGAGGATCGAAGGCGTGCGCAGACGATCGACGGCAGAGGACGCCGACGGCCGGGTGCGGGTGATCCTGGCGGAGGCAGGCTGAGCGGTGAGGAGCAGGGCGAGCGGCACGAGCAGCCAGTGCCTGAAGTGGAGCGGGTGCAGCGTCATTGGCGAGTGTTGGAGAGCAGGACGGAAACTTCGCCGCCGGTGCATTCGGCGCGGACGAGGCCGATGCCCCGCGCGTACCATTTCTTCGAGGTGCCGGATTCCAGCATGGACCACTCCCGCGTCCGCACGCATTCAGTGAAGGTGCCCGCCGGGACTGAGGCCGTCTCATTCAGCGCCGCGATCTGCCCGATGTCCTCGGCTTCATTTGCCGCATATTCCTGGCGGTAACGCTCGCCCACGCGCGGCTGCGCCGGCATCACGATCCCTGGCTGCGCGCCCTTCACACCCGCTTCCCACGAACCCAGGGTGCTCACCCGCCCCCCCACTTTGTACTCGCGCGTCGCTTCGCCAAAATACCAAACGGCCCCCTGCCGATCCTGCGCAAACCAATCGGTGGTCTCCTCGACGATCTTCCCAGCAAGCGTCACGATATCGCGCACGATCACGCACTTCACCCCCATCACCGTCCTCGTCTCGCGCGTCACGGTGATCCTGTTTTCGCGGGTCTCGCGGAGGTCTCTTTCGAGGAAGATGGCGGTGCTGCCGGGGACGAGCGGGAACCAGGGGTTGCTCACGACATGGGTGAAATTCGCGGGGTCGATCTGCGGACGATACGGCTCACCCGCGCTCGTAGTGCAAAGCGCGACGACGAGCAGCAGGGGACGAGAGAGACGCGGGATCATGAGACTCGTGGAGGAAAAATGAGCCGGGCCTCAAAGACGCGGCCGGCCCTCAGTTCGACCTCCAGGTTGAGGCCGAGCAGCACGCTCAACTCCCGGGCGATCGGCAGACCGAGGCCGAGGTGACGGCGATCCGTGCGCGCGGAATCCTTGCGCCAGAAGCGGTCGAAGAGATGGGGCAGGTCCGCAACCTCGAGATCCCGCGCGGTGTTCACGAAACGCAACTCGGTGCCCGCGAGCGTGCGGTCCGCGGCACACTCCACCGGCGTCCCGGGCACGCTGTGAGCGACCGCGTTTTCGAGGAGGTTGCCGACGACGATGCGCAGCTTGTCCACGTCGCATTCGACGGTGAGGCCGGGGGCGATGTGGGCGGAAAACTCCAACTGCTTCCCCTCCGCCGCGGCCGCGCAGGACCGCCAGCACTCGCTGACGAAAACTGGGATGTCCACGCGCTGCGTTTGCCGCGGGACGGGGCCGGCTTCGCAGCGGCTGAGCGTGAGCATGGTTGCGACGAGCGTCTCGAGTTGGAGCGCGGAAGCGCGCGCGTCCTGGAAGAACTGCCGCACATTTTCCGCGTCGTCGGGCCAGCGCTCCGCCACCTCGCACGCCGCGCGCAGTTCGGCGACGGGCGTGCGCAGTTCGTGGGCGAGGTCATTGGAAAAGCGGCGCTCCTTTTCAAAGGCCCGCTCCAGGCGTTCGAGGAGCCGGTTCACCGTCGTCTCGATCCCCGCCAGCTCGACCGGTGGCGCCGCCACCGCGAGCCGCGTGGCCAGCGCGTCCGGCGCGATGGCGGAGATCTGCGCATTCATCTCGGCGATGGGTCGCAAGCCTCGCGCGACCGCCGCCCGGACGAGCCACGCGAGGGCGCATGAGAGCAGCACTGCGACCGCACCGCCAGCGAGGCCGAGCGTGCGGATCAGGGCATCGAGTCCTTCGCGACTGCGTGCGACGACGAGCACGAGATGGACGCTGGCCGGGTCGAAGGCGGCGGGGATGGTGAAGGTCTGCTCATGCGGATCCTCGGCTCCCGTCTGCGTCTCGGTGTCGTCAAACGCCGGCACGAAAACCTTCTGCATGAGGCGGCCGTTGCGCCCATTCGGGAGGCGCGCATTTGCGATGGTCATTTCCCGTCCGGCGAAACGCGGGAGATCATCCGCCCCCAGGGTCTGCGAGAGGCCCACCACCGTCCCGTCTTCGAGGAAAAGCTGGCAGTAGCCGGGGTCCGCGTTTTGCCGCGAACCGGCCGAGTAGGCGTCGGGCAGATCCCAGACGATGGTCCGCCCCTTGCGTTCCGCATTGCGGATCAGCACTTCCGTCTCGGCGTCGAGCATCCGATCAAAATCGCGCACCAGCCGCTGGTGGATCACCGCAAAGAAGACCGAGCCCGCCGCCAGCAACAGCACCAGGGTGCCCGTGAGGATCTGGATCGTCAGGGTGCGCCGGATCGACCGCATGGGCGACGTGGCCTTCACTCGATGCAGTAGCCGAGGCCGCGGCGCGTCCGCACGATGGACTCCGCCCCCTCGGGATCGATCTTTTTGCGGAGCGTGCAGATGAGCACTTCGATGACGTTCGGCCCGGGGCACGAGTCGCTGTCGTGCAGCGCGTCGATCAGTTGCTCCTTGGAGAGGACCCGCCCGCGATTCAGCGCGAGATGGGCGAGCAGGCCGAACTCGGCGGCGGTGAGCGGCACGGGCGCTCCGCCGCGGGAGACCGTGCGCGCCGCGGAATTCAAGACGAGCGGCCCGAGCGCGATTTCGGGATTCTTCGCCTCGTAGCGGCGGCGGGCGAGCGACTGGATGCGCGCGCAGAGTTCGTCGAAGGAGAAGGGTTTGATGAGATAATCGTCCGCGCCGAGTTGCAGCCCGCGGACGCGATCTTCGACGCGATCTTTCGCCGAGAGAATGAGGATGTGGGTCTGCCGGCCGAGCGCGCGGAGCCGCTGGAGCACGGTGAGGCCGTCCATGGTCGGCAGCATCAGATCGAGCACGATGACGTCGTAATCATTGAGCCGCGCGTAATCGAGCCCCTCCGCGCCATCCGCCACGAGATCGACGGCATAGCCCATCTTCCGCAAGCCCGCTCCGAGGGAACGGAGCAGGCGCTCGGAGTCTTCGACAATGAGGAGCTTCATCGGAGGTCGGCTGGCGCGGGGGAGGACGACGCCCGCACGGAGCTTCATCCAACCACAGACCGACCGTCGGCGGAAAAACTTAATGCTTCCTTAATGGGTACCCCGGTGGCGCGACCTAGCAGCCTGTTGAAAAACGCAACCTCGGTGGATGGAGTCGCTCCGCGCGCCATGCCAAACTCTGGCCGCAGGCCCATCTTTCAAAGTGGCGCTGCGCGCGAAGCGAATCATGGCGCGCGGAGCGCCGCCATCCACCGAGGCCCTAGAGGTTTTTCCACAGGCTGCTAGAATAGCTCGCCCTGCGCGCGCACTGGCGGACTCGCAGCACCAGCCTCGGCACGCACCTCGACGGTCAGGGATTTGAATTCGCAGGACTCCAGCGCGGCGATGAGTTCGGGGTAGCGCGGGGCGATGCGGAGGGTGTCGAGCGGGGCGGGCAGAGGAAGGTCGAGATCGAGGCGGACCATCTCGCGATTCGCCGCGATCTGAGCGCGCGCGGCGTCGAGCTTGGCGCGGAGCTTTTCGTTTTTCACCGCGCTGAGATCGGCGAGGAGCGCGTCGAGACTGCGATGCTCGTTGAGCAGGGTGGCGGCGGTCTTTGGGCCGACGCCGGCGACGCCGGGGATGTTATCCGCACTGTCGCCGACGAGCGCGAGCATCTCGCCGATCTGCGCGGGCTCGATGTTCCACTTTTTCCGCACGGCCTCCGCGCCGAGCAGGGCGAAACTGTCGCTGGGCGCGGCGAGGTCGGTCTTGTTCGTAGAATAGACGCGGACGTGTTCGTTCACGAGTTGGAAGAGATCCTTGTCATTCGTGGCGAGGACGACGCTGTCGCCGCGCGCGCGGGCGGCGATGGCGTAGGAAGCCATGAGGTCATCGGCTTCGGTGTCGGGCAGGCCGAGGCTGGCGAAGCCGAGCGCGGGGACGAGCTTCTGGATGAAGTCGAGTTGGGGGCGCATCTCGTCGGGCATCTCGGCGCGCTGCTGTTTGTACTCCGGTTGGAGTTCCGTGCGGCGCTGCGGCAGGCCCATGTCCCAGACCACGGCGCCGAGATCGGGGCGCAGATCGGCGATCATCCGGCGGACGGTTTTCACAAAGCCGAAGATGGCGTTCGTCGGCGTGCCGTCCGTCTTGCGCAGGTCGCGGATGGCGAAGAAAGAGCGGTAAACGTAGTAGTGGCCGTCGATGAGGAGGAGTTTCAAGAGGGTGGATGGTTGAGAGTTGAGAGTCCGCTGCCTTGCCGCCTTTGAGCGCGCGCGGGGCGATTGTTTGGGCTCTCCGCCCGGCACTCTCAACCCTCAACTTCCTCCCCCGGCGTGCGGCTTGCGTCCTGCTTTTGTCCCAGAAGTGAGCTTTATCCTGCCTCTGACTCTCCTCGGCCTGGCCGTCATCGTTTCGCTCGCCGCCGGCATTTGGCTGCTCGTCCTCGCTTTTCGCAAACGCGTCTGGTGGGGCCTGGCGGTGCTTTTCGTGCCGCTGGCCAATATCGTCTTCATGATCAGGGAATGGGCAGAGGCAAAGCGGCCTTTCTACCTTTCACTCCTGGCGATCCCCTTCCTCGCCGGTGCCTATTTTTCCGTGCCGCAGGAAATGCGGGACAAGGTGGATTTCGCCCGGCAGCTCGCGACGCCAGGACTGCCAAATGGGGCGCCAAGCGTGGACGAAGCGGACGAAGATTCTGCCCCCGCGCCCGCCCCGGCGGTGCTGGCGGCAGGCGGAAAATCGACGACTCCTTCGGCGAATGTCACCTTTGCGCAGGCTTCGAAAGCGCCGACGACGGGCGCGCCCAAGCAGCCCGAAAAAGTCGCCTCGTCCCCTGCCCCGGTCCCGCGCTCCATCCCCGCGAGCGTCGAGGCTCGGCTCTCGGAGTTGCAAGACCGCCAGGCTCTGCTGCTCGCGCGCAAGAAGCGCCTGAAGCCAAACGACCAGGCCGGTGCGGTCGCGCTTTCGCAGGAGATCGTCGCTTACAATGCCGAACTCCAGACCGCGCTCTCGGCGCGCGACCGTCTCGTGACGAGCGGCGCGCTCGCTGCTCCCGCGAAAACGCCCGCCGCTGGCCAGATCGCCGGGCTGCCTTTCACCGTCGAAAAAGCGACCCTCCGCGATGGCATTCTCACCCTGCGCCAGGGCGGCGATTTTTTCGCCGATCGCGAGGTCTCGATCTTCCTTTTTTTGAAAGAGGGCGAAAGTCCTGCGGGACGCAAATGGCAGTTCGGCGCGAACAAGGGAATGGGCCAGCCACACGTCCATCTTGCCTGGCGCGAGAATGGGCAGGATCTGCCGAAGACGAAGATTTTCATGAGCGACTATCAGCTCAATCTCGAATTTGACCGCCCCGCGAAGGACGGCCTCCCGGGACGCATCGTCCTGACCACGCCCGACGAAAAGAAGAGCACCGTGAACGGGACTTTCACCGCTCAGTTCGAGCCGAAAAAGCCCGCCGTCGCGAGCAGCAAGTAGTCCGGTTCCCACGACGGCACCGCGTCCGCGGGGCGCTTTCGCTTTGGCAAAAGTGCGCGCGCGCCGCATCTTCGCGGGATGCCCCGCTTTGCCCGAGTCCTCGTCGATGATTCCGCCGGGAAGGCGTTTGACTACGAGCTTCCCGAGGCCGTGGCGGATTCGTTGAAGGTGGGTTCGCGGGTGCGCGTGGCGGTGCGGACGCGGACGGCGCTGGCCACGGTGATCGAGCTGCTCGCGACGACGGACGTGCCGGGGGTGAAGCTGATCACGGAGGTGGTGAGTGCAGCGCCGATCCTCAGTCCGCGGCTCATCGAACTCGGGCGCTGGATCGCGGATTACTACTGCTGCTCGATCGAGGCGGCGATGCGGAGCATCCTCCCGCAAGTCATCCGCAAAGCAGAAGTGGGACACCAGACGCGGCTCTTTGCGCGGCTCGCGCGGGAGGTGACGGCAGAGGAAGTGGACGCGCTGCGCCGCAAGGCTCCGCTCCAGGCAGGCGTCGTGGAATATCTCACGCAAGCTGCCGTGTCGGTCGCCGTCGCCGATCTCGCGGAAAAGTGCGATGCCACGCATTCCGTGGTCCAGGCGCTGGTCAAGAAGGGGTTCGTCTTCGCTGAGCCCGCGCGGGTCGAGCGGGATCCGTCGCAAGGCGAGACTTTCCTCGCGGCGGCGAAGCTGGAGATGAATGCGGAGCAGCTCGTGGTCTTCGCCCGCGTCTGTGCGGCGATCGATGGGTTTGCCATCGGCGATGGGCCATCGGCCATTCCCCCACCGAAGCCGATCCTCCTCCACGGCGTGACGGGCAGCGGGAAGACGGAGATCTATCTCCAGGCCATCGACCGCGTCCTCGAGCGCGGGCAGACGGCCATCATGCTCGTGCCGGAGATCTCGCTCACGCCACAGACCGTCGAGCGCTTCAAGTCGCGCTTTGCCGCCACGCAGCACGAAGTCGCCGTGCTGCACTCGCACCTCAGCGAAGGCGAGCGGCACGATGAGTGGCACAAGATCCGGGACGGCCGCGCGCGGATTGTTATCGGCGCCCGCAGCGCCATTTTCGCCCCGTGCGAAAACGTCGGCCTGATCGTCGTCGATGAAGAGCACGAGAACACCTACAAGCAGGAGGAGGCGCCGCGCTACCACGGACGCGACATCGCCGTGCTCCGGAGCAAGATGGAAGGCTGCGCGGTGCTGCTTGGCAGCGCCACGCCTTCTCTGGAGAGCTACTGGAACGCGCAGCAGGGCAAATACGAACTCGTCCGCATGACCACGCGCATCGACGACCGCAAGATGCCTTACATCCGCATCATCGACATGCGCATGGAGTCGAAGAAAAAGTCGGCGATCCTCTCCGAGCGCCTGATCACCGCGATCAATGTGCGGCTCGAAAAGAAGGAGCAGACCATCCTGTTTCTGAATCGCCGCGGCTTCAGCACTTCGCTCATCTGCGAGAAATGCGGGCACGTCTGCGAGTGCCCAAATTGCTCGATCGGCCTCACCTTTCACCGCAGCGCCGCGCGCGTCGTCTGCCACATCTGCGGCTACCAGGCCATCGCGCCGACGAAGTGCCCGGAGTGCCGCGACCCTGGAATCAAGTACACCGGCACCGGCACCGAGAAGGTGGAAGACACCGTGACAAAATTTTTCCCGAAAGCTGTGGTGAAGCGCATGGACGCCGACGTCATGCAGCGCAAAGACGCCTTCCGCGAAACGCTCACCGCTTTCCGCCAGGGCAAGATCGACATCCTCGTCGGCACGCAAATGATCGCGAAGGGCCTGCACTTTCCCAACGTCACGCTCGTCGGCATCATCAACGCCGACCTCTCGCTGCACATCCCCGATTTCCGCGCCGGCGAGCGCACCTTTCAGCTCCTCACGCAAGTCGCCGGCCGCGCGGGACGCGGCGATGTGGAGGGTGAAGTCTTCGTGCAAAGTTTCACGCCCTTTAGCCCTTCGATTCAGCACGCGCGGCAGCACGACTTCGACGGCTACTGGGAGCAGGAGATCGAATTCCGCCGCCAGTGGGATTACCCACCCTTCTCCCATCTCGTGCTCATCCTCATCCGCAGCCTGCACAAAGACCGCGCCGAATTTTCCGCCCAAACCCTGCACCGCCGACTCAAGGAAGCGCTCCCCGCCAACGTCACCCTCGGCGAACCCGCCCCCGCCCCGCTGGAAAAATCTCACGGCAACTACCGCTTCCACCTGATGCTCCGCACCCACGCCATCCAGCGCCTTTCCCGGCATCTCGCCGCGGTCTTGGAAAAGCTCACCTTCCCCGAAGACGTCTTCGTCACGGTGGATGTGGACGCGTATCAACTGCTTTGAACCGGCGCGGGACCGGGGCGTTGGTTTTTAAACGCAGAGACGCAGAGACGCAGAGGACGCAGAGGAAATGCGGTCTCGTGCCTCCAATTCAGCGATCGCTGAAAATGACTGATCTCTCTGCGTCCTCTGCGACCTCTGCGCCTCTGCGTCTCTGCGTTTTAAAAATGGGTCATCGACCTCGGCTCACCCGACCGGCATTCAAAACCTGCTCCGAGCAGCCGCCGCCGGGCACCGCCTTCATCATCCTTTAAGGTTCAGTGTTTCACCTTCGTGGTGCTTTATGCTCACTGCTCCCGGCCATGCGTATCCTGATCGTTGAAGATGAACCTGACATCCTCCGGGGGCTTGCTCAGGTCTTGCGCGAAGAAGGGTATGCGGTGGATGTCGCGGAGGATGGCGAGACGGGGCTCTATAAGGCGAAGAACACGGCCTACGATGCCATCGTGCTCGATGTGATGCTGCCGGTGCTGGATGGCTTCACCGTGCTCAAGAAACTGCGCGAGACCAAGGCGACGCCGGTGCTGATGCTCACGGCGCGCGCCGAATCCATCGATCGCGTGCGCGGGCTGAATTCCGGGGCGGACGATTATCTCGCGAAGCCTTTCGATCTCGATGAGCTGCTCGCGCGGCTGCGGGCGCTGATCCGGCGGGCCCTGGGCCACTCCACTTCTTCGATGAGCATCGGGGACGTGACCATCGACTTCGCGGCCCGCAGAGTGCGCCGGGCTGATGCGGAGATCGACGTGACCGCACGCGAGTATGCGCTCCTGGAATATCTCGCGCAGCAGCGCGGCCGGGTGGTCTCGCGGACGCAACTCTACGAACATCTCTTCGACGAGTGCGACGACACCCTTTCGAACCTGCTCGATGTCCACGTTTCCAACCTGCGGAAAAAGCTCGGCCACGAATTCATCACCACCCGCCGCGGCCACGGCTACAGCATCGAATGAAGGCGACGCATTCCCTGCGCTGGCGGATGCAAATCTGGCACGGGCTGCTGCTCGTGGCGGTGCTCGCTGGGCTGGGCGTGGCGGCCTATCAGCATCAGTGGTCAAATGACCTCCGGCGCTTGGACGGCGACCTGAATGAGCGCCTGGCGCTGCTCTTCGATGCGCTCTCGCGCGATGGGGGTCGCCCGCCGCCACCGGGGCAGTTTCCGCAGCCTCCGCCGAACCGACCACGCCGGCCTGAATTCCGGCTGCCGAGCGAGCAGCAGGCGCTCTTC
Organism: Chthoniobacteraceae bacterium; assembly: GCA_031409655.1. Classification (GTDB taxonomy): domain Bacteria; phylum Verrucomicrobiota; class Verrucomicrobiia; order Chthoniobacterales; family Chthoniobacteraceae; genus JANNXQ01. Next base: position 33,490 of record JANNXQ010000053.1, on the reverse strand, counting down.
GATCCGCAGAATCCGAAGTCCAGCTACTTCGTGGTCTGGCGCCGGGATGGCTCGGAATGGGCGCGCTCGGCCGGCGCTCCCGCGGAGATCCCGCTGCCCGCGCGCCCTCCGCAGGGCAAGCTCGGCGGGCTGGATCGGAATCGCGGCCTCCTGCACGAAGTTTTCCGGTTCACTCCGCCAGGGGATTGCATTCTCGTGGGGCGTTCGATGGGCCCAGAAATGACCGCCCTCCGCGACTACGCCGCATGGCTGACCGGGATCGCCAGCGCGATCCTGCTGCTCGGTCTCGGCGGAGGCTGGTGGATCACCACCCGCGCGCTCCGACCACTCGACGCGATCACCAACACCGCCGGATACATCGCCGAAGGGCGACTCGCCGAACGCATCCATTTGACCGACGACCGCGGCGAACTCGGGCAACTCGCGACCGTGCTCAACTCCACCTTTGCGCAATTGGAGGCGACCTTCGCGCAGCAGGCGCAGTTCACCGCCGACGCCGCCCACGAACTGCGGACTCCCGTAAGCGTCGTCATTTCGCAAGCTCAGCTCGGACTCCGCGCGGAACGCAGCGCGGAAGAATATCGCGGAATGCTCGACGCCTGCCTACGCGCCGGTCGGCGGATGGAAAAGCTCACGCAATCCCTGCTCGAACTCACCCGCCACGACGCCGGCGCCGCGGATCTGAAATCGCAACCCACCGACCTCGCCAGCCTCGCCCGAGAGTCCGCGGAATTACTCCAGCCCACGGCTGCCGAGCGCCAGGTCCGCCTCGACCTCGATCTCGCCCCCGCCCCTTGCCACGCCGACCCAGACCGCATCGCGCAAGTCATCCTGAATCTCGTGAACAACGCGCTCGAGTACACCCCGGCGGGCGGCACCATCACGATCCGCGCCCGGCGCGAGAACGCGGACGCCATCCTCGCCGTCAGCGACACCGGCCCCGGCATCGCCCCCGAAGATGCGGCCCGCATCTTCGATCGCTTTTACCGCGTGGATCAGTCACGCAATCGCCGCACCGGCGGTGCGGGACTCGGCCTCGCGATTTGCCAGACCATCGCCAGCGCCCACGGCGGCACCCTCACCCTCGAGAGCACCGTGGGGAGCGGGAGCACCTTCACGCTCCGGCTGCCAGAGGCATGAATCGCGCAGCGCGCGGATGATTTTTGGCGCGTATTGCGTCCGAACTCTGTTTCCTCCCGGATCGAAACCCATGCCTACTCTTTTCCCCGCCCTCGGCGCGCTCTCCCTTGCCTTGTTCATCGCCACTCCGCCGCTGCGCGCCGCGGAACTCATCGACCCCGCCGCGCTCGGGTACGGTCCGCCAGCCTTCACGCTCGATACGACGTATCAGGGCACGCTCGATTACGAGAATGGCAACGGCGGTTTGGAGACCTTCGAAGTGCGCACCGTGGCCCCGCTGGCAAAGTGGAATGTCGGGGATTGGATCCTCGGGGCGTCGCTCAATTATTCGTGGACCCATGCCGACTTTGGCTCGCAGCTCAGTCTCGGCACTAGGGAACTCCAGATCGTGAAGGCGCAAATCTTCGCGGCGTTTCGGCGCGAAGGTTCGCCTTGGTGGGCGCTCGGCTTTCTCTCGCCGGGCGTGGCCACGGATTTTGAAGAGGTCGGCTCCGGGAGTTTTACGGCCACGAGTCTGGCGCTGCTCGGCTATCGCTGGAGTCCGCGTCTGGACGTGGCCGGCGGCGTTTTCGCCAGCTACGGCCTGAATGAAGCGACCGTCATCCCGGCGATTGGCTTCATCTGGCGGCCAAACGATCAGTGGACCATCCAGGCCACGCCGCCCATCGTGGCCATCGGCTGGCGTCCGAGTCCCGACTGGATGGTGGGGCTGGTGACCTACCCGGGCGGCGGGGGCTGGGAAGTGGGTGGCAAAAGAGGCGCCGTGCGGCAGGTGGATTTGAGCCTCTGGCGGGCCGCCTTGAGCGTGGAGCGGAAGCTGGGCGCGCACTGGCGGATCAACGCCCGGGCGGGGTTCGCCTTCGGCGGCGAGCTGGAATTGCGAGATGCGGACGAGCGGGTGCTGAAGACGACCGATCTCGACGCCGCACCGTTTGGGGCCCTGGCGGTAAAGTGGGCGTTTTAGCCGGGGGCTTGGTGAACGCCATTGGGGGGGAAGAGGAAAGCATTCCCGGCCTTTCAAATGCCCCCTCCGATTATTAGGAATAATTTTTCATCTTAACGTCCGCTTAAGGTTCACCGCCTTAAATCGGGAGGCATGAACAGAACCTTCCTCCCTTCCCTCCTCACCCTCGCCGGGCTCATTCTCACCTCCAGCATCGCGCTCGCCCAATCACCCCACGCCGGAACGAAGCAGCGAGCCATCCGCCGTCACGCTCCGCTTCTCCCCTTCCCTCCGGCATCCGGAGCCGGGCAGTTTGGCGACCCTCTCCCCGGGCTCACGCCGCAGCAGCTTGCTGAGTTTGGCGCGGGGCTTGAAGAGTTTGAAAACACCGAAGACGCGGAAGGCGGTCTCGGCCCCATTTTCAATAATACCTCCTGCGTCTCCTGCCACGCCAGCGGCGGAGTCGGTGGGGGCGGGGCGGTGACAGTGACGCGCTTTGGCCGACTGGTGAATGGCCGCTACGATGCTCTCGCAGCGCTCGGCGGCTCGCTCCTCCAGCAGCGGGCGATCGAGCCGAGTGCCGCGGAGGATGTGCCGACGGAGGCGAATGTGATTGCCCATCGGCAATCGACGCCGCTCTTCGGGCTGGGACTCATCGAGGCCATTCCCGATCGCGATATCCTGCGCAATGTCCAGCGGGCGCCGATCGACGGCATCCGCGGCCGCGCGTCGATGGTGCTGGATGTCGTGAGCGGGGAGACGCGGGTCGGGCGGTTCGGCTGGAAGGCGCAGCTTTCCTCACTGCTGGCCTTCGCCGGCGATGCTTACCTGAACGAAATGGGCATCACGAGCCGCTTTTTTCCTGAGGAAAATGCCCCAAACGGCGACGCCACGAAGCTCGCTGCCTACGACAATGTCGCGGATCCGGAGGACGAACCTGACCCGCTAACCGGCAAGGGTGACATCGACGCTGCGGCGGACTTCATGCGTTTCCTCGCGCCGCCGCCGCCACTCCCGCTCACACCGTCCGCCGCCGCCGGCCGCCAAGTCTTTCAGCAGCTCAATTGCGCAGGCTGCCACACCCCACTCATGCAGACCGGCCCGAACTCGATCGCCGCGCTGAATCTGAAACCCGTGGCACTCTTCTCCGATCTCCTGCTCCACGACATGGGCGCACTCGGCGATGGCATCGTGCAAGATCAAGCCGGTCCCCGCGACCTGCGCACGGCCCCGCTCTGGGGGCTCCGTGCCAGTGCGCCGTATCTCCATGACGGCCGCGCCGCGACCCTCGATGACGCCATCCGCGCCCACGATGGCGAAGCCCGGAACCCGCGCGACCGCTACCTGACGCTCAGCCCCACCCAACGCCAGCAACTCTTCGACTTCTTGAACTCGATCTAGCTGCGATTTCGCCGCAGCATTCCCGACGCAGCGCCTCTGTGGGCCCCCGGCTCACAGAGGTTGCGTCGTTTTACGGGCCGTCAGAAAGGAGCATTCCTCCTCATGCTCGTCGTCTCGTACCGCCGCTTGATCCGGGAGGATGAAGGTGAAAACTTCGAGAAGAAACCAGCATCGGGAGAACCGAGGGACGCGGCGCGCTCCAATCTCCCGCTCGGCGCGAAAGCGCGTTCGCAGTTAAGGTAACGCTCCCTCGGAGGTTTATGCTTCCGCCTACCCTGTGACCGTACCCCTTTCGTCTCTCCATCTTCGCCGAATCGCCCCCCTCGCGGTCGGCCTCCTGGCGGTGTTTTCCCTCGTCGGTTGTGCGCGCTCTTACTATCGCCACAGCGCCGATCGCGAAGCGCAGCGCCTGATCACTGAGAAAGCTGCCGACCCGCGCTGGGCGCTGCGCGAGACCGGGATTGTGCCAGGGCCGGACTCGCGCCTTTTTGATCCGAATGACCCGGACTCCCCGCCAATGCCGGTGGACGATCCCGCATCGCACGCGCTCATGGAGAAGGTGGACGGGAAACGCGGCCCGGCGAAGTGGCGCCAGGCCGGTGAGCCGCCGGCGACCTCGGACGACTGGCTGGCCGCCCTGCCGCGCGATGCTGCGGGAGAAGTGCTCCTCGATCTTGAAAACGTGGTCCAGGTCGGGCTCCGAAACTCCCGCATTTTTCAGCAAGAGCGTGAGGATCTGTATCTCTCGTCGCTCGATGTGAGTGCGGAGCGGTTTGAATTTGATCCGCAGTTTGGCCTCGGAAATGGGACGGCCTATTCCGCCGCCGGCGCGCTCCGCCAGTCGGGCTCGAACCCCGCGGGCCGGCTCGCGGTGCTCACCGATGGGAGCGTGCGCTGGCTGACCGCGACGGGCGGCGAATTGATCGCCAGACTGGCCAATGCGCTCATCTGGGATTTCGACGGCTCGCATTTTCACTCCGCGGGTTCGCTGCTGAACTTCAGCCTCGTCCAGCCACTCCTGCGCCTCGGCGGGCGCGCGGTGACGCTGGAAAATCTCACCCGCTCGGAGCGCCAGTTGCTCGCGAATGTGCGGCAGATGGAGCAATACCAGCACGGCTACTACATCCGCGTGACCACGGGCCGCAGCGCCGGCGAAGGTCCGTCGCGATCGGGCGAGGTGGGCGGGGGTGGACTCGGGCTGATCGCCGGGTCGCCCTCGGGCTCCGTAGGAGCGCCGCGGGCGGACGGGCTCATGGGCTTGCTCGAGGAGCAGCAGCGCATCCGCAATCTGGAGTCAAACATCGCCCGCCTCCGCGAAAGCCTCGATCAGATCGAAGCGGCTTTCGACGCGGGACGCATCTCCAGCCGCTTGCAGGTCGATCAAGCGCGGCAATCCCTCGCGAATAGCCAAAGCCAGCTCCTTTCGACGCGGGCCGCCTACCAGACGCGGCTCGATACCTACAAGATCGAGCTTGGCCTGCCGCCTGGCCTGCCGGTGGTCGTGCGCGATCCCTTGCTCGATCGGCTCGCGCTCAGCGACCCCGCCGCCACCGCGCTCAGCCAGGAGCTGAGCGACGTGCTCGAGGTCATCCGGGATCGGGAAGTGATCAAGACTCCCGCGGATATCGACCGGCAAATGCGGGAAATTTTGCTCCTCGAAAACGACTTCGACAAGCTCACCGGCAAGGTGCGCACGGACATCGACCGGGCGCGGGTGAATCTCCCCATCCGCCAGGAGCAGCTCCGCGAACTGAGCGTCCGTCCGGAGCTGAACAATCTGAGCATCGAGCGCAATCGCTTTGATCCAGCCCGGCTCGGCGTGAAACTCGCTCAACTCGACGGACGCAATGCGCAGCTCGTCCGGGAAGTCGCCGAGACTTTCACCGCCTTGCGCGCGCACTCGAAAGCTCTCGCCGCCCTCGAGCTGGAGCCTGCTCGCGCGGAATTCAGCCAGCTCGCCGCGCGGCTCTCCGGTCTCCTCCTCGCGCTCTCGCTGGACCAGACGGCCACCCGCCTCGAGACGCTCGCGCTCCCGCCAGTCCGCATCGCCGCGGAGGATGCCGTCGCGATCGCCCGCGATCATCGGCTCGACTGGATGAATGCCCGCGCCCGGCTCGTGGATAGCTGGCGGCAGATCGACGTGAGCTCAAACGCCCTGCTCAGCGGCCTCACATTCACCGCCAAGGGCGACCTGGGCACGATCGGCAATCGGTCCGCGCGCTTCGATGGGCGCAACGGAAACCTGAGCTTCGGCCTGCGTTTCGATACCCCGCTCCAGCGTCTGCGCGAGCGCAACGACTACCGCGAGACGCTCATCGACTACCAACAGGCTCGCCGGGACTACGACGAATTCGAGGACCGCGTGAGCCAGAGTCTGCGCAATACGATCCGCATCGTGGAACTCAGCCAGCTCAACTTTGAGCTCCGCCGCTCCGCCGTCCAGACCGCCATCTCGCAGGTGGACCTCGCCCGGCTCCGCCTCGACGAACCGCCGAAACCCGGAGCCCAGGCCACCTTCGGAGCCACCACCGCGCGCGACCTGGTCTCCGCCCTCAGCGATCTCCTGAGCGCGCAAAACGACCTCCTCGGCCTCTGGGTCGGCTACGATGTGCTCCGCGTGTTGCTCGATTTTGAAATGGGCACGATGCGCCTCTCGGACGATGGCCGCTGGATCGATCCCGGCCCGATGACCACTCCGGAGATCCGGAAACGCCTCGTGACGTGGGAAACCCGGATCGAAGGAAACCCCAAGCAAAACGCTCTCCCGAGGTATTCTAGGAAATAAATGGCCGAAGTCCTGCATGTCCGTGTCCCTGACACCGTGAAAACCAACGATGCCTCACCGCAGCATCCGCCCGCCGGGCCAGTCTGGCACCGCCGCCGAGGCGTGCGCGCGGCCATCGTGCTGGCGCTGCTTCTGGGAGTCGGCAGCTCATTTTTCGCCAAGCGGAAACCGAAGGGCCAGACTTGGAGCGAAGGGGACGCACCTCCGGTCACGGCGCCGGTGGTCAGCACCTCCTTTCTCCAGGAAGTGGTCGAGCGCGGTGAAATCGAAAGCTCCAGCAACGTGGAGGTGCGCTGCGAAGTGCAAGGTCGCGGCTCGGCCGGCACCGCCATCATCGAGATCGTGCCCGAGGGGAAGTACGTGGAGCAGGGCGACTTCCTCGTGAAGCTCGACGACTCCGCGCTCCAGGCCGATCTCGTCCAGCAGCAGATCGGCGCCAATAGCAGCCGCGCACTCATGGTCGAAGCGCAGTCCGACGTTGAGACCGCCAAGCTCGCCCTGCAGGAGTATGAATCGGGCACTTTCCGCCAGGAGGAGCAGGCCATGGAAAGCGACGAGTTCGTGGCCAAGGAAAATCTCCGCCGGGCGGAGGAGTATCTCCGCTACAGCGAGCGGCTCGCCTCCCGCGGCTACGTCACGGAAGTGCAGCTCGAAGCGGATCGTTTCGCAGTGGAGAAAGCCCGCAAGGAACTCGATAGCGCGAAGACGAAGCTCGAAGTGCTCAACCGTTTCACCAAACAAAAGGCGCTCAACAAACTCCGCTCCGACGTGGAGACCGCCGAGGCCCGCCTCGCCGCGCGCCAAAACAGCCACAGTCTCGATTCCGAGAAGCTCATCCAAGTGGAGGCGCAGATCGCGAAATGCGTAATCACCGCGCCGACCTCAGGCCAGGTGGTCTATGCCACCGAGACGCGCGGAAACACCACCGGCGAAGCAGCGATCGCGGAAGGCAAGCTCGTCCGGGAACGCCAACTCATCGTCCGGCTTCCCGATCCGAAGCGCATGCAAGTCTCCGCCCGGGTCAATGAATCCCGCGTGGACAAGGTGAAGACCGCCATGCAGGTGAAGATCAAGGTGGACGCATTTCCAGACATGGAACTCGTCGGCACGGTCCGCGAAGTCGGCGAGTATCCGCTCCCGAATGCGTCTCCCTACAGCACCCTCAAGGAATACAGTTCGATCATCGAAATCCACGATCCGCCAGATGGCCTCCGCGCCGGGATGACCGCCCAAGCCGCCATCCAGATCCACACCGTGGACCAAGCCGTCCAAGTCCCGCTGCAAGCCGTGATCCAGCGCGACGACCGTTTCTTCTGCATCGTCACGGGAGAAGACGGCACCATCAACGCCCACGAGGTCGCCGTCGGCCTCGCCAACGACAAGTCCGTGATCATCGAAGACGGGCTCCATCCCGGACAGTTGGTCGTCCTCGCGCCGCAGAATTACGAGGAATACGTCTCGCTGCCCGCGGCCAAACCAAAGCCGGCGAAAGAACTCGCCGACCTCCCCGAAGTGGCGCCGCATCCGGAACCGAAAGTCCGCAAGACCTCCTCACGCTCGGATGAGAGCCGCGGTTCTTCCGATCCAAATGGCCCCGACTCCGTACCGAAGACCGAGAAGAAGAAGTTGAAAAAGCCGAGCAACGGCGCCTCGGTTCGGCCGGTCCTCGCGAAGCCGTGAGCGCCGTCCCGGGAGCGCCGCCGTCCCCGTGCGGCATCGTCCCATCCGTGCAGCGCCATCTTTTCAATCTCCAGCGAGGAGGGATGCGCTGCGCGAAGAATAGACAGCCGCACGAGGACGGCGGCGATCCCAGGGCGGCGCGCTCCGCCGCAAACTTTCTCTAGCCCGTGGTCTCCTCTGCTCCCCTCCCCGCTCCCCCGAACGCGCCTGAACGCCCGGCCACCAAGTCGGCGATCAGCCTGCGCAATTTGCGGAAGGATTACTTCCTCGGCCCCGAGCCGGTGCATGTGCTCAAGGGCATCGACCTCGAAGTCCCCGAGGGCGACTACATCGCGATCATGGGCCCATCGGGTTCGGGAAAAAGCACGCTGCTCAATCTCCTCGGCTGCCTCGACAAGCCGACCAGCGGCGAGTTCTTCCTCGGCGAAGACAATGTCGCGCACCTCGACGACGATCGCCTCGCTTCCATTCGCGCGTCGCGCATCGGCTTCGTTTTTCAAAGCTACAATCTCATCCCGCAACTCGACGTCATCGAGAACATCGAGGTGCCACTTTACTACCAGGGCAGCGTGACCCCCGAAGGCCGCGAGCGCTGCCGCGAACTCGCCACCCTCGTCGGCTTGGGGGCGCGCCTCGATCATCGCCCTTTCGAACTCTCCGGCGGCCAGCAGCAGCGCGCCGGCATCGCGCGGAGCCTCGTCAATAATCCCCGCTACATCCTCGCCGACGAACCCACCGGCAACCTCGACACCGTCATGACCAGGGAAGTCCTCGACGTGCTCGACAAGCTCAACGCGGACGGCAAAACGATCGTCCTCGTGACCCACGAAGAAGACGTGGCCCGCCACGCCCGGCGAGTCGTGAGACTGCTCGACGGCGTGGTGCTTTCCGACGTCCGTACGCGGCCGTTGGATGTTCGATGTTCGACGTTCGATGTTCGATGTTCTGCTGAGAAAGCGGGTGAACCATCGAACGTCGAACATCGAACATCGAACATCGAACCGGAACCCGCCGCCCCCGCCTCGTGGCGGCTTTTGCTTCGCACCTTTCAGCTCGGCGTGAAGAGCCTGCTCCTGCACCCGCTGCGCTCGCTGCTCACGATCCTCGGCATCTTCATCGGCGTCGCCAGCGTCATCTGGCTGCTCGCCATCGGCGAAGGGATCAGCGCCAAAGCTCAGCAGCAGATCGCCCTGCTCGGCGCGCGGAACATCATCATCACGACCACCCTGCCCACCGCGCAGTCCGGCAGTTCCAAGCGCGATCGTTTCTCCGGCATCACCAAGCGCGACTACGACAATATCGCCGCCACTGTCCCCACCATCACGCAGACCATCCCCGTGCGCGAAGTGCCGAAGCGGGAATTTTCCTACGGCGGCAAACACTTCCTCGGCCGCCTCGTCGGTTCGACGCCCGCCTACACCGAAGTCAACCGGATGGAAATCGCGCGCGGCCATTTCCTCACCGACACCGAGCTTGAGCAAAAGGCCAAGGTCTGCGTGCTGTCCGCCAAGATGGCGGCTGCGCTCTTCGGCTACGAAGATCCCATTGGCCGCTCGATTCACATCGCCGGTGACTACTATCAGGTGATCGGCGTGCTCAAGGCGCGCAACGCCGACTCCCCAATCCCCGGCGCCCGCGAGAGCCAGGATTTTTCCGACGACGTTTACATCCCCATCACCACGCTCTGGTCGCTGGTCTTCGACTTCTACGGCAAGACTCAGGATGGCATCCCGATCGTCTCCTCCGTCACCCTGCAACTTGCTGATCAAAATCAGGTCATCGACACGGCAGCCATCGTCCGCAGCAGCCTCGGTCGGACACATCAGCCCGAAGATTTCACCCTCACCGTCCCGCTCGAACTCCTCGAACAGGCGCGCAACACCCGGCTCATGTTCATCGCCATGATGGGCCTCGTCGCCGCCATCTCGCTGCTCGTCGGCGGCATCGGCATCATGAATATCATGCTCGCCACCGTCACCGAACGCACCCGCGAGATCGGCATCCGGCGCGCCATCGGCGCCCGCCGCGACGACATCACGCGGCAATTTCTCGTTGAGACCATCGTGCTCTCCATCGCCGGCGGCCTCACCGGCATCCTCGGCGGCCTCGCTTGCACACCGATCCTCGCACTCACGATGAAATTTCTCGGCTCCGCCTTCCCTCGAGCCATGGCCGCGCTACCTGACACCGTCCGCACCATGACGCCGATCATCGTCCCTTGGTCGCTCCCGCTTGCCTTCGGCATCTCCGTCGTCATCGGCGTCGTCTTCGGCCTCTACCCCGCCCGCCGCGCCGCCGCGATGAACCCCATCGACGCCCTGCGCCACGTGACGTAACCCGGGAGCGCCGCCGTCCCGTGCGGCATAGTGATGTTCCGCGCAGCGCCACTCTCCAACCATTGATTCGAGCGTTACGCTTTGGCGTTATGCCGCACGGGATGGCGACGCTCCCACCCTCGCGGACTTGCGCATCGCCGGACGCCGAGGCTGAATCCCCGCCGCCTCCATGCAACTCCCGCTCCCGCTCCTCCTCGAACACTTCGGCGTCGCCGTCGGCGCGATCACCGGCGTGCTCGCGGCACGCGAAAAACGGGTAGATCTCTTCGGCGTGCTGGTCCTCGCTTTGGTCACGGCTTTTGGCGGCGGCACGCTCCGCGATCTGCTCGTCGGCGATCTGCCGGTCATGTGGTTGCGCGGGCCGGAACTCCTCCTCACGGTCACCAGCACCGCGCTGCTCACTTTCCTCTGCGCGCGTTTTCAAAAACCACCGCACCGCGCCCTGCTCATTGCCGATGCCTTCGTGCTCGCGGTCTTCGCGATGATCGGCACGCGGAAAGGTCTCGCGCTCGGCTTCTCCGCACCGGTCTGCGTTTTGCTCGGCGTCATCACCGGAGTCGCCGGCGGCATCTTCCGCGACGTGCTCATGGGCGAAGTGCCCCTCGTCTTTCGCCGCGAGATCCACCTCTACGCCACGGCCGCGTTCAGCGGAGCAGCACTCTGCACCGCATTGCATCTCGCCGGAGTGTCGGAGACGGCGACCGCGCTAGCCGGTGCTACACTGGTGCTCGGCCTGCGACTGGCGGGCATTTACTGGAAGCTTTCCCTGCCCGTCTTCGAAGTCCGATAGCTCTCTCACGCCATGTTCGGCACCCTTAAAAATCACCTCAACGCGCAACTCAACGGCATCCGCGAAGCCGGACTCTTCAAGACGGAGCGCATCATCACCACGCCGCAGGATGCGCGCATCCAGGTCGCGGGCGGGTGCGAGGTCCTAAACATGTGCGCCAATAATTACCTCGGGCTCGCGGAACATCCGGCCATCATCGCCGCCGCGCACGAGGCGCTGGATCGCTGGGGTTATGGACTCGCCAGCGTGCGTTTCATCTGCGGCACGCAGACGCTGCACAAGGAACTCGAAGCGCGGCTCAGCGAGTTTCTCGGCACCGAGGATGCGATCCTCTACTCGTCCTGCTTTGATGCGAATGGCGGCCTTTTCGAAACGCTCCTCGGCGCGGAGGACGCGGTCATCTCGGACGAGCTGAATCACGCGTCGATCATCGACGGCATCCGGCTCTGCAAAGCGCAGCGCCATCGCTACCGCAACAACGACATGACGGATCTCGAGGAGAAGTTGAAAGCCGCGAGCGGCGCGCGCTTCCGCATGATCGCGACCGATGGCGTCTTCTCCATGGACGGCACGGTCGCGGACCTGCGCGGCATCTGTGAACTCGCGGATCGCTACGACGCGCTCGTCATGGTCGATGACTCGCACGCAGTCGGTTTCATGGGCGCGCGCGGTCGCGGCACGCACGAGCACTGCGGCGTGATGGATCGCGTGGACATCCTCACCGGCACGCTTGGCAAGGCCCTCGGCGGCGCGAGCGGTGGATACACGAGCGGACGCCGCGAAATCATCGAGCTGCTCCGGCAGCGCTCACGTCCGTATCTTTTCTCCAACACTCTCGCGCCCGCGATCGCGGGCGGAACTTTGGCTGCGCTGGATCTCCTGACCGAGTCCACCGCGCTCCGCGACAAGCTCGCGGCGAATACACACTTCTTCCGCGAAGCGATCTCCAGCCTCGGCTTCAACATCGTCCCAGGCACGCATCCCATCGTTCCGATCATGCTCGGCGAAGCCTCACTGGCGCAGCGTGTCGCGGAGGCAATGCTCGAACGCGGCGTCTATGTCGTCGGCTTTTTCTACCCGGTCGTGCCGCAAGGTCGCGCGCGCATCCGCACGCAAGTGAGCGCCGCGCACTCGCGCGAAGATCTCGAATTCGCCGTACGCGCTTTCGCCGACGTGAAAAAGTCGCTCGGTTTCTAACGCCGCGCCGCGCGCCATGGACAACGCGTTGATCGACCAGGCCATCGCGCTGGCCCGCGCGTTGCAGGAGCGCGCGACGCAATTGCAGACGCCCGCCGAGCGCCGGCAGCAGGCGGAACTCGACCGCATGCTGCAAACGCCCGCGGACAAGGCGACGCTCGTGCAACTGACCGACCAAGCCTTCCGCGCCAGCGCCCCGGCGCGCATCGCCGATCAATTCACGCACATCCTCGACGTGCAAGGCGTGCCGCGCATTTTCAGTCCGCTCGATCGCGCGCTGCTCCGCGGATTCCAGACCTTCGGCGGCTGGCTGCCCAGCGTCTCCGTGCCGCTCGTGAAGGAACACATGCAGCACGAGACGGCGAATGTCGTGCTCCCCGCCGAACCGGAAGTCCTCACCGAGCATCTGCGCGCGCGGATCGGGGAGGGCCTGCGGATGAATGTGAACTTCCTCGGCGAATCGCTGCTCGGCGAAGGCGAGGCCGCGCGCCGGATGGAGCAGTATCGCGCAGCCTTGCGACTGCCGGAGATCGAGTGCCTCTCGGTGAAAATCTCGACGCTCTATTCGCAGATCTCCGCCATCGCCCGCGAGCCCACCGTGCAGGTGCTCTGCGACCGCCTCGAAGGGCTCTACCGCGAGGCCGCGCCATTGCGCTTCACCCGCGCCGACGGCACGAGCGTGCCCAAGTTCATCTACCTCGACATGGAGGAATATCGCGATATGCGCCTGACCGCCGAAGCCTTCATGCGTACCCTCGATCGCCCCGGACTTGAGGCCGTGAATGCGGGGATCGCGCTGCAGGCCTATCTGCCGGATTCCGCCCGCGTGCTCGCGGAGATCCACGCCTGGGCGCGCGCTCGGGTCGCGTGCGGCGGCAGCTCGGTGACGGTGCGGATCGTAAAGGGCGCAAACCTGGAGATGGAGCGCGTCGAGGCATCGTTGCGCGACTGGCCGCAGGCGCCTTTCCAGACGAAGGCGGAGACCGATGCGAACTACAAACGGATGCTCGCGGCGGGGATCACGCCGGAAAATCTGTCCGCCGTCTGCGTGGGTGTGGCCTCGCACAACTTGTTCGATGTCGCCTTCGGGCTCGTCCTCGCGGCGGGCGCAGATGCCGGGCCGCGGGTGCAATTCGAGATGCTCGAAGGCATGGCGAATCATCAGCGGCGCGCGCTCTTCGAGCACTCCCGGAATCTGCTCCTCTACGCGCCGGCCTGTCGGAAGCGCGAGTTTCTCCATGCGATCGGCTACCTCATCCGGCGACTCGACGAGAACACCGGCCCCGACAATTTCCTGCGCCACGCCTTCAAGCTGAAAGTCGGCACGCCGGAATGGGAGGCGCTGGAGCAAGGCTTCCGGAGGGCCTTTGAGATTCCGCTCACTGACACACCCCGCCGAACTCAGGACCGGAGGCAACCCGCAACCACCGAAGCCCGCGCCGAGATGAAGTGGGATGCCTTCGAGAACGAGCCGGACACAGATTTCTCCCTCCCAAAAAACGGCGAATGGGCAGCGGCCATCTGCGGAACAGAATTTCGTCCACTCAACGATTCCGTTGATGCTTCGTCCCGCGCCATCGTCTCGCTCGACCCATCGCGACCCGGCTTCGAAATCACGCGCTTTACACTCGCCACGGATGCAGACGTGGAGGCCGCCGTGGATTGCGCGCGGCGCGATCCCGACGGCTGGCGCAGCGCCAGCGTGGATGAGCGATCGGCAATCCTCGGGCGCGTCGCGGCAGAATTGCGTAAAGCTCGAGGCCGCTTGCTGGCGGCGGCGCTCGCGAATGGCGGGAAGATTCTCACGGAGTCGGACCTGGAAGTCTCGGAGGCAGTGGACTTCGTGGAGTTCTATCGAGCATCCGCGCGCATGTTCTTTGAGTTGCCGACGGTCGAAGCCCGAGGGTGCGGAGTCGTCGTCGTCGTGCCGCCGTGGAATTTCCCGATCGCCATCCCATGTGGCGGAATCGCCGCAGCGCTCGCGGCGGGAAACACGGTGATCCTCAAGCCCGCGAGCGACACTGCGCTCATTGCTTGGGAACTCTGCCAGTGCTTCTGGCGCGGCGGTGTGCCGCGGACAGCGCTGCAGTTTCTCCCCTGCCCCGGCTCCGGCGCCGGCGAGCGATTGGCCACGCATCCCGAGGTCGATGCGGTGATTCTCACCGGCGGCACCTCGACCGCGCTGCGGATGCTGCGCGCCCGACCCGAGATGCGGCTTTTCGCGGAGACGGGCGGGAAGAATGCGACGATCGTCACCGCGCTGAGCGACCGCGAGCAGGCGATCAAGCACGTGCTGCACTCCGCCTTCTCGCACAGCGGGCAGAAGTGCTCCGCCACTTCCTTGCTCCTGCTCGAAGCGGAAGTGTGCGACGACGCCGATTTCCAACGCACGTTGCGCGATGCTGTCGAGAGTCTGCACGTCGGCTCGGCGTGGGAATTGCGCACGCGGATCGGGCCGCTGATCCGTCCGCCCACTGGCGAACTTTTGCGCGGGCTGCGCACTCTGGACCCCGGCGAAAGCTGGCTCGTGGAGCCGCGGCAGATCGGCGCGAATCCGAATCTCTGGTCGCCTGGCGTGAAGTGGGGCGTGCAACCCGGGAGCTTCATGCACCTCACGGAACTCTTCGGTCCGTTGCTCGGCGTAATGCGTTTCACCACGCTCGCCGAGGCTATCGCGCTCGTGAACGCGACGGGCTATGGCCTCACCTCCGGCCTCGAATCACTCGACGACCGCGAACAGGCGCAGTGGCTCGCCGGCATCCGCGCCGGCAATCTCTACATCAACCGCCCGACCACCGGCGCGATCGTTCTGCGTCAGCCTTTCGGCGGGATGGGTCGTTCCTGTTTCGGACCGGGCATGAAAGCGGGCGGGCCAAACTACGTCGCACAGTTCATGCGATTCACCGATCGTGCAGTGACGCGCGTCGACGCTCCGATCGCTCATCCTCAACTCGCCGAACTCGCCGCGCGCATCGCCGACCTGCCCGATGGCGCAGACGTCATCAACGCTCTCACCAGTTACGACGCAGCCGCACGCTGCGAGTTTCTCTGCGAGCACGATCACTTCCGTCTCCTCGGGCAGGACAATCGCCGCCGCTACTTGCCGTTCCGCGAGGTGCGCGTGCGCATCGACCCACGAGATTCGTTCTTTGAGATATTCGCCCGCGCCGGTGCCGCTCGCGCTGCGGGCTGCCGCGTGATCGTGAGTTCAGCGGCCAACGAGGAGCATCCGGCAGTCCGCACGCTCGACGAACTCACGGATTCCTGGGCGGGCGATATCGAATTCATTGAGGAAAGCACCGCGCAACTCGGCGCCGCGATTCGTGCTGGCGAAGTCGAGCGGGTGCGTTTCGCCGCCTCGGATCGGGTGGCGGCCGAGCTCCGATCGGCAGCCGCAGAGTCGGGAGTGTATCTCGCCGATGCGCCGGTCCTCCGCGAAGGGCGGCTCGAACTCCTCTGGTCTCTGCGCGAGCAAAGCATCAGCCACGACTACCACCGCTACGGCAATCTCGGCGCCCGCGCCGCTGAACTCCGCGCGCTGCCGAAGTAGCAGCCTGCTACGCCGCCTTCTCCGACATCGCCGTCTGCACGGCGCGCAGGAGCTTGTCGGCGGTATAGGGCTTGTCGAGAAACTGCTTCACCCCGAGCGCATTCAGGATCGTCGTATTTTCCTTTTGGAAATGGCCGCTGGAGACGACCACGCGCACGTTGGGGTTCACTTTGCGCAGCGCGCGCACGAGTTGGATGCCATCCATCCCGCCCATCGAGAGATCCGTCACCACCACCGCGATTTCCTCGCGCCGCTCGTAGTAGAGGGCGAGTGCATCGCTGCCATCCTCGGCGGTGTAAGCCTGATACCCATTGGCTTTCAGAGTGCGCACGAGCGCATCGCGGATTGGCATCTCGTCGTCCACCACGAGCACCAGTTCGCCTTTTCCTCCCACCAGCGCCCCGAGTTCTTCGCGCTTGGCCGTGGACTCAGACTTTCCGCTGGCCGGGATGAAGATGAGGAAGGTGGTGCCGACGCCGATCTCACTTTGCACGCTGAGGAAACCGCCGTGGCTCTTCACGATCCCGATCACGGTCGCGAGGCCGAGCCCGGTGCCCTTGCCCACTTCTTTCGTCGTGAAAAAGGGATCGAAGATGCGCTCCATGGTCTCCGGCGACATGCCCATCCCCGTGTCCGAGACGCGGAAGACCACGTGCGGCCCGAGCTGCGCGCCGGGATTCATGCTCGCGAAGTGATCGTCCACTTCCACGTTCTCCGCATTGATCGTGAGGGTGCCGCCTTCGGCCATCGCGTCGCGCGCGTTCACGCAGAGGTTCAGCAGCACTTGGTGAAGTTGCGTGGCGTCGCCGCTCACCGTCCAGAGTTCGTGGGAGTAGTTTGGCTGGATGTCGAGATTGCGCGGGAAAGTCTGCGCCATGATTTTCGCCAGCTCGCCCAGGAGATGTTTCGGCTGCAGGAGCACGCGCTCGCCTTCCACCCCGCGGGCAAAGGTCAGCACTTGCTTCACGATCCCCGCGCCGCGCTCCGCACTGCCCTCGATGATGCTCAGCACCTTGAGCGTATCCTCGTCCCTCATCCCGCCGCGGAGGATGTCCACCGACATGAGGATCGGAGAGAGAATATTGTTCAGATCATGGGCGATCCCGCTGGCCAGCGTGCCGATGCTCTCGAGCCGTTGCGCGCGGAGAAACTGCGACTCGAGTTTTTTCGTCTCGGTCATGTCCGTATTGATCACGAGCACCGAGGTCGGCTCCCCCTTTTCATTGCAGACGAGCGTCCAGCGACTGCCGAGCACGAGGTCGCGCCCGTCCTTGCTCTTATGTTTGAGCTGACCGCTCCACTCGCCTTTCGCCAGCAGTTCGTGTTCGGCATCCACCTGCCGCTCCCGCACAAAAAGATCGAGCGTCGAGCGCCCGATCGCCTCCTCCTGGCTCCAGCCATAAAGCCGCTCGGCACCTTTGTTCCAAAAGTGAATCCGGTCCTGCATATCGCGCACGATGATCGCGTCGGAAGCCTGGTTGAGCATGTTCGCCTGTTCCCGCGCATGCTCTTCCACCCGCTTTTGTTCGGTCCGATCGATGCTCAGGACCACGACCGCTTCGCGACCGGCATACTGAAAATCGTGCCAGGAACTCTCGACCTCGAGGATGCGCCCGTCCTTGCAGCGATGCCGCCACGGCAGCGTGGTCTCCGGGCCCCACGCATTGAAGCCAGCGCCCGCCGCCTGCTCGGCGGATTCTTCGACGGTGGCAAATTCATCCATCGTCATCGAAAGAAACTCGGCCCGCGTGTAGCCGTACTTTTTCATCGCCGCATCGTTCAGGGCGAGAAAGAGCAGCGACTCCTTATCCACCACCCACATCGGGAGCGGGTGGCGTTTGAAGAGGAGTTGAAAGCTGGCCTCCTTCTCCATGGAGACGGACGCTACGGGCTCTGGTTTGCAAGTCATCGGGATGTTCGGCAACCAAGGAGCCACGCGGGCGCGGCAATGGTTGCCTTCTCAAAAGCCGGATTCGTGCCGACGGGAGGCCCCAGCTAAGCCCGTCGGGCCACAATCATCAGCAATCCACGGAACAAGACGGCTCCGAGCACCAACGCCGCCCCCCAGAGCGCCCAGCCAGTCGGACGCTCGCCGACGACCAGCATCACCCAGAGCGGATTCAGGACGGGTTCAAGCATCGGGATGAGCACGGCCTCGAGCGCCGTCACCCGCTTGATCGCGATGCTGTAAAGCACGTAGGGAAGCCCGAGCTGGAAAATCCCGAGCGCGATGAGCGCCCACCAACCCTGCGCCGACGGTTGTGGCGTGCTGAACACAAAAGGCAGCCCGGCGAGCGCGGCGAAGACATTTCCCAGCCACAACGCAGCAGCGGGAGACGCATCCCGCTGCCGCCGGACGAGCAGAGCCATCGCGCCAAACGCCAATCCACTGACGAGGCCCGCCACATTTCCCCACATCCCGGCGAAAGTCAGATGATCGAGGAAGAAGAGCCCGATGCCCGCGAGCGCCGCACCTATGAGGAACCAATCGCTGCGCAACGTCCGCTCTCCGAGCAGGCGCGGGCCCAGAATCGCGACATAAATCGGTGCGGTGTATTGAAGAAAGATAGCGTTTGCCGCCGTGGTCAGGCGGGTGGCGATCACGAATGAAACGACCGTCACGGCGTAGGCGAGGGCCCCGGCGATCTGGAGGCGCGAAAAGGGCCGGCGCGGGAGGCCCGTGAAGATCGCGATGACCAGCGCGCAGATCGCACTCCGCACCCCGGCGATCGCCATGGGGTGCCATTCCACCGACTTGATCAGCACGCCTCCGAAACTCCACAGCACCGAGACGAGCAACATCAGGAGGGTTCCGGAAAGACGGGGAGACATGCGCGGCAGAAGCAACCGGGAACGCCCGAGAAAACCAAGCTCCAAGCAGGCAAAACATCCATTCCCCAGTCGGCTAGGCGCGCGCCACACCGGCGCGAGATCGCTGAGGGTGGAAGAAAGTGGACTGGGGAAAATTGTCCGAGTTTTTGTGTCGGGTGAGGTTCTCTGTGGGTATGAAGGCGGTCGCAATTTACCGCTGACCCGGCCCACCCTCCCAAACCCCCATTCAAGATCCAATCCCATGAAACGCACCCTCCTCAACTTAACCCTATTACTGCTGATTTTTCCTGGCGGACTCGACGCCGCAACGGACCAGGCACCGAAGCCGAACATCATCCTCATGATGGCCGATGACTTCGGCTACGAATGCGTGACCGCAAATGGCGGCCAGTCTTACCAGACGCCGAACCTCGACCGGCTCGCGGCCGCGGGAATGCGCTTCGAGCAATGCCATGTGCAGCCGCTCTGCACACCCACCCGCGTGCAACTCATGACCGGGCGCTACAACGTCCGCAACTATCTCAACTTCGGCACGCTCGTGCGCACCGAGACGACCTTCGGGCAGCTCCTGAAGAAGGCTGGCTATGCCACGGGCATCTGCGGCAAGTGGCAACTCGGGCGCGAGACGGATGCGCCGCAGCATTTTGGCTTCGATGAAGCCTTGCTCTGGCAGCACACCCGCCGTCCGCCGCGTTACGCCAATCCCGGACTCGAACTCAACGGGGTGGAGAAGGAGTTCCCGCAAGGCAGCTATGGGCCGAAGCTGATCAACGACTTCGCGCTGGATTTCGTCACGCGCAACAAAGAGCGGCCCTTCTTCCTCTATTACCCGATGATCCTCACGCACGACCCGTATCAGCCCACGCCCGACAGCCCCGATTGGGACGCGACGACGAACAGCGAGAACAAGAAGAAGGACGTGAAGCATTTCGCTGACATGATTGCCTACATGGACAAGATGGTCGGTCGCCTCGACGCAAAGCTTGGCGAACTCGGCATCCGCGACAATACGCTGCTCCTGTTCATCGGCGACAATGGCACCGGGCGCGGCGTGACGAGCCGGTTCAAGGGCGCGGATTATCCCGGCGGTAAGGGCACCACCACGGCGCGCGGGTATCACGTGCCATTCATCGCGAACTGGCCCGCCGTGATGAAGCAGGGCCGCGTGAGCGGCGACCTGATCAGCAGCACGGACTTCCTGCCGACGATCTGCGCGGCGGCCGCGATTCCGGTGCCCGGCAATGTCGACGGCGTCAGCTTCCTCCCGCAGTTGCGTGGTGATAAAGGCACCCCGCGCGAGTGGCTCTACAGTTGGTATTCACCACGCCAAAGCGCCGACATGACGGTGCGCGAATTCACCTTCACCCGCGACGCCAAGCTCTACCGCGACGGTCGCTTCTTCGACCTCGCCGCCGATCCCGATGAGAAAAGCGCACTCGCCGTCGCCCAACTCACAGGCACCGCCGCCAGTGTGGCAAAGAACCTGCAGGCCGCACTCGATCAACTGAAGGACGCCCGCCCCGCCGAACTCGACCGGCAATTTCAACAGGCCAGACAGGAGCCATCGTCGGACACCGCGCCGAAAAAGAAAAAGAAGAACAAGTAAGCCGGAGCATTGCCCACCGTGAAGCCTGTTCCCAACCTCCTCCCCCCCCTGACCATGAAACCCCTCCTCCGCATTCTCCTTTCAGGCCTGCTCTGTTTTCCGTGTCTCACCCACGCGGCAAATGAGAAGCGTCCAAATATTCTCTTCATCCTCGTGGACGACCAATCGCCGTTTGATTTCAAGTTCTACAATCCCGCTTCGTCGCTGCAGTCGCCGAACATCGACCGCCTCGCGGCGGAGGGCATGGTGCTCGATGGGGCGTATCACATGGGCTCCTTCAGCGGCGCGGTCTGCACGCCATCGCGGCACATGATCATGACCGGGCGCACGGTGTGGCACTTGCCGATCGGGCCAGGGGCGAAGGCGCATTGCCCGCCCGACATCGCGCAGAACACCATCCCTGCCGTCTTTAATCGCGCGGGCTACGCCACGATGCGCACTTGCAAGCAGGGCAACAGCTATGAGGGGGCGAACAAGCTTTTCAGCGTCCGGCATGATGCGAGCAAACGCGGCGGCACCGAGGAATCGGGTAGCGCCTGGCACGCCGAGCAGGTGCTGACCTATCTGAATGACCGCGAGTCCTCCCAAGACGCGAAGCCATTCCTGATCTACTTCGGATTCTCGCATCCGCACGACACGCGCGATGGTAAACCCGAGCTGCTCGCGAACTATGGCGCGGTCAATCACACGGACAAAAACGTGCTGCCGCCCGAGAATCCGAAGCAGCCGAAGCTCCCCGCGAGCTGGCTGCCGGCGAAACCATTTCCCGACGGCCATCCGGGGTTGCGCGATGAGACGAGCGTCAGCGGGGTGTGGGAAAAGCGCGATGAGCGCACCATCCGCAACGAACTGGGGCGCGAGTTTGCATGCAGCGAGAACATCGACATCCAGATCGGTCGCGTGCTGGCGAAGCTCAAGGCGATGGGCGAACTCGACAACACCTACATTTTTTACACCGCCGACCACGGCATCGCGATCGGACGTCACGCCTTTCAGGGAAAGCAGAATCTCTATGAACACACCTGGCGCGTGCCGTTCATCGTGAAAGGGCCGGGCATCAAGGCGGGCTCACGCGCCCCGGGAAACATCTACCTGCTCGATGTGCTGGCCACGATGTGCGACCTCACAGGGGTTCCAGCGCCTGCGACCAGCGAAGGCCTCAGCTTCAAACCCGTGCTCACCGGCCAGCAGCCCATCGTGCGCGAGGTGCTCTACGGTGTGTACAATGGCGGCACCAAGCCTGGGATGCGCAGTGTGAAACAGGGTGACTGGAAGCTCATCCAATACGACTTAATGAACGGCGCAGTGCGCGAGACGCAGCTCTTCAACCTCAAGGAAAACCCCGAGGAATTACTCGCCGAACACGACGATCCGAAGGTCACAGCGCTGACCGGCGCAAAGCCCGCGAAGGAACAGACCAACCTCGCCAATGACCCGCGTCACGCCGCCAAGCTGGCGGAAATGCAGAGCCTGCTGCTCGCCGAAATGCGCCGCCTCAACGACCCATGGCGCCTCTGGAATCAGCCCGCCGACGGACTCGCTCCACCGTCCGATGAACCGGCGAAAAGGAAAGTCGGCAAGAAAGACAAGAATCCGAAATAGCGCGGCGGCGCCGCACCGGGTCCAATCGACGATGCTCCATGGCAAAACTCCCCAGCCCGATCCCACCGGTCATCCGCACGCCAGAGCCGCGTGTGGAAGTTGCGTGGTTCTCGGCGCTCTGCGGGGACGATTACGAATTCCTCGGCGTGCCGGACGGAGCGTTGCGCTCCAGCTATGCACATTGCGGAGCCATCGTGCGGAAAGCGGATGCGCTCGGGTATCAGAATGTCTTGCTGCCCTCGGGGTGGATTGCGGGACAGGACGCGCTCGCTTTTGCCTCCGCGCTGGCTCCGCAGACGCGGCAGATCCATCAACTCGTCGCGCTGCGCATGGGCGAAGTCTGGCCGCCGATGCTGGCGCGCGCGCTGGCCACGGTGGATCACATCGCCGAGGGGCGGCTCTGCATTAATGTCATCTCTTCCGACCTGCCGGGGATGAAGGAGAGCCATGAGGTCCGCTACGAACGCAGCAGCGAGATCATCCAGATCCTGCAAAAACTTTGGGCCACCGACGGGCCCCTGGAGTGGCAGGGGAAGCACTACCACTTCACCCTGCCGAACTGCGAAGCCGCGCAGCCTTATCAGCAAAATGGCGGGCCGCTCCTTTACTTCGGCGGCATCTCGCCGGCGGCGCAGGATCTTTGCGCGAAGCATTGCGACGTCTTCCTGATGTGGCCGGAGACCGAGGAGCGGATCGCGGAGACCATGCGCGGGATGTCCGAGAAGGCCGCGGCTTACGGGCGCACGATCGACTTTGGCTTTCGCACCCATGTGATCGTGCGCGAGACGGAGGCGGCAGCGCGCGCGGCCGCGGATCGGCTGATCTCGAAACTCGATCTCGCAAAGGGCCAGGAGATCAAGGCGCGTTCGCTGGATGCGCAGAGCGCGGGGGTGCGGCGGCAGGATGAACTCCGTGCCCAGGCGGGCGGCGATCTTTTCCTCGAAGAGCATCTCTGGTCCGGCGTCGGGCTCGCGCGGAGCGGCTGTGGCAGCGCGATCGTGGGCGATCCGGATCAAGTGCTGGCCAAGCTGCAGCGCTACATCGACATGGGGATTCGCGCCTTCATCCTGAGCGGCTATCCGCATCTGGAAGAGTGTGATCTTTTTGCGCAGCACGTCTTACCGCGGCTCCAGACGTGCCGGCTGAACGAAGTACAAGGGCGGCTGGTGGCGAATCCTGTTACGCCGCTCACTACCGGGACGCGGCGATGAATCGCCCGCACTTCCTATGACTCGCTTCGCACTCATCGGCTTTGGTGCCTGGGGTTCGCATCACGCTCGGGCCATCGTGGAGTCTCCGCGCGCGGAACTTGTCGCCATCGCGGCGCGTTCTGAAAAGAGCCAGGCCGCCGCGCGGGAGGCGCACCCGGGGGTGCGCGTGGTCGGCGACTACCGTGAGTTACTCGCGGATTCCTCCATCGAAGTGGTCGATGCGGTGCTGCCGAGTCATCTCCATCATCCCATCGGCCTTGATGTCTTGCGTGCGGGGAAACATTTACTCATGGAGAAGCCGCTGGCGTTGAGCGAAGCCGAGTGCGACGACCTCTTGTGTGCGGCCCGCGCTGGGGGGCTGCGGCTCGCGGTGGGGCACGAGTTCCGGCTCTCGTCGCTCTGGGGAAAGGCCAAGGAGATGATCGACGCGGGCGCGATCGGCACCCCGCAATACCTGCTCATCGAACTCTGGCGCCGCCCGTATCGACTCGGTGCGGAAGGCTGGCGTTACGATATTACCCGCGTTGGAAATTGGATCCTTGAGGAACCCATTCACTTCTTCGATCTCGCGCGGTGGTACTTCTCCGACCTTGGAAATCCAGTGAGCGTCTTCGCGCGGGCGAATTCACGGCAGCCGGATCACCCTGAGTTACAGGATAACTTCAGTGCCATCGTGAACTTCCCCGGCGGCGCGTATGCCGTGATCTCGCAGACCCTGAGTGCCTTTGAGCATCATCAGGTGGTGAAAATCACGGGCCTGCGCGGGTCATTGTGGGCAAGTTGGAGTGGGGCGTTGGATCGCACCTTTCATCCCACTTACTCGCTGAAACATCACGATGGCGAAACCGTCCGCGACATCCCGATCGAGAAACCCACCGGTGAAGTGTACGAACTCGTGGATGAGATCACCGCGATGGCTGCCGCCGTGCGCGACGGCACGCCGCTCCCAGCGACGGGCGAGGACGGGAAGTGGTCGGTGGCGATGTGCCTGCGGGCGCAGGAGTCGGTGGATACGGGGGTGCCGGTGAGCTTTGTCCGCAAATGACTGACCCAGAGCCCGCCCCCAAGTGGCACCAAGGCATCTCCCGCTACCAGTGGCTGGTCGTGATCATTGCGTCGGCGGGCTGGGTCTTCGATGCCTTCGAGGGGCAGCTCTTTAATATCCAGCGCAACCAGATGCTCGCCGAGATCCTCGGCGTGGCGCAGGACCATCCGGACATCCGCCTCTGGGGCGATCGTTTCCTCGGGATCTTCCTCGTCGGAGGGACCATCGGCGGCATCCTCTTTGGCTGGCTCGGCGATCGTTGGGGGCGGAAACCCACGATGGTCGTGACCATCCTCTTTTACTCGATCTTCTCGGGCCTTACCTATTTTGCGACCGAGTTGTGGCACGTCGGCGTGCTCCGCTTCTTTGTGGCGATGGGCGTTGGCGGCGAATGGGCAGTCGCGGCCGCGCTCGTCGCCGAGGTCGTCCCGAAACATGCGCGGGCGCACATGTCGGGGTTTTTCCACTCGACGAGTATCATCGGGACATTCCTCGCCGCTTGGGTCGGACTCGCCGTGGGCAGTAGCTGGCGCAGCGCTTTCCTCATCGGCGTGGTGCCGGCGCTGCTCGTGCTCTGGGTGCGCGCGCGGGTCGAAGAACCCGCCTCCTGGCACGAAGCGAAAAGCAAGGCCGCCGCCGGCAAGGGTGCGCAACTCGGGAGCTTCCGCGATCTGCTCTTGAACCCGCGCTGGGCAAAGCGCGCCATCTTCGGCATGCTCCTCGCGGCGGTCGGGCTCGGCACTTTCTGGGCCGTCACCGTCGCCGGCCAGGATCTGGCGAAAGACTTCCTCGTGCGCCACGGCACTTCCGCGCTCGAGGCAAACACCCGGGCCAAATTTGCCTACGGCAACATCCAGGCCATCGGCTCCGGACTCGGGATGCTCTCCTTCGGTCCACTGGCCGTCTGGCTCGGGCGACGGCGCACCTTTGTCCTCTATCACATCGCCGCGCTCATCATCGTCCCGATCACCTGCTTTGCGCCCACGAGTTACGGGATGTTACTCGCGCTGCTGCCGCTCTACGGCTTCTGCACCATCGGCATCCACGCGGGTTACGCCGTCTATTTTCCCGAGCTCTTTCCGAATCATCTGCGCTCCACCGGCACGGGCTTTTGTTTTAATGGAGGACGGCTCCTCGCTTCGACGATGCTCCTTTTCTCCGGCTGGCTAAAGGCGCTCCCCGGCATGGAACTGCGCACCGCCATCGCGATGATGTCGGGCCTGTTTCTTCTCGGGCTCGTCTTCATCGCCTTCCTGCCGGAGACAAAGGGCCAGCCCCTCCCGGAGTAAGCAGCCCGGCAGGATGGCGTGGGAAATTGGACGGCGATTTGGATTGCCGGGAGTTATAGAAATTGTAACAGCATCCTCCATGACGCGCTCCACCTTTGCTCCTGCGCTCGCGGCGGCCCCGAATTTCGTGGGCCGCATGGCGCGCCACTGGCAGAGCGCGCTCCTGGGCATTTTCCTGCTCCTGGAGGCCAGTGCGCAGGCTGGGCCACCCATCTCCTTTCAGCCTCCGCGTCGGTGGCGGATCGTCCCCATCGGCGATTCCATCACGCAGGGAAATACCGGGCATTGGACTTACCGTTACCCGCTTTGGAAGATGCTCATCGATGCCGGGGTGGACTTCGATTTGGTCGGGTCGCTGAACTACTTCGACAACATCAATCCAGCCATTCCGCCCTATCGCGGAGTTCCTTTCGACTTCGATCACGAGGGACACGTCTTTTTCCAATCGGGCGAGATCGCCGGCCCGCTGCCGGGTTGGATGAGCGGATCGTTGGGTTCCAGTGGCGGCTATACGCCGGACATCGCGCTCGTCCATGTCGGCACGAATGACGCGCTGCTCGCCATCGCCGTGCCGACCACGGTCACCAATCTGACCAGCATCATCACCTCGTTACGCGCTCGGAATCCGCGGGTGCAGGTGCTCCTGGCGAAGATCATCTCGACCTACAGCTTCCTCGATCCTGCGGGGGCGGTGAACGCCCGGATGACCGCGATCAATGATCAGATCGACGGCATCGCGGCCGCCACGGATCGTCCGGATTCGCGCGTCATCGTGGTGGATCAAAATACCGGATTTCTTCCGAATCACACCGTGGCCGCGCCCACTGGCGGGGACACGTACGATGGGGTTCATCCTTCACCTGCGGGCGAGGAGAAAATGGCGCGCCGCTGGCTGGAGGCGCTGCAGCTTTTGCTCATGAGCCCGAGCGTCACGCGCGATGCTGAGGGACGCATGACCGTGGATTTTCTGCGGGTGAAGAACAGCCCGCGGCTGACCTATCGCGTCGGTGTCTCGAGCGATCTCGACCTGTGGGATTGGGCACCAGCGGCGACGGAATCGGTGAGCACGACGAGCACGGGAGATTGGTCCGAGTGGGTGCGCATCCGCGATCTCACCTCGGTCGGGCCGCGCTTTCTGCAGCTTGTCGTGGACTACGCTCAGTGAACGACCGCCGTGCTGCGGGCCGCTCGTGCGGACCTGGAAGCCACAGAAGGATCGACCACAGATGACGCAGATCACACAGATGGAAAAAAGGGAGAGGGCGCCCTTATCCTAAATCCGGCGATGGGATTTAAGACGCAGAGACGCCAAGGCGCAGAGGAAGGGAGCAAAGGCACTTCCCACGACGCTCACCCAGCGGGTGAACCCACCCGCCACCTCGATTCCGCTCTGGAGCATGTCTAATAAAGCTTTAGCCGCACGAAACCCACCATCCAAGCGCGTCTTTGTCCGTCACCTTTGCCAAGGCAACAGCAATCGCTTTTTTGGAGTTGGGGAAGGGTGCGGGCTTCGGCTGAGCGGAGGGAGTTTTTGACCTTGCTCCACATCTCACCGCCGCGACCGTGCAGGGGTGTTTTCAACGTCGCGCAGGCACCCTGGCGATAACTGTCCTCAATTCCGGCAGCGATGACTTCGACACCACCGACTTCGCATCCTGGACACCAATCACCGGCACTTTCGCTGGCACGGGTAATCCATTCAGCGTCACGATCGGCCCCGTCACCAGCTTCCCCGGATTCTTCGTCCGACCCAGCGTCGGGCCGTGATGGGGCGGTGAAAATGTAGGACACGGCCACTTTCGCAGTGATTCTGGTTCCCGTGAGTTCCGCCGAGGAGTCGACGTTCGCTTCTTCCGTGTCGCAATACTTTTTTCCCGAAATGAAGACCCGTTGGTGCTGTCTCCTCCTCCTTACTTTCACGCTCCTCCCCGTCACCGCGTTGGCTTGGGATCAGAAGGGGGCATCGAGTGGTGGCGACCGTTTCTTGGGAGCACATGGATGCGGACACGCGCACGAAGGCGGTGGCGCTTTTGCGTGGGGCGCCGGGGGATTCGGATTTGCTGGCGGAGGATGCGGGGGCGGAAGCCATACGAATGGCGGGACCTCAGAATCACCGGCGATCTAATCGCCCGCCTTTCGGAGCGGGCTGCGTTGCTGGGCAATCGCGCGGCGCCCGCGGGGGAACGGGCCGTGGCGCTGGCGTGGTTCGAGCATCTCGTGGGCGACGTGCATCAACCCCTGCACGTTACCGCACGGATGACGGCCTTTGAGCAGCAGGGCGACGCGGGCGGCAATAGGGAGGTTGAGAGTTAAGTGACCCCCGCGCTTCCGCACGAGTGTGCGCTCCACGCGCTAGGTGGTCAGCGATTGCAAATCGCCGCTCCCGCGCGGCGCGGCGCGCGCAAAAATCTGGAAAAGCGGCGGACTCTCAACTCTCAACACTCAACTTCCCCCTCCGGCGCGGGAAAGCTCCAAGCTGGCGACGACCAAGGTGTACCCGGCCACGCTCTTCCGGCAGGTGAAGCCGACGCTGGCCTATTATAGTAACGTGTTGCACGAGTCGGAGGCGCGGTTGGCGCTGGAGGGGTGACGCCCATCCCGAATGCGGAACGCCTTCGCTTCGAAGAGCAACTCGGGGCGAGGGCGCCCCTGCTCCTTGAAAGCACGCCCCTACTCTCCGATCACGACGAGCGTTCCGACCTTCACCTTGTCGTAGATCAGCTTCGCGATGCTTTCCGGCAGCCGGATGCAACCGTGCGACGCGGGATAACCCGGCAGGATGCCAACGTGCATGCCAACGCCATAACCGGTGAGGCGCATGAACCACTTCATCGGCGCGCCCACGTAGTGCGTGCCGCTCGGCGCGGAGTCCACCTTCAGACTGACGCCGGACCGCACGATGCGACCCTGCTTGTCGCAAAACGCGCCGTAGATACTCGAGCGATGGTCGGGATCTTTCTCCATCACGTGAAAGGTGCCCTTCGGCGTCATCCCGGCGCTTTTTCCAGAGGAGATCGGCGTGTCGATATAGACTTGTTCGCCGACCAGCAGATAGGCGCGTTGTTTCCCGATGGAAATGCGGACGTGCGAGTTACTGGGATTGATCGTGGCTTCCAGTGATTTCTCGATCTTCGGCGGCTCCTGCTTATTCAGGTATTTCGTCGCCGGAGCGGTCCTCCGAGACTTGAAGAACTGTGCCGAGGCCTCCTGCACGAGTCCGCCCGGACAGACCAGCAAAGCGAAAAGGAGCAGTGGAAAGGAGCTGGCAAATCTCATGCGCGAGGTAGGAGCGTTTCTCTAATCGCACGCCCCATGCCGGGGCAAACAGATAATCCCGGGACGCGAGCGGCGGCGCTCTCGAAGAAGGATTCAGCTCCCGGGGAAGGCGCGAAAGTTGTCGGCGCTTCTGGGTTCTGTCATCACCAAGAGCGCCCTATGGCTCGTGCTCCCACTTTCATCGCTGCCATCCTCGCGCTCGCGCTGCCGCTACCCCTCTTTGGCACCGAGCCGGCGGCCACCCGGGATCGCGGCTTCCATGGCCTCAATGCCGACCCGGTCTGGGACTTCGCGCCCAGTGAATTGCCCCGCTTCACCGAGATGCTGAAAGAGACGAACTCCGGCGCAGTCCGCATCCCGATCCGCTGGCGCGTCGTGGAGCCAAAGAAGGGCGCCTGGGATTTCTCCGCCGTCGATCGCGCCGTGCAGAGCATTCCCGAGAAGGTCGAGATTTTGGCCACGCTGATGTCGGTGCCGGAGTGGGCGAATGGCATCGATCCGAAGAATGCCGTGGGGTGGTTCGACGCGTATCCTCCCCGCGATCTTGCCGACTGGGAGCGCGCCGTGTCTGCGATCGTGACGCACTACCGGCACCGCATCAGACATTGGGAGATCTGGAACGAGCAGAACGGCGTCGATTTCTATCGCCCGCATCCGGACGCCCGCGCTTACACGGAGCTCCTGAAGATCGCCCACCGTGCGGCAAAGCAGGCCGATCCGCACTGCCTCGTGGTGCTCGGCGGTTTGCAAATGAATGGGATCCTCGCCAACCCGTGGTCAGAGGTGAAGGTGCCCCATTTCCTCGAAGACCTCTACCGGGCCGGGGCCGGTCCCTACTTCGACATCTGCAATACGCATCCCTACGTCCTGCCCGCGGAAGGCGCCGGGCGGATGATCGCGCTCACCCGGGACACCCTGGCAATCATGGATCGCTACGGGGATGGGACCAAGCCCTTGTGGATCACGGAAGTCGGCTGCGGGGCGACGTCCGGCGAGGCCGAGCAAGACCAAGCCCGGCTCTTGCGCGACACCTTCGCCATGGCCAGCCAGGAGCCACGGATCCAGAAGGTCTTCTGGTTTCTCCTGCGCGACATGGCGAAAGATCTCCTCGGTCCAGAGAGCAGCATGGGACTTTTCCGGCACGACGGCACTCCGCGCCCCGCCCTGGAAGCCTTTCGGCCGCGCTGAGACCGGAACTCCAGGGATGCACGCGGATCCCAAATCCCATCGACGACCGCGCCCACCGTGCGCCACGCTTCTCGCCGCTTGCTCCAGATCCCCCGCTCTCTTTTCCCTCTCGCCGCCGCCGTCGCACTCGGCCTCGCGCCCGTCCGCGCCGCGGATGCGGACGCGCCCGAGTCGAGCCCCAGGGCGATCCCCGAGTGGATGGCCGAACTCGACTCCACGCCCGGCGTCACCGGGCGCGCCATCACGCCCACCTCCGCCATCGTCGCATGGCCCGCCAAGCTCGGCGGCGACGGCCGGCTCCGCATCGAGCGCCTGCGCCTCTATCTCGACGCCGACCGCGCCCTCGCGCGGCAGTGGGACGAGTGGACCCACGCCACCGTCGCGCGCACCGGCGACACCTTCACCGCCACCCTCACCCGCCTCGCCCCCCAGCAGCCGCACTACCTCCGCGTCCTCCCGCTGGATGGCAGCGGCACCCCTGGCCAGCAGCTCTTCGCCATCCGCTTCGAGACTCCCGCAAAAGCTCCCGTCTTCACCCTCCTGCGCACCGCCTGGATCTTCCTCACCCTGCTCCTCGCCGCCCTCGTCTGGATGCGCGTCAGAGCACGCTTGTGAATCTTTTCACAAAATCCCCTTGCCGCTCCATTCCCGGCAAACGTAACTGAGCGCCATGGCCCATTCCACCGTCGAACTCGAAGTGCCGGACACCCTCAGCAAGGCCCACTCCCACGGCGAGACGAGCGACATCCTCGGGGAAAAAATGATCATCAATATGGGCCCCTCGCACCCCGCCACTCACGGCGTGCTGCGGCTCGTCCTCGAGATGGATGGCGAGGTCATCACCAAGGCCACCCCCGACGTCGGCTACCTGCATCGCGGCGACGAAAAGATCGCCGAAAACATGCACTACAATCAGTTCGTGCCCTACACGGACCGGCTCGACTACCTCGCTCCGCTGGCGAATAACGTCGCCTACGCCCTCGCCGTCGAAAAGCTCATGGGCTGGGAGTTACCCCCGCGCGGCCAGGCCATCCGCCTCATCTGCTGCGAGCTCGCCCGCATCTCCTCGCATCTCCTCGGCGTTGGCTGCTTTGCCATGGATACCGGCGCCATGACCGTCTTCCTCTACACCTTCACCGAGCGGGAGAAAATCTACAACCTCATCGAACTCCTCACCGGCGCGCGCTTCACCACCAGCTACACCCGCGTCGGCGGCCAGATCCGCGATCTCCCGCCCACCTTCCTCCCCCAACTCATCGCCTTCCTCGATCAGCTCGGGCCCATCATCGATGAAGTGGATGCGCTCCTGAAAACCAACCGCATCTTCGTCGATCGCACCAGAGACGTCGGCATCATCACCAAAGAAGATGCACTCAGCTACGGCCTCAGCGGCCCCAATCTCCGCGGCTCCGGCATCGATCACGACCTGCGCAAACGTCACCCCTACCTTGGCTACGAGACCTACGACTTTGATATCCCGCTCGGCAGCGTCGGCGATAGCTACGATCGCTACACCGTCCGCATGGAAGAGCTGCGGCAGTCCATGAAAATCCTGCGGCAAGCCATCGCGAAACTGCCCAGCGGCCCCATCGCCGTCCACGACCCGAAAAACGTCGCCCCGCCGAAGACTTCCGTGATGACGAAAATGGAGGAACTCATCCACCACTTCATCCTCCACACCGAAGGCATCGACGCCCCCGCCGGCGAAGTCTATTTCGGCGCGGAAAATCCGAAGGGTGAACTAGGTTTCTTCATCTCCTCCAAAGGCGGCGGCACCCCGCACCGCCTAAAGATCCGCAGCCCCTCCTTTGTCAATCTCAGCATCCTCCCGAAAATCCTCCCCGGTCACATGATGAGCGACGTCGTCGCCATCCTCGGCTCCCTGGATTTCGTGATGGGCGAGTGCGACCGGTAGCATCTGGGCAGCGAGCCCACAGGGGCAGGCACCCCTTGAGGAGAGCAAGGCCCTGAGCATAGGCCTTGGGATGCGGTAACGGCCCGGGAATTTTGGCCAAGGCACCCCAGAAACGTCCCGGTCACGGCGGGAGGCGTCGCCCACGGTGATCTCAGCGGTTTTACAGTGGCATCGATTAGTTCTGACGTGTCTTTCAGGCCGCCATCGCGGAAAACGCGGGACCTTCCCCGCACCATGTTCGAACAAGCCTTCAAAAACATCGACGACGTCCTCTGGAAAGACGCCGGCTGCACCAGCGAACTCGACTACACCGAGCAGACTTCCTGGCTACTCTTCCTGAAATACCTCGACGCTCTCGAGCATGACAAAGCAACCGAAGCCGCCCTTGACGGCAAGAAATACACCCACATCCTCGACGCGCCGTATCGCTGGGAGGCTTGGGCCGCGCCCAAGGGCAAGGACGGCAAGATTGACCACAACACCGCGCTCACCGGCGACGACCTCATCGCCTTCGTCAACGGCAAGCTCTTCCCCTACCTCCACGGCTTCAAGGCCAAGGCCACCGGCCCGAACACCATCGAATACAAGATCGGCGAAATCTTCGGCGAGATAAAGAACCGCATTCAGAGCGGCTACAACCTGCGCGAGATCATCGACCACATCGACGAACTCCGCTTTGCCTCCCAGACCGAGAAGCACGAACTCTCCCACCTCTACGAGGCCAAGATCAAGAACATGGGCAACGCCGGACGCAACGGCGGCGAATACTACACGCCCCGCCCGCTCATCCGCGCCATCGTCGCCGTCACCGCGCCCCGGCTCGGAGAGACCATCTGTGACCCCGCTGTCGGCTCGGCTGGCTTCCTCTGCGAAGCCTTCGATTACCTCCGCGCCCAGAACCCAAAGCGCACCACCGCTCAGGATCGCACCCTGCAAGAGCGCACCTTCTACGGGAAGGAAAAGAAGTCCCTCGCCTACGTCATCGCGATCATGAACATGATCCTGCACGGCATCGAAGCGCCCAACATCATTCACACCAACACCCTCGCCGAGAACCTCGCCGACGTGCAGGAAAAGGACCGTTTCCACATCATCGTCGCCAACCCGCCCTTCGGCGGCAAAGAGCGCAAGGAAGTGCAGCAAAACTTCCCCATCCGCACCGGCGAGACCGCGTTCCTCTTCCTCCAGCACTTCATCAAAATCCTCAAGGCCGGTGGCCGCGCCGGCATCGTCATCAAGAACACCTTCCTCTCCAACACCGACAACGCCTCCGTCAGCCTGCGCCAGAAACTCCTCGAGGAGTGCAACCTCCACACCGTGCTCGACTGCCCCGGCGGCACGTTCATCGGCGCGGGCGTGAAGACCGTGGTGCTCTTCTTTGAGAAAGGCACGAAGACGCGCAAAGTCTGGTTCTACCAGCTCGACCCCGGCCGCAACATGGGGAAGACCAACCCGCTCAACGACGCCGACCTCGCCGAGTTCATCGCCTTGCAAAAAACCAAAGCCGACTCGCCCAAAAGCTGGGGCGTGGACGTGGCGGCTATCGACCCGAAGACGTTTGATTTGTCCGTGAAGAACCCCAACGGCGGCGAGGAAATCGCGCACCGCAGCCCGCAGGAAATCATGGACGAAATCGCCGCGCTGGACGCCGAGAGCGCGGAAGTGCTGGGCAACATCAAGGCGCTGCTATGAAGAAGGGGTGGC
>JANNXQ010000052.1:0-1884 GCA_031409655.1 Chthoniobacteraceae bacterium | reverse complement strand
CTCCTACGGGAAGCGTTGTCTTTCTCGACGACACCACCGAACTCGGCACTGCTACCTTGAACGCCTTCGCGCAGGCATCGCTCACCACCGCAATCCTCCCCGTCGGCTGGCGTGCCATCACTGCCCGATACGTGGGGAATTTCACCAATGCACCCAGCGCTTCGACAACGCCACTCTTCCAGTCCGTCAATCCATCTCCCGGAAACGGGAAGTTGAAGATCTTCATCCTCGCCGGGCAATCCAACATGCAGGGCAAAGCGAGCGCCGAGATCGGCCGCAACCCGAACTCTTTAACCAACACCAACTTTGCCGGCGGACTCGGCAGCCTGCGCAACCTGCTCAACAGAAGCCCCGCAAAGTATGGCTATCTCGCAGACCCGGCGAATCCCATCGCTGGCGGCAGCCCGGGCTGGATCACCCGCAGCGACGTGGGCGTCACTTATTGGAGCGACCCCGGCACCGGCGAGAACCGGCGCGGTAATCTCGACACCAATTTTGGCAACATCGGTGAAGGGGGACGCATCGGCCCGGAGTATGGCTTTGGCTTCGTTGTCGGCAGTCAATTGGGCGACAAAGTGCTGCTTATCAAGTATGCCTTTGGCGGGAAGTCACTGGCGGTGGACTTCCGACCGCCCGGCGCCGTTGCGTCGCGCGGAGGCGTGGTGGGGCCTTATTACACCGGCCTCGTTTCGCGCGTAAATCAAGTGCTCGCCAGTCTGTCCACCTATTACCCTGCCTACACCGGGGGTGGTTATGAGATTGCCGGATTCGGCTGGCACCAGGGATTCAATGACCGCATCAACGCCGCTTACACCGCAGAATACGAAGCCAACCTCACTGACCTAATCAAAGACATCCGCACCCAGTTCAGCGTGCCGAATCTGCCATTCGTCATCGGCGATACCGGCATGGACAACGCTCCCATCGGACCGGGTTCGCTGATCGAAGCGCAAGGCAACGTCGCCGATCCCACGAAACACCCGGAGTTTGCCGGCACCGTCATCACCGTGAAAACGAAGCCCTTCGATTACGGCCAGTTGCTCGGTGCCAGCGACGAAGGCTACCACTGGGATTGGAACGCGGAGAGTTACTTCAACATCGGCGAAAGCATGGGCAAAGCGATGATGACCCTGCTCCCTACATTCAGCTCCACGCCCTTCAGCGCCTGGGCGCTCGACCCCGCGCAAGGCCTCAGCCCCGGCTTCAACGATGGCCTTCTGGACGACCCGGACTTCGACGGCATTCCGAATCTGATGGAATTCGTCCTTCGAGGCAATCCACGCGTCTCTTCGCAGGCCGCGCTGCCTGCGCTCATCGAATCCTCCGGGTCGTGGGTTTTCATTTACGACCGCAGCGTGGCCTCGCGCCCACCCGCCAGCACCCAGATCGTCGAATACGGAGACGACCTGACAGGCTGGACGCCACTGACCATCCCATTGAACAGCGCCACCAACGTGACGATTAGCCCCCAAGGCCAAACCGATCGCGTGCAGGTGATCCTCCCGGCGCTGGGAGACAAAGCCTTCGCGCGCCTCAAAGTGATCCAGTAGCCTGTCCGTGGCATCCAAACTTATTGATATGAAGTCCCTCCAACATTGCCGTTCCGTGCTCACCGCGATTTGTCTGACCGTGCTGTGGGTGCTCACCCCTGGGTTTGCGCAGGCTTTTTCCCCGAATCCCGACCTCACCGCAGCAGGCGCCATCGCCACGCTCAAGACCGACACGAATAGCTCGCCGCTCTACGGCGAGACCTACAATCTCGGAGCCACCGGGCTGCGAGGCTGGATCTACATCGGGGGCGGAAACGGCGCGGACGGCACCATCACCACCGAGAGCCGCCAGATCCTGGTCACCGTGGCGAGCGCGCCGGGCAACGCTGTGCTG
>JANNXQ010000051.1:0-8076 GCA_031409655.1 Chthoniobacteraceae bacterium | reverse complement strand
AGGAGCAGGGGCGCCCTAGCCCCGAGGAAAAACGCGGGGCGAGGGCGCCCCTGCTCCTTGAACGCGCCGCCGTGCGAACATTTCCGTACCGACCAGTCTACTTCCACTTCCCGAGCACCCACTCGTACTCCCGGACGATGCTCTGCACGACATCGCCGGGATGAATGTCCGGCGGGAGCACGTCGAAGGTGTACGTCTCGATTTCCAGATGCGGCGCGGTGCCCTTCCGCAGCTCCGAGAAAAACTCGGGCGTGAGCGCGTTGGCGGTGGTGTGGAGCGCGCCGGCGCCTTCGAAGAAAAGCGGGACATGGAAATGCACGCGCAGCTCCTCGATCGGCGGGAGATCAGGCAAAGCGTCGAGTGCTGGCGCGAGGTCGGTGGACGCGTAGCGCGTCCCGTCCTTTGCGCGACCTTTCACCTGATGCAGATAGACCGGCTCGGCAAAGCGGCGCAGCGCGCTCCAGCTTTCCGGGTTCGAGGCCGTGCGCAGTGCGGCGCTCAATTGCACTTTTGAAATCCGAATGCCGGCTTCGCGAAACGCAGCAAAAGACTGCGCGAGATCTTCGTATTGCAGCGCCACATGGCAGGTATCGAAGCACACCCCGAGGTGCCGCCGCACAAGCGCCTCGCCGGATCGACCGAGGCGCCGCGCAACCTCTTCGGCAGCGAGGGTGAAGAGCGTGTCTTTAAAAAAGCGCAGCGTCTCTGCCGTCGTCTCCAGGAAACAGTCCGGCTCCGGCTCGAGTCCGAGGTGAATTTCGCGACCCGTCGTCTCTTCGAGCTGCGCAAGGTGGACGACCACCGCAGCGAGGTTCAGTGCCATCCGACAACGATCATCGTCGGATTTGATCCACGTTTTGAAAGACCCCGGCACCGTGCTGATCGAACCGTCCTGCCCCTCCGGCAGCCACCCGGCGAGGAGGTCGGCGAGCTGGATCGTGTACTCGACCCGCTCATCGGTCCGCCAATCAGGTGCATAGACATTTTCCTTCACCGGCCCGGCGTGAAAGCGGCCATACGGGAAGCCATTGATCGAAAATGGATAGAGCTGCTGCGCGGCGAAAAACTCTCCCGCCTCCGCGCGCCAAGCAGCGCTGGCGCTGAGTCCCGCGGCCGCCTGGTGCGCGATGCGCAGGCCGAGACCGAAAGCCGTATCCGGCGCGACGAGCCTCTTCACCGCGGTCGCTTTCTCGCGGATCGCCGTGAAATTTTCCGCCCAGCTTTCGCCCGGGTGAATGTTCAGGCAGTAGGTGAGGTGGAGCTTGGGATCTTTCTGAAGAATCATGGGCGCGCGGCGCAGGTCTTCTTCAACTCCTCGACGGCGGCCTCCATGACGGCCAGATCGATCTCGTGCAGTTCGTGCCGCGCCCCGAGGCCGCGCGGATAGGTGACGGTGAGTTCGCCGCCGAGATGCTCCTGGAAGTCGCGCAGGCCGCCGAAGACCGTGCGCTGCCCCTCGCCATCGCGCGCGTCGAACTCCTCGAACCACAAGCGAAAGCCGCTGCGCTGGAGTCCGTCGCGGATGCACGCAAACTCCTCGACGCTGAGCCAGCCTTGTTTCCGGGCGTAAATGGAATCCAGCAGCACGCCCCCCGCGACGGCCTCGCCATGCGAAATGCGAAAGCCGGACATGAGTTCGAGCTTGTGCGCGGACCAGTGGCCGAAATCGAGCGGACGCGCGCGACCGTATTCGAAGGGGTCGCCATTCGAGCGGATGTGCTGCAGGTGCATCTCCGCGCAACGGAAGACGAGATGCTCCATCGCCTCCTCGTCACGCTGCGGGAAGCGCTCCGCGCGCTCGCACAGCCAGCCGAAGAATTCCGCATCCTTGATGATCGCCACCTTGAAGGCCTCGGCCACGCCGCAGAGCCAGTCACGATCGGGAAGCGTCAGGAGAAAGTCGAAATCGTTCAGCACCGCGAAGGGCGGCGCGAAGGTGCCAATGGCGTTTTTTCCGCCGAGGAAATTGACGCCGTTTTTCACGCCCACACCGGCGTCGTTCTGTCCGAGCACGGTGGTCGGCACGCGCACCTGGCGCAGCCCGCGATGGACCAGCGCGGCGGCGAGTCCCACCGCATCCATGACGGCACCCCCGCCGACGATCACGACGAAAGACTGCCGATCCATGCGCCGCTCGAGCATCAGGCGCATGAAACCGGCGACGAGCGTGAAGTCGTTTTTCACCGCCTCGCCGCCAGGTACGATCTCGGGCGCGCCGGCCAATTCGATCCGCGCGGAATGGGCGGCGAAGTAGGAGGAGATGGTTTCGACAAGCTGGGGATGTGCGGTGGCGACGTGCTCATCGATGAAGACCAGCGCGCGATGGCGGCGGCTTTCGTCGAGGCGCTCGAGGGCTTCGACGAAGGTGGGGTTCGTGGGAGCGAAGACGCCGTGGGTGAAGACCACGGGGAACTCCCAGGAGACGTCGATGCGCTGGGGGATGGTGCGGGCGGTCATCGGCAGCCGCGAACTGAGGAACATCGAACGTCGAACATCGAACACTGAACGTCGAACACGGAGCGCGCGACCGTTCGGCGGAATGCCGTTCGATGTTCGAGGTTCGAGGTTCGATGTTCGATGTTTTCCTTCATTTCTGCGCCTCCATCCACCGCTGCGTGACTTCGGCGAGATCCAGGAAGCTCGTCGGCGCCGGATCGAGCGGCAGCGAAGACGACCACGCCACTTCGTAGCCGGCGCCCACATTTCCATGCGCGCCGTGGATCTTCCGGGTGTTGCGGCTCACGCTCGGAGGGAAGCCTTCGGGCGGCCACGCAAAGAAAAGCTCGCACGGATCGTAGCCGGGCTTCGCGTGAATATCGACGTGGCTGGCAAACTCAGGCTCGTCCTTCGCATCGAACCACGGATACGCGAACCACGCGCCGCCCTCGGCGATGAGCACGAGATCTCCGGCGTGGGCGTGGGCGTGACCGCGCGCTTGCATGGCCGGACGGTCGAGCACTTCGGCCACGCCGGGCAGCGCCGCGAGCACTTTGCGCGCAGCCTCGGTGCGCGCGGCATCGGCGCAGTGGATGTGGGCGACCTGATGATCCGCGATGGCGAATGCGCCGCTCGTGAAGAAATCCGGATACGCCATGTCGCGGATGTCGCGCACGACGAAGAGCCCGGCTTCGCGCAGCGCGCGGTTCGGATACACGGCGCCACGTTTCACCGCCTCGATCGCGTAGTCGCCGACGAAGATCCAGTCGTAGCCGTGCTTCGCGCAGGCCGCCTTGATCCGCGTGAGGTAGTCGAGGAGCACCTCGATCGCTTTGCGCGCCTGCGGGCTCTCGGGGCCGTGCCGCTGCAGATCGTAGTCGAGATGCGGGATGTAAGTGAGCAGCAGATCGGGCGCGAATTCCGGCATCCCCATGGTCGCGATGATGGCCTCCACGATCCAGTCGCTCGACTTGTGATTCGCGAAGGGGCCCCAGTAGTTGAACAGGTTGAAAGGCCGGCCCACGGCTTCATTCAGCCGCTGTTCGAAGTTCGACGGCTGCGTGTAGCAGCACTGCATGAGGCCGCCGGAATGTTTGTGGATCGGCGCCGGCGTGCAGATGAGATCCGCCGCCTCCCCCATGCTCTGCTGCCAAAACATCAGCCCCACTTTTCCTCCGCGCTTGCGGAAGTCGTCCCAGATGCGCGGTCCCTGCACGAGATCCGCGCTTTGCTCCCAGAAGAGCACCTTCCGCAGGTCTTTGAAAAAGAGCCCATTCGCGACCATGCCGTGCGCGCCTGCGGTGACTGCGGTGCGAAAGCTGGCCTGCGCCGTGCAGGTGACCGCGGGCCAGACCGGTTGCGCGGGGCGAAACTCCGGCAGATGCGAGACGAGATTCCAGCCGAAGGCGGCGATATCGACGACGAGGAGCTTCTTTGGTGAGGCCAAGGGTAAGGTGGGAGCGGAGGGCGGATGAAAAGGGACGGATAGAGAAGCACGCCGCGCGGAAAAGGCCAGCGCCGGTCAACTGGCGTAGAAGCGTCGGGACACGCTCTGGCTCACCGGCCAGAGAGCGAGCAGGACGAGTGCGCAGAGAAAGGCGATGGCGTCGGGCCGGTGCAGCAGGCAGAGAGCGGCCTGCATGATGAGGAGCACGCGGATGAAACGACCGATCGCCGGCGGGAGCGGCGGCGCTGGGGTGCGGCGAAGGTGGGCGACTTCACCGACCACGATGGCGAAGGCGAGCGCATACGTGGCGGGCCCTGGGTAATGCCAGCCGGGACCGCCGCGACCGATGATCGCGATCAAACCGATGGCCAGCGGGAGCGGCGGCAGGAGCTTTGCCCAGGACGGCGCGACGGCGTGCGTTTCGTAGCGCGCGAGAGTGGTGACGCAGGCGATGTAGAAAGTGAGCACACCGGCGGCGAGGAGCACGAGCGGGAGCGTGGGCGCATTCGCCGCCGCGGCGCCGAGCACGAGGCTCAGACCGCGGCAAAGTCCCATGATGAGCGCACCCACGCCGGGGATGCGCTTGGCACCCATATTATACGCCACGACGGAGGCAGTGAGACCGAGCGCGACGAAGAACGCCTGCAGCCCGAGGACCAGCGCAAGCGCATTGCCGCAGACGAAGAGGCCGATGGCCACCATGCGCACGAGCTTCGGCTCCGCCGCGCCGCTCGGGAGTGGGCGCTTTGGCCGCTCGGCGCGATCTTCCTCGAGATCGCAGAGATCATTGAGGAGCAGTCCGGCGGCGTAGAGCGCGAGACTCGCGCCGATCGCGAGCAGCACGGACGCGTTCATTTTTCCACCCGACGCGAGGAGGAAACCCGCGAGCGGATCGCCCGGCACCGTGAAGAGATTCGGCGCGCGCAGGAGCTGGAGCCAGGTCTTCGTGCTCGGAGTCACTGAGGGGAGTGGAGGAATATTTTCAGCCAGCGCCGGGATCGGCGCCTCGCGCTTCGCCGCTGCGCCTACGACGCCTGCGGCTCCTCGGAGAGATAGCGGATGCGCTTGTTGATGTCCGTATTGATGGAGTGATACGGCTGCGAAAGATTGCCCGCGGCGAAGAGCGTCTGGCGGGTGTGCTCCATGTCGTCCTCGCCGATCGCGTTCGTGAAGATGGGCAGGAGGTAGTCGATGCCCATGCGCGAGGGCTTGAGCAGCTTCGCGTCGTAGAGTGCCGGATGCATGTGGCGCGCATGGATGAGGCCCCAGCGATCCCGGAAGCGGTTCGCGTCGTAGCCTTCCACGTGGAAGCCATTCTTCTCGTCGTATTGGAGGATGGAGACGGCGTTGTTGCGGCCTTCGTGGAGGAGTTCCACGGCCTTCGCGCCGAGCTGCGCGGCGTAGAAACGATCGAAAAGAATCGGCCGGCCGCCGCGCTGGGTGTGGCCGACTTTGCGGGTGAAGATGGCCTCCTTCGCGGACTCGCTGCGGCGGTAGAGCTGAAAGTAACGATCGCCGAGCATCTTGATCAGGCGCGACCGCAGCGCCTCGGCCGCCCCGCTCAGCGCCACATTCCCCGCCGGGTCGGTGGTGCTGCTCTCCGCACCGAGTTCATTGCCCTGCGCATCGACGATCCCTTCGCCGCAGACGATCACCACATTTTTCTGCATGTCATAGATGTGCTTCACCCGCTCGGCGACGTGCTCGAGATCGAGCGGCGCCTCGGGCACGAGCACGATGTCCGGCCGCCCGTAAGCCGACCCGAGCGCGATGTAACCCGAGTGCCGCCCCATCACCTCGATGATCGCGATCCGCCGATGACTCTCCGCCGTGGTCCGGATGCGCTCGACGCCGCTCGCCGAGACGAAGACCGCCGTGGCATAGCCGGGCGTCACGTAGTTCACCAGGTGGTCGAGACTGAAGACGGATTGCGACGGCGTCTGCTTGTACTGAAAGCCGCCCTTGGCCACCGGATCGATCACCCTCGCCCATTCATCCGGCTCGCTCGGGTAGTTCAGGCCGAGATCGTTGTCGATCGTCTTCGGCGCGAGCACCGTGGGGAGCCGCTCCGCGAGCGGTTGCAGCCCATTCAAAGTGCCATCGCCCCCCACGCAGATCAGCCCCTGGATGCCGAGCCGCTCGAGTCGCGATACGATCAGATCGAGATCCTCCTTTTTCTCCGGGTCCACGAAATCGCGCGAAGACCCGATGAGCGTCCCGCCCAGGGTCGGATCGATCTCCGGGATCTCCTGATAGAGCGGGTTGAGCAGGACGTGCGGAACGCGCGGATTGAAGAGACTATTGAAGCCCTTGATCAGGCCGATGACCTCGATCTTCAACTGATTGGCGCGGACGATCGCGCCCTGGATGGTGGCGTTGAGCGCAGGCGTGTCGCCGCCCGCAGTGAGGATGCCGATGCGTTTCATGGAATGCTGGAAGTGGAGCTGGAGCGCATCGGGGGGCAGCGCCGCGCATTCACCTAGCGACCGAGAAGCGCCGCTTCGAGAGTTTTCTGCGCGAAGGCCGCGGGAATCAAAGGCGCGACGGCCATGCGTTCCCACTGCGGACCAGATTCCGAGCGAAGTCTCATGCGTTGTCTTTGACAACACCCGCTGCGACAAAGTCACCGGATGATTTACCTCGACCATAATGCGACGACGCCCGTCCTCTTTGAGGTCTTCGCCGCCAAGAAGCCCGGCCCCACCGCCGGAGTCGCCGCGTCCGCCGCGCTCAAAGCAGTCCGATGAAGCTGCCGCCAGAGACGTTCATTGCGCCGGAGAAGATCACGCGCTACCTCCTGCGTCTCCTCGACGAGGACGACAAATCGCAATTCCTCGCCCTTGCCGGCTACACCGCGGACCGAGCCGACTGCTTGCTGCGCGACATCCGCGAACAAATGCTTCCCCTCGATGCCGAACTCGTTGGGCCCACCGAATACGGCACGAAGTATCGGATTCGCGGCACGCTGCGAGGACCAAATGGACGCGAACTTCGCGTCGCGTCCCTCTGGATGACCGTAGAAGCCACTGGCACCACCAAGTTTCTCACGCTATATCCCGACAAGCCGTGAAATACGAAATGTTCAGCCGCATCGCGCTCGCCGAAGATCTGCCGACAGAAAACCTCCGGCGTGGTGACGTGGCCGTCATCGTCGAATACTATGAAGGCCGCCCCGGACAGGAACCGGGCTACGAATTGGAAGTCTTTAACGCAGTCGGTGACACCATCGCCGTCGTGACCGTGCGCGAATCGCAAATCGAAGCGTTGCGAAAGGATGAAATCCTGAGCGTGCGCCCGCTCGCCGCCGCGGCAGCGTAGAAATCTGGGGATGGGTCAGTGCGGGACGGCATTGTAGGGCAATCGCTCCGGTTGCCTCGGCAGGCGGAGCGGTTACCCTACAGTCCGCGGCAAACTGACCTCCCGGAACTTCCCGCTCGTCACTGGCCGGAGGGCCGTGGCACTTTTCGCGGCATGAAGATGTGGCTCTCCCCCCTCGCGCTTTCCTTCCTGACTCTCGCGACGGCGCAGGCCGCGCCGCCCGTGGTCTCCAATGTCCGCGCGGCGCAGCTCGCGGGGACGAAGAATGTCGAGATCCTCTACGACGTCAGCGATGCCGATAACGGGACGCTCACCATCGGCGTCGAGATGTCGGGCGACGGCGGGGCCACCTACACCAGCCCGGCCACGGCGCTCAGCGGGAATGTGGGCGCGGGCGTCACGCCGAGCGCGAATCGCCGCATCGTCTGGAACGCCGGCGCCGACTGGAACAACCAATCCGTCCCGAACGCCCGCGCCCGCGTCACGGCCTTCGATGGCACCAGTGCGGTGGTGTTTTTCGACGCATTCATTGGTAATTCTATAAACACCAGCAAGTGGATCACGTCAGGAAATTCAGTGACCCAGTCGAGCGGAGTAATGAATGTTATTACGACCGTTACGGACGCCGGAGGTAATTTGGTCAGCACACCTTTCGTTATAAGTCGTGGGCACAGCTTGCGAATTAGTCGCCGGGTCAAGCTTCACTACAGCAACAGCTACTGCCTTCCGCAGTTTATTAATCCGGCAATAAGACAGAACCTTCATGCTGCATAGGAAGTGGTGGCGGATTGGAAGTAACTGCGGATGAGGGCGGGCTGTTTGTGGCAGGAGTGCAGTTGCGCGAGCGTCTGCGCTTGGAGTTGCTTTGAGTCGCG
>JANNXQ010000050.1:0-2846 GCA_031409655.1 Chthoniobacteraceae bacterium | reverse complement strand
GCCGCCGACGACCACTGCGACCATGGTGCCGAACTTGTCCCTGAGGCCGCTGTACTCCTTTTATTTCCAGGCGCGCGAGAGTTCGGCGACGAGGGCTTTGAGGAAGGCGAGGATCACGAGTGCAGCTTCATTGCTCGGGCGGTCTTTGCGCCGCTGCTTCTCGGTGACCGTGGCGAGCACGCCGGCGAGGTCATTCATGACCACCGCTGCCTGTTCAGCAGGTCCACCCCTTCCACCATCTGCGCGTCGAGGATGCGCTCCACTTTGAAGACGACGGGCCGCGACTCATTCATCCCCGCGAGCAGCACGCGCTCGTCATTACTCAGCCCGCTCATGCGATCCGCGAGCCAGCGCTCGCCAAAGGTGCGCCCCTCCGCGTCCCGCTCGCAGTGGTAGAGCCAGGCAAAGCGCGAGTGATTCGCGAGCACCTCGTCGCCCTCCTGGTCCTCGATTTCATCCAGCATCCGCTCGCGTTCCGCCGGCGACATCAGCTTGGCGGCGCGCTCGTAGGTCTTGGAAATGAGCCGCGACTCGATCTCCCCGTGCTGCTCGTAATTTGCGGGCGTGAAGGGAAAAAACGGGCACTCCACCGGACACGCATACGCCGACCCGCGCCCGCCGCCGCACTCCGCCGAAGTGATGTCGCGCCCGAGCGCCGGGCAGGCGCGCAGATGTTTTTTGGATTTGCTCACGTTCGTGATTCTTGCGCACCCGCCATCGGCGCGGCAATGCCCTTTCCGTTCGCTCCCGCAATGCGAGGCCGGTATCGACACCGGGGGGCTCCACCGTGGACGGTGCCAGGGCATGCGTGAGTATCCCATCGAACAGCTTACCGCCGACATCGCCCGATCAATGTCTCCGGATGAATTCGATCGCGCGAGTCGCGGGGCGCTGACCTTCTTCGATGCGCTGAATGAACGCATCATCGCCAGCCGCGGCGTGCAACTCGCCTGCTGCGAGGGCTGTGGCATCTGC
The DNA here is from genome assembly GCA_031409655.1 of Chthoniobacteraceae bacterium. Lineage (GTDB taxonomy): Bacteria > Verrucomicrobiota > Verrucomicrobiia > Chthoniobacterales > Chthoniobacteraceae > JANNXQ01. The sequence goes on along the minus strand of JANNXQ010000050.1, from coordinate 1,871 downwards.
TGCTCGCTGCGGGTCGATGTTTTCGCCCACGAGGTGTTTCTGCTTGCTCGACACATTCGCGCGCATTTCGCGGCGGAGGAAATCAACGCCCTGCTCGTGCGCCTCGACGCGCACGCCGAGCAGGTGCTGCGCATGACTCCCGCCGAACACGCCACCACGAATTTGCGCTGCCCGATGCTGGAAAATGGCCGCTGCACCGTCTATGCGGCCCGGCCTCATGCGTGCCGCCGGCATCATTCGCAGGATCTCGCGACGTGCCAGTACACCTACGACCATCCCACCGATCTCGAGTCCCCCGCCGCGCACGATCGCGCACTCTTCCGCGCGCTCACCGAAGCGATGCAGCAGAACATCGACGCCTATGCCGGGGTCGGCTTCGACCGCACAATCTACGAACTCGGCACCGCACTCCGCGATGCGCTGGACGATCCCACGAGTTGGGATCGCTGGCGTAATCATGAGCAAGCGTTCTTTGAGGCGTCGGTGACGCCTGCGGAGTGAAGGTGCGCCGGGCTTTGGTCGCACCTTGCTGGAGAAAAGCGTGCCCGCCAGCCACCACCCGCACCGCCCGCACGCCAGCGACAGCCTTTGTTTCGGGTGCCTGCTCATGTTCGTCACTGGCGGGCCCAATATCCGCGACGTGATCCCGTTTGCGCGGACACCGGCGAACGCTGTTTATTGAAAAGCCATGAGTCAAAGATCCAAAGTGCTCCCTGCTCAGTGTTCAGCGCGCAGTCATGCTTGGCGGCGGCTTTGCGGTTCACTGAGCACTTTAGGCTTTTTCATCTTCCTGAGTGTCGCCACCGCGCAGACAGGGCTCAAACTCCAACTCGTGAGCGAACAAACCGCCATCGTCCCGGGGAAGGCGTTCACCGTGGGTCTGTGGATCGATCATGACTACGGCTGGCACACGTATTGGCGTTTTCCCGGCATCGTGGGAGTGCCGACGCAGTTGCATTGGTCGCTGCCGCGTGGTTGGAAGGCGGGGCCGCTGGTGTTTCCCGAGCCGGAGCGCACGCGGATGTTCCAGATCAAAGCGCAGGGCTATGACAGGGACGTGATGCTGCGCGCGGAGATCACCCCGCCCGCGGAGGTGAAGCTTGGTGAGTCGGTCACGCTTTCGGCCAAGGCCGTGTGGATGTGCTGTGGTCGCACCTGCCATCCGGGAGTCATGGATCTGACGCTGACCCTGCCGGTGGCCGAAAGGAGCGGCGTCGTTGAGAAATGGAAGCGCCTGCTCGATGCAGAGCGTGCCCGTGCGGAGCGGACGAGTGCGGCTTGGGCCGCGACAGTTTCCGAAACGGGCCGGAACCTCACCTTGATACTCAAGCCGGTCTCCAGCGCTGCCCGCGTGACGGAGGATCAGCGTGAGGCAGAGCAAATCGTCGCTTTCACCGAGGACGGGTGGTTGGACAGCGACAAGCCTCAACTCATCACCCGGCAGGCAGATGGCACGCTGACCCTTCTGCTCACTCGTGCAGACACCTATCTCGGTGGGAAACCGCCGAAGACACTGCGGTGCATCCTGCGCTGCGAAGAAGGCTGGGAGCAGGGACAGACGTGGCGCTGCCTTCAGATCGCACCGCGCATTGAGCGGTGAGTGAATCTTTCTCCTCGTTCCCAAACCGCGCAGTTTGGGAACGCACCTGCCGGGCGCGACGGCGTTGCGGTGGCGGGCTGCTCACCGCCACGGATCGCACTTGACCCGGGGCGCCGCACCTTCGAGCCGTTCGTGCCGGCAAAGCTGCTGATGCCGCCGACGACCACTGCGACCATGGTGCCGAACTTGTCCCTGAGGCCGCTGTACTCCTTTTATTTCCAGGCGCGCGAGAGTTCGGCGACGAGGGCTTTGAGGAAGGCGAGGATCACGA
>JANNXQ010000049.1:0-7947 GCA_031409655.1 Chthoniobacteraceae bacterium | reverse complement strand
GGGAGCAGCCGGCATGGTCGGCAGCGCTGGCTGTGCCGAAGGTGCGGCAAGACCAGCGGGAAAAAGGATCATCGGCGAGTGGAACCCGCCAAGCGCGCCTCTGCGCTGGCTCACTATCTGGAGGGAGTGGGGCTGCGGGCGACCGAGCGGCTGGTGGGGGTGAGCCACAATGCGGTGATGAACTGGGTGCTTGAAGCTGTGGAAGGCAAGGCGCTCTCCGCCGCCCAGCCGGAGGAAGTTGAGTGGATCGAGGCCGACGAGTTATGGACTTACGTGGGCCAAAAAAAACGGCCTGCTGGCTGTGGTGGGCTGTTGATCGTGCTACCAAGAAAGTCTGCGGATGGACGCTGGGCGATCGTGGAGCCGAAACGGCCCGCCGCCTGGATGCGCAGCTTCCTCACGCCGGGCACATTACCTTCTGCACCGACTTCTGGCACCCCTACGGCCTGATCTTTGCCCGGCACCGGCACCTGCAAGGCAAGGCGCACACCTTCACCATCGAAAGTCACAACAACCGCCTGCGCGTTTACCTCGCCCGCCTGCGCCGCAAGACCCATTGCTACACCAAGAAACTCGCCAATCTCGCCGCCAGCATCCTCTTTTACCTGCTCACAAAATCATAATCACTACCTACTGAGCAATCCCGCTTTTCCGACACGAACAGTGCCGACGATTCCGAAGGCAAAACGTGGGGCCTCGACGGCAACCTGTTTTGGTTCGTGGTCGCTGGCATTTTGGCGATTTTACTCTTGCTGCTTCCTCCTCGCCAGCGGCGGTGCGTGCATTTACGTTCACGACGATGATTTTGAAACTCGAACGGCAGGCACGTCCAAATCCTCGGCTCCACGAAGCTCGACTGGATGATCGGCGGGCGACGGTGCGTCTGCTGAGGTCTGGCGCAAGGGCCGCCGCGAGCGACGCGATTCCGTTCGCGCACGCGCTGTGGCAGGGCGATGCGGAAGCGTTCTTGAAGGGGCTGCCGGTGAAACCGCTGTTCGATCTAATCGTCACCTCGCCGCCATACAACATCGGGAAGGAGTATGAGACTCAGACCGGGTTGGACAAATACTTGGAGTGGCAGGAGCGAATCATCGACGAACTGATTCCACGATTGAAGAAAGGCGGCAGCATTTGCTGGCAGGTGGGAAATTTCGTGGACGACAACGAGATTTTTCCCTTGGACATCGAGTTCGCCCCAATCTTTAAGAAGCACCGACTCCAACTACGAAACAGGATCGTGTGGCAATTCGGACATGGACTGCACACTCAGCGGAGATTTTCGGGCCGATACGAAGTGGTGCTGTGGTATACGAAAACTGAGTCGAAAAAGGACACCTACACATTTAACCTGGACGCTGTGCGCACGCCCGCGAAGTATCCGGGCAAAAAGCACTTCAAAGGGCCAAAGGTGGGCCAATTTTCCGGCAATCCGTTGGGCAAGAATCCGGAGGACGTTTGGAACATTCCGAACGTGAAGAGCAACCACATCGAAAAGACGAGCCATCCCTGCCAGTTCCCGGTCGGGTTGATCGAACGGCTAGTGCTGGCCCTCACAAACGAAGGCGATCTCGTGTTCGATCCTTTTGCTGGTGTCGCGTCGGCGGGGGTGGCCGCGGCCATGCACGGAAGGCGTTTCTGGGGGTGCGAGTTGGTGGCTGACTATGCCGAAATTGGTTTGCAGCGCGTGCAGGATGCACTTGCGGGAAAAGCTCACTATCGGCCACACAACAAGCCAATTTACGACCACACGCAGAGCAATCTCTCCAAGCCTCCGGCTGGATTCAATGGAGGAGGATTGCCTTGAACTTCGCTCTCCACAGCCATTGCGCGGGCGACCAAGCTCTTCCTAAAGACATTCAAAAGGAAATCGCTTCGGCGATTGCGGCGATCACGGTTAAACCAGCTCTGGGAGCTGCAACCAAACTGCGCGATGCCTTTCTCACCCACCTGAAAAGTTCGGGTTGGTCCAGCGAAGTCGCTGTGTCGATCGACTCTGATATGACGATCACCTCCATGAAGGACAATGTCGGTCTCTGCCTGCAAACTGGCAACATGGCCCGCATGTATGCTGATTTGATCAAGCTTCAGACAATGTATCTCGATAACGCGATCAAATCGGCAGTGATCGTGTTGCCCTCGCATCCGATGGCGGCGTTACTCGGAAGCAACATAGCGCAAGCCAAGCGACTTGAGCGTGAACTTGCCATCTTCAAAAAAGCCTACCACGTCCCAACGCTCATTTTCGCACTCGAATAGAACATGCCTACGAATACTACGACAACCACGCCTACCTCTCGATTCGGTTGGCCCAAGCCTGCACGCACGGAGGAATTCAAGAAGCTCTTGGCGATGCCAGCCGGGGCGACGACCCGCATAGTTTTCCAAGGCAAGACAGTGGACATTCCCATCGTGCGAGTGCCGATTGAGCTACCAAAGTATCGAATGGCCAATGGCCGCACGGCCTCATTGCAGTCGGAGCATTTGGCGAAGAATCCAACGGCTCGCACCAACCTCTTCTCGGGCGACGCCGAGCTATGGGATGCTCAAGAGGCGCAACACGACCTTCTGCTTCAATTGTCCAAGCAAGCGGACTTGCAAAAATACTTTGAGGACGCCGCAAATGCCCAAATCGAACCGATCATTCTCGATGAGAATGGCTTTGTCGTTAATGGTAACCGCCGGCTCGCGACATGGCGCGAGTTGATCTTCAAATCTCCAGAACAATACGGTCACTTTCGGCACGTCGATGTGGCGGTTCTGCCGCATTGCGAAGAGCGTGAAATCGACCGACTCGAGGCAACCCTGCAAATCGAAAAGGACATCAAGGCCGACTATAGCTGGGATGCGCAAGCCAACATGATGCTCGCCAAACAGAAGCGCGACGGATTCTCGAATAAGGAACTCGCGGAGCTTTACAAAATGAAGGAAGGCGACGTGCAGGAGCTTTTGGATATGCGCTCATACGCGGATGACTATCTGCGCTCGCGAAATAAGGCCAACCTTTGGTCACAGGTGTCGGAGCATGAGTTTGCGTTTCGCAAGATTGTCACGTCACGTCCGAAGATTTCCGGGATAGGCAGCCAAGAAGTATTCAAGCAAGCAGCTTACACCTTGATAGAGAAGCCCGAAGATGCAGGTGGTCGTCTGTATGAGGCTATTCCGGCCATTATGGAGAGCCTCGATCAGGTGAAGGAGAAGCTACAAGACGAGTTTGATGTGAAGCCAGCAGCAACAGATGAACAACTCGAAGGGCTCTTTGGCGGGAGCAAAGTTGCCGAAAGCGAGTCGATCGACATGCCGCTGGCGAAGGAAATTCAGAAGCCTGAGAACGCAGAAAAGGCACGCAAGATTATCGTCGAAGTGATTGAGAGCCAAAAGCAGCTAAAGAAAGATGCAAAGAGCGCCAACTATCTCCTTGATTGCTGCGCCAAAGCGCAAGCCCTGCTGGCGGCCGCGGTCAAAGATGGATTGCGTCCCGAATCGAAGCTGGCGGGAGTCGCGAAGCAACTCGACCAAATCCAAGCTCAGTCCGACAAGATACGGAAGTATCTCGCAGACCATGCTGAGGATTGACTACCGCGAGGCCGATAGGCGCGCGTGGCTATCTTGGGGAGAAGGCGATGCGAGCGCCCCGTGGTTCGACATCATTCGTCGCCTCATTTTCGATCACACTGACGACGCGTCGCAGGAGGACGGCTATCACATATCGCTTCCGTGGTGGAGCTTCGCCTCGCTTCGCAATCAGCTCCTCGAAATCTTCAAGGGCTATGGCTTGTCACTGGGAAATGCTTTGGAGATCACGCAAACCGCCGCAGATCTATTGCGGCAATCGAAGCGGGCTGTGGACGGATACAACCTCGCGACAAACGCACTCGCGGTCGCGGATTCAGACCTGCGCGGCAGACTAAAGGAACTCGGCTTTCGCCGGAACCTCTCGCCCGAACAGGCTCGCAATGTCTGCAAAATAGCGGCGTTGCCGTCGGCGGCGACATTCTCTGTGCCTGGAGCGGGCAAGACCACCGAGGCTTTAGCCTGCTTTTTCTACAAGGCGAAGACTGACGAGCGCCTATTGGTCGTCGCACCCAAGAACGCGTTCGCAGCATGGGATGAGCAGATTCAGGATTGTATGCCGCACTTGAATGCCGCGTTCATCCGGCTGCGTGGTGGTAAGGAGAAGATCACAAAGCTACTGGATGAAGATCCACGCTTCATGTTGATCACCTACCAGCAGCTCGCGCGCGTTCCGGATCTTATCGCGGCTCATTGCGCACGCTACAGTCTCTATATCTTCCTCGACGAAAGCCATCGCATCAAAAGCGGTGCAGGCAAGCAGACGGCGCGTGCAGCACTGGGGCTTTCCCACCTTCCAGTGGGAAAGCTCATCATGTCGGGCACGCCAATGCCACAAGCGACCGAAGATCTAATTCCTCAATTCGCTTTTCTTTACCCAGAGATTCCAGCAGACGCCGAGAACGTGGTGGAACTCATCCGCCCTGTCTATGTGCGAACGAACAAGAAGGAGCTTGGACTTCCGCCAGTGACACGCGTGTTGGCTCAACTGCCGCTCGCGCCGATGCAGCACGAGCTTTACAACCTCATGAAGTTTGAGGTTGCCCGCGAAGCCGCGACCGCCTTGAGCATCCGCAATAAGCAAGTTTTCCGCTCGCTTGGAAGGTCGGTGGCACGCCTGCTGCAATTTGTCTCCAACCCAGCACTGCTGTCCGCCGAGATCGGCTTTGCTCATCCCGACCTGCTTTCGGCGGTTTTGGCTGAGGGTGAGGGGCCAAAGCTGAAGTATGTCTTGAAGAAAGCGAGGCAACTTGCCCGCGGTGGCGAGAAGGTGCTGATTTGGTCATCCTTCGTTCGCAACGTCGAATACATCGCAGAGCGCCTCCTCGATTTCGGGGCGGTCTATATTCACGGAGGCGTCGATGCCGGGAACGAGGACGACGACGAAACACGCGAAGGGAAGATCAAGCTATTTCACGACGACCCCAACGTGCTGGTGATGGTCGCCAACCCTGCGGCTGCAAGCGAGGGCGTAAGCCTGCACCGCGTGTGCCACCATGCGCTCTATCTTGATCGCACATTCAATGCGGCCCACTACTTGCAATCGGAAGACCGCATTCATCGGTTTGGGTTGCCCAAGGACCAGAAAACGACAATCGAGATTGTCGAGTGCATCAACAGCGTCGATGAAACCGTGAGGGAACGGCTCGGTTACAAGATTGGAAAGATGGCCGAGGCGCTAGAGGACTCTTCGCTTCGACCCGATCCCATCGCCTTGGATCCAACGGACATCGAAGACTACGACGACTACAGCACGGGTTTGCTGCCGGACGACATTCAAGCGTTGTTCAAGTCACTGTCGATGGAGGAGTCGTGATCCCTTTCTCTCCGGGCCTCGCGCAAGGGTGCTTTGACTTACTTGGCATTGCATCCCGCAATTCGCTGACCTTCCAAGAGATTCACGTCTCGTTTGCCTTTTTTGGCAGCATCCCCGCAAGCAAGGTCATTGAGACCACGCAAGGGCTTGGGTGGATCCGCGCAAACGATGTCGGCACCGTCGTCATCACCCCATCGGGATCTCATCTACTGAGTATCGTCGGCTACGAGCCGATGCTTCGCCAAGCGTTACTCGACTATATTGATGTGGTGCTTCCGCCGTGGGTGCAAAACGCCTCATTCGGGCGCTCGCGAGTTCTCTCGTTCGCTGGCAACGAGATCGCTCAGGTGTTCGTTGAGGCAGGCTTGGCACACGGCACCGCCGACGGTATTGTTGCGTTTTGGGACGAACTCTCGGCGAGAGCGCGTGGGCAGAAAAGCGGGCGTTTGACGGCTATTGGGCGTCATGGTGAGCGGCTGAGCTTGGCCTATGAGGAAAATCGCACCGGCAAGAAACCTAAATGGGTCTCGATAGAGAACAACGCAGACGGCTACGACATTCTCTCCGTTGTCGGTTTTGGGGATGCTCGTCAGCTCTCCATCGAGGTTAAGACATCAACGATGGGAACTGCGGGATCACTCCATCTCACCCGCAACGAATGGGAGCGGGCCATGGAAGTCGCACATCATGTTTTCCATTTGTGGGATGCCCGCGCAAACTTGGCTCCACGCTTAGCGGTGGTTGAGCCGCAGGAGATTCAGGCTCATATCCCGTCAGACCTCGGTTCGGGAAACTGGGAGAGCGTTGTGATTCCCTTCGCCGCGTTCGGGCCGCGCTTCGCGATGACCTCCACGTGAAGCCTACACCCCGACGTTGCTCGGCGAGTCGGTGACGACGATGGGCGCGAAAAGATGCTCCGTGCATGGAGCAACTTGGTTCCGGCAAGCGCACACGATGGCGGACATGGAAACCACCAAATCAATCCAAAACGAAAAAGCCCGCCGCAATCGCCGCCGGGAAGTCACCCTCGAAATCCTGCGCACGAAACATGAAGTCTTCACCGCCGCTGCCGGAGAAATCGCGCGCCGCGCGAAGAAGCCCGTGTCCGCGGAAGCCGTGATGGCCTTTTTCCTCGAAGCCGAATGCGACGCGAAGGACATCGCCGATCTGTTTTGCTGGCACGCGCTGCATTAGCCGCTCGTCTGCCCGCCGCTGCGCCGACGTGGGGTGCTGGCGGGACTTTCCGCGCCGCCTGGCCATGAGTTTGGCGAACGCTTCACCGGCGAATTCTTACAGGGTCTGCCCACTGGCGAGGATGGCATCGCGCCATTCGGCATTGATCCAAAGCTCCACGGCGAATCGCCGTCTCCGCCCGTCGCCATCAACCCGGCGTTGATGTTTTATTTCAGGCTGCGGTAATGCAGGGTGAGTTCGATGCTTCCGTCGAGGGAGTCGTCCGGGAGTTCGAGGCCAGTCTCGCTGGAGATCACGCGGACGGAGGTGAAGCCCAGACGTTCCAAGGCGAGTTGCTGGGCACGCGGCTGGACATAGACGTGCCGCAAGAGGCCCTCGTCGCCATAGACGCCATCCCAAAAGAGGGCGGCGTCCTGGCCGGCGTAGGTGGCAAAGGGCGCATTGAAGTGGCGGATCGCAGCGAGGCGTGCGGCGGGGAGCGGTGAGGACGATCCGTAGCACGCTTCGATGGCCTGCAAATTATGCGCGGAGAAAAGAAACGTCCCGCCGGGGCGGAGGACGCGGAAGACTTCGCGCAGGCAATCGGCGCGACGCGCGGGCGCGAGGCAATCGAGCCCATTGCAACTGAAGAGCACGAGATCGAAAGCGGCATCGCCGCAGCAGGTCAGGGTGGCTGCGTCTCCGAGGCGGTGGCTCCGCGCGATGGGTGGTCGGCATAGCGCTCGCGGCAGAGGTCGATCATGCGCGGTGCGATGTCGAGGCCGAGGTAGCTGCGGACGAAGGGCAGGAAGAAAAACGAAGTGCGCCCCGCGCCCACGCCGAGGTCCAGCATGTCCAGCTCGCCCGCCCGCGCGGCGGCGGCTTGCACCAGCCCCGCCTCTGCGGGCTGGAGCAATGAGGTCAGGTAGTGACGGGCGATGTCCGGGCGGTTGTAGATTTCGGCAAAGGGATTCATGCGCGACGGGCAAACTGCGGGGAGCGGAGGCGTGCGGCGTGAGTGACGCAGAGCCTTGCGAAAGGCAAGATCGTGCGAAACGCTGCGCGCCATTCATGGATCAATCGCTGAGCTTGTGGTCGCTGTTTGCCGGCAGCTTTCTCGCCGCGACCCTCCTGCCGGGCGGGTCGGAGGTGATCCTCTTTGCCGTGCTCAGAGCCGCGCCGCAGCTCTTCTGGCCGGCGCTCGCGGTCGCCACCCTCGGCAACACGCTGGGTGGGATGACTTCCTATCTGCTCGGACGCCTCATCCCGCAGCGCACGGAACCGAAAGGGCTGGCTCGGGTTCGCCGGCATGGAGCGCCCGTGCTCCTCTTTTCCTGGGTGCCGATTCTCGGCGATCCGCTGTGTGTCGCCGCCGGCTGGCTGCGCCT
>JANNXQ010000048.1:0-3413 GCA_031409655.1 Chthoniobacteraceae bacterium | reverse complement strand
AGCATCCATGCGTTATCTCCTGGCGCACGGTTTCACGCGGTTCATCGAGCTGGGACCGGGCACGGCGCTCACGGGTTTTATGAAGCGCATCGGCAAAGAGGCCCAGATGTGGAACATCGCGGACGTGGGCAGTCTGGAAGCGACGGTGAAGATGCTTTCGCAATAGGCAAAGTTGCGGAGCTGATGCTCGGATTTCGCAATTCAGCCGTTAACCGAAAAACCGGCCCCTCGTTGGCTCGATTCCAACCCGGAGATTATCCCGCATTGCGCTCCTCATCTTAGCGGGCCACTGTCAGCGTCCGCACCTCGGGCCGTGCGGTCGATGTGCGAGAACCGCAGTGCCCTCATCCTGCCGGCTAGAATTCTCCAACCGCAGAATCAGCAGCCGACGTGAGGAGACTTCAAATCCATGGTGATTCCAGCCAAATTGGACGAATGGATACAGAGGAAACCTCACCCCAAGATCGCACTGAGCGCAAAGTGACAAGCAGCCGACAGCTTCCACGGGCCGGCTCTCCGCTCACTATTCGACTAGATGTTTTGGGTGCAAATCGCTCAATCGGTTTGGGGGCCTTTGCTTGCGGCGATTCGGGTTCAATTGATTCTTAATGGCATTGGGTCAATGCCCAGAGCTGCCTCTCCCGCCTTCGGCAGACTGCGGTGCAGCCGGCGTCGGCGGCTGCTTTTCAAACCGGCTCTTGTTCCGGCCCGATTCTCTGATACTGTTCGCGCTCCTGTGTGAATGACTTTGTGTCCTTTTGCGGGCTGAACTGAAATGTCCACCATCATCTCTGCCACTGAAATTACCGTGCGCTATGGCGAACGCGCCGTCCTGGATGCCACTACGCTCGGCATTGAAGAGGGCGACCGCATTGGGTTGGTCGGCCGCAACGGTTGTGGCAAGACGACGTTCCTCCGCATTCTCGCCGGGCTGCAAACCCCGGATATCGGCGTGGTCTCCGCGCGCCGCGATCTCGTAGTCAGTTATCTGCCACAGGATTTCATGCTTGATGCGACCAAGTCGGTGGCCGAGAACATTCGCGACGGCGCCAAGCCGGTGCTCGATCTGATCGCGGAGTTTGAATCGCTGCCGCACGACTCGAAGCGCCACGAGGAACTGGAACATCGCATTCAAGCCCTCGAAGGCTGGACGCTCGATCTGCGCATCGAGACGGCCATGTCGCATCTGAATTGTCCTGCCGGCGACCGGCGCGTTGAAACGTTGTCCGGCGGCGAGAAGCGGCGCGTGGCGATGTGTCGCGCCATTGTCTCGCTGCCCGACTTCCTGATCCTCGACGAGCCGACGAACCATCTCGATCCGGAATCCATCGATTGGGTCGCAGATTTTCTCGACGAGTTTCATGGCTCATTTCTGGTCGTCACGCATGACCGCTATTTCCTGGACCGGGTCGCGAAGCGCATGGTTGAGTTGTACGAGGGGAAGTTCTGGTCGCAGAACGGCAACTATACTGATTACCTGCTCGCCAAGGCGGAGCGTCAGGAAGCGGACGCGACCGTCGAACACAAACGCCAGATGTTTCTGAAGAAGGAACTGGCTTGGGTGCGCCAGGGCCCGCGCGCGCAACGCAGCAAACAGAAGGATCGGTTCGAGCGTTACTACGAGACCGCGGCGCAGGCCGGGCCAGCGATTGAGGAAGACATGGAACTCGTCATCCCGCCGCCGCCGCAACTCGGCAATCGCACGGTGGAGGTGAGCAATCTCGGCATGACCCTCGGTGGAAAGCGACTGTTCAGCGGGTTTGGTTACACCTTTGAGAATGGGCAGCGCATCGGGGTTTGCGGACGGAATGGGCTCGGTAAAACCACGCTGCTGAAGGCCATCATCGGCCAGCTCCCGCCGACCGAAGGCACGGTGAAGATCGGTCAGCTCACGAAGTTCAACTACGTGGATCAAGGCCGCTTGCAATTGAATGAAGAGCGCACAGTGCTCGACGAAGCGGCTGACGGCACAGAGTTCGTCATCTGGGGCGATTCAAAAATCTCGGTGCGTTCGTATCTTAAACGTTTTCTTTTCGCGGATGATCGCATCACCACACAGGTCAAGAAACTTAGCGGCGGCGAGCGCAGCCGGCTGTTGCTCGCGCGCATTCTCAAGAACGGCGGCAACTTCCTGATCCTCGACGAGCCGACCAACGATCTCGATCTCCAGACACTGCGCGTGCTGGAGGAGGCATTGGTGACCTTTCCCGGCGTGATCGTGGTGGTGAGCCATGATCGCTATTTCTTGAACCGCGTCTGCACCGGCATCCTCGCGTTTGAGGGCGATGGGCGCGTGGCCAACAGCGTGGGCAACTACGATTACTACATTGAAAAGCGGAAGCGCGCTGCCGCGGACGCCGCCAAGGCGCCCACCGCGCCGGTCACGGCGAAGTCAGCCACCAGCGCCAAGACCGCGTCCGGCAAGCCCCGCAAGCTGACGTTCAAGGAGCAGAAGGAGCTGGAGGGAATGGAAGCGCAGATCCATTTAGCCGAGGCGAACGTCGCGCGACTGGAGGCCACGTTCCTGGACCCGGAATTTCACCGCAAGCACGGCCCGCGCGCAGCGGAGCTGCAACGGGAGTTGGACGAGGCCAAGCGCGGCGTCGCGACGAGGTACGCGCGCTGGGAGGACCTGGAAGCAGTACGGGCCGCGGCGGAGAAGTAGGGGGCGCAAGTATGTGCTCGCAATCCCGAAAGCGGCGGAGCACCGGCCGCACTCCAAGACCTGGCGGATGTTCGTGGCGATCTTGAACCGCGCGCCAGCGTCTTGGACTGCGCGTGCTGTTGCACCGCTTTGTGGGGAGCCCGGGTGCCAGGCCTGCTGCTCCAAGCGGCGCGGTGCATTGGTCTGCTACGGCTACTTGCGCAGGTAAAAATTGGCAAACTCGATTCCCCGGCCCGCGTCGATGACCCCAACTGGCCTTGGCTGACCGGCGGGTGCGCCCGCGATGTCCACTTCGGCCGCGAGCTCGCCATCGAGTTGGATGTTGCGCTTCGATTGCTTCGCCTGAATCCGCAGCCGTTGCCACTTGCCGGTCTTGAGCCGACCGGGGAATTGATTCTCGCTGAGAATCACCCGGTAGCCACCGACTTCAAACCCGCCGCAAACTTGTTCGGTGTCCGCCTTCTCCGGTAGCTTGAAATCCACGATGAACTCGAAGTCGCGAAACGCCTGCTCGCTCCAGAGAATTGAGCCGGGCTTGGCCGCGTTGTCTTTCAACACCAACTGCCAGTCGGACGGTTGCCAGCGAGCCTTGATCTCGTTGGTCGTCTTCCAGCCGCGCAGGTCGAGACCATTGTAGAGTGGGACAAATCCTTCTTCAACCGGAGCGCTGGCCTCCGGTCCGGCATTGGTCGAGGGGAATTCCTTCAGCCGGATGTTCCGAAACTCGACCGGGGAACCTTCGCTTTCG
>JANNXQ010000047.1:0-50064 GCA_031409655.1 Chthoniobacteraceae bacterium | reverse complement strand
AGCAAAACAAGCGTTGCCGCAGCGCGGGCATGCGGGCAACGATTCGGGGCGTGAGCAAGTCCAAGAAACATTTGCGCGCCTGCCCAGTGCTCGGGCGCGACATTACTTCCGCGGAGTGCGGCGAGGGGCGTGGGTCGGTGCATGCGTGTCCGGTGGAGTGCCCGTTTTTTCCCTTCACGCCCGCGAATTACGAACAGCACGGGGAGATCGAGTCGCGGCTCATTTCCAAAACGTACGAACGGGCCACCAAGCTGATGTCGCCGGCGGAGCGCGAGCGGATGCTGGATGAAATCGAGAACCAGCGAGGCGATGAGGTGCTGGCGAATCACTCGCGCTTTGCCTGGCTCTACCACTGCGAGCGGGACGCGGAGGGGCGGACCTTTGGCGACCGCTGGCTGGCGGATCAAAGGAGCGGGCTGAGTAATGACGAGCGCGTGCTGCTCGCGGGGATGAATGAGTCGCGGCCCGTCGTCTTCGAAGTGGAGTGCATCCTCGACGAGCAGATGGTGGAAGGGGTGGAGCTGCTGACCGGGCAGCGGCTGCGGATCATCGATCGCGGCACGGCCAGCACCGTCTTCCGCTACAGCGTGCTGCTCCTCTGGTGCTACCCGATGCCGCACTACCATCGGGTCAGCGGCGGGGGATTGTTTGTGCCCGAGGTGCAGGAGGTGGCGCCGGAGGTGGTGGTGCGCGAAGTGGTCCGGCATCTCGGCGGGCCCTCCGATCCCGTCGGTGAGCGGAGGTGGCTGGCGCAAAATTTTGCCCGCACCTGCGAGGCGCTCGGGGCGGTGCAGAGTGCGCGCTGGGCGGACACCATGTCGGCGATCGATGCGCGATATTCGAAGACGGATTACCGGGTGCTGAAAGGGGCGCGGCTGGAATCCCTGCTCGCAAAACACCCGGACGTGGATCCGGAAACGGTGTCCGGCGAAGAGGAGGAGCAGGGCTTTGCCAGTGGCTACACCTGGCTCGATCGCGCGCCGGTGGAAGACGCCGGGCAGCTCGCGCTCCCGCTGCCCCCGGGTCCGAAGGTCGCGCTGGGCGAGACGGTGCTCGGGCGGGTGCTGGTCGGACGCGAGCGCGCACGGGTCGAGGCGATGTCCGGCGCCCGGCATCAGGACTTGCGCGCGCGCTTCGAGCGGCTCGCGGCGGGCCGCGTGGAATTCCTCGGCGAACGCGCGGACGATCTCGGGGCGCAGACGCTCGGACGGCATGCGGTGGACTTTGACGCCGCGCTGGTCCCGCCCCGGCTGCTGGAAAATCCGCAGCGGATCCATCTCGCCTCGCAGCGCGTCGCTCCGGTCGAGGGCGGCCCTGGAGAGACGCTGCTCGTTACTTTCCGCCGGCAATACGAAGCCTTCCTCGACGAACCGATCCCGTGGCTCGACGGTCACACGCCGCGCGCCGCCGCCACCGATCCCGCGCTGCGCCCGAAGCTCGTGAGCCTCATGAAGACGCACCTCCGCGACCTTGATCGGCGCCGGAGAAAGGAAGGTCTCGACCTCGATCTCAACCCGCTGCTCGCCGAACTCGGCCTCCACGAGATGATCTCCGAACCCGCGCCGCTGGGCTTCGCGGAGGACGAGGATTTTGTAGACGACGAGATCGACGACGGGCTCAGCGGCTTGGGGGCGCTGGGGGATCTCGGCAGCGATCTCGATCTGGAACCGACGATCCCGGCGCTTTCCGAGCGCGACGTGGATCGGCGGCTCGCGGCCATGCACCGCGTCCACCCCGATCCCGGTTCGGCGATGGATGCCCTCGAGGCGGATTTTCCCGGCCTGCTCGATTTCGCCTGGGAAGCGACCCGCTCGGCGCTCGACGAGAACTCCTTTGCCTATCTGGAAGTGCTCATCGTGCGTGCCTGCTCCGTGCTCAAACCTTCCGGCGGCGTGCCGCCACGCCTGAAGTTCGAACGCATGGTGCGCGGCTTTGCCGTCGAGGTTGTCCACATCTCCAGCATCGCGCCCGAAATGAGCGCCGCGAGTACGATGGATGAATGGATCGCGGACAGCCCGCAACCGGTGGTCGTGGCGGACCTGGCCGGCGTGCTCGGCACGATCACCGCGGCGCAGCGGCGGAAAGATCGCCCAAGCGACGAAGCCTCACTCGTGATCCTCGCCTTCCTCAAAGCCCTCGTTGCGGAAATCTCACGCGCCCTCGCGTAGACCGCGCACGCCCGTCGAGCGCTCGCTCTACGCTTGCCCTCCCCGGCCCCCGCCGGGCATTTTCACTGCCCCCATGAAAAACTCCCCTGCCCTCCTCCTCGCCCTCGGTCTCGCTCTGCTCGCTGGTTGCGATAAAGGCAAGGAGGCCGGCGGCACCGGTGCTTCGGGCGAAAAGCTCACCGTCGCGCTACTGCCCAAGAGCAAGGGCAACCAGTACTTTGTGACTGTGGAAAAGGGCGCGCGGGCGGCGGCTTCGGAACTGGGCGTGGAGATGCTCTTCGATGGGCCGACGAATACCGATGCGGCCAAGCAGAATGAGATCGTGGAGAATTGGATCACGCTCGGCGTGGATGCGATCGCGGCGGCGGCGGAGAATCGCGACGGGCTCAGCTCCGCGCTGAAGAAGGCGCAGGCGAAGGGGATCAAGGTCGTGACTTACGACAGCGATGCGCAGCCCGACGCGCGCAACTTTTTCGTGAACCAGGCCACGGCGCAGGGCATCGGCGAGACGCTCATGGATACCGCGGCGCAGCTCTGCGGCGAGGAGGGAGACTTTGCGATTATCACCGCCACGCTCACGGCGGCGAACATGGGTGAGTGGCGGAAGTTCATCGAGGCGCGGCTCGCGGCGAAGTATCCGAAGATGAAGCTCGTGGACACGAAGCCATGCGACGACCAGAAGGACAAGGCGCAGCAGGAAGCGGCGAATCTCATGAGCGCGTATCCGGGGCTGAAGTGCATCATGGCCATCTGCTCGCCCGCGGTGCCGGGCGCGGCGGAGGCGGTGAAACAGGCGGGCAAGACCGGCGCGGTCAAAGTGCTCGGCCTTGGGCTGCCGAGTGAGAATCGTCAATATGTGAA
Source organism: Chthoniobacteraceae bacterium (assembly GCA_031409655.1). Classification (GTDB taxonomy): domain Bacteria; phylum Verrucomicrobiota; class Verrucomicrobiia; order Chthoniobacterales; family Chthoniobacteraceae; genus JANNXQ01. The sequence continues at coordinate 47,035 of JANNXQ010000047.1, read as the reverse complement.
GGACGGTGTGACCCAGGCAGTGATCCTCTGGAAGGTTGAGGACCTCGGCTACCTCACCATCCAGGCCGCGGTCGCGGCGGCGAAAGGCGAGCTCAAGGCCGGTGCGAAGACCTTCCAGGCCGGCAAGCTCGGCGAGCTGCAGCTCGAAGGCACGGACATCGTGCTCGGAAAGCCCTTCGTCTTCACGAAGGAGAATATCGACCAGTTCGATTTCTAACCGCGCGGACGCGACGCTACTCAAACCGCACGTAAGCCGCCACCGTCGTCGTCGAGCCCGCGGGTGGAATCGTCGCGAGCTTCAGGCGGAGATTCGTGGGGCCGGAAGTCGGCGGGACCACGGCCACGAAAGCCCCGTTGGCCTTGCTCACCACGTTTCGGGCGGGCACGTCTTTCCACGTCGCCCCGACGGAGTACTGGAGCGAGACGCGGGCGTAACGCACGCGGCCAGCCAGCGGGGTCACGCTCACCGATTTCGTCCCGACGATCCCCGCCACCGGCCCGCCGATGGTCGCCGGCAGATCCTCCGCATCGCTCCCCTTTGGCTTGAGGCCAAACATGAACTCCGCGAGGGCCGGCACCCCATCGCCGTCAGGATCAGCGATGAATGACTTATCCGTGATCCCGTTGTTGGTGAGCCAGTCATAGAAAGGCTGATGCGGGCTGATGCCGAGAAAGGTGAGCGCCTGCGCATCGGTGATCGCCGGGATGCCCGCGCCGTACTTCTTATTAAAAGCCGCCGCGATGCTCCGGGCGTTGAAGATCTGCAGGCAGGTATTGGGATGCAACCCATCGCGCGTAAAGCCATAGCGCGGGCTGTTATTCGCATCCTTCGCATTGACGAGCTGCACCGCGCCGATGAATTGGGGCACATTCCGCACCAGCGCATCGGTGAGCGCATGGACATTCGCGAGGCCGATCCCCTTCTTCGTCGCGAGCTGCGCGATCCGCGTATTCGCTGTCCGCGTCGCGGCACTGACCAGGGCGCGTTTCGCGGCATCGGGATGCGCCGCTTTCTTCGAGGGCGTGGCGCCGAGGTCGGGAATGTTCGCGATCACGATTTGCGCGCGGGAGTTCTTCTTCTTCACAAAATCGACGATGCGTCCGAGATCGTCGATCAGCCCATCGATCAGCCGAGTGCTGTCCCCGCCGTCGTAAAGTTTTCCGTAGTTCGCGCGGAATTCATTTCCCCCGAGCCAAATCACCACCCGGCTGGCGCGGCTCTTGAGCTGATCCTCCAGCGGCTGCCGGAGGGAGTAGTAGGCAAAATTTTGCAGCACCGTGCTCGTCACAAAATCCTCATACTGCCCGGCCTCAATGCCCGGGATGCCCCAATTGTACTCATAGCCACTGAGGCGCGGCACATTCCATGGCGAGGAGAGAGCGCGCGCGCCGCCGAAATTGAAATAGCCCTTCTGCAAGCGCGCCAGCACCTCCACCCAACTCATCGCTTCCCAGCCCTTCGTCGTCACCTGCGCATAGGCCGTCGCCTCATCCGGGAAGCCAGGGATGTCCGGGATGGTATCGTACTCCGCGGTGAGACTGTCGCCGATGGTCACGACATTCGGTGCGGCCTCGGCGAGCGTCGAAAGGAAGGCGAGCGCGGCTGAAAATAGGGCGATCACCGAGCCGCGGACAGACGGCTGAAGGGGTTGGTTCATGGTGCCAAAATTTACCGCGCTCTGTCGCATCGGCCAATGGAATCTCCAAACCCCCGGAATATTCACGCCGGCCCGACTGCCGAGCGGATCGGAATCGTTCCATGTTCCATGTTCGACGTTGGACGTTCGCTGTTACTCCGTCATTCTACCCGCGCATTTCCCCGGAATCGTGTGAATGTTTCCACCCTCGCGCCAGTCTGACGCCCATCACCCGCAGCATCGCCATGAAACTCAAACCCCTGTTCCTCCTCGTCTGCCTCTTCGCCTTTGCCGCGCCGCGCGCGGCGCTGGCGCGGGCGGACGTCTCCTTTGACTTTTTCTACGACTCGCTCTCGCCCTATGGAGAGTGGATCGAAGTGGGTGACTACGGCTCCTGCTGGCGGCCTTCGCGCGTCGATGCGGACTGGAGTCCGTACTCGGATGGCTACTGGAGCTACACGGATGGTGGGTGGACGTGGGTCAGTTACGAAGACTTCGGCGGCATCGTCTATCACTATGGGCGCTGGGTGCAGGTGGAAGATGAGGGCTGGTGCTGGGTGCCGGACGATGAATGGGCTCCGGCCTGGGTGTCGTGGCGCTCCAATGACGATTACGTCGGCTGGGCTCCCCTGCCCCCGGAGGCGCGCTGGCGCCGCGACACCGGCATCAGCGTCTGGGTCGATGCCACCTACGACATTGGTCCTTCGCGTTACAATTTCTGCCGCGTGCAAAACTTCGGTGAGCCCTATCTCCGGCCACACATCATCAGCCGCTTTGAAAATCCCACCATCATCATCAGCACGTCGAATGTGACGAACATCTCTTACTATGAGGGCGGTGGCTACGGCGGACTCGTCCACTGCGGCGGCCCGAGTTTCCTCGTGGTGAACCGTTTCGTGAATCGCCCGATCCCGGCGCTCAAGCTGGTGCGCAATACGAACATCACCAACATCAACATCAAGCAGGTGAACGTCTTTAACTCGGTGCAGCGGGGCAACCAACTCGCCGTCCTCGCGCCACGGGTTGCCGCGCGGACGGAAGGTCTCATCCGCCCGCAGCCAGTGCGGACGATTTCTGCCGATAAGATCAACAAGGGCTGGGCCGGGGTGAAAGATCCCGAAGCTCAGGCGACGATCCGCACGAAACTGCGGCAGGACGCGAAGAATCTCTCGCCCGAAAACGCCCCTGCGCGCCGGGTGCAACCCGTGGACCTGAAGCCCGTGCCGAGCAAAGCGGACCCGACCGCACCTTCGCCTGTGAAGACGGCGAAGCAGCGCGGCGCGCCTGTGCTGCCCCAAACGGACAAGCCAGTGAGCGGCGCGGACCAACCGGTGGTGGTCAAGCCCGTGGATCCACGGATGCTGGAAAAGCTCAACCGTCAAAAAGCCCGTGAAGATACCAAGCCTGGCGAGAATGCCCCCGCACCAGCAGTGGTGGAGCAAAAGAAGCTGGAGGAACGCACGATCACGAAGCTGCCGGAGACGAAGCCCGTGGTAACGAACCCAAAGGTGCGGACGGCTCCTCGGCCGACGACGGTCGAGGCCGCGAGGCCGCCTGCGCCGGTCAAAAAATTTACGGCGGAGCCGATCGAACGCACTCCGCTCGAAAAGCCCAAGGCCAGCAAGTCCGACGCTGCGGACAAAGCCCGCGACGCCGTCGATCGCCCGCGCGCTCTCGCTGAGCAAAAGGAGCGCAGCGCCACGATCGAACGCCAGCGGGCGGTGCAGGATTCCATGAAGAAGCAAAACGACGCGGGCGCGGAATTGAAGCGCCGGGAAGCGGCGGCGGAATTTTCCCGCAAACAGGAAGCCTCGCAGGCGGCCACCCGCCAGCGTCAGATGGAGCAATCCCGCCCTAAGCCCGTGGACACCATCCGCAAGCCAGACGCCTCGGAAGCCATCGCCCGCCAGCGGCAGATCGACTCCTCCCGCCAGAAACAAGCCGCCGACGCCGCCCGCAAACAGCAAAGCGACGCCGTCCGCCGCGAACAGGCCAGCCAGAACGCCCGCCAACTCCAGGTCGAGTCCGCTCGCCGCCAACCAGCCGCGCCAATTCAGCAACCCCCAAAGATCGAGCGCCAGGCGCCGGTCATGAAACGCCAGGCCCCCATCATCCAGCAGCCACCGCCGCCTTCGGGGAATCAGCAGGCCGTGCCATCTTCCGGAGGGAAGCGTCGGCTGACTCCGGAAGAAGTCACCGAACTGCAAAAGAAGCAGGGTCGGTGACGCTTTACCGACTTTCCAGAGAGGGAGTCCGGGCCTTGCCTATTCTGCAACGGTCACCGTCATCCCGATGCTGGCCTTGCTCGTGGGGAATCGCGCGGTCGAATTCCCGCCCCCCGTCCCAAACCCGCTGATTTTTTCACGAGTAGGAAGTGCCGCCCGGTCGTCCGTCAAAAAGAGCTTGGAGCCGGCAGAGACCAGTTGAAGGAAGGGCCGCCCTTTCGCTGCAAGACAAACGCGGTGCCGGGAGCGATGACCACCGAATCCGCGGGCACGAACGCCCCAGAGGTGTACCAGCCGGCGGGGTGGCCGACCCCGGTGTAGTAAAAGAACTTCTCTGGACCAGAAGCTCCGTAGATCGTGATTTCGTCCGCGCTGGTAGGATCGTCGGATGGCTTCACTCCGGTCGCGGCATCCCCGGTGTAGAGCCCGCTCGCCGCCAGGGTCAGTCCTTGAGAGGAGACCGTCGCCAAGACATTCAGTCCATTCACGACTGGAAAGAGGGTGTGGCCTGTCTTCACCACGCCATTGGCCGTGAAGGTCAATGGGGCCGCTGCCTTTCGCTTCACCACGACGCCCTGGTCGGACCCGATCACCACATTTCCCGCAGGGCTAAACGCTCCCGAGGAATACCATCCGGCGGCATTCCCGATGAGGTCTCCACTGTAGTAGAAGTATGCGGTGGAAGCCGCCCCGTCATAGATGAGCACTTCGTCCCCCGAGGAGGGATCTTCCGACGCCAGGAACCCAGCCGTATTGGCCGCTCCAAAGACGTCGTTGATGGTCATCTCCTTCCGAATGCGGAGTAAATCGCCAGTGGCGACAAAGACGCTGGGGCTCGTGAGATTTCCGGTGACGGTGATCGCGCCTGTCGCAGTGGCCGTGATCACCGCGAGCGCTCCAGTGGCGTGCGTATTGGCGGGAGCCGTCACGATTTCCGCGTAGTAGTTCCCGTTCGCACCGTTGAACCGATTGGCCGTCCACGGAGCGCCTGCGACGGAGATGATGGTGGTGCCGCCGGCGGTCGCGACTCCAGAGATCGCCCCCTGCCAGGCGATGGGTTGCGTGACCGTCGGCGAGATCAGCGAGAGCTTGGGGGAAGCGACGGAACCGCCCCCGGCAACCGTCAGCGGAATGAAAGCAAAGGGAGCGGAAGCCGCCGTGGTCTGGGCAAAGGTCGCCGGGGCAGCCGCGCCAAGCATCAGGGTCACGAAGGCGGGCAGACCACGACGGAGCGAAGGGTTCTTTTTCATCGGAAACGGGCTTTCTGGTTTCGACAGTTTTGAGGGGGGCCGGGTCTCCCCTCGGCGAGACCGGCAAAATATGCCGCGTCTTCATCCCGAAAGGCAACACCTTTCTGCCCTCAAGATCGGACCGCGCTGGGGCACACAAAAACCTCACGACGTGGCGTTATGAGGGCGAACCCAGGCGCTCCACGCGCCACTTCCCAAAGGCCCAAAATCCATGATCCCCAAGTCCACCTCCTTCCTCGCACTCGCGGTCGCCTTCGTGGCGGTCCCGATGTTTGCGCAAGACAACCCTGCACCGCAACGTCCGCCGGAGCCCAGTCGTGAATCCGGCCCGCGCCGCGACGGGCCGCCGCCGGCACCCGGATTTTTCGCCGGGCTCGACGCAAACCGGGACGGCGCGCTCGACTCCGACGAACTCGCAAGAGCCGCCGACGTGCTGCGCGGCATGGACCGGAACAAAGACGGCAAGGTGACCCCAGACGAACTCCGCTCGCCTGGCGATCGGCCGAGCCAGACCGAACGCGGAAATGACGAGCGTCGGGATGGGAATGCCCGTTCCGGCCCGGCGCGAGGCGCGGGTGATCGAGAGAAGTCGAACGAAGGCCGCGAACAGGCTCGCCCCGATGCGCTGCGAGATCGCCGACCGGACGGAGATCGCGCCACCCAAGGCGGCCCGCAGAATTCTCCGAAGAGTGAGCCACGCCGCGATGGGTCAGCAGCGAGGAAGCCGCAGGGAGATGCCCGGGCGCAAGGTGATGATCGCCATTGGGGACGTGGACAAATGGATCGGAGCGCGGAAATCACCAAGCGACTCGCCCAGCGCAGCCAGCGCCCTAGTGATCAGCGGATGGCCCCGCGCATCGAGGGGATGCAACGCCCGCCGCAGCCCAGCGGAGACCGAGCGCCGGAAGCCGCTCCCTGGAATCGTGGACCTTCTGCCCAATCCGGCCCAATGAACCGCGGATCGCAGCACCCTGGCTCGGATCTGGGACGACGCCACGGCACCCCGCCTCAAAGCGGCCCGCACGGTCCAGATCGCCAGCCACCACAATGGGGCGGCGACCGCAACGGCGACCGTCCGCCGATGGGTCCGCAGGATTTCCGGCGTCAGCAGGATGGCCCGCGACCACACGGCGGCCCTCCGCCGCAGGGCCAGCCGCCTGGCGCGATCTGAGCGCCGTCACCGCCACCACTTCTTTGCATGGCCCTCCGTCGAAAGGCGGGGGGCCATTGGTATTTTTCGGGGCTGGTGCCGCCGCTCCCGTCCTTTACCATCCCAGTTGGGATTGTTCCCACACTATGAAGACGCCCATCACACTCCTCCTTGCCCTGCTCTCGCTGGGCCTCGCCATCGCGCTGTTTGGCGAAGTTTCCGCAAACAAAAAGCTCCAGGCACAACTCGACTCCAGGCAGCAAGAGCTAACGGTGCAGGCGACGGCGAGCGAGGCGCGGATCGCGAAAGTGCAGGAGCAGAACGAGATCTTTAAGAGTGAGTCCGAACAACTCCGGCAAAAGCTCGTGGAGCAAAAGAAGGAAGTGGCCGCACCCGGAACTGAGGGCGCTGACCCTGCGCAGGCGGCGAAGAAGCCGGACGGAAACTGGCTCAAGGGAATCGCGAAGATGTTCAACGATCCCGAGATGAAGAAATCGATGCGGGCGCAACAGGCCTTTGGCATTCGGATGATGTATAGCGATCTGGCAAAGGAACTCGGGCTCTCTTCGCAGGACGCCAATCTTGTCTTTGATCTGCTCGCCGATCGGCAACTGGATATGAGCGCCAAGGCGCTCGGGAGTGACGGCGACGAAGCGAAACTCGCAGCGAATGCGGCCGACGCTCAAAAATCAAAGTCGGAGTACGACGCCGAGATTAAGAACATTCTCGGCGAAGAGCGGATGAAGAAATTTGAGGACTACGAGCGGACGGTTGGCGAGCGGATGACGCTCCAGCAATATCAACAAAGCTTGAGTGGCTCGGGCACTCCCCTGGATGACGGGCAACGCAAGGCGCTCCTCGGCATCATGACTGAAGAGCGTCTGCGGCAACCGGCGACGCCGCTCGATGCGGGTAGCAAGGACGTGACCGGAGCGATGAAAGCGCTCCGGAGCGGAGAGGGCTTCGAAAAGGCGATGGCCAGCCAGCGGGACATGAATCAGCGCGTCCTGACCCGCGCCCGGACACTGCTCTCCGCGGATCAGGTCGTCTCCTTTGAGACTGCACAAAAGCAGATGCTCGATATGCAGGAGATGGGGATGAAAATGGGCAAGGCGATGATGGGCGGCGGCGAGGGCAAAAAGTAACGCCGCTCAGAGTGTGAGGAAGTTTCGCAGGAGCGACTTGCCTTCGACGGTGAGGATCGACTCGGGATGGAACTGCACGCCGTGGATCGGGAAGGTGCGATGGCGGAGGCCCATCACTTCCTTTTCCGCCGTCTCCGCCGTGATCTCCAGCGCGGCCGGGAAAGTGTCGCGCTTCACCAGCAGCGAGTGGTAGCGCGTGGCCTCAAAAGGATTTGGCAGCCCGGCAAAAACGCCCTGTCCGTGGTGCAGGATGGGCGACGTCTTCCCATGCATCAGCCGATCCGCCCGCACCACGTCGCCGCCGAAGACGTGACCGATGCATTGATGCCCGAGACAGACACCAAGGAGCGGGGTGTGCTCCCCGAACTCGCGGATCACCTCGCAACTGATGCCCGCCTCATTCGGCGTGCATGGCCCAGGTGAAATGACGATCCGCTCCGGCTTCAGGGCAGCAATCTCCGCAAGCGTGATCTCGTCATTTCGCTTCACCAAAATCTCGGCCCCCAACTCGCCGAAATACTGCACGAGGTTGTAGGTGAAGGAATCGTAGTTATCGAGGACGAGGAGCATCGGGCATTTAGGAATTAGGATTTAACATTTAGCATTTGGAAGCGAGGCGCTTCGCGCGGAAGCGTTGGACTACGCGCGCCCGGATTGAATCGCGGTGAAGAAGATCGCGCAGAGTTCGTCGGCTTCCTTCCAGAGTGGTTCGACGCGTTTCCTCGGGAGCATTCCGTCCTCCATGATGAGCTCCAGCCAGTGGGCACTCTCATCGGCTTCTTCCAGACAGATCCCGAGTTTGGCCAGCCATTCTGCTTTCGATCTGCCTCGACAGGCGGATCGGTAATTTGCACCGACGGACGTTCCGGACCGAATCAGTTGACCGGCCAAAGTACGCCCCACCACGTCCTTGGGCATCGCGCGCACCAATTTCATCACACGAAGCCCAAAGGCTTTCGTTCGCAGCTTGAGTTCGTCCTTGTCCATCACGCGCAGCGTCAAACATCCAATTGTTAAATCCTAAATCCTAAATGCTGCAGGCCTTCGCCCGGGCGATGGCGGACATCATGCCCATGGCTTTGTTGACGGTCTCCTGGTACTCGCCCTCCGGGGTGGAGTCGGCGACGACTCCGGCGCCGGCTTGCACGTAGGCTTTGCCGTCTTTTAGCACGACGGTGCGCAGCGCGATGCAGGAGTCGGTGTTACCATCGAAGCCGAAGTAACCAACCGCGCCGCTATAGACGCCGCGTTTGTTTTTCTCACAGCCGTTGATGATTTGCAGGGCGCGCACTTTCGGGCTGCCGCTCACGGTGCCAGCGGGGAAGGTGGCCCGCATCACGTCGTAAGCGGTGAGGTCGGGACGCAGCCGGCCTTCGACATTGGAGACGATATGCATGACGTGGCTGTACTTCTCGATGGTCATGAAGTCCGTCACTTTCACCGAACCGAACTCGCTGGCGCGGCCAACGTCGTTGCGGGCGAGATCGACGAGCATGAGGTGCTCGGCGCGTTCCTTCGGATCGGCGAGTAACTCGGCGGCATTCGCGTCGTCTTCAGTGGGCGTTTTGCCCCGGAGGCGGGTGCCGGCGATGGGGCGGATTTCAATGCGGCCATTGATCGCGCGGACATGCACCTCGGGCGAACTCCCAACTAACGCAAAGCGGCCCGCGAATTTCATGCAGAACATGTAAGGCGACGGATTCACGAAGCGCAGGGTGCGGTAGAGGGTCAGCGGGTCGCCGGTGTAGTCGGTCTCGAAACGCTGCGACGGGACGAACTGAAAAATATCCCCGGCGCGGATGAACTCCTGCCCCTCTGAGACCATGCGCATGTACTCCTCGCGAGTGGTGTTGCCCACGGGCGGCCCGACTTCCGGCGCGGGCGCGATCGGCAGCATTGGCAGGCGCGCGGGTTCATTCAGTTTCGCAATCGTCCGGGCGATGGCATCGGCAGCCCGGCCGTAGGCGGTCTCGGGATCGCCGTCGATGTGCGCATTCGCCACGATGCGCAGGCGGCGCGTGCGGTGATCGAAGATGAGCAGCGTCTCGGTGATCGTAAAGAGGCTCTCCGGCAGGCCGAGATCGTCGGGTGGCGAAGGCGGCACGGTCGGTTCGAAAAAGCGGACGAGGTCGTAAGTGAGGAACCCCACGGCGCCACCGGCGAAGCGCGCATCGGCGAGCGCGGGTGAGGAGACATAGCGATAGCGCTGCATCAGTTCCTCGAGTTCCGCGAGCGGGTCGCGCGTCGTGACAAAATCGCGAGCATTGCCATCCTCCACGATGTGGATGGACGTGCCGCGACTTTCAAAGACGACGCGTTGATCCACGCCGACGAATGAATAGCGGCCCGCCTGGTCGTGCTTCTCTACGGACTCGAAAAGGAACGCGTAGTCGCTCCCCTCGGCGAGTTTGTGAAAGGCGGACACGGGCGATTCCGCATCCGCGATCAGTTCGGCGAAGACCGGGATCAGATTTCCACGCTTTGCGAGTTCACGGAACTCAGCGAGCGAAGGTTGAAGGGAATTTAGCATTTGAGATTTAGCATTTAGCATTTGGAAGAGAAGCGCCTGCGGCGCGGAGGTTGGTTCGTCTGCGACGCGCGAAGCGCCTCACTTCGAAAATGCTAAATGCTAATTGTTACTTGTTACTTGCTGTAAGTTTTCTCCGGATCGAAGACGCGCCGCTCCGTCGTCTCCAGCGCCGTGCCATCCGGCGCATAGGCCGTGAAGAAGCAGCTCTGAAAGCCGGTGTGGCAGGCGCCGCCGATCTGCTCGACTTCAAAGAGCAGCGTGTCCGCGTCGCAATCGACGGCCCAGCGCACCACCTTCTGGGTGTGGCCGCTGGTCTCGCCTTTGATCCAAAATTTTTGCCGCGACCGGCTCCAAAAATTCATGAAGCCCGTCGCGAGGGTGGCCTGGAACGCGGCTTCATTCATCCACGCCATCATCAGCACGCGGTGCGAGGAGGCGTCTTGCACGATCGCGGGGATGAGCCCCTCAGGGTTGTATTTGAGCGGTGGGATGGTCATGGCGTGGAAAGGGTGGAAAGGGTGGAAAGAAAAAGCCCGACGATTCGGGGAGAATCATCGGGCAGGGAATCGGCGCGCAGAAGTGGCGACGACCGGATCGCGCGAGGCACGGATCCGAGCCCGTCTAGGGAAGCCACCAATGCTGGAAAAATTTCACGAGGCGCTATGTAGGTGGCGGGTGCGGGATGTGCAACGCCTTTTTGGAGCGAAGCGGCACTGGCCTTTTGCATTCTCGGGAACCCTGAGCGGCAAGGCACGGCACTAGCTATTCACCGTCCGAGTGTTGCGCCCATGAATTTCTCACCACCGACGATCACGTCAGAAGAACAAGAGCAAATCCTGCAGACCATCGAGATGTTCGAGGTCATCACGCAGGCCAATCCCAAGGATACCCAGTCGCTGGAAATCCTGAAGGAAGCCTACCAACGGGTGGGCAAGGATAGCGACTCGCTGGGCACGGCGCGAAAGCTCGCGGACGTGTATGTCGAGCAGGGCCAGTTCTCCGCGGCGATGCTGGAGTATGAAGCGATCCTGCAGCGGCAACCCGGGCACCCCGAGGTCGTCGCGGCGCTGGCGGAGGTGGAGGACAAACTCGCGAAGAGCGGGCAATTCCGCAGCGGCCAACAGGGCTCGGGGACCGCGGGGATCGATCTCGATTTCCGTCACGCCGCCGCCGAATCCGGCAGCCTCATGACCACCGGGCAGACGCTGAATTCCAGCGGATCCGGCGTCGGCAATGCCGCGCTCGCCAATGCGGTTTCGGCAAAGCTTGCCGGAAAATCGGACGGCAACGACGCCCTCGCCCGCTTCCTCGTGCAGCACAAGCTGGCTGGCGAAGAAGTCGTCGCCTCCGCGCTCGAACGCGTGGAGAAAAAGAACCGCGACCTGAAACCAAACTGCATCGCTGGTTCGCTGATCGACGAAATCTGCCGGCGCGGTTCCATCGAACTGGACGTCATCCTCGGCGGCATCCTCGACCGCTCCAAATTTGCCTACATCCCGCTCGAGTACTACGACGTGGATCGCTCGGTGGTTAAGCTCTTACCCGAGCAACTCACGCTCGGTCGGCTGATGGTCCCCTTCGATGTCATGAGCCGCACCATGATGGTCGCGGTGGCCAATCCTTTCGACGCCGCCGGCAAGGAAGCCGCGCAGCAACTCCTCGACTACAACGTGCAGTGGCACCTCGCGCAGCCGCAGGCCATCTTCCAAGTCCTCGCTGAGGCGCACCGAATTACTCTATGAGCATTAAGTCTTTCGGCGAACGCATCGCCGACGTCCTGATCGAAGACGGCCTCCTCCTCCAGGCGCAACTGGATGAGGCCATGACCATGCAGAAGCAGCAGGGCGGACGCCTGCTGAAGCTCCTCGTCGATAAGCAATACGTGACCGAGCAGGACATGGTGATCTCCATGGGTCGCTGCCTGGATACCCCGCCGATCAATCTTTCCAAAGTACGCGTCCCGGAAGACGTGCAAGCGCTCGTCCCGAAGGACATGGCGCGACAGTACAAGCTGGCGCCCGTGTGCCGGCTCGGGAACAAGCTTTTCGTGGCGATGGCCGATCCCTTGAACGTGCTCGCGCTCGACGATCTGCGGCAGCGCACGAAGCTCGAGATCGTCTCGATGATCACCACCGAGCGCAGCGTCACCGAGGCCTTGAGTGGCGTCGGCACGTCCAGTGTGGCGATGGATCAGGTGATGAAGGACGCCGCGCAGACCAGCGAGGTCGAGGAGGTGAAGGAGCGGCGGGAAGACATCGATCTCGACCGACTCGCCGTGCAGAGCGAGGACGCGCCGGTGGTCAAGATCGTGAACCTGATCCTCGTGCAGGCGCTCAAGGAAAAGGCGTCCGACATTCATCTCGAACCTTTTGAAAAGACGCTGAAGCTTCGTTACCGCGTGGACGGCAACTTGATCGAAGCCAGCTCACCCCCGAAGGCGCTGCAGCTGCCCATCGCGTCGCGCATTAAAATTCTCGCCGGCCTCGATATCGCGGAGCGCCGCCTCCCGCAGGATGGTCGCTTCCGCATTCGCGTCTCGGGCAAAGAGATCGATCTCCGGATTTCGATGCTTCCGACGACGCACGGCGAGAAGATCGTCATCCGTATCCTCGACAAAGGCGCGCTCTCCGCGTCGATCGGGAATCTTGGCCTCGACGAGTACACCCTCGGTACTTTCAAAAAAGCGATCGACGCGCCGCACGGCATGATCCTCGTCACCGGACCCACCGGCTCCGGAAAGACAACGACGCTCTACTCCGTGCTCTCGGAACTCAATAGTCCCGACTACAACATCGTGACCGTCGAAGACCCGATCGAGTATCAGCTCGCGGGCGTGAATCAGGTCGCGGTGAAGGCCGACATCGGTCTCACTTTCGCCGAGGCGCTCCGCTCCATCCTGCGTCAGGACCCGGACATCGTGATGATCGGTGAAATTCGCGACAACGAGACGGCGGACATCGCCGTGAAAGCCGCGCTCACCGGCCATCAGGTGCTCTCCACTTTGCACACGAATGACGCCGCCGGCGCCATCGCCCGTCTCGACGACATGGGCATCGAACCCTTCCTCATTTCCTCCTCCATCCTGCTCACCTGTGCGCAACGTCTGCTCCGCCGCGTCTGCCCGAATTGCAAAGAGGAGATGGTGCCCGAACCGGAGCTGCTCCAAAAGCTCGGTCTCGAGGAAGACGGCACCGTTTACTACCGCGGCGCGGGTTGCGATCGCTGCAAACGGCGCGGCTACGTCGGGCGGTGCGCGGTGCTCGAAGTGCTGCCGGTTTCCGAAGCGATCCGGCGGCTCATCATCAAGCGGGCGTCGGCGGCGGTGATCAAAAATCAGGCGATCAGCGAAGGCATGAAGAGCCTGCGGATGGCGGGCATTGACAAAGCGCGCGAGGGAATCACAACTTTGGAGGAAGTGCTCCGTTCGACCTCGGACGACCACTGACGCTGCATGGGATTACTCGACCACCTTTTCAAAACTCCGCTGCGCGGGGCCGGGGAAAAGGGGGGCGAGCAAAGCGGCCATCGGGAAAAAGACGGCAGCGCACCGACGGTGCCGCCGCCACCGCCAGATCCAGGCGCTTTCCTCCATCCACGCGACCTGCAGCATCGTGGCATGGCTGCGGCATCGGCGATTGTGCGCAGTATTCCACCCGCGGGTCGCCGGGCTGAAACTGCCGCCGGTCCCCGTGAGATCGTCGTCACGCTCGGCGATCTCCTGCCGCGGATCCCGGCGCAGCATCTCCCCGCCGGCATGCCGGATTCCCGGCGCGAATTGCGCTTCGCGGCTGACGATCTCGCCGCCGATATCGCGCGTGGTCGAGCGACGGTGCCGCTTTCGAGAATCGCGGCATTGTGCCCGGATCTTTTCCCAGATCCGATCCCGCCCGCGGACGACGTCGCGATCCGCCTTCCGCTGCAAAAGCTGCTCGATCAACTCATGAATCCCGTGGCCCCGCCGCCGCGTCCGGGGGCTGGTTCGCCGGCCGACCTTCAAGGAGCAGGGGCGCCCTCGCCCCAAGTTGATCCACGGGGCGAGGGCGCCCCTACTCCACGAAGCGGCTCCCGACCCTCGGAGCCCGTCGAAACTGCGGCGCCCGCTGCCGCCCCGCCTCTTGTGACGAGCGAGGATGCAGTCGTCGAAGTTCCGCAGCCGATCGACGACGCCCATCGGGGCGCGAATGCCGAGATGATCCACCTTAGCCTCGCCGCGATCATCGCCCACTGCCCAGACGAAGTCTTCGAGGGCGCTCGTCCCACAGTTGATGACTCCGTGCGGCTCGCGTTTCCCTTCGAGCCGATCGAGCAGCAGCTCATCGGCGGGAAGGTGGAGATCGCGCTCCAAAGCTTCCTCGCCGTGCTGCCGCCACAGGTTGTAGGCAGCTTCCGGAATCGTGAGGGCACGACGATCTCCCTTCCGCTCGAGGAGATCTTCCTGAACCTCCCCGGCAAGGCGCGCCCGCAGTCCGCCGCGCCGAAACCGCCTGCATTCATTTTCGCGGAATCTGTCGGAGATCAGCGCCCCGAGCCAAGCATTCCAGAAGAGGCGAAGGCGCCGGAGCCGCGAGTGCTGAGCATTGAGGAGCCACTCCCAGCCACCGCGATCGAAGCCCCCGCACCGTATCGCTTTTTCACTCCAGCGCCGCCGCCTCTCCACCAAGTCGAGCCACCGGAGATCATGTTGGCGGAGGCTCCGGAGAAAGGGGAAGAAGTGGTGGAGCCTCTGAAGGAAGAGAGCGTCGGAGTCGAAGCGTCTTCGCCATCGATTGCCGAAGTCCTGCCGACCCTCCCTCCGCCCGTCGCCGCACCACCGCTGCTGGAGCCGCCGGTGGCTGAGGTCGCGGTCCCAGAACCTCCAGCGCCGCCCCCCGTCGCCACCACCCGGCCCACCGGGTTTCCCCCACTGCGCGCTCTCGCACTCCGGGCCACCAGCGACGCGCCCCTCATCGCCCGCCCGGCCCTCACCGTCCTGCAATCCAGCAACGCCGAGCGTTCCCCCGCACCGCAGCACGCGGATGCGCCCGCCTTTGGCTTGCAGCGCCCGCCGCTCGTCCGTCCGCTGGTGGTCCTACCGCCGCCGATCCTCGCAGCCACTGCTCCCGGCGCCCCAGTTTTTCCAGCGACACCCGACGCCGAACCCCGACTCGAAACCACCGCGGACCAGGCCGCCGTGCTCGACTTTCTCTCCGGCACCGACGGCGAGCCCATCTAGCCGCGGCTCACGGTCGGGCAGCGCGTTTTTTTTGGAGCCGTTCGCCCGCGGACCTCGCTACACTCTGCGCATGTCCCTCCGCCTCACTCCGCTCGCCGTCGTCCTTTCCGCCGCCGCCGCTTTCGCCGCCGATCCTCCGGAGCCAAAATTCCGCGCGGTGACCATCGACGACAAGATCCAGATCGGCTACGGCGTCGCCGTCGCGGATGTCGATGGCGACGGCAAACCCGACGTGCTGCTCGCGGACAAGAAACAGTTCGTCTGGTACCGCAATCCGACGTGGGAGAAATTCCTGATCGCCGAGAATCTCACCGAGAAAGACAACGTCTGCCTCGCCGCGCAAGACCTCGACGGCGACGGCAAATGCGAACTGGCCGTCGGCGCCGAATGGAACCCCGCCGACACCGAAAAGAGCGGCGCCGTCTTCTACCTCATCCCGCCCGCCGATCGGACAAAGCAGTGGGAGGCCGTGAGATTCCCCAGCGTCGAGCCCACGACACATCGGATGCAGTGGATGCAACTCGACGACAACGTGGACAAAGCAAAAGGGCCAGCCCGCTGGGGGCTGGTCGTCGTTCCGCTGCATGGCCGCGGCAACAAGAACGGCGAAGGCGCCGGCGTCCGCGTCCTCCTCTATCACCCGCCCACGCCGCTCAACGATCCGAAGGGCGAGTGGAAGACCGAGCTGATCGATGACTCGATGCACATGACGCACAATTTCGAGTCAAAACTGCCTTATGACGGATCCACGGTGCTTCTTGGCGGCCGCGAAGGTGTCATCCGACTTATGAAACAGGAAGATGGCAGTTGGCACCGCAATGTTGGCCCCGACGCGACGAACGCGAGCGCCTCGAATCAAGGAGTTGGAGAAGTGCGCCGGGGCATTCTCCACCGGGACGCAACGGATGAGCATCCCAACATGTGGGCAGCGTATGTCGTGGCCGTAGAGCCGATGCATGGAAACCGCCTCGTCGCCTATCCCATGTCCGGCAAGAAGGGGCCGCGCATCCTCACCGACAAACTCA
The DNA here is from genome assembly GCA_031409655.1 of Chthoniobacteraceae bacterium. Lineage (GTDB taxonomy): Bacteria > Verrucomicrobiota > Verrucomicrobiia > Chthoniobacterales > Chthoniobacteraceae > JANNXQ01. Next base: position 30,861 of record JANNXQ010000047.1, on the reverse strand, counting down.
CCGAGGGCCACGCCCTCGCTTGCGGCGACGTGCTTGGCACCGGCTCAGATCAGATCGTCGTCGGGTGGCGCGGCAAGCCGGGCGTGCCGGAGAGCACCATTGGCGTCGCCGTCTGGACCTCTCTCGACGCGCAGGGCGAGAAGTGGCGCGAGAGCCTGATCGACGACAACGGGATGGCCTGCGAAGACCTCGTCCTCGCCGACCTCGATGGCGACGGCAAACTCGACATCGTCGCCGCTGGCCGTGCGACGAAGAACGTGAAGATCTATTTCAACGAGACCCCACGCTGAGGGGTGGCGGCGAAGCGGGTGAAGGCCCGCGGGAAGTTATTGCTTCGGGGCGGCGTCATCCCGCAAACATCCGCGCCATGATTCCCGCGCTCCCGAGTTACCTGATCAAAGAACACGTCGGCGTTTTCAAAATGCGCGGCACCTACGATATTTTCGACCCGGCCACGGGCACGCAGCTCGCGCTGGCCAGGGAAAGGAAAGGGCTCCTGAACATCCTCGCGGGCTTTTTCATGAGCAAACGGATGCTGCCCACGCGCATCGATGTCCACGAGGGGGCGGATGAAAACGGCCCGGTGGCGTTTTCCATCACCCGCGGATTTTCCTTTCTGCGTCCCACGGTGCAGGTGGTCGCGGGCGACGGCAGCTCCATCGGCACTTTCAAAACCCGGCTGCTGAACATTGGCGGGAAGTTCGGCGTGTTCGACGCTGCGGGCAAGGAAGTGGCGCAAGTGAAGGGCAGTTGGCTGAGCTGGGACTTCCGTTTCATCGCGACCGGTGGGACGGAACTCGGCGTGGTCTCCCGAAAGTGGGGCGGGCTGGCGAAGGAGCTTTTCACCTCGGCGGACAACTACGTGGTGGCCATTCACAAGCCTGATCCAGCGGCCACCCTCCTCCTGCTCGCCGCGGGCCTGGCGGTGGACACGGTGTACAAAGAGGATCAGGGCGGCGGCGGGCTGACCATCGGAGAATAGCGCGGGGTCGGCACGCCCAAGATCGACCCTGCTCTGCTCAGTTTGCGACGGGAGGAGTGCTGGTGCGGAATTGCGGGACGCCGCTGGGGCGTTCCTGGGCACCGGCCATTTTGCTCGCCAGTTGCAGCCGCGCTTTGGCCACGGGGAGCATCTGCTCCACGAAGGCCTTGATGTCCTGATCCTGCGATTTCATCCCGGCTTCGTAGGCGGAGACGGCGAGGCGATTCGCCGCCACCAGATGTTCGAGCACCGCTTTGTCGAACTTCAATCCCTCCAGCGACTCCACCCTGCCCGGGAGGTGCGTCCGCACGGAAGAGGCGTCGAGCGGGACGGTCACCCCTTTGCGCGAAGCCAGGCGCTGGAGTTGCAGACTTTCCTCCGCCTGCGTCGCGGTGAAGGTCTCGCCCATCCGACGCACCTGCTCGGCCGAGCCCTTCGCCTTGGCCAGGTCGCCGAGATAAGACTGGAGCAGGCCCGCCAGCGTGGCGTCGCGCAGGAAGCGGAAGTCGAGCCCGCTGATCGCGCTGGAGGTCAGCTTCCCGCTTGTCGGCAAATCGGGCGCCGAAGGTGCCGTCATCTCGATGATCTTCGGATAGAGGCGCGGCTTCTCCGCGGACTTCTTCGGCGCCGCCATCGTCTGGCCGCCGAGCGCGAGCGCGACACTGAGCAGCAGAGCGTGGCGTTTCATCGGCCTCCTTATTCCGCCAGCAGCCGGGCGAGGATTTCGCCCACGACATTCGGGTTCGCCTTCCCTTGAGAGAGCTTCATCACCTGGCCTTTGATGGAGTTGATCGCCTGCGTCTTACCCGCCCGGTATTCAGCCACCGCCTTCGGACTCGCCGCGATGGCCTGCGCACACAGCGCCTCGATCGCCCCCGCGTCGCTCTCCTGCGCGAGCCCCTTCTCCTGCACGATCTGCGCGGCTGCCGTGCCGGTCGCAAACATCTCCGCGAAGACGATCTTGCCCTGCGAGGTGTTGATTTTTCCGTCGTCGATCAGGTTCACGAGTTCATCAAGCGCGTGCGCGGAGATCGGGCAATCCGCGATCGTCTTGCCCGCCGCGGTGAGTGCGCTGAGCAGATCGTTGATCACCCAGTTCGCGACGGTCTTTGGCTTGCGCGCGCCTTTCGCGGCGGCGTCGAAGTATTCCGCCAGCCCCTTTTCGCTCGCAAGCACCGCGGCATCATAAGCCGTCACCCCGAAGTCCCGCTCAAAGCGCGCGCGTTTCTCCCCCGGCAGCTCCGGCCGCCGCGCCCGCACCTCGGCCATGAAGACCGTGGTCTTCACCGGGATGAGATCGGGGTCGGGAAAGTAACGGTAGTCGTGCGACGATTCCTTCACGCGCATTTGGAAAGTCTGCCCGGTCGCGTCGTCCCAGCGGCGCGTGGATTGGATGAGCGTCTCGCCCCGCTCCGCCGCCGCCGTCTGCCGCTCGATCTCATAGGCCAGCGCCCGCCGCACCCCACTGATCGAGTTCATATTCTTGATCTCGATCTTCACGCCCAGCTCCGTCGTGCCTTCGGGCCGCACGCTCACATTGCAGTCGCAGCGCAGTTGCCCCTTCTCCATATCCGCATCGCTCACGCCGCCGTAGATCAGGATCTGCTGGAGCGAGGTGAGATACGCAAAGGCTTCCTCCGGCGTCTCGATCTCCGGCTCGCTCACGATCTCCATGAGCGGCGTGCCGGCGCGGTTGAAATCAATCCCCGTGCAAGTCTCGAAGTGCTGCGACTTGGCGACATCTTCCTCGAGATGGATGCGGGTCAGCCGCACGCTCTTGCCCGGATGCGCGATGCTCTTCTGCGCGTCCTTGGGATACGCAAAGTCGTGCAACGGCACCACCCCACCGACACAGATCGGACGATCGAACTGCGTGATCTGATAGTTCTTCGGCATGTCCGGATAGAAGTAATTCTTCCTGTCAAATTTGCAGACCTCGGGGATGTCGCAGCCGAGCATCAGCCCCGCCAGCGCGCTCAACTTCAGCGCCTCTTCATTCATCACCGGCAGCGCCCCAGGATAGCCGAGGCACACCGGACAAGTGTGCGAATTTGGCCCCGCGCCAAACTCCACCGGACATGCGCAGAACATCTTGCTGCGGGTCTTGAGCTGGACGTGGACTTCGAGGCCGATCGTGGGGATGAAGGACATGGGCTGGGCGGCTTTCCCCCTTCTTCTGCCTCCCCGCCATTCCACGTACTCCAATGAGGAGGAAGAGGAAGAAAATGCAGGAAGAACCGGTGCTTTAGCGCTTGTGAGGATGGCCGGGTTTCTTGTCCGTTTTCCCTGTCGCGGAAGCAAGTGCCTTTTCGAACTCACCATCGCGCAGGTGCTCGGCGATCTCGGGCTCGCCATTCACCGCGAGGAAGGCGGCCAGCAGCACCGTCGCGAGGATCAGCCCGACGACCGCCCCCAGCACCGCACCACCGAAGCCGTAGCCGAGCCGGATGACGCCGACGGTTTGGTGCTCCGTTTTCTTAAAAAGCACCGCGCCCGTGAGGGTGATGGCCAGATAGACGAGCACCCCGAGCCCCACGCCAGCGATCGGCCCGCGCGCGGCCTCCGGCACCGCCAGGAGCGGCTCAACCATGGGCTCCACCATCGGCGCACCGATGACGCCGGCGAAGACCGCCACGACGAGCGCGCCGAGCCCGATCGCCTGCCGGACCATCCCGATCCGCCAGCCGTGCCAGGTCTTCAGCGCGACGATGAGCGCGGCGATGGCAAGCAAGCCCGCCTGCTGCGAGTCAGCGTCGCTCATTCGCGGATCGTGGATGGGAAAGGACGTCGCGAATGCTGCACGTCAGGCCCGGAAGATATCGCGGATGACCAGCGTGAGCCCCAGGAATATCTCCGTCGTGAGCGAGTCCTGCACGCCGAGCGTGGTCGCAGACCCGGCGGCATTTTCCGCAAAACGATAGACCTCGACGGTCTTCGCCTCTGGCACCACCACCCACATTTCGCGCACGCCACTCTCGGCATAGAGTTTCCGCTTCACCCCCACATCGAGCTTGGCGGTGCTGGGCGAAAGAATCTCGACGACGAGATCCGGCGCCCCATTGGTCCCCTGATCGTTGAGAATGTGAGCGCGCTCGCGACTCACGAAATAGAGATCGGGCTCGAGCACGGTGTGGCCATTGAGCACGACATCGCTCGGCGCGGCGTAGAGTTCGCCCAATTCATGATCTTCGATGAACGCGTGGAGTTCGCTGCCGAGCAGCATGGAAATGCGTTGGTGATAACGTCGGGGGCTGGGGGACATATACAGGTCTCCGTCGATGAGTTGGAAATAGGGCGGGCCTTCCGGGAGCTCGAAGAACTCCTTGGTGGTCATCTTATAAACGCTGGCGCTCGACGGAGTCATGGGAGGAAGTATGGCTGCGAATCCGTCGTTCTCAAGATCGGCTGCGTGCTCATCCGAGGCGCCCGACTTGCCCACGCTGCCGCAAGGCGTGATCGCAGAGGACCAGCGCGGCCATGGCCTCGACCATCGGCACCGCGCGCGGGAGGACGCAGGCGTCGTGGCGGCCGCGCGCTTGCAGGGCGGTGTCTTCGCCGGTCACGGTCACGGTTTGTTGGGATTTGAAAATGGTCGCGGTCGGCTTGAAGGCGACGCGGAAGAAGATCGCTTCGCCATTGCTGATGCCGCCCTGGATGCCGCCGCTGCGGTTGGTGGTCGTACGCACTTTTCCAGCCGCCATCACGAAGGCGTCATTGTGCTCGGAACCCCGCAGCTTCGTGCCCGCAAAGCCGCTGCCGATCTCAAAGCCTTTCGTCGCCGGGAGCGAGAGCATCGCCTTCGCCAGCTCGGCCTCCAGCTTATCGAAGACCGGCTCGCCGAGCCCCGGCGGCACGCCGCGGATGGCGCACTCGATCACGCCACCGACGCTGTCCCCTTCGCTCCGCACCTGCTTGATGAAGTCAATCATCTGCACGGCCATCGCGGCGTCGGGGCAGCGCACGATATTCGCCTCTGCCTGCTCAAAGGTCACGGTCTCGGGGTCCACGTCGGCGACGAGTTCGTGGATCGTCTTCACGTAGGCCACGATCGCGAGGCCGGGCGCGAGCGTGGCCAGCACCTGCTTCGCAACGGCCGCGGCGGCGACCCGGCCGATGGTTTCCCGCGCCGAGGCCCGTCCCCCACCCTGCCAATTCCGGATGCCGTATTTCGCCTGATAGGTGAAATCCGCGTGCGACGGACGAAACGCCGTCGCCATCTCTTTGTACGATTCCGGGCGCGCGTCCTTATTCAGCACCGAGACGCAGATCGGCGTCCCGAGGGTCTTCCCTTCGAAGACTCCCGACAAAATTCGGCACGCATCGGCTTCGTCGCGCGGGGTCACGATCTCGCTTTGGCCAGGGCGCCGGCGATCGAGATCCTTTTGAATATCAGCCTCGCAGAGCGGCACGAGCGGCGGGCAACCGTCGATGACCACGCCCACGCCGCCCCCATGCGATTCCCCCCAGGTTGAGATGCGAAAAGCGTGGCCGAACTGGCTGGACATAAGGGGCGCAAGGTAGGGGCCGCGGCGCAAAAGCCGCAAGCGCAGAAGAGCACTCGACTCTGGCGCGGAGTGCCGCGACATTGCGCGCCGTGCGCTGTCCATCGCCGACCCTTCCCGAGCCCCGAGCCTGCAACGCCAGCAAGCGGAATAGGAAGTTCCGGGGAGCAGCCGCGTCCCGAAACCGCCCACTCCGCGCCCTCGCACTCGCGGCCCTGTTTCTGACACTCGGGTGGCCGCTCCACGCCGCGGAGCTCGAGGCAACGCGGAAGCTCTTCATCGGCGGCTCGTATCCCGAGGCCATCGCGGCGGCGCGCGAAGGGCTGCGCGCCCACCCCGACACTGCCGAATGGCCGCTGCTGCTCGGTCAGGCTCTCACCGAAGTGGGCCGCTCTGCCGAGGCCCGCGACATTCTTCTGCGCGCTTCCCAGCAGTATCCGGGGGATCTCTCGCTCGGCCTGGCGCTGCATCGGGCACTGCTGAATGTGGGTGCAGTCGAGGAAGCGACGCAGAAACTCGTCGAGATGGATAGCATCGGGGGCAACCGCCGGTGGGCTTACCGCCAGCCTGCGGAACGCGTGGCGCTGGGGCGCGTCGCACTCATGGTCGGCGGCGATCCGAAGCAAGTCATCCAGCTCTTTTTCGATCCGGTGAAAAAGGAAGCGCCCGACTTCCGCGACGCCTATCTCGCCAATGGCGACCTCGCGCTGGACAAGAACGACTTCGCGCTTGCCGCGAAATCCTTTCAGGCCGCGGCCAAGAAATTCCCCGAAGATCCGGATGTGTGGTTCGGCCTCGCCCGCGCTTTCGCACCGAGCGATTCGGAGGAGACGATGGCGGCGCTGGAGAAGACGCTGAAATTCAACCCAAACCACGTCGGGGCGCACCTGCTCATCGCCGATCAGCACATCGACGCGGAGCACTATGAAGAGGCGGACGCAGCGCTCGCGGCGGCCCTGAAGGTGAATCCACAAAGTGCTGAAGCGCACGCCTACCGCGCGGTGCTCGCGAACCTTCGGTCGGATGAAAAGACGGGCCGGGAAAGTCGCACTGCGGCGCTGAAATCCTGGAAGAACAATCCCGGCGTGCCGCACCTCATCGGCCGCAAGCTCTCGCAGAAGTACCGCTTCGCCGAGGGCGCTGCCTTGCAACGCGAGGCGCTGAAATTTGACCCATCCTACCTGCCAGCCAAGGGCCAGCTCGCGAACGATCTGCTGCGGCTCGGCGGCCGCGACGAGGAGGCCTGGGCGCTCGCTGAGGAAGTCACGAAGGCCGATCCCTACGATGTCGTCGCCTTTAACCTCGTCTCGCTCCGCGACGCCATCGCGCATTTCCGCACCCTCGAGAGCGAGCACTTCATCGTGAAGATGGACCCGAAGGAAGCCGACATCTACGGCGCCGACGTGGTCGCGCTGCTGGAACGCGCGCACGCCACTTTGACGAAAAAATACGGGCTCACGCTGCGGGAGAAAACGATCGTCGAGATCTTTCCCGATCAGAAGGATTTCGCCATCCGGACCTTTGGCCTGCCCGGCGGCTCGGGGTATCTCGGGGTCTGTTTCGGGCGCGTGATCACGGCCAATAGTCCGGCGTCGCGGGCCGGTTCGCCATCGAGCTGGGAGGCGATCCTCTGGCATGAGTTCTGTCATGTGGTCACGCTCACGGCCACGAAGAATAAGATGCCGCGCTGGCTCAGTGAAGGGATCAGCGTCTTTGAGGAGCGGCAGGCGCGCGGCTCGTGGGGCGAGCAGATGAAACCGCGCTACCGGGCGATGATCCTGGGCGAAGATCTCACGCCCGTGAGCGAGCTGAGCGCTGCTTTTCTCCGCCCGAAAACGCCGCTCCATCTCGGCTTCGCCTATTACGAATCGTCGCTCGTCGTCGAGTGGCTCACGGAGACTTGGGGCATTGAGAAAATGAAGCGCGTCCTCGGCGACCTCGCGCGCGGCGTGGCGATCAATGCCGCGCTGACCACGCACTTTGCGCCGATCGAAAAGCTGGACGCGGACTTTGCCACCCACGCCATCGCGCTCGCCAGGAATACTGGCCCGAAGCTCGACTGGGCCAAACCCACGCGCGGTGAGGTCGCGTCCGAGGAGGCCGTGGAAAAATTCATCGCTGCCAACCCGAACAACTACGACGCCCTGATCGCGCAAGCGGACAAGCTGCTCGACGCCCGGCAATGGGAAGCCGCGAAAGTTCCGCTGAAAAAGCTGATCGAGCTTTATCCCAATCAGCACGACGCCGACAGCGCCTACGCGATGCTCGCCCGCGCGCACCGCGAGTTGCAAGAGACCGACGCCGAGACCGCCATCCTCACGCGACTCGCCGATCTCGCTGCCGACGCCACGGATGCCTTCCAGCGGCTCATGGTCCTCGCCGCTGCCCGCCAGGACTGGCCCGCCGTGCTCGACTACGCCGCGCGGTACCAGGCTGTGGACCCGCTTCGCCCCGAGCCCTACCGCCTCGAAGCCAAAGCTCAGGAGAGCAACGGCAACTCGCCTTCCGCCATTGCCGCCTACCGCACCCTGCTCAAGTTCGGCCCGCCCGATCCTGCCGACATTCACTACCGCCTCGCCCGCCTGCTCCACGCCGCCCGCGACCCCGGCGCAAAACGCGAAGTACTCCTCGCCCTGGAGGAAGCGCCGCGCTTCCGCGCTGCTCACGCCTTGCTCCTCGAAATCGCCGACAAACCTTCCGGACCGGCGGGGGTTAAGGAGAGCAGACCATGACGAAACTTCTCCGCGCCACCGCCCTCCTTTTGGCCCTCCTCCTCGGCGGCGGAGCCTTCGCGCAATTTCGGAGCCGATCTTCGCGCAGCCAGCAAATCCCCATCGACAATCCGCGCGCCGGACAAAACTCCGTGCCGACTCCCGAATGGAAGTACGAAGCGGGGTTTGAAAAGGACGTCTTCACCTTCGTCCGCATCCGCTACTCGGCCACTGGGCGTCGGACTTCGAATGGGTACTACTTTAGAGGCAATGAGCGCTGGGCCATCGACTACCCGGATGCCGACCTGAACTTCGCCTACCGCCTCCAGCAGATGACTTCGATGAAGGTGGACCCGAATGGCAAGGTGCTTGAGATCACCGACCCGGAACTCTTTCGTTATCCGTGGATTTACATCGTCGAGCCGGGCGACCTGGAGTTCACCGAAGAGGAAGTGCCGATCCTCCGCCGTTACCTGCTCAATGGTGGGTTCCTGATGGTCGATGATTTCTGGGGTGAGGATGAGTGGGAGAATTTCGCGGAGCAAATGAGCCGCGTTTTCCCCGACCGCCAGTTCTTCGACATCCCGCGCACCCATCCCATCTTCCACGCCGTCTTCGAACTGCCCGAAGACCTGAACCTGCAATGCCCGAATATCGGCACCGGCACCGACAGCCAATACACCGGTCGAACTTGGGAACGCCCCGACGCGATGGAAGTCCACATCCGCGGGATCAACGACGACAAGGGCCGCCTCTGCGTCGTCGCCTGCCACAATACCGACAACGGCGACGGCTGGGAGCGCGAGGGCGAGAATCAGTACTACTTCCGCGAATTCTCCGAGAAGAAGAGTTACCCGCTCGGGATCAACATCGTCTTCTACGCGATGACCCACTGAAGAAGGTGTCCGGAGTCAGAAGTCAGGAATCACCATTTCGCCTGCCATGCCTGTTCGCTCCGAAAAAGAACTCACTGTTTACCAGCGCGCATACGACCTCGCCATGCGGGTATTCGACCTCAGCAAAAACTTTCCTCACGAAGAGCGTTTTGCACTCACCAGCCAGATTCGGCGGTCCTCGCGCTCAGTTTGTTTGAACCTCCGCGAGGCCTGGGCGAAGCGGCGGTATCCGGCGCATTTCCTCAGCAAGCTCACCGATTGTGACGGCGAGAACAGCGAGACTGACAGTTCCTTGGACTTCGAGAAAGACTGTGGATACATCGCCCAGGATGAACATCGGATTCTCACTGCTGCGTCCACTGAGATTGGAAAAATGCTCGGCTCGATGATCGCGAGACCGGACGGTTTCTTCCTGGATTTTTCCAAGACCACTCCGCCATCCGACGGACCGCTCAGTCGGCGGCAAGGGTCCGCCGCAAGCTGACTCCCGACTCCCGACTCCTCTGCCATGACCAACCAGCCCCCTCCCATTCCCAACTCCGAAAAGGAAACCTTTGAAAAGCTGCAACTCGCGCGGGCGCAGATCCTCAAGGAACTCGGCAAGGCCATCGTTGGCCAGCACGCCGTCATCGAGGAAATCCTGATCGCGCTTTTTGCCGGCGGACACTGCCTCATCACCGGCGCGCCGGGCCTCGCCAAGACCCTGCTCGTAAAATCGATCGCGCAGATTTTTCACCTCGAGTTCCGGCGCATTCAGTTCACGCCAGACCTCATGCCCACGGACATCACCGGCGTGGAAATCCTCCAAGACCGCGCGGATGGGCGCGGGCTCGTCTTCACGCCGGGACCGATCTTCGGCAACATGATTCTCGCCGACGAAATCAACCGCACGCCGCCAAAGACGCAGGCGGCGCTGCTCGAAGCGATGCAGGAGCATCAGGTCACGGCAAGCGGTCGCCGCTACGCGCTACCCGAGCCGTTCTTCGTGCTCGCGACGCAGAATCCGATCGAGATGGAAGGCACCTATCCGCTGCCCGAGGCGCAGCTCGATCGTTTCATGTTTAATGTGGTCATCGACTATCTGCCGGAGGCGGACGAGGTCACCGTCGTCCAGCGGACCACGGCACCTGCGGGGCCGCAGATCGAGCCGCTTTTCACCGGGGAAGACGTGCTGAGCTTCCATGCGCTGGTGAAGAAGGTGCCGATCGCCGAAGACCTCGTCCGCTACGGCGTGCGTCTCGCGGCCACCACGCGTCCGAAGCAGGCGGGCTCGCCGGATTTCATCAATGACTGGGTCAGTTGGGGCGCCGGCACGCGGGCCGCGCAATTCCTGACCCTCGGAGCGAAGGCGCGCGCCCTCCTGCACGGTCGCGCCCATGTGATCAAGGAAGACATCACCGCGCTCGCCGGTCCAGTGCTGCGGCATCGGGTGCTGGTGAACTACCGCGCCGAAGCGGAAGGCGTGAGCGTGGGGAAGGTAATTGAGCGGGTGCTGGAGACGGTGAAGTAGATGGGGCTTATGACGCAAACCCCGCTGGCTCAGTCAAAGGTGGTCGCCTAGGTTTCGCCCATGCCTCGCGAGAAACTTAAACGTTCTTGGCGCAGGGCACGCATCGCTGCGCGTATCTGGCGCAAGCACCAACTTGCGGTACCGCTCTCGGCGCGTGACAGATGGTTGGCTCGCCTGCTTTCAAGCGATCCAGGTCTAGATCAAGCCGTAATCCACGAGGCCCTTTTCCGTATCGAGATTGAGCTATTCACGAGAAAATGGTGTTCCGCTCGAGTATTACCCAAAGCGCTCACATTGGATCTCCGTGACATTCGTTGGTAAAGGGCGATGACGAACCCCACCGCCAACTTCCTCGACCCTGCGGCGCTGATGAGCATCCGCAATCTGGAGCTGCGGGCGCGCACCGTGGTCGAGGGGTTTTGGCACGGGTTGCATCGGTCGCCGTATCATGGGTTTTCGGTCGAGTTCACCGAGTATCGGCCTTACTCGGTGGGAGATGATCCGCGTTACTTGGACTGGCGGTTGGTGGCGCGGACGGATCGTTACTTTATCAAGAAGTTCGAGGATGAGACGAATCTGCGCTGTCACTTACTCGTCGATAACAGCCGTTCGATGACCTTCGGATCGCGGACTTACACGAAGTCGGACTACGCGCGCACCCTGGCCGCAACGCTGGCTTACTTTCTTTCTCATCAAGGGGACGCCACGGGCCTGCTCACCTTTGATGAAAAGGTGCGCGAATATCTCCCGGCGCGGAATCGCCCCGGACATCTCCGCCAGCTCATGCTCGCGCTCGATCAACCGGCGACGGGTGCGGCAACGGATCTCGTGGCCCCGCTCCGCCGGGTGTCGGAGTTGGTGCGCAAGCGCGGGATGGTGGTGCTCATCAGCGATCTGCTCGCGCCCGCTGCGGAACTCGAGGCGCCGCTGGCGTTGCTCACCGCGGCGCGCCATGAGGTCGTGGTTTTTCAGGTGCTTGATCCGGCAGAGCTGAGCTTCGATTTCACCTCGGCCTCGCGCTTTCAGGATGTGGAGACGGGACGCGACCTTTACCTCGATCCGACACAGGCCCGCGCCGACTACCAGCGCCGCCTCGGCGAACATCTCGCAAGTGTGAAGGCGATCTGCCAGCGGCTCGGGATCAGCCACGTGCAGCTCTCGACGGCGCAACCGCTGGAACTCGCGCTCTTCGACTTCCTGAAAACGCGCGCCGATCGCGGCAAGCTGGTGCGCCGGAGGGCGGCAGCATGAGCTTTCTCGCACCGCTCTTCCTGCTCGGCACGCTCGCGGTGGTGGGGCCGATTTTGTTTCACCTCATTCGCCGGCCGACGCGCGAGGTCACGCCGTTCAGTTCGCTGATGTTTCTTTCACCCACGCCGCCGCGGGTCACGCGCCGGAGTCGGCTGGAAAATTTCTGGCTCCTTTTGCTCCGCTGCCTGGCCATCGCGCTGCTCGCGCTTGGCTTTGGGCGACCTTTCCTCCAGCGCGCTGGCGATGCTCCGCCGCCCGCGGCGAATGCGGGCAAGCGCACGGTGATCCTCGTGGACACCAGTGCCAGTATGCGGCGCGAGGAGTTGTGGGCCGAGGCGCAGGACTGGGTGGGTTTGTTACTCGAACAGGCGACGCCGGCCGATGAGGTTGCGGTGCTCGTATTTGATCGCACCGTGCGCTCGCTCGTCAGCTTTGAAGAATTGCGCGGGCTCGGCCCGGATGAGCGCGCGGCCATCGCCGGAGAGCGTCTCGCTGCGGTGACACCCAGTTGGGCGGCAACGCATCTCGACGCGGCGTTGATCGAAGCGGCGGAACTCCTCGAACAGCCAGAGAAGAACGGCGCGAAGGCCCGCGAAATCGTGATCGTGAGCGACCTGCAAGAGGGTAGTCGGCTGGATGGCATCCAAGGCTGGGAATGGCCGCGCGGGCTCGAAGTGGTGCTCGCGCCGGTGCAGGGGAAAAACGGACCGAACGCCAGCGTCCACTGGGTCTCCGAGTCGGAGGAAAATGAGAAGCCGTCCGACGACCCGCCGCTCCGGCTGCGCGTCACGAACTCCGCCGGCGCGCGGAGCGATCAACTGCAACTGCGCTGGGCCGGCACCGCGCCGACCGACGACACTGCGAAGCTCGATGCCTATGTGCCCGCGGGCCAGAGCCGGATCGTCCGCGCCCCAAAGCAACCCACCGACCGCCCCACGGCACTCGCACTCACGGGCGACGACACTCCTTTCGACAATACCGTCTTCATCCTCCCTCCCGCGCCCACGCAGCTCCCGGTGCTCTTCATCGGCGCGGATGGGGATGAAGACGCGCGCGGCTCCCTCTACTACCTGCGCCGCGCCTTTCCGGTCACTCGCCGGCAGCGCGTCGAGATCATCGCCCACCGCGGCGCGGAAGCGGTGCCGGGTTTCCAGCTTCAGCAGGCGCAGCTCGCGGTGCTGGGTGACGGTGCTTCCGATGCGGCGCTTGCTTCCGTGCGGCAGTTTGCGGCTGAAGGGCGCATCGTCCTCGTGCCGCTCACGTCGGTGGGAAGCGCGGCCATGCTCGGTCGCTTGCTGGAGTCGCCGGAGAGCGTCGGGAAGGTGGCTGAAGGCACCGTGCGCGACTACGCGCTCCTCGCGCAGATCGACTTTCAGCATCCGCTCTTCACGCCCTTCGCCGACCCGCGCTTCAGCGATTTCACGAAGATCCACTTTTGGAAATACCGTCGGCTGGATCCGGCGCAGTTCACCGGCGCGCGCGTCCTCGCGGCTTTCGAGAATGGCGATCCCGCAATCATGCAGGTGCCGCTGGGCAAAGGGCACGTCGTGGTGCTGACGAGCAGTTGGCGGCCCGCGGACAGCCAGCTCGCGCTCTCGTCGAAATTTGTCCCTCTCCTCAATGCTCTGCTCGAGCAGAGCAGCAATCTGCCCGTGCAAAAAGCGCAGTATCTGATTGGCGACGAAGTCCCGCTCCCGCCCGGCCCGCAGCCACTCACGATTCGCAAGCCCGACGGCACCGAAGTCACCGCCGAGGCTGGCTCGAAATTCGCCGCCACCGATCAGCCCGGCATTTATTCGATCACGCCGGGCACGCTGCGCTTCGTCGTGAATCTCACGCCAGATGAAAGTCGCGTCGCGCCGCTGACCGCCGAGCGCTTCACGAGTCTCGGAGTTCCTTTGCACCAGGCCCTCGCGCCGACGCCGGCGGAACTCGCCTTGAGCAAGTCGCGCGCGGAGGCCATCGAGATCGAGCACCGGCAAAAGCTCTGGCGCTGGCTGGTCGTCGCCGCGCTGGGAGTCCTGTTGCTGGAGACGCTCATCGCAGGCAGACTGTCGCGCACCACTCCGAGCCATGCCGCGACCTGATTCATCCGCCGCCTCGATCCCGCTCCACGACGCCCGCGCCGTGCCGGAGTTTCACTGCGCACCCGACCTATGATCACGCCGCTCCTCAAACACGCCCTCGCACCCGTCGTCGCCCGGCAGCGCAATCTCCTCTACCTCCGCACCATGGCCGCCTGGCTCGCCGGTTTCACCGCGCTGGCTGCGATCCTCTACGCGCTGCGGGAAAGATTCGCCATTCCCGCGGTGCTGCTCTTCCTCGTGCTTTTCATCATCGCGCGGCTCGTCGCGCGGCGGACGAATCGCTGGGAGCCCGACTACCTCGGCATCGCGCACGCGGTCGAAAACAAGCACCCGGAATTGCACACCCTGCTCCTCACCGCCGTCGAGCAGAAGCCCGATGCGAAGACTGGCGAACTCGGCTTCCTCCAGCAACGCGTCATCCAGCAAACGCTCGAAGCGGCGCGCAAAGCGGACTGGATCGATAGCGTGCCCACGTCGCGCCTGTGGACTTGGGGCGGTGCGGTCGCGGCGCTCGTCGCGGCACTTTTCACGCTCTCCTATCACACCGGGAAACCGGCGCTCAGAACCAGCGAGCGGGTGGCGGAGAAAAGCGCGGAACCCGTGACGGTGACGCCCGGCGACGCGACCGTCGAACGCGGCTCGGGGCTCATCGTGCTCGCAAAATTTCACCGCGCCGTGCCGAGCGAAGCGGTGCTCGTCATTCAACCAAAGAACCAGCCGCCGCAGCGCATTCCGCTGGTGAAAAACCTCGATGATCCGGTCTTCGGCGGCGGTCTGCCCGAAGTCGATGGCGACCTTTCCTACCGCATCGAATACGCCGGCGAAGTCACGCGCGACTTCACGGTGAAGGTCTTTGAACACCCGCGGCTGGACCGCGCGGATGCGACGCTGCGCTATCCCGAGTACACGAAGCTGGAGGAGAAAAAGATCGCCGACACCCGGCGCGTCACCGCGGTCGAAGGCACCAAGCTCGACGTCGCCTTTCAACTCAACAAGGTCGTGAAGTCCGCGACCCTGATCGCGAAGGACGGGACGAAGGTGCCGCTCACCGTGGATCCCGACAAAGCCGTGGCGACGCTCACGGAGCTGCCGATCCGCACGAGTCAGAGCTTTGCCCTGGAGCTGAAGGACGCCGACGGACGCGCGAACAAAATCCCCGCGCAATTCATCGTTGAGGCGACGCCGAATCGCCGGCCAGAGTTGAAGATCGCGACGCCGAAAGGGGACCGGAAGGTTTCGCCGATCGAGGAAGTGGCGTTTCGCGCCGAGGTCTGGGACGACTTCGGGATCGCGCGCTACGGGCTCACTTACACCGTCGCCGGGAAACCTTCGCAAGATGTGGAACTGGGTCGCGAGACGAAGGCCGATGAGAAGCAGCAGCTCGCCCATTTGCTGAAGCTGGAAGAACTCGGGATGAAGCCCGACGAACTCATCTCGTGGTATCTGTGGGCCGAGGACACAGGGCCGGACGGTCAGCCGCGCCGCTCCGCGACGGACATGTATTTTGCCGAAGTGCGGCCCTTTGAAGAAATCTACCGACCGGGGGACAGCCAGAGTGGTGAAGGCAGTGGGTCTGGCGGAGGCGGCGAGGCGGAGAAGCTTGCCGAAGTTCAAAAGCAAATCGTCACCGCGACCTGGAATCTCCAGCGCGCCGAAGACGCGCGTCCGGGGACCGATCCGAGCGAGAAGTATTTGAAAGACGAACCCGTAGTGCGCGACTCGCAAGCGGAAGCGCTCAAGCAGGCGACGGAACTCGGCGAGAAGCTCGAAGATCCGAAGTCGCAGGCGCTGATGGAAAAGGTCGTCGCGGAGATGCAGTCGGCCGCGGACAAACTCGTGGCCGCGGAGAAGGTGCCGGCAGTGCTCGCCGAGGCGCTGACGGCGGAACAGAACAGCTACAATGCGCTGCTCAAGCTGGCGGCGCACGAGTTTCAAATCAGCAAGAGCAAGGGCAAAGGAAAGGGTGCGCAGAGCCGGCAGGGGCAGCTCGATGAACTGGAGATGAAGGATGAGAAGGAGCGCTACGAAACCAAGAGCGAGGCCGAGTCGCAGCAGAATGAGGAACAGAAGGAACAGCTCGCCATTTTGAATCGCCTCAAGGAACTGGCGCAGCGACAGAACGACATCAATGAACGCGTGAAGGAGCTGCAGACCGCGCTCCAGGAAGCGAAGACGGAGGAGCAGAAAGAGGAGATCCGCCGCCAGCTCAAGCGGCTGCGCGAGGAAGAGCAGCAGCTCCTCGCGGATCTCGATGAGACGAAGCAGAAGATGGAGCAATCCCCGCAGCAGGCGCAATTTTCCGAGGAGCGCAAGCAGCTCGAAAAGACGCGCGACGATGTGCAAAAAGCCGCCGAGGCCATGGAACAGCAGCAGGCTTCGAAGGCGCTGGCCAGCGGCACGCGGGCGCAGGAAAGCCTGGAGGATCTGCGCGATGAATTCCGCAAGAAGACCAGCGGGCAATTTAATGAAGACATGCGGCAGATGCGGACCGATGCGCGCGAACTCGCGCAGAAGCAGGAGGAGCTCGCGGAGAAATTGCAGCCGACGGCGAAGAAGCCCGAGCGCCGCACCCTCGATGGCAGTAGCGAGCGCGAGCAGGTGACCAAGCAACTCGAGCAGCAGCAGGGCGATCTCACCAAGCTGACGGAAAACATGAAGCGGGTGAGCGAGCAGGCGGAGGCCGCGGAGCCTCTGCTCGCGAAGGAACTTTATGATGCGCTGCGGAAGAACGCGCAGGCGGCCACTGGCGATACTTTGGAAAAGACGGGCATCCTCACGCAGCGGGGGCTCAATGAGCAGGCGCGGCAGTTTGAGCAAAAGGCGCGGGAGGAAATCAACGATCTCAAGACCGGTGTGGAGCGCGCGGCGGAGGCGGTGCTGGGCGATGAAGCGGAGGCGCTGCGACAGGCGCGAGCGGAGATCGAGGCGCTCGGGCAGGAACTCAATCGCGAAATCGCGCGCGCGCGTCCGGATCTGGCGATGGCGGCCGACTCACGGCAACCGGGCGAAACGCAGCCTCCGGGGAGCGCGCCCGCCCCGGCCACTGGCGAGGGCGTCCTGCCCGCGCAGGCTTCGACAGACTCACAGCAGCCTGGCCGCGATTCGCAAGGGCGGACACCGGGGGAAGTTCGTCCCGGCGAGACGCCGGGACCAGCACCCGAGACGGGCGCGCTCCCCGGAGGCTCCGATCCGCGCGCTGGCGAACAGCCCGGACAAGGGCAACCACCCGGACAAGGTCAGCAGCCCGGACAAGGTCAGCAGCCCGGACAAGGTCAGCAGCCCGGACAAAGTCAGCAACCCGGACAAAGTCAGCAACCCGGACAAAGTCAGCAGCCTGGACAAGGGCAGCAGCCCGGACAAGGGCAGCAGCCCGGACAAGGTCAGCAGCCCGGACAAGGACAGCAACCCGGACAAGGACAGCAACCCGGACAAGGACGGCAACCCGGACAAGGTCAGCAGCCCGGACAAGGACAACAGCCCGGACAAAGTCAGCAACCCGGACAAGGGCAGCAGCCCGGACAGGGTGGGCAAATGGCCGGTGGGCAGGATCCTTCACAGAGCGGCAGTCCTACGGGCCAGGGCAGTCGGGCAGGTTCGCGTCTCGCAGAACTCACCAACAAGCCCGGCCAGCGCGGCGGTCGCCGCACGGGTGGCAATGAAGGCGGAAGCACTGGCGGGCCGGTCGATGGCGAGATGGCTGGTCCTTTGACGGGCGAGCGTTTTGTCGAGTGGTCGGACCGGCTGCGCAATGTCGAGGAGATGCTCGACGACGCCAACCTTCGCACCGAAGTCGCGCGTGTCCGCGAAGCCGCCAAGGGCGTGCGCGCGGAATTCAAGCGGCATAGCGTCACGCCAAATTGGGACCTCGTGCAGACGAAGATCGGCGCGCCGCTCGCCGAACTGCGTTCGCGACTTTCGGAAGAACTCGCGCGCCGCGATTCCAAGGAAAATCTCGTCCCCATCGATCGCGACCCGGTGCCCACGAAATACGCCGAGCGCGTCCGCCGCTACTACGAAGATCTGGGCCAGAGCCGCTGATGGAAACGCGGTCCTCTGCTCAATGATTGGTGCGCTCTTCCTCGCAGGACGCGACTGGCTATGGCCGTCGGCGATTGCCGTCGTGCTGGCGGTCATCTTCGTCGCCACGTCGTATCTGCGCACCTCAGCACCGCCCGGGCTGCGTCTCGCGTGCGCGGCCCTGAAGCTCCTCGGCTTCGTGGCGCTGGTCGCCTGCCTGCTCGAGCCGATGTGGAGCCGCGAACGCGCGAAGCCCGGCGCAAACATGGTCGCCGTCCTCGCCGACAATAGCCTGAGCATGAAGCTCCATGGCCGCGGAGAAAAGGAGACGCGCGGCGAAACCCTGCTCCGCTTCGTGGTCGGCGAGCGCAATCTCTGGAGGCCCCTACTCGCGGAGAATTTCGAGGTCCGCAACTACCTCGTGGATTCGCGCCTCCAGGCCACGCAGGACTTCCGCGAACTGGCCTTTGAGGGTCGCAGCAGCGCGCTCGGCGGCGCGCTCAAGACGCTCGGCGAACGTCACCGCGGCCAGTCGCTCGCTCATATCATCCTGCTCACGGACGGCGTCGCGGCGGATCTGGAAGGTGCGGATCTTTCCGGCCTGCCGCCGATCTATCCGGTGGTCTTTGGCGCGGAACAGCCGCCGCGCGATCTCGCGATCGTCAATACCACGGTTTCGCAGACCGCCTTTGAAGATGCGCCGGTCACGGTCCAGGCGGAAGTGCTGGCGGTCGGTTGCGCGGGCGAGGAGATCGTGGGCCGGTTGGACGAGATCACCCCCGATGCGGCGCCCGCGACCACGCCTGCGCGGGCCATCGCCGAACAGACGCTCACCGTGCCGCGCGACAGCGGGAAGTTCGTCTTCCGCTTCCAGTTCCGCCCGGAGAAGACGGGCGTGCTTTTTTACAAGCTGCGCATCGCGACGAAAAGCGAGTGGGACGCGGAATCGGAAGGCAGCACGGAAGCGACCCTCGCGAACAATGAGACCGTCGTCTCCGTGGATCGCGGCAGCGAAAAGCTGCGTGTCCTCTACGTCAGCGGCCGGCCAAACTGGGAATACAAATTTCTCCAGCGCGCGATCCTCGGCGACGCCCAGACGGAACTCGTCGGGCTCATCCGCATCGCGAAACGCGAACCGAAATTTGAGTTCCTCGGACGCACCGGAGAGTCCAGCAATCCGCTCTTCCGCGGCTTCGGCAATCAATCGAAGGAAGATGTCGAGCGCTACGATCAGCCCGTCTTTCGGCGGCTGAATGTGCAGGATGAATTCGAGTTGCGGGAAGGTTTTCCCAAGACGGCGGAGGAGCTTTTCAAATATCGCGCGGTGATCATCGACGACCTCGAGGCGGAGTTTTTCACCGCCGATCAAATGAGCCTCCTGCAGCGTTTCGTGAGCGAGCGCGGCGGCGGCTTCCTGATGCTCGGCGGCATGGAATCCTTTGCCGAAGGCAAGTATGTGCGCACGGCCATCGGCGACCTGCTGCCCATCTATCTCGACCAGACGGCGGTGCCCCCGCAGGACTCCGCACTCCGGCTGACGCTCACGCGCGAAGGCTGGCTCCAGCCGTGGGCGCGTCTCCGGACAAATGAAGCCGAAGAGCAACGCCGACTCGACGAGCAACCGACCTTCGACGTGCTCAATGGCGCACCGACGATCAAGCCCGCGGCAATGGTGGTGGCCAAAGTGAGCGACGGGCGCACGGAATATCCGGCGATCGTGACGCAGCGCTTCGGCCGCGGGCGCAGCGGTGCGGTCCTCGTCGGTGATCTGTGGCACGCCGGTCTCGGTGATGAGGCGCAGGTGAAAGATCTCAGCAAGCTGTGGCGGCAGATGATTCGCTGGCTCGTCGCGGATGTGCCGGAGGCGATCGACCTGCGCGCCGAACCGCAGCCCGGCGGCGAATCCGTGCGCCTGCAAGTGCGCGCGCGCGACTTGAAATTTCAGCCGCTGGATAACGCTGGCGTGACGCTGAAGGTCCAGCCCATCGGAGCGGGCGCGCCGGCCACGCTCACCGCGGAAGCCTCGCCGGAAGAGCCCGGGCTCTACGAAGCCAGCTACCTCCCGCGCGAGAATGGCGGCTACCGGGTGGAGGCCGCGGTGACCAACGAAGCCGGGGCCAAGGTGGGCCACGGCGCGACTGGCTGGACGACGGATCTGGCTGCCGCGGAATTCCAGACGCTCACTCCGAATCGCGCGCTTCTGGAAACCATCGCGCGCAAGACTGGAGGCCGAGTGCTTGCGCCCGATGATCTCGATGCCTTCGCGCGGGTCCTTCAAGAAAAGAGCGCGCCCGTCACGGAGACGTGGACCCAACCGCTCTGGCACACCCCCGCGATGTTCCTTTTCGCGCTCGCCTGCTTCGTCAGCGAATGGGGACTGAGAAGATGGAAAGGACTCGCATGAAAAGTAACTACCAAGGAGCAGGGGCGCCCTCGCCCCGAGCAACATCTCCCTGGGGGCGTGGCCGCCCCTGCTCCTTGGTGCGCCTCCTTGCCTTCGTCGGCGTGGTCGCGACAACGCATGGCCAGGAAGCCGCGACGCCATCCCCTTCGCTGATCGTCGTCGCGGGCGCCGGTGGAGGAAGCGACTACGACGCGGCTTTCGCCAAGTGGCTGGAGAACTGGCGGCAGGCGGGCGTGAAGGGGGGAGCGCGCGTGACGACGATCGGCTTGCCCAGTGCGGAGGAAGAATGCCTGACCCCGCTGCGCAGCGCCTTGCAGCAGGAATCCGCGACCGGCGAGCAACCGCTGTGGCTCGTGCTCCTCGGCCATGGGACCACCGACGGACGCGAGCCAAAGTTCAATCTGCGCGGCGCGGATCTCACGGCAGCCGAACTCGCCGAGTGGTTGAAACCGATGCAGCGACCGGTCGTGATCGTCGCGGCATTTTCCGCGAGCGGCGCCTTTCTCACGCCGCTCTCCGTGCCCGGTCGCATCGTGCTCACCGCAACCAAGAGCGGCAGCGAAAACAACTATGCGCGCCTCGGCCGCTACCTTTCCGAGGCCATCGCGGATGAAACTGCGGATCTCGATCACGACGGTCAAACGTCGCTGCTCGAAGCGTGGCTGCGCGCCGCGCAGGAGACGGCGGACTTCTACCAATCCGAAGGCCGGATCGCCACGGAGCATTCGATCCTCGACGACAACGGCGACAGTCGCGGCACGCCGGCGGATTGGTTTGCGGGACTGCGCGTGGTCAAGAAAGCAAGCACTGGCGGGCTTCCCGACGGCTTGCGCGCGCACCAGATGCATCTCGTGCCGGGGACTGCGGAGCGCGAACTTTCGCCCGCAGTGCGCAGGGAACGCGACGCCCTCGAGATGGAAATCGCGCGTCTGCGCGAAGCGAAGAGCACGCTGACGGAGGGGGAATACTTCGCGCAACTCGAGGCCGCAATGTTGCGACTCGCGCGCGTCTATCGCGACGCGAAGACGCCCCGCGCTGATTGAGTCAAGCGTCCACTGGGGAAAGCGGATAAAAATCTCCCTCATTTTTCCGGAAAAAATTCCCTTCTTTAGTGTTGTCGCCGCAGCGTGGTCAGTCGTAGAAGCGACTCATGCCCACACCCAAACCCGCTCCTAAAAAAACCACTGCACGCAAACCAAACGCCGCCTTCATGAAGCCCGTCCAACCGGACGACAAGCTCTCCCTGATCGTCGGCTCCAAGCCGCTGCCCCGTAGCGAACTGACCAAAAAGCTCTGGGACTACATCAAGAAAAACAAACTTCAGGACCCCAAGAAGAAGACCAACATCAACGCCGACGACGCGCTGAAAGCGGTCTTCAATGGCAAGAAGACGGTCACGATGTTCGAGATGACGAAACTCGTCTCGGGACACATCGCTTGATTCCGGCCCGATCCGCAGGCGATCGGATTCCATCCCGCTTCAGGTTTGAAGCAGTGATGATTCGCCAGGTCCCTCCGCGGATTGATTGATTTGCAGCAACGACGCCCCATTGGTTTCACCGCCAGTGGGGCGTCGCTTTTTCGCCCGCTCGGTCAGCGCGCGAGGCCCGCGAGCACCTGCGGATACAGCCGATGTTCCGCCACCTGGATGCGCGCGTGGAGCGACTCGGCGGTATCGCCGGGCCGCACTGGCACTTCGCTCTGCGCGATGATCTCGCCGGTATCCATGCCCGCGTCCACGTAGTGAACGGTGCAGCCAGTCTTTGTCGCACCGGCGTTCAGTGCCTGGCGCCAGGATTCGAGTCCGGGAAACGCCGGGAGCAGCGAAGGGTGGATATTGATGATGCGGCGGGGGAAGGCCTCGAGCAGCGGCGCCTTCACCATCCGCAGATAGCCGGCGAGCACCACGAGTTCGACGCCAGCCGCGCGCAGCAGTTCCACGAGGCGCGTCTCGGCTTCGGGCTCGAGCTTCGTCTTAAAGCGGCCCGGCGCGAGATACTCGGCGCGCAGCCCACGCTCGCGGGCCAGGTCGAGGATGCCCGCATCCTCCACATCGCTGAGCACGATGCGCACTTCGGCGGCCAGCTCGCCGCGCGCGATGGCATCGGCGATGGCCCGAAAATTTGAGCCTCTGCCGGAACCGAGGACGCCCAGAGCGAGTGGCGGTTTCTGGCTCATCGGGAGGCCCGCTCCAGGATCGCGGTCGTGGATTTTCCGGGCACCAGCGGCAGGATGCGGATCTCGGCACCGATTTCTTCGAGCGCCGCGCGTTCTCCCGCATCGAGCGATGCCACAGTGTAGTCGCCGCCTTTCGCATAGACCTGCGGACGGATGGCGCGGACGAGATCCGTGACGCGCTCCTCGTGGAAAATCGTGACCGCATCCACGCAGGCCAGCGCTGCCAGCACCTCGGCGCGATCTTCCTCCCCATTGACCGGACGCGTCGGCCCTTTCAGCGCGCGCACCGAAGCATCGCCATTGACCGCGACCACGAGCGCATCGCCGAGCGCGCGGGCCGCCTGGAGGTAACGCACATGACCGACGTGCAGCAGATCGAAACAACCGTTCGTGAAAACCAGACGCTGGCCACGCGCCCCGAGCTTTTCGCGGAAGGCCGCGAGTTCGGCGGGAGTCTGAAGTTTCGGCGCGGGCATGGAGGAAAGTAGTAGCGGTCGAGGCCGTGAAACTTAAACCGCAAATTTGCCAAATCCCAATTCGCCGATTGACACCACAATCTGTTGAGTTAAACGCGTGTAGCTGCGCCCCTAAACCACAAGATGTATTGCTCCAAATGCGGAGGAGTTGAGGATAAAGTCATCGACTCCCGCCTTTCCAAAGACGGGAAGGCGATTCGACGCCGCCGAGAATGCGCCGCCTGCACGCATCGCTTCACCACCTACGAAGAGATCGAACGCAACGATCTCCGCGTGGCGAAACGGGATGGCCGCAGCGAAGCCATGAGCAAACAGAAGCTCCTCTCCGGGATGATCAAGGCCTGCGAGAAGCGGCCCGTCTCGGTGGAAAAGCTCGAAAAGGCCGCGGACGAAATCATCCTCGAAATCGAGAACGAATTTCACCGCGAGATCCCCTCGCACGTCATCGGCGCGAAAGTCATGAACCGCCTGCACGGGCTCGATGAAGTGGCCTACGTGCGCTACGCATCGGTCTATCGGCACTTTCAGGACATCGGCGAATTCATCGAAGAAATCCAACAACTGGAACGCCGGCCAAAGCCCAGCAAGCTGCAACCGGAGCTCTTCAAATGAAGGCAGAAGGCAGAAGTAAGAAGGCAGAATCCCTGCGCGCGCGAAGCGCGGTGATCACTTCCTACTTCCTCCTTCCTCCTTCTTCCTTTCCCCAATGATCGCTTTTCACGACCATCTCCCGGTGATCGAACTGGCCAGCGGCCAGGCCGTCGCGTTTGAGCGCGATTGGCTGGTCCGTTCGCTGGCGCGGGCGGCCCTGCGCGCCGGCTACGCGAAGTGGTGGCTCGCGGAGCATGTGGCGGAGAGCGTCACGGAATTTCTGCGCGATCAGGAAGAGTTGAATGTGATGCCGGTGGATCGGCTCACGACGGCGGTGCAATCCGTCTTGCAAGTGATCGGCTACGCGGAAGTCGCGCGCCACTTCCAGCCCGGCCCGCCGCGCCAGCGCGTCTCCCTCGTGGACCTGGCGCGCGAAGCTGGCGCGGGCTACGAGCTGGCGTTCTTCGATCTGCTCGGTCGGCGCCTGCAGGAGCTCGTGCAGAGTGCGGTCTGCGATTTCGAATTGCTCGGCCTCGATAAATGCGTGCGCCTCCTCTGCTCCTGCAAAACGCGCAGCCGCGCCAGCGATGCCCTGCGCGCCGAGATCGTGAATTTCACCCGCGAGCAAACGTCCGCCGCGGGCGCCCGGCACGAGATCACCTTCTCCCTGCTATGACGATCTTCGAGAAAATCGCCGCTGGCGAAATCCCCGCCCGGATCGTTCACGAGGGCGCGGATTTCATTGCCTTCCACGACGTCAATCCGCAGGCGCCAGTCCACGTGCTCATCATCCCGCGGCGTTGCATCCCGCGGCTCAGCGAGGCCGAGCCCACGGATGCCGATCTGCTCGGG
The DNA here is from genome assembly GCA_031409655.1 of Chthoniobacteraceae bacterium. Classification (GTDB taxonomy): domain Bacteria; phylum Verrucomicrobiota; class Verrucomicrobiia; order Chthoniobacterales; family Chthoniobacteraceae; genus JANNXQ01. The sequence continues at coordinate 6,404 of JANNXQ010000047.1, read as the reverse complement.
CGCATGCTCCTCGCCTCGCGGGAGATCGCGGAAAAGCTCGGCCTCGCGGAAGGCGGTTATCGCGTCGTGATCAACAACGGCCGCGACGCCGGCGAATCCGTGCCCCACCTGCACCTCCACGTCCTCGGCGGACGCGGCCTGCACTGGCCTCCAGGCTGAGGTGGATGGCGCGCTCCGCGCGGCATGGCAAAACCTTCGCGCGAATGCGCCTCGTGTAAAAAAAGGGCCAGCGGCGCTAATTTTCGCATAGCGCGCGGAGCGCGTCATTCACCGGGATCCACACGCATCCTTGCTTCATTGGGCGGCGTTCTTAGATTCGCGCCCCATGTCCAGACCCCGCCTCTCTCGTCGTCCCGCTTTACTCTGCGGCTTCCTTGCCCTCGGCCTCGTTCATTTCTCTCATGGGGCGGACATCGCGATCGGTGGTTCCGCCGCCGGAGCCTTGAAGCCCGACCCGCGCGACCCTACGCCACACTTGCAGCCCGCTTCCGATGAGCCGCGCAAGGCCATGGCGAAATTCGGGCTGCCCTCTGGCTTCACCGCCGACGTCTGGGCCGCGGAGCCAATGCTCGGCAACCCTGTCGCCTTCACCATCGATGCGCAGGGCCGCGTCTTCACCGCAGAGACGAATCGCTACCGGAGCAGCGTCCTCGATATCCGGCACTACATGTTCATGCTCGAAGACGACATGGCGTGCCGCACCACCGACGACCGCATCGCGATGTCGAAGCGCAACTTCCCCAACGACTGGAAGGAACTCGAAAAGCAGACCGAGATCGTGCGCGTCATCGAGGACACCAAAGGCACGGGCAAAGCCGACTCCTCGCGCGTCTATGCCGAAGGCTTCACGACGATGCTCGATGGCATCGCCTCCGGCATCCTCGCGCACGACGGCCAGGTCTTCTTCACGAATATCCCGAATCTCTGGCGCATGACCGGCCTCGCCGCGGACGGACGTGCGGAGAAAAAGGAATCGCTCAGTTCCGGCTACGGCGTGCGTTTCAGCTTCACCGGTCACGACATGCACGGCCTCGCGCTCGGCCCGGATGGACGGCTCTATTTTTCCTTCGGCGACCGCGGCGCCCACGTCGTGACGAAGGAAGGCCAGACTCTCGCCCTGCCCGATGAAGGCGCCGTCTTCCGCTGTGAACTCGACGGCTCGCACCTGGAGCTCGTCTATCGTGGCCTCCGCAATCCGCAGGAACTCGCCTTCGACGACTACGGCAATCTCTTCACCGGCGACAACGACTGCGATCAAGGCGACCGCGAGCGCTGGGTGTATCTCGTGGAAGGCGGCGATTCCGGCTGGCGCATCGGCTGGCAGCACCCGCCACTGGGCAAAGAGCGCAACATGTGGCTCACGGAAAAACTCTGGATGCCGCGCCAGGCAGACACGCCCGCGTGGGTGCTCTCGCCGATCCTGAACATCCCCGACGGCCCGAGCGGCGTGGTCCACAATCCCGGCACCGGCCTGCCCGCGGAATACGACGACGCCTTCTTCGTCTGCGGCTTCAAAGGCTCCAGCGCCCGCTCGGCGATCTCGTGGTGGAAAGTGCAGCCGGACGGCGCGGGCTTTGCCGTCGAGAAATCACCCGCGACCTTCGTGGACAATGTGCAAGCCACCGACGTGGACTTCGGCCCTGACTCACGGATGTACTTTACCGAGTGGGGTGAAGGTTGGGAAGGCACGGGCCGCGGCCGCATCATCAAACTCGAACATGCCGCCGCGCGCACCGAACAGGCGAAGCCGATCGCGGAAGTGCAGCGGCTCTTGAAGGAAGGCTTCAAGCAGCGCCCGACGGGCGAACTCATCGCGTTGCTCAGCCACAAGGATCAGCGCATCCGCTTGCGCGCGCAGTGGGCGCTGGCGGCGAAGTCAGATTCCGGGATGCCGCTCTTGAATCTGGCGATGAAAGGCACCGAGCGCCTCCCGCGGCTCCATGCCATCTGGGCGCTCGGGCAATCGGCCCGCATGGCCGCATACGCGCAGGAAAAGAGCGCCGCCGCCGACTTGCTGTCCCTCACTTACGTCAGCACCGAGCCTGACGAGGAAGTGCGTGCGCAGGCCGTCAAGGTCATCGGCGACGGAAGTCAAAAGGAGCGGGCATCGACCTTGGTCGCCACTCTGACGTTAGGGTTGAACGACCCCAGTCCGCGCGTCCGCTTTTTTGCCGCGCAAGGCATCGCGAAGCTGGGAGCCAAGGACGCGCAGATTTGCACCTTGGGCGTCATCAAGATGCTGGAGGAGAACGATGACAAGGATCAGTTCCTCCGCCATGCGGGCGTCCGGGCGCTCGCCACCATCGGGACCGAAGCAATCAACGAAGCGGCGAAGTCGAAGTCGCGCGACGTCCGTCTCGCCGCGCTGCTCGCGCTGCGGCGCTCGGAGGACGCGGAGCTCGCGGGTTTTCTTTCCGACGCTGACCCGGCGCTCGTGCAGGAAGCCGCGCGGGCGATCAATGACATCGGGATCACCGCTGCGTATCCCGCGCTCGCCGCACTTCTCGCCAAGCCAAGGGACGATCAGAATCTCACCCTCCGCGCCCTGAATGCCGCGTTTCGTTCCGGCGATGCGGCCGCCCTGGCGAAGTTTGCGGCGGACAACTCGCGCGCCGAACCGCTGCGCATCGAAGCGCTCAAGCTGCTCGGCATGTACGCAAAGCCACCGCAGCGCGATCGCGTGGCCGGCGTCTTCCGTCCGCTCGCTGCCCGAGATGGCCAGCCCGCCATTTCTGCGCTCGGCGGCATCACCCGCGAAGTCGTCTTTGCCAAGGCGCCCGCCATTGCCACCGCGGCCATCGACGCCATCAGTCAGCTCGAAGCCAGGACCATGGCCCCGCTGCTTCTCACCGTGATGAAGGAGAGCGGGCTCCCCGCAAAGGTGCGCGGCGCAGCGCTTCGTGCCCTTGGCAGTCTCGAAGCTCCGGAACTTGGCGAAGCGGTGAAGCTCGCCCTCACCGACCCTGCCGCAGCCCTCCGCGTCGAAGCCAGCACGATGCTCGGCAAGCTCGATCCCGAGGAATCCGCGCGGCAACTCAGCGCGGCCTTTGCCGGTGCGGAGCCGGAGGAAAAAAAACAAATCCTCGTCGCCCTCGGCGACCTCAAGGGAGCCAGCGCCGACACCGCCCTGAGCGCAATCTTCGACGACTTCAAGGCCGGCAAGATCCCCGCCCAAGCGCAACTCGAAGTGCTCGAAGCCGCCGGCAAACGCCCGAGCCCCGACCTCAAGACGAAGCTCGCGGCCTGGCAGGCAAACCTGCCCGCGACCGATCCCCTCGCCCGCTTTGCCTTTGCCCTGGAAGGTGGCGACAAAGCGAAAGGAGAAATCCTTTTCAAGGAGCACGCCGTCGCCCAGTGCCTGCGCTGTCACAAGGTGAGTGAAAGCGGCGGTGATGCCGGACCCAATCTCACCGAGATCGGCGCGAAGATGGACCGCCGCTCTCTGCTCGAAGCGATCGTCAATCCCAACGCCACCATCGCCGAAGGTTTCCAGAGCGTGCTCGTCACGACGAAGAGCGGTGACGTGCAGATGGGCGTGGTCCGCGAAGAGACCGCGGACACCCTCTCCCTCCAGATGCCCGCGCCCGGCGCACCCGTGGTGCAAGTGAAGAAAGCGGACATCGCCACCCGCGAAGCCAGCGCCGCGAGCGGCATGCCCCCAGGCTATGGCGAAATGCTCAGCCACCGCGACCTCCGCGACATCGTCGAGTACGTCGTGTCACTCAAGCCGTAGCCGGGCGCGGCGTGCCGGGAGGCCACGGATAATTCAACCACAGATGACACCGATGGCCCAGATCGGAAGAACACAGGAAGTCATCTCCTTCCTATTATCCTGAAAGCGGGATGGGGATTTTTAACGCCGAGACGCAAAGACGCAGAGGACGCAAAGGAAGAGCGGAATCGAGGCGGCGGATGGGTTCACCCGGTGGGTGCGCGTCCTGGGAAATGAGGTTGTTCCCTTCCTTTGCGATCTTTCCGTCTCTGCGTCTCGGCGTTTTAAATCCCATCGCCGGATTGCGGCGCTGCGAAGGCTGTAGCCCCGGAGGGACCGCGAAAATTATACCATCTTTCAAAAGCAAAGAGACGCCATCAGCAGCCGGATGGTGAGTCTTGGGTAGGGTGGGCATCCTGCCCGCCTTGCCGGGCGTCCCGCCTGGCAAACGGACGTTGAAGCGGAGCGTGGATCGAGGAGTCGATCGCCGGTGACGGACCGAAAAATTCAGGCGGGACGCCCGAACCGGCGGGCAGGATGCCTACCCTACCCAAGGCCCGCGCGGCGTTCCGCATAAGGTCATCCCGATTCTGAAAGATGGGATCAGCCCTTCGGGCTGGCTGAAATGGCATTTTGCAAACACGCGCAAACTTCTGCCACGGAAATCACAAATTGTGGCGATGCGCAGCAGCGCTCAAGCGCTGCGCATCCCTGCCATCGCCGCAGTCAGTCAAAGCGATTGGCAGAGAGATTCGTTCAAGCGCAGCGGCGGGGAGTGGACGAAAAATCTGGGGAAACGCGGAACTCCTGTCAACCCGGCAAACTCACCCGGCAGCGGATGCTTTCCCTTCCGCGGGATGGGAGCGGGTCTGGGCGACGCCATGCCTTCTCATCCGGTTTCCACGGTCGAATGGCCGTAAGGCCCTGGGCTCAGCGCGCGGACGGCGACTCTCGGGTAGGGTGGGAATCTTGCCCGCCTGGCCTCGGGCAGTGGGCACTGGGCGTGGGTCGGGGAAGTCGATCGGCCGTGGGGTGCCGAGGGATTCAGGCGGGACTATTACACCCCCAGGAGCAAATCATTCACGGTCGCTCCTACCAAAACCTCGCCAAACTCCGCGCCGCTGTCGCCACCTTCGACCACGCCTACAACCACCACTGGCGCCGCAAAAAACTCCGTCACCAATCTCCCATTCAAGCCCGTCTTGCCTTCCATTCCGCCATGCCCTGAGCTGTCTGAATCTTCCTGTCCGGTGTCCAATCAACCGGGTGCGGCACACGCCCAACCTACTTATCCTGCTTCAGATACTCAGCAGTCTCGCAAGGGAAAGCAGGAGGATTACACTACCCGCAGCCTTCGCCATCTGCCGCCTCGATGCAACCGGCGGTCGAGAGTCCCTGAAGCGCGGATCTCCACTCATCGCGGCTCGCTACAGCATGTACCCGAGGTCTGACGTGGCGAAACGACCGAGGTTCGGGAAGATGGCTGCCATGTTTGCACCGGGATCCACGCCGTACCATTTGGCGAGCGTCGCAGAGTGCTGATCGACCGCGATGGTCGGAATCCAACGACCGAGGCCGGTATCGTTCGGACCGTTGACCGCGAAGGTCGGCAGGCTGCCGTAGGTCCCACCACTATTGGCGACGCCCTTGACTGCGCCACCCATAATCAGGTGGTGAGATCCCCAGCCGTGGTCGCTGCCCTGGCTGTTCGTGGGGAAGGTGCGGGAGAAATCGCTGGCGGTGAAGGTCGTCACGCTATCTTCGAGGCCGAGTTGCTCCATCGCCTTTTGGAAGGCGTACATGCATTGGCTGACGTCCTGGAGCAGCTTGTAGTGGGATCCGTTCACATTGGTCGGATCATTCGTCGTCGTGTTTGGGATGACGACCTGCGCGGTGTGCGTATCGAAGCCGCCCGCCGAGCAGTAGAAGATCTGCCGGTTCATGTTGAACTTGCCCGGTCCCCGCGCATCAATGATCCGGGCAATCATCCGTAGTTGGCTGCCGAGCGATGAGGTGGGAAAGGGAAACGTCCAAGTGGGTTCCACCGCAATCGCGGTATTGAGCAGGTCTCCGGTAAAGACCGCCCGCTCGACGGTATCGGCATAGGCCCGCTGCTGAAGGTTCGGGGTGGTGGTGCCGCTGTTAATCGCGAGGATGTCCCGGAGCGCACGGACGCGGGCGCCAGTGCCAGTCATCAGGTTGCCGTTCATGGTCACGGCGCCAGTCGTCGAGACTTGGTATTGCGAAATCAAGTTTCCCACCTCAAAGGTATTGGCTCCGTTGAGGGAGACGGACATCGAAATTTTGCCCATGGGATTGGCCACGGAGTTAATGATGTCTGCCACCCGTCCGCCCCAGCCAGTGAGCGGCGGTTGGTCGGGGATCGAGGTCTGCCATTGGGTCACCTGATCGGCGTGTGAAAAAAGTTGCGGCGGCTTGGTGATCGAGTTTGCCACGTATTGGGCCTTCGTCATCGGAAAAACCAGCGGCCCCGTGTTGAGAACAGCGGCCACATTGCCCAGAACGTCGTAACCGCCCGTCGCATTCTGATTGAACATCTGCGCCAGCTCATACATCGCCGGATTGAGGCCGAATTCGGGTCCCGCCGGGTCGATGTAGTTCCCACCAGCCGCCTTGGTCAGTTGCAGCGCCGTGGCAGGGCCGCCGTCTGGTTTTGGGATCGCCAGCACGG
>JANNXQ010000046.1:0-3116 GCA_031409655.1 Chthoniobacteraceae bacterium | reverse complement strand
AAAGAGCTTTGGGAACTCAGCCGCGCCGCGCCCAAGGCTCTGACCCGAGTCCGGAAGGTGAAGCGTTGTCTGCGCGCCTTCTGGATCCAATCGACTCTTAACCTCGATGGACTATGAACCTTTTTTGGAATGCTCAGTAGTAAGTTCGGCGGCGGGCTCTCGCCCGCTGCCGAAAGACGAACACTCGTCCGCCTTAATTCTTTTTCGGCTGACCACCTGCACGGCTTTAGTAAATTTCGCGCAACGGGACCACGACGGCTCAGCTCTTGCGCCTCGGATTCCCTGAGCACGGTACTATACTGCCGCGCATCAAGTTCTTTACTTTCTGCGCATAGCCTCGAAGAGGCGACAGTCGATAGCCCAGGGCGAAGCCCTGGGTTACCCATCCACCGCGTGCGAGCCCTGAAAGGGCGGCCCCTTCGGAGGTTGCGCCCTTTCAGGGCTACCTCACCTGACTCAAATGACCCAGGGCGTTGCCCTGGGCTATCGACTTTCGCCTCTTCGAGGCTGCCGGAGGAAAAGTAAAGATCGTGATGCGCGTCAGTATATAGTAGGCGGAAGTCGCTTCACCCCCGCCGGAAGAGCATGGGCGGATAACGCTCCGAACGCCCCTCTTTCAGGCACGATGCTACGAGCTAAAGCTCGGGACTACTTGAGCAGCGCATTGAGCCCTTCGCCGAGGCGATACCCCGCCAGCGCCAACCGCGGCTCCGCTTCCTTGAGCGCGGTACTATAGTAGGCCGCCGTCGGCTTCACCCGCCGGAAGAGCGTGGGCGGATACACCTTGGTCGTCGCCAGCTTGTAGCTCTCCCGCGCCCAGCCTTCGTAATTCCCCAACCCGATGAAGAGCGGCTTGCCGTAGCGCGCATGCAAGTCCGCCGCCACCACCTCCACGCTGTCCGCGCCGCGCTGCGTCACCAGGATGTGATCCCGCACCTCGTGCAGATTCGACGAGCAATTGTGCTTCCCGAGCGCGTGCGTCTTCCCCAGGCAGAAATCATTGCCGCCATGATCGCCGCGCTTCTCAAACGGCGTGACCCGCCCGCTCGCATGGAGCGGCGCATGCACATCGCCCACCAGATGCTCATACCACGCCAGCGCCAGCGCCGGCGAAAGTGGCTCAGGCGTCCCGCCTGAGTTCACAGCCCGGAGGGCTGTGTCACATTTCCCGAGCTGCTCGATCAGCTTCCCCTCCATCCCAAGGTCTTTCCGCTCCACCGCCTTCCGCCCGCGCTCCTGCCAGAAGATATTCACGTAATGCCACGGTCCTTGATGATACTTCCGCCGTCGCGCCGGATGATTGGTCGCCCGCACGATGTCCGGCCAGGTCGAGGCTTGCAGGAAAAGCTCCCGATCCCGCGCCCCCTCCGGCAACGCCGACCCCGCATCCTCCGCCAGCAAATCCGAATCCCCCGGCGCCCCGCGCAAAAGCGCCACCGCCTTCGTCCGCGTCTCGGAGTCCATGTGATCCCAAGCCACCGCCGCCACCACCCGATGCCCCTTCTGATCCCATGCCCGCGCCGGGGTGGAGAGCAGTGTAAGAGCGATCACCAAAGGGTAGAAACGGCGGGTCTTCATGTTTGCCAGCAGAACTTTTTGCGGCCTTCTTCGTCACGGAAGATCGCGTCCCGTGGCTCGCGTTACCGGAGCCCGGGCAAGCAACGTCATTCACGCGACCAATCTTCCACGCGCAGGTCTGGGATTGAACGCAGATCGCCGTCCTTGGACACCACTACGCAATCGCCCAGACAGCGGGCGATGGCCGCGAGTTGAATGTCCACCTTCTGCATCGCACGACCCGCCTGGATCAGTGCCGCTGCGATCCGCCCAAATTCCTCCGCCGCCTGCTCCTCGAAGGGCCAGATGAGAAAATGCCGCCGGTAACGCTGGAGCAGCCGCATGCTTCGCTCGCGGGAAGCGCTGTTGCAGGCGCCGGTCCACAGCTCGCCCAAGCCGGAGCGCCGATGCCGAGCCGATCGCCCCGCGCGACCCGCTCCCGTGCCCGTTCGTACACGCCGAGCCGGCGGTTGATGTAGTCGCTGGCGATTCCGGTATCGAGCAGGTAGCGCGTCACGGAAACAACCCGTTCACCTCTTGTCCCCACTGCGGGAAGGCGCGCTTCTGTCGCTCCCGCTCGGCCTGGCACCGCGCCTCCCATTCCTGGATTTCTTGTTCGGTCATCTCCAAGGGCGGAGTGACATCCATCTCCTCGAGCAGCGCGCGCAACTCTACCTCGCTCTCCGGCCACGGACGGCCATCGGAGAAGTAATCCCGATCGTCTTTCACCCCCGCACCCCCGCGCTCCCGCCGCAGCCGGCGCGCGGCGCGTTCCACGCACGTCAATTCGTGCGCGTTGAGCGCTGGCAGGGCAGCTTCGAAGTCATTGAGAGTACTCACAGTGTACAGGTTAGCACACGGCCCGAAGCACCGGCAAGCTCCCGATCCCGCGCCGCCTGCGGCAGCGCCGACCCCGCATCCTCCGCCAGCAAATCCGAATCCCCCGGCGCCCCGCGCAAAAGCGCCACCGCTTTGATGCGCGTCTCTGCATCCATGTGATCCCAAGCCACCGCCGCCACCACCCGATGCCCCTTCTGATCCCAAGCCTGCGCCGCGGTGGAGAACAGCGTGAAAGCAACGAGCGGGAGGCAGCACCAGCGGGTCTTCATTCCGGAGAAGGAAGCAACGTCTCCCGAGAGAAGCGAGCGTGGAGTCAGCGTCGAAACTCACCGGAGGCGCAATGCCCGGACGCGTCCGGCCATGTCCAACGCCAAAGGCGTTCCGTCGTCCAGCCCAGCGAGGCGGCGGAGGGGAATAGAGAGGCTGGTGGGTGGGCGAGAACGTTGACGCGAAGCCGCCAGGCCCAGAGCTTGTCGAAGGGCATGAGCGGCTACCCTGGGAACCGATCGAAAACCGCGCCAACCCCAAACGCCAAAGGCGTTCCGTCATCCAGCCCAGGGTTCGCAGAACCCTGGGTCTGGAGTGTCTTCGATTTTGCGGACAGGGCTTTCCAAGACGAAAGGCAAAGCCATGTCAGAACACAGCACGAAATCCGGTCGGCGTTACGACCGGCAGTTTAAGGAAAATGCGGTCGCGCTAGTGATGGGCGGACGCAGCCA
>JANNXQ010000045.1:0-16942 GCA_031409655.1 Chthoniobacteraceae bacterium | reverse complement strand
GGTCGGCATGGTCGCTGCGGATGGAAAAGCGGCGAGTTTCACTGGCGCGAAATGCCTCGATTGGGCGGGGGGGCGCACGGGGCCGAATTTTGCGGTGCAGGGAAACATCCTCGCGGGCGAAGCGGTCGTCGCGGCGATGGTGGAAAGTTTCGAGCAATCTGCGGAAAGCGGGAAGGAACTCGGGCAGCGTCTCCTCGATGCGCTTGCCGCGGGTCAGACGAAAGGCGGGGACAAGCGCGGGATGCAAAGCGCCGCACTGCTCGTCGTCCGCGAAGGCTGGGGTTATGCGGGGCTCAATGATCGCTACCGGGACCTGCGGGTGGACGACCATCCCGCGCCCATCGCCGAGTTGCAGCGAATCTACGATCTCCACCAGCGTCTCTTTTCCCACCCCGCCTCAAAGTAACTCCACGTTTGCGCGAGCTACTTACTGACAACAGACCACCGCTGATCCTTACTCCACCCATGATCCTCCCCCTCCTTGCCCTCACGTCCTTCGCGGTGGTTCACGCCCAGGACCTCGCTCTCAATACTTTGCTCATTGACGGCGAAGATTGGAAGGTCGTCGCCGAAGGGCTCGGCTTTGCGGATGGCCCGATGACCGACGCCGATGGCAACTTTCTCTACTGCGACATGCGGGGCGAGCAGGCCGGCATCTACAAAATCGCGCTCGATGGCACGAAGACGAAGCTCTCCGACGAATCCGTAAGCGGGATGAAGCTCGGGCCCGATGGCCGACTCTATTGCTGCCAGGGATCGAAGAAACGCATCATCGCCATCGACCTCAGGACAAAGCACGTCGAGATCCTCACCGAAGACGTGCAACCGAACGACCTCGCCCTGTCGCATCGCGGCCACCTCTATTTCACCGAGACTGGAAAGAAGCAGGTCACTTTCCTCGATGCGAAGACAAAGGAGAAGCGCGTCGCGGATACGGGCATCACCAAGCCAAACGGAATCGCGCTGTCTCCCGATCAGGGCACCCTGGCAGTGAGCGATATGGGCGGGGAGAATACGTGGACGTTCCGCGTCGAGGCCGATGGCTCGCTCAGCGCGAAAGCTCCGTATATGGCGATGCGGATGCCGATCGATCCGGAGGGGAAATTTGAAAGCGGAAAGGCACCACCAATTAAAAGCGCCTCGGGCGGCGATGGGATGACGACGGACGCCGCGGGCCGCTACTACGTGACGAGCGCGCTCGGCGTGCAAGTCTTCGACCCCACGGGTCGGATGTGTGGAGTGCTCCCGAAGCCCCAACTCGACAAGCCACTCACGAGCTGCGCGCTTGCGGGACCGGGCCTGTCGTATCTCTACGTTACAAACGGTGACAAAATCTACCGACGCAAAGTTCAGGCCGCAGGCCACTTCACTGCCCAGCCTCCCTCGGCGAAAAAGTAACCCTCGTGATCACCGCCACGCTGGCGCGGATCTGAAGGCCCGCGCCATTAGTCGGCTTCGGGTCATCGCCTCCTTCAGAAATCAAGAGCCAGGCAACTCGGGAGAGAACCGTCTCGGGCAAGCTCGCGGCGAGCTTCAATGGGGCCGCGATCTTTAGACCGCGGATAGCCGAGGTCGCCGAGGTCGCCGAGAGCCTCGCTAGGAACACCCGCACGCTGCCCGCAAAACTCAGCACGCCGATCCTCCCCCACCAAACGCCCGTAACAACTGCGCCGCCAGCACCGCCTGCGCCGCATCGCCCACCTCCAGGCGCGCCCCGCCTGGCAGATGGGCCGTCAACGTCCGCGCCGCTCCGGCCTTCGCCTCCTCCACCGTCGCCTCCTCCACCGTAACGCCGCAGGCTCCTGGCGCACAGGCGCCGCGCCATCACCCCGTCGCTTCCGGCGCTTTTGCACCCACGAAGTGAACGTCGAATACTTGACCCCGAGGTGGGCCGCAAACTTCGCCGCCGGCAGCCCGCTGCGCTCAAATTCATCGAGCACCGGCTCGCGCTGCTCCCGCGGCGTCCACTTTCAAAATTCGAGCGGTTTCAGTCATCGATTGCGGAGCGTAACGCCGCCGCAATCCACGACCACCGGACTTCAAGGGTCCGCCGCGTGACGCTTACATGACACCGACTTCACCGCGGACAGCATGGCCAGCGTCCACTTTGGCATCATCGCCACGAAACTTACCCAACTCGACGTCGCCATAGACCGACAGACGCCCTCCCGTGTGAGCAAGGAGACCCTGCTCGAAGCCAAAGACGTTCGGCATAGAAAGTGAAGAACCCGAGTGCCTGCAATGGGACACGGTGCGGACACTTGATTGTCACTTGTACGATCGTTCTCGTACTGGCACGAAGCGCGCGCTTGCCCGCACCGCGCGCCCACTCCACGCCCGTCTTCACCGAAAAGGATCTTCGCTCCTTGAAGATGCTCTCGCGCTTTCGTGAAGTGCTCGAGGAAGCCACCGCCCAATAAGGCGCCGCCTTTATCCCAAGGCCCCGGCTGGGCGAAGCCTGCCCAAAAAGGACGCGCCTCCCCGAGCCCACCTCCCCCGCCGCGCCCGACCGGCAACGCCCCGCCCGCCCGCTCGCAAGCCGACCTCCGCAGCCCGCGCCATGCCGATCATCGCAGGCTTCCAGCCTGTTGTGGTCGCGGAGGCATCCTGCCGGCGCCGGCTCATCCCGGAGATGCAGGCAGGATGCCCGCATGACCACTCCAGGCTGGAAACCTGTGCCACTACGGCCTGCGCGCCTCTGGCTACTCCGCGAGCAGCTTTTCCACTTTCGATTCGAGATCCTGCCGCGCCGCCATGTCGCGCAGATTGCCCTTCTTATCCACGAGCCACATCGCCGGGATGCCACGAATGTCGTACTTCACGCCGTATTCGTTTTTCCAGCCCTTCCCGTCGAAGAACTGCGGCCAGGCCATCGCCTTGTCTTTCACGAAACTCTCCAGCTTGCCCTTGTCGGAATCAAAGCTGATCCCGACGATCTCGAAGCCTTTCGCATGGAGTTGTTCGTAGGCGGCTTTCACCTTCGGCAGTTCCGCGACACACGGCCCGCACCACGTCGCCCAGAAATCCACGAGCACTACCTTGCCCTTCATCGCCGCGAGATCCACCGCGCGCCCGTCGATGGCGGTGAACTTGATGTCGAGCGGCTTGCCCACCGCATCGAGTTTGCCCAGTAGCGCTTTCGCTTTCGCCTTCGCCGCGTCCGGCGCGTTGCCCGCATTGATCTCCCCGGCGATCGCCCGCGCCTTATTCGGATCAGCCTGCGAAGCCACGCTCATCAAGTATTCGTAGGCCTCCGCCTTGTCGGGAAACTCCGCGATCAGCGCGCGACCCTGCTTTTCCAGCTCCTGATAAAACGCCGAAGTACCTTCCGAGCGTTTCGCCATGATCGCGGTTTTGGTTTCTGCCTTGCGCTCTTCCAGCGTCTTTCCGGCTTGGGCAGGAGCAGTGAGCGTCACGAGAGCCGCAGCGGCAATCGCGATGGTGGTGGTGAGGATAGGGGAACGGTTCGTCTTCATGGAGAAATGTTCTGCCCATCTTGAAGCGGGCGCCAGCGCGAAATCCGCCTGCGCAACTCAGGCTCGTCAGCCCCGCTCCGGCACGGCAGAACCTTCGCCATGCGCCTCCCCAGACTCCTCCCGCTCGCCAGCCTCGCCGCCACCCTTTTCGCCGCCTGCGAAAAAGCCCCGCCCTCCGGCGCCACTCCCGGCACCAGCGCGGAGCGGATCGCGGTGATCCCGAAAGGCACCACCCACGTCCATTGGAAATCCGTGGAAGCCGGGGCGCGCAAAGCGGGCGCGGAACTCGGCGTCGAGATCCTCTGGAAAGGGCCGCTCAAAGAGAGTGACCGCGCAGAGCAGATCAAGATCGTCGAGCAATTCACCTCGGAAGGCGTGAGCGGCATCGTCCTCGCGCCGCTTGATGACATCGCCCTGCGCCGACCCGTGGAGGCCGCGATGGGGAAGGGGATTCCCGTCGTGATCATCGACTCCGCGCTCAAGGGCGAAGCGGGCAAGGATTTCGTGAACTACGTCGGCACGAACAATCGGCTCGGGGGCGAAATCGCCGGTCAGGAACTCGCGCGTTTGCTCGGCGGCAAAGGCAAGGTGGTCCTGCTGCGTTACCAGGAAGGTTCGGCCAGCACCGTGGAACGCGAGGAAGGATTTCTCTCCGTGATGAAGCAGCACCCGGACCTCCAGATGCTCGTGGAAAATCGCTTCGGCGGTGCGACCGCGAGCGAGGCGCAGACCACGGCGATGAATATGCTCGAACTCCTCCGCGAAGCCGACGGCATCTTCTGCTCCAATGAATCGCTGACCTTCGGAATGCTCCTCGCGCTGCGGCAGAATAATCTCGTGGGGAAGGCTAAGTTTGTCGGCTTCGACACCTCGCCCCCGCTCGTCGAGGCGCTGCAAAAAGGAGAGATCCAGGCGCTCGTCGCGCAGAATCCGACGAAGATGGGCTATGAAGGCGTGAAGGCGATGATGGCGCAGCGGCGTGGAGAGAAAGTGCCGGCGGTGGTGGATAGCGGAGTGGCGCTGGTGACGACGGAGAATCTCAGCACGCCGGAGATCAAGGAGCTTCTGGGGCTGCCGTTAATGTAAGAAACGTCGAACATCGAACATCGAACTCCCGCCCCAACATCCTAAGGAACCCACGAGCCTCCGACAGGTTCATTCAATGTTCGATGTTCAAAGTTCGATGTTCGATGTTCGACGTTAATCCCGAGTTTCGGATGTTGAGTCATAGCCGCTCCTCTTAGTGCATGGCCTCCCCCCCGCCCTCGATGGACCTCCTCATCATGGAAGGCGTGACCAAACGCTTCGGCGCGACCGTGGCTCTGGACGGCGTCGATCTCACCGTGCGCGCCGGGGAGGTCCTCGCCCTCGTCGGCGAGAACGGCGCGGGCAAAAGCACGCTCATGAAAGTCCTCTCCGGCGCGCACTCGCCCGATGCCGGTCGGATGTGGCTCGGGGGCGAAAATTACGCGCCCGCAGATCCGCTCGCCGCACGTCGCGCCGGGGTCTCGATGATCTATCAGGAGCTCTCGCTCGCGCGGCATCTTTCCGTCATGGAAAACATCGTCCTCGGGATGGAGCCGACGCGCGGGCCTTTCGTGGACTGGAAAGAAATGCGCCGTCGCGCGACCGAGGCCATGGCGCAGCTCGGACGCAGCGACATCCGGCCCGAGACACCCGTGCATCGGCTGGCCATCGCCGAACAGCAGCTCGTGGAAATCGCGCGCGCTGTCGCCGTGGGCGCGCGCGTGCTGGTGCTCGATGAACCGACGAGCAGTCTCGCGCAGAATGACATTCAGCGGCTCTTCGATCTCGTCCGCCGACTGAAAGCGCGCGGCCTCGGCATCATCTACATCTCGCACTTTCTCGAAGAAGTCCGCGCGCTCTCCGATCGCTTCACCGTCCTGCGCGATGGGCGCAGCGTCGGCTCTGGCGACACCGCCCGCGCGACGAATGCGGAGATCGTCGCGCTCATGGTCGGTCGCTCGGTGGCCGATCTTTATCCGCGCTCCCCGCGCACGCCCGGCGAGGCCGTGCTCGATCTCGCCGATGTCGCCGGCGTGTCCAAGCCCGCGCGCGCTTCGCTCACGTTGCACCGCGGCGAAGTGCTCGGCATCGCCGGCCTCATCGGCGCTGGCCGCACGGAATTGCTCCGCGCGATCTTCGGCCTCGATCCCGTGCGCTCCGGTCGGATCACCGTGAAGACGCACCTCGGTCCTGCTTCTCCCGCACAACGCTGGGCGCAGGGCGTCGGCCTCGTCAGCGAGGATCGCAAGACCGAGGGCCTCGCCCTTTCCCTGAGCGTCGCGGACAATGTCACCCTTTCCAGCCTCAGCGCCACTGTGCGGCCCGCCGCGCAGTCCGCAGCGAGTCAGAAATGGATCGCGAAACTCGGCATCCGCTGCCGCGATCCCGAGCAGCGCGTCGGCGATCTCTCTGGCGGCAATCAGCAGAAGATAGCCCTCGCGCGGCTGCTCGAACACGGCGTCGATGTCCTGCTGCTGGACGAACCGACGCGCGGCATCGACGTCGGTTCCAAGGCCGAGATCTACCGGCTCATCGACGAGCTCGCTTGCGCTGGCCGCGCCGTGCTCATCGTCAGCAGCTACCTGCCAGAGCTGCTCGGCATCTGCGATCGCATCGCCGTCATGTCCCGCGGCCGACTCGGCCCCGCGCGACCTGTGAGTGAATGCGACGAGCACCGCATCATGGCCGAGGCCACGCTCGCCCCTGCTCCTTGCGCGGCTCGGTCCGCTGCTCGGACTCATCTTCGTCGTCGCGCTCTTCGGCGTACTGCGCCCGCACAGCTTTCTCACCGCGGACAATTTTCAGATCATGCTCCTCCAGACCGCCGTCGTGGGCACCGCGGCACTCGGCATGACGCTCATCATCATCTCCGGCGGCATCGATCTTTCCATCGGTTCAAATATCGCGCTCTGCACGGTTGCCGTGGCGCTGCTACTTTCGCTCGGCGTCCCGCCGCTCCTGGCGGCCCTCGGCGGCATCGGCGTCGGCGCGCTTTGCGGAGCCCTCATTGGCCTGCTCATCACGCGGCTCGGGCTCACGCCGTTCATCGTCACTTTGGGAATGTGGGGCGCCCTGCGCGGCGCGGCGAAGGGGCTCGCGCACGAGTCCATCGTCTCCGCACCGACCACCTGGCTCAATGGCCTCCTGACCAGCCTCCGCCCGACGAATCGCTGGATGCTTCTTCCCCCCGGCGTCTGGCTCATGCTCGCGCTCACCGTGCTCGTCGCCGCGCTGCTGCGCTACACGCGCTTCGGTCGTCACGTCTTCGCCATCGGGTCCAATGAACAGACCGCGCGGCTCTGCGGCGTGCCCGTGCAGAGGACGAAACTCCTCATCTACACCGTCGGCCTCGCCTTCGCGGGCATCGCCGGAGTGCTGCAATTTTCCTATCTCACCGTCGGCGATCCCACCACCGCCGCCGGCCTCGAACTCGCCGTCATCGCCGCCGTCGTCATCGGCGGCGCGAGCTTGAATGGCGGCGAAGGCTCCGTCTTCGGCTCCGTGATCGGCGCCCTGGTCATGACCGTGGTTGCGAATGGCTGCACCAAAATGAACCTCGCGAACTGGGTGCAGGAGATCGTCACCGGCGGCATCATCATCGCCGCCGTCGCCCTCGACCGCTGGCGGCACCGCGCTTGACTGGTGGGCTGGATCGAGTCCGAACGCGGAGCGCGGAGTAAACGCCAAACTTCAAACGCTAAACGCCAAACTTTAAACGAAGAGTGCGCGACTGCTCCGGGTGCGCGAGTCCTTTGGCGTTTGAAGTTTGGCGTTCTCTTCCATCCCGACCGCGCCGGCTCGTGGCATCCCTGATTTACACGCTCCCCCAACCCGCTACCTTCCCGCGCTCCCTGCCGATGATTGCACTCGACATCGCTCTGGGCGCGGACCCCGATCTGCGCACCTTCGTCTCCCGAAACCTGCCCGACGGCGAGTTTCGGAAAGTGGTGCTGAAACCGAATTGGGTAAAACACGCCGAGCGCCCGGAGTTTCCCATCGAGGCGCTGGTCACGAGCACCGCGCTCATCGAGGCCACGATCGAGGCATGTCTCGCGAAGTATCCGGGGCTGGAAAAAATCACCGTGGGCGATGTGCCGTTGCAGACCTGCGATTGGGACCTGCTCATCCGGCAGAGCGGGGTCTTCCGACTCATCGAGAAATATCGCGAACGCACCGGACCGACGATCCAGTTTCTCGATCTCCGCCGCGAACGCTGGCGGCCCGTCGGCGGCTTCATGGAGCTGGACTCCGGGCATCCGGGCGATCCGCTCGGCTACACCGAGATCATTATCGACGGCAGCAGCCTGCTCGAAGAAGTGAGCCACAATGCGGACTCCTTTCGCGTCTCGGACTACGATCCCGCGGAGACCGTGAGCGTGCATCGCAAAGGCCTGCATCGTTACCTCATCGCGCGGACCATCCTGGAGGCGGACTTCTTCATCAACTTACCCAAGATGAAGACGCACCAGAAAACGGGCATCACCGGCGCGCTGAAAAATCTCGTCGGCATCAATGGCTCCAAGGCGCATCTCGTGCATCACCAACTCGGCTGCCCGGCGCAGGGCGGTGATGAGTTTCCCGACGATGTCTCAAAGGTCTTCTACTGGCAGGCGCGGCTGCGGGAGCGCTTTCAGAAAAAGTCAAAGTTCCTCTTTAAGACCCTGAAGACCGGTTGGGAGCTGATCAAAAAAGCGCGCGGCATCGAGACCGTGGGCACACGGGAAAATCTCGGCGGGCAATTCTACGTCGGCTCCGGCTCCTGGTATGGGAACGACTCCATCTGGCGCATGGTCTATGACCTGAACATGATCATCCTCATGGCCCACGCGGATGGCGGCCCGCTGCGCGCCGAACCGCAGCGCACCGTCCTTTCGATCATGGACGGACTCGTCGCCGGCGAAGGCAATGGCCCGCTGCAACCGCTCCCGGTCGCCGCAAATGTCCTGCTCGCCGCGCGCAATCCCTTCCTCATCGACTTCGCCATGGCGAAGCTCATGGGTTACGACGCCGAAAAAATCCGCCTGCTCGCCAATCACCGCCGCTTCCCCTACGCCCCCTTCGCGGATTTCCATCCCTCCACCGTCCCGCTGACGCTCAATGGCCGCCACTTCCCGAACGGCCTCGACGCCGTGTCGATCCTTCGCCGCTTCGTCCCCCCGCCCGGCTGGCGCGATCACATCGAACTGCCCTAACCGCCTTTTGAAATATTCTGCCTCGGTGGATGGTGCGCTCCGCCGCGCCATGC
Source organism: Chthoniobacteraceae bacterium (assembly GCA_031409655.1). Lineage (GTDB taxonomy): Bacteria > Verrucomicrobiota > Verrucomicrobiia > Chthoniobacterales > Chthoniobacteraceae > JANNXQ01. Next base: position 8,194 of record JANNXQ010000045.1, on the reverse strand, counting down.
CACACCGCCGCCGCAGGCCCATCTTTCCCAGCATGGCGCTGCGCGCAGAGCATCCCATCGCGCGGCGGAGCGCGCCATCCACCGGGGTTAGGACGCTCCTCGGCCCCAAAGGGAAGCCACCGCCAAATTTCCCAACCGCGAAAAACTCTAACCGTGCCGGAAAGGGAAATTTTGCAGCTCTTAGAACTCTAAACGCGCCAGAATTGTCCTTTCCAACCCACTTAGAACTCTAAGTGCCTTGGAAAGGGCAATTTTGAGAGACTTAGAGTTCCCATTCTCAACCCTGCGAGGCCGGAAGCCCTCTTAGAGCTCTAGTTGTATGGAAATTATGCATTCCGGCCCATTTAGAGCTCTAAGAGCTTCTCCGGCCATCTTTCTGACTCTGTTAGAGCCCGAAAGATGCGAATTCTCCCAAGCTGGCACGCAAAACGAGGGAGGGAGAGCATCCTTTGGCACGGATCCTGCAATTGCTCGTTTGCGAAAGTCACCAACCAGACTTTCACCACGCAACCACCTATTCCCCTTCGAGACCATATGACCGAGACGATCCGCACCGGCCCCGGGCTCTCCTACCTGATGATCTGGGAGAGGCAGTTCCGCCAATTGCAGGAGTTCCGTCGGGCGCACGGCCATTGCCAGGTGCCCGCGGGTGGTGGGCGCGGCGTACCGCTGAGCCGCTGGGTGGTGCGGCAGCGGCGGCTCTCCGCAGCGGGCCTGCTGGAAAAGCAACGCCGGGCGCAACTCGCGGAGATCGGCTTCGACTGCGATCGGCAGCAGGAGGATTGGGATGAAATGTTCGAACGCCTCGCCGCCTACGAACGCATCCACGGCGATTGCCTGGTGCCGGTGCGCTGGCCGGAGGATCAGGCGCTGGCCGGCTGGGTGCGCTTCCAGCGGGCCCTGCGCCGCGCGGGCCGCCTCGCGAAAAGGCGCGCCAGCCAGCTCGAAAAGATCAACTTTTGCTGGGAGCCCCGCCACCTCGCCGCCGCGCGCGATCCCGAGCCGGCGACGAGGGAGCTCACGTGGGACGAACGTTATGCGCAGCTCCTGGCCTTTCAGCGGGCCTATGGCCATAGCCTGGTGCCGAATGCCTGGCGGGAAAATCTGAAGCTGGGCAGGTGGGTGCGGACGCAGCGCAAGGCGCGCCGGCACCATTCGCTCGACCCCGAGCTCGCGCGGCGGCTGGACGAGGCGGGGTTCGTGTGGAATGCGCGCGGGGCGCGGTGCCACAATCCCGACTGGGATGGGCACGAAGCGGACCGCTGGGAGCGCCGCTTTCAGAAACTGCTGCACTTCCGCGAGCGCTTCGGCCACGTGCGCGTGCCCGCCCACTGGACGGAGGATCGGCGCTTCGCGGCCTGGGTGTGCCGCCAGCGCAAGATGAAGAAGGAGAGCCGGCTCACTCGCGAGCGGCAGGCGCGTCTCGAGGCCCTTGGCTTTGTCTGGAGCGATCCGCGCCCGGCGGCGGCGATCCACGAAGCGCGCTGGATGAAAAAGTTTTCGCAATTGGCCGAATTCCACGCGGCGCATGGGCACTGCGATGTGCCGGACCATCCCGCTCAGTGCGTGCCGCTGCGCCGCTGGGTGAAAGCGCAGCGCGACACGTGGCGCGCCGGACACCTGCGGCCGCACCGGTGCGAGCGCCTCGCCGCCCTCGGGCTCGGCCCGGCCGATCCCTACCGCAGCGAGCGCCAGCGCTGGGATCAGCATTTCGAGCGGCTGCTCGCCTTCCGCGAACGGTTCGGCCATTGCCGCGTGCCCGGCACTTGGCAGGAGGAGCCGGGCCTGGGGCCGTGGGTCGCGAGTCAGCGCATCCTCTACGCCAGCGCCCGCCTCTCCGCCGAGCGCGTGGCCCGCCTGGAGGAGATCGCCTTTTCCTGGGACGGCGAGGAGGCCCTCAATGCCGAGTGGGATGCGGATTGGGATGCGAACTTCACCCAGCTGATGCAATGGCAGGAGCAGCACGGAACCTTCCGTCTCTCCGCACGGCGGGAGCTCTTCCTCTATCGGTGGGCCGAGACCCAGCGGGTGCTGCACCGCACCGGCAAGCTCCGGCCCGAACGGGAAGCCCGCCTCGAGGCCGTCGGTTTCCCTTGGGACATGACCGTATGGAAGAACGTGCGCACCGAACCCAGCCCCGAGCTCGAAGCCCGCTGGCAGCAACGCCTCGAGCAATGCGCGCAGTTCCGCGAACGCTTCGGGCACTGCGTCATCCCGCGCCCGCTTCCCGAAGACCCGGCACTATCCGACTGGGCGCACAATCAGCGCGGCCTCAGAGCGCGCGGCAAGGTGAGCGCCGAACGCATTGCCCGCCTCGACGACATCGGCTTCTCCTGGACGGGCGACCGCCGCCTCTCCGCGAGAAACGCCGCCGTGTGGGAAGAGCGCTACGCCGAGTTAGTGGAGTTCCAAGCCACCCACGGCCACTGCCGCCCTAACTGCGACGCCCCCGGTCTAAGGGTCCTCGCCGAATGGGTCTCCGGCCAACGCCGAGCCCGCCGCAAAGGCACGCTCCTGCCCGACCGCCAGGCCCGCCTCGATGCGCTGGGCTTCCAGTGGTGAGTCACTTTGGAAGCAGAAGCGACCGGACGTAGCCCGCTGAGGCGCGTTGCTTCGCGCAGCGCGTACCAGTATCATCGCTCCCATGCCCATCCGCGTTTATGCCGACACCTCCGTGTACGGCGGCGTCTTCGATCCGGGGATCGACGCGACGAGCCAGGAGTTTTTCTTCCAGGTCAAAGCCGGACGCTTCCAGTTGGTCGTCTCCCCCGTGGTCGTCGATGAACTGCAGGACGCGCCGGAGCGCGTCCGCCTGGTCTATGAGGAACATTTGCCGTGGGCGGAATTCATCAGCGTCTCTGTCGAAGCCGTGCGCCTGCGCGATGCCTACCTGCAAGCCGGCGTGGTCACGCCGAAATGGGCCACCGACGCCCTGCACGTCGCCCTCGCCAGCGCGCAGCACTGCCGCTGCATCGTCAGTTGGAATTTCAGACACATCGTTCACTTCGACAAAATCCCGCTGTATAATGGCGTCAACCTGATCAACGGTTTCGACACCATCAGCATCAACACCCCCGCCGAGGTCATCGCCTATGAAACTTGAAGAATACGAATGCGTGAAAACGAAGCGCCGCGCCCAAGCCCGCATCTACGAGCAGACCAAAGACCTCACGCCTGAGCAGTTGGTTACGCATTACGAGCGCTTGGGGGAGGTGGCACGCCAGCGGCAAGCCGAGTTGCGCGCCCGCTCCGACCAGCCCGCCAAGTGAAACAGCGATTTTCTGGAGCTGACCCTGGTGCCCCCTGCCGGAAACGCCGATCCTCTGACGGCACCGAGCGCTGCCTTTCACGTTTCAAGCGTTGACCCCGCTGCCCCCGCTGCCCCGAATTGACCCCGCTGCCCCCGAATGGGTCGCCGGCCAACGCGGCGCCCGCCGCCGCGGCAAACTCCTCCCCGCCCGCCAGGCCCGCCTCGACCGCCTGGGCTTCCAGTGGTGAGGCATCCGCCGTCGCATTCACGCTTCACCGGTTGACCCGCGTGCAGTTGACCCTGCGTGCACAAAGCCTCACTTTGTCCGGCATGAACTGGACCGAACACATTTCCGTTGATCCCCATGTCTGCCACGGCAAGGCGTGTATCGCAGGAACCCGGATCATGGTTTCGGTCGTCCTCGACAATTTGGCGGCTGGACTAGGGACCGCCGAAATCGTCCGCAGCTACCCATCGCTCCAGCCTGAAGACGTGGCCGCTGCGATGGCGTACGCGGCGGAGCTGGCCCGCGAGCGCATCGTGCCAACGCCCGCCGGAGTGGCCGCGTGAAGTTCAAGTTCGATGAGAATCTCCCGTCCGACTTGGGAGCCATCCTCCGGCGAGACGGTCATGACGCCCACTCCGTTCTCGACGAAGATTTGCGCGGAGCGGCCGATCCGTCCATCGCCAGGGTCTGTCAGGACGAGCAGCGCATACTTATCACCCTTGATTTGGACTTCGCCCACATCAAGAACTACCCACCGCAAAATTTCCACGGGATCATTGTCTTGAGGTTGGCGCGTCAGGACCGCGATACGGTGCTCGCCATCATGCCCCGTATCCTCACGTTACTCCAGACTGAACCCATCGCTCAGCGGCTCTGGATCGTGGACGACAGCCGAACTCGAATCCGCGGCGAGGCATAACTGCACAGAAAGTTCAGCGGCCAGTGATTCCGGCAGGTTCTCGTCGAGCTTGAACTTCACGCGGCGACCGCAGGCACGGGCGGCACCGGCAAATCATCCCCCTGCGCTAAGTTCGTGCCTCTTTTTCTCCATTGCAACGACGTGCGCTGACCGATTTGGGTTCGTAAAGCACGCGCTGACAGCGATTACTCCGACAACGATACTGCGAATGTTCACAAACATTCCACGATTTCTGCGTTTGCCGGCCAGAGGTCACGAGCAAATATTGCACTTTGACAATCGGCGGTCGACTTCAGGCGAACCCGACGGTCGCCAGGTGCCCGGGTGCCCCGGACCTCTCGCGGTGTGTGTGCGAGTATATTTTGCGGTTGCAATGCGGAGCGAAAAATACACCATCTAGCCGGTCGATGAAATTTCTTTATGAGGGGGTGTAAAAGTCTTTCTGTAGATTGCGCTGGCTTCGCGATGCCCAGCTCCCCTGCGGGAGCGGCGGAGCGAAGGCGAGCGTAGCGAGCCGAGCGCAGCCGCTCCCGCAGGGGAGCTGCGACGCGAAGCCAGTCTGGCAGAGGGTGGGTCACATGGGTTCAGGTCGGGGTGTCTCGAAAACACCAACACCAACACCACACATGACCCACCTCCATCATCCTCAACTCCTCCAATCCGTGCTGCAACTCCTCAATGACGAAGGCTCCGACGGCTTTGCCGAGGGGCTTCGCTTGCTCGTCAACGAGGCCATGCAGGCCGAGCGTTCCCACGTGCTCAGAGCCCGGCCTTTCGAGCGCACCGACGCCCGCCTGGGCCACGCCAACGGCTTCAAAGCCAAGACCCTCAAGACCCGCCTTGGCCCCATCACCTTCGCCATCCCGCAGGTGCGCGGCGAGGTCGAGTTCTATCCTTCGGCCCTCGAGAAGGGCATCCGCAGCGAGCAGGCGCTGATCCTCGCGCTTGCCGAAATGTATGTCCAGGGCGTCTCCACTCGCAAAGTCACCACCATCCTCGAAGAGCTTTGCGGCACCTCCGTAAGTTCCACTCAGGTCAGCCAGTGCGCCGCCCGCCTCGACGCCGATCTGCTCCTCTGGCGCACCCGCCCGCTCGGTGCCTTCCCCTACGTCCTCCTCGATGCCCGCTACGAAAAAATCCGCCACGGCGGCCGCGTGCTCGACTGCGCTGTGCTCATCGCCGTGGGCATCGGCCCCGATGGCAAACGTCAGATCCTCGGGGGGAACGGGGTCAACGCTTGAAACATGACACGCTGGAAGTTGTGCAGGGGATGAAGGGTGTATTCAAGTTTCAAGAGTTGACCCCACTCGGGGACGATCGCTGCGCGGGAAAGTGAGCCACATCCTCAACCACCACACCCAATGGCGAGCCATTGCGGAGGTGGTGCGCGAGGTCAATGCCGTGGTCCGGGGCTGGAGCGGTTACTTCCATTACGGCAACAGTGCCGCGGTGATGAGCCGGCAGCGTTACTGGACCTGCAACCGCCTGCGCCGCTGGTTGTGGCGCAAACACGGTTGCCGCGGCGGCCTCCACAAACACTACCCGAACGAGCAACTCGAAACCCACTACGGACTCTGGACCCCGCCGCGCAGTGCGGCGTGGACCGCTGCATGAAAGCCAAAGGCCAAGCGCATGAATGGAACTCGGAAAGCCGTGTGCGGGAAAACCGCCTGCACGGTTTGATGAGGGGTCGGCAGCGAAAACGGCAGCGCCAGCGAAGAGCTTGCCCCCGCAATCGCTTCTCGCCTACTCTACTGTGACTTTGCGCGTCTCTCCTATGAACCAGCCTTTTTCTAGCCGCTCTCTCGCGATTCTGCTCGTTGCCATCGTCGCGGGCACTTCCGCCTTCGGTCGTTTGGTGCCGCTTTGGCCATACGACAAGCTCCTTGCCGAAGCCGACATCGTCGTGGTCCTCGAAGCAATCGAGAACCAACCGGCAAAAGATGAGTTCCCCGGCAACACTTATGGCCACCCGCAGGCCGACTTCGACGCCACGAATACCAGCTTCAAGGTTCACTCCGTATTCAAGACGACTGGGGACACGCCCAAGGAACTGTCGATCCTACACTTCACATACTCCAAGCGCGTGAACGGAATCAACAACGGAGCCAGCTTCATACGATTCCCAATCGGATTCATCACCTACGAGAAGCGCGAACTGAAAGACGGCAAGCCCACCGGAGAGGTCGAGCACGTTAAGTATCAACCGAAGTGGCTCGCCTTCCTCAAACGCCGAGCCGACGGACGCTTCGAGCCACTTACAGGTCATTACGACGCATCCTACTCTTTCAACGAACTTCGCTATGGAGATCCAAGTTACAAATGAAGTCGCCTAACCACGCGCTGCAGGCATGTGGTTAAGTCAATAGGTTATCTGTAAGTCATCGTCTTTTTCTTTGGTGGGTTCTGCGGGGGCGACAGAGGGATGGGACCTGCTGTTCCCCCTAGAGAAGGGGTTTGGGGAAACGTGTTTCCCCATCCTCAAAGATGCGTGCGCAGCACCTCTAACTTCTGCTCCTGGAAGGCGATCTTGCTCGCGTAACCCAGCTCCTTGAGGGTCGGCAGACCGAGGTCGGTGGCCAGTTTGCTGAGCTTGGTCAGGAGTGTGCTGTTTTCCTCCAGGGCTTTGTTCCAGTGGCCTTGCAGGACGTGCCAGACGGCCACGGTCAGCTTGCGGGCGACGGCCACGGCGGCTTTGTTGGTCCCGCGGTGCAGGGCGACGCTGAGGCCCCACTTTTGCAGGGGGTTCACGCAGGTCAGCAGCCGTTTGCTGGCCTGGATGAGCAGGGCGCGCAGCCTGCCGCGGCCGTGCCCGTGCAAGGCGCCGCCGCCCTCGAAGTTGCCGCTCTCGACGACGCTGGGGTTGAGGCCGAGGTAACTGACGAGGTTCTTGCTGTGGGCGAAGCGGGCGATGTTGCCGATGATGGCGACCAGCGCATAGGTGGTGACCAGGTTCAGTCCGGCCAGCTTATAGAGGCGCAGGAAGTCGGGGGTCTCCTCGATCTCCAGGGCCATCATCCGGCGCAGCCGGGTGCGCCGCTCGCGGGCGGCGAGCAGGCTGCCGTGCATTTCCTGCAGGAGCAGCTTCTGGCGCGGCGTCCAGTCCTTGAGGGTCACCAGTCTCGCGCCCGCTTCGGGCCGGCAGAGGCGAAAGCCTTTGGGCAGGCGCAGGGTATGTTCATTGAGGAAGCTGCGCAGGTGCTGCTGGGCGCGGGTGCTGTCTTTCACGCAACGCTGGTAGGTGGAGAGTAACTCACGGCGCTGCCGGGTCTCCGGGTCGGGCTGCCAGACTTTGATGCCCAGGCCGCTCAGGTAGATGCGCGCGATCTTCACGGCATCGACCTTGTCATTGGCCAGATAGCTTTTGCCGATCTGCCCCGCGCGGTGGCTCTCCAGGATATAGACCTGGCGACCGAGCGCGGTCAGGCGTTCGGCGATGGCGAAGCTGTTGGCGCTGGCTTCGAGGATGAGGACATCCTCCGCGGTGGTGTGCCGGGCGGCCCAGGCGCCGAGGGCCGCCAGCGGCTGCTGGGTGACATTGAGCCGCACGCGCGCGCCCAGTGGCTCGCGGCCTTCGAGGATGGCGGCGGCGAAGGTGTCCGGGTGGACATCGAGGCCGACGGCGCGCCCCTGCGGCCCGAGCGCCGGCGGCGCTGCGAGCGGGGCATTTGCGGATTGCTTTGCTGGTGGATGGTTCATAGGGTTTTGACTGTTGTTTATGTTGATCGACAGAAAGCGAAGCCGCGCGGCGGTGAACCGTTCTCAAGCAGGCATCCGGAGTCGGCGGCCGCGGCCCGGGGCGGTCCTATCGTTCGTTAGGCCCCGGGTCCTTGGTCCTCCGCTCCACGAGAGTTCATCCGAAGCCCAGTCAGCGAAAACGGGGAGTAACCCCACTGCAGCGCACGGGCTTTCGGCGGCTCGCCTTCTGAAAGAGTGGGTTTTCCAGTTCTCTCAATCGGCATCTGCCACACGACTCCGCTCTCTGTCGATCTCATTCATCCCACCCACATACCCTCAG
>JANNXQ010000044.1:0-14680 GCA_031409655.1 Chthoniobacteraceae bacterium | reverse complement strand
GCCCGTGGGGGGTGCGGGGCCGCACCCCCCCGGGGGGCCCCCCCCCCCCGCCGCCCCCCTCCTCGGCGGCGCCCCCCCACCCCCCGAAAAATGCCCCTTCCGCCCCTTCAGATTCCAATTTTGTTCCGTCTCCGTCCAGTTTTGAACCGTCTCTGTCTAGTTTTGTTCCGATCCCGACAACAAAATCGGCGCATTCCGCCCTGGATTATGCCGCGAAGCGGCAACACAGCTTCAGCACCCACCTCAATCGCAACCAACCGCGCGGCATAATCCATGTCGCGGCATAATGGTCCAGCCAATGGAAGTAAACGAGAAGTTGCTCCCCGAATTGAAACGGGATGCCTGAGTTTCGAAGGCTGCCTCTGCTGTTCTGCCGTCCTCGTCCCGATCCACTCTGAAAAGCGAGATCTGAGCCCCCTACAGTCTGGCTGTGTTCCAATCGAGCGCCGGGAGGCCGGCTCGGAGTTGTTCGATGCGGCGAATGTAGAACTCGACGGGTCCATCGGTGCCCCCGGGGATTCGGGCGCTGTGGAAGAGGGCGAGCGCTTCGTCCCAAGTCTGCTCCCGATAGCGGATGACGGCTCGCCAGAAGGTGTCACGGCGCTCGAGCGCTTCTTCGGAGAGGGCGTGGCGACGGGCGATCAACTCGTAAATCTCCTCACGCCCCCCGTCTTCGCTCCGCTGAATGAGTTCCATGGGGCGGACTTCGATCTCGCTCTCCGAGAGCACGGAAGTCTGGGAGCCGAGCAGGATTCGCGTGCCGTAGATGAGGTTCGCGCGGCAGAGGCGCCGGGCAAAATCCGCTGGCTCGCCAGCGACGCTGTAAGCGCCAAGCCGCCGCGAGCCATACGCGGCGAGGGTCATTTCGCCGGAGTTCACGCCGATGCGGAAGTCGAACATCTGCTTCCAGACGGTGTGGCATTCGCGGTTCACCTCGACGAGTCGCTCCACGAGGGCGAGGGCGGCATCGCAGGCGATCGCCGCGTGGCGAAGCTCGGCCAGCGGCGCACCGAAGACCACGCGGACACTTTCGCCGTCGCATTCATCGAGGTATCCCCCGCGCTCCACGAGCAGTTCGGAGGCATTCCGGCGGAAGGAATTCGTCAGCGCCACATAGTCCGTAGCCGGGAGCGCTGACTCCAGATCGTCGTGATTGAAGATTTCGCAGACGACCACGGTCACTTCGCGGCGTTCCCCTTCGAGCGCGAGTGGGACGGGTGCGTCGAGCAGCGCTTTGAAGGTCTGATTCGAGACCCGTTCTCCCAGCACCTGGCGCAGCAGCCGCTTCCGGCTGCCGGCTTCGGTCTGCGCGTAGAAAAGGCCTGCCAGTGCGCTCAGTGCGATCGCGATGAGACTGGCGAATGGTGAAAAGAAAATGCCGAGGAGATTCAGCACCCAGACAGCGGCGATGACTTGCGCCAGCGCGCCTCCCGCGATGACCAGTTTTAGCGAATCTCTCGGGACGTCGATCGTCGTCCACGCGACGCCGAAAGCGAAGACGATCGCCAGCGCATATTGGAGGATGCGGTTTACGTCTGGCGCTGCGCGATAGGCCAGCAGCCTGGCGAGGTTCTGGTCGAACTGATGCAGCAAGCCAGCTTCCGAGAGCACGATCACCAGCGCGCTCACGAGCAAACCGATGAAAATGGAGGCCTTGAGGTAACGCACGGGGGCAGTAACCCAAAGTAGGGAGTGGAATGCGGAAGTGAAAAGTGGAAAGTGCGCGCCCGATGTTTCATGTCGTCCTGATCGAACCCGAAATCCCGCCCAACACCGGCAATATCGGGAGACTTTGTCTGGCGACGGGCGCGCATCTCCACTTGGTGAAGCCGCTCGGATTTTCACTCGACGATCGGGCGTTGCGGCGGGCGGGCCTCGACTACTGGCGGGAGGTGAAGGTGAGTTTGTGGGATTCCTTCGACGCCCTGCGAGCGGCCCAGGCGAGCGTGGTTCGGTATTTTTTCCTGACTACAAAAACCGAGCGGGCCTACTGGTCTGCGGAGTTTCACGACGGCGATTTCCTGGTCTTTGGTCGCGAGACCAAAGGGCTCCCCGAGTCGCTCCTCGCGGAGCATCCTGAGTGGGCACTCACCATCCCCATGCGCGCCGCGACGCGCAGCCTGAATCTCGCGACCGCCGTGGGAGTCGTCCTCTATGAAGCGGTGCGGCAGGAGGCGGGCCGGGGAGTTTCATGAGCGATGGAAAGGTGGCATTGCGGGCCTTCCTTCCGTAGAAGCTGCGCGCCGCGCGTCGCATGAATCCTTCCACTCCCAGCTCTCCACCCCTCACGTCCCCCGTCATCGTCGCCCGCGATTTGCGCCGCTCTTTCCAGCTCGGCTCGCGCAAGATCGAAGTCCTGCGCGGCATCAGCACGGAGATCGCGCGGGGTGAGGCCGTCTTCCTCTGCGGGGCGTCTGGGGCGGGAAAGACTACGCTCCTCTATACCCTCGCGGGGCTCGAACGACCGGAGTCGGGCACGGTGACTTTCGAGGGCGAAGATTTTTACGCCCGCGGCGAGGGAGCCGCCGCGCGGATTCGGAATACCCGGATCGGCTTTGTCTTTCAGGGCTACTTTCTCCTCCCGGAACTCACGGCTCTGGAGAATGTGTCGCTCCCCTCGCTCATTGGCGGAAGGGTGAATCACGAGGCTGCGGAGTGCGCCTTGACGCGCGTGGGCTTGCAAGATCGGCTGCACCACTTGCCCCCGGAGCTTTCTGGCGGCGAGCAGCAGCGGGTGGCCATCGCCCGAGCGCTGATCAACGAGCCCAGCGTCGTCTTTGCCGATGAACCGACCGGCAATCTTGACTCGAAGACGGGCGAAGGAATCGTCGAACTGCTTCTCGATCTCGTCCGCGAAGGCGGCAAAACGCTCGTCGTGGTCACGCACGACAGCCATCTCGCTGCCCGTGGCGATCGGCGCATCGAGATGCAGGACGGTCGGCTGGTGGAATAAGGAGCCTCGGAATCAGGCCGTTTAGCGTTTGGCGTTTGGCGTTTGAAGTTTGACGTTCATTCCGACCGGGGGATCGAACCGCTGCCGAGAGCGGGAGAAGGCCAAACTTTAAACTTCTAACGCCAAACGCCAAACGCAGAGCCCCCCGAAAACCCTCCCTGATCCCGCGCTCGACGCCGCGCCTTTCTGCGCTACGCTCCCGCCCCGCTTTCATGTTTTCACTCCTCGCCGATAAGCTTCAGGACATTTTCAAAGACCTCCGCGGTCATGGAAAAATCTCTGAGACGAACGTCACCGACGCCTTGCGCGAGGTGCGGATGGCGTTGCTTGAGGCGGACGTCGATTTCAATGTCGCCAAGGGTTTCATCGCCCGGGTGAAAGAGAAGGCGCTGGGCGAAGAGGTCCTCCGCTCCGTCACGCCCGGCCAGCAGATCGTCAAAATCTTCCACGACGAACTCACCGCGCTCCTCGGCGGCGATGCCTCGCCGCTGATTCTCGACAAGCCCGCCCGCATCCTCATGGTCGGCCTGAACGGAGCGGGCAAAACGACCTCGTCCGCGAAGCTCGCGAGCTGGCTGAAAAAGCAAGGCCGCGCCCCGCTGCTCATCGCCTGCGATCTCCAGCGTCCCGCCGCCATCGAGCAACTCGCCACCCTCGGCAAGCAGATCGGCGTCCCCGTTTTCCTCCCGCCCGCGGGCGAAAAAGACGTGCTCAAAGTCGCCAAGCTAGCCGTCGCCTGGGCCGCCGAGCAGGGCGGCAATGTGCAGATCTTCGACACCGCCGGACGCCAGGAGATCGACGAAGCGCTCGTCGCCGAGATCAAGCACCTCAAGGAATACCTCAATCCGCAGGAAGTCCTCCTTGTCGCGGACGCCGCCACCGGCCAGCAGGCCGTCAGCGTGGCCACGCATTTTCATCAGGCGCTCACCATCACCGGCCTCGTCCTCACGAAGCTCGACGGCGACGCCCGCGGCGGTGCGGCGCTCTCGATGCGCGAGGTCACGCAGCGTCCGATCAAATTCGCCGGTCTCGGTGAAAAGCTCGATCAATTCGAGCCCTTCCACCCCGATCGTCTCGCCGGGCGCATCCTCGGGATGGGCGATATTTTGGGCCTTGTGGAAAAAGCCGCCGAGGCGATCGACGAGGACGAAGCGCGGCGCATGGAGGAGAAAATGCGGACCGCTTCGTTCGATCTGAACGACTTTCTCAGCCAGTTCAAAATGATCAAGAAGCTGGGGCCGCTGGAAAACGTCCTTGCCATGATCCCCGGGATGAGCCAAATCAAGGGACTTTCGATTGACGAGAAACAGATCAAACGGGTGGAAGCGATAGTGCTTTCCATGACGCCCGGCGAACGGACCAAACCGGACATTTTGAATGCCCGCCGTCGCCAGCGTATCGCCCGTGGGAGTGGAACCTCAGTCACCGAAGTAAACGATCTCCTCATGCGCTTCTCCCAGATGCGCAAAATGATGAAGAACATGGGTGGCTTGAAGAAGATGATGGCCCGCTCCGGCGGCCCAAGTCGCTTCCGTCCCCGCTGAAAATTTTCCAATCTCAAATCCCTAAATCTGAAATCCTAAATCCCAATGGTCTCCATCCGTCTCCGCCGCGAAGGCTCGCTCAACAATCCGTATTACAAAGTGGTCGTCGCCGACCAGCGCAGCCCGCGTGATGGCAAGTTCATCGAGATCATCGGCAACTACAATCCGCGCAAGGAAGGCGACAACACCAACATCGACCTGACCCGCGCCGACTACTGGATCGACAAAGGCGCCCAGCCGAGCGACACCGTGCGGAGCATCATCAAGAAGACCCGCAAGGCGCTGACCAAGGCGGCGAAGTAGAGCGCGCGGTAGCGCGTTGACGAAGGCATGGCAGCGGAGACAGGCCCCTGCGGAGCCTGGCGCATCCCGTTGCCTCTCCGTTCCGAGCAAAGGGACGGGGCAACCGTCTCTCCATAGATCACCGCCGCCACCTTCTGCGGCGTAGCGCGCCGCGATGCCGGCAGGCGGCTCTCTCCCTTTGCCCCGTCGAGCGACGGTGGCGATAGCCCACTCGCTGCCCCCCGCACCCGCTCCACGCTCCGGCACGCCGGGACCGTCCTACTTCGGTGCTGGGGCGGGTGCCGGCACCGGCGCTGGTTTCGCCGCGCGGCGGCCGAGGTCCACCACCTTGCGCGCATTGAACCACGCGCCGACAAATTCATCGCCCGCCGCGGTGTCGGCGAACTGGATCACCAGATCGTCGAGTTCCGCGCACTTGGCCTCGATGTTCCGCGCGTCGTTGGGGATCTGCCCGGTGAGCGCCTTGCGCCGGGCGCGGGCGCTGGCGGGCGCGCCCACGGCGACGCCGTAGTCGGCCCACAGCTTATCCACGCGCGCCACCAGCGCCGGGGTGATGCCGGCCTTTTTCCCGAGCGGTTCGCCGCCACCCTCGGGAGCCACGGAGAGCGGCTCCGCGAGATCCAGCACGGTCTCGCCGATCCCGGCGAGATTGATCGCCCGCGCCTTCGCGAGATCCGAGGGCGTCACGTCCACCTTGGCCCCGTCCTCGGTGCGTTCCAGCCGCGTGAGCGCGCGGAAAGTGGCCCGCGCCAGCACATGCAGCCATTTTTCGAGATCCGTGCGCAGGAGCCGCAAGGCCTCGGTGTCGCCGGTGATCGGCGCACTTTGTTCGGCGGCCTTGCTGGCCGTGGCCTTCACCATACCGCGCACTTCCTCGAGGCCTTCGCCAAAGTGTTCGGGCGATTTTCCCCGCCAGATCTCCGCGTATTTTGGGACATCGGCGACATTGAGGGCCGTGACGAAGGTGGAGAGTTTGTTGGCGATGGTGTTGTTCATGGTCAGGAGATGTGGATGCCCTCCAAAGTGAGCACCGCTTGTGCCACAGTCCCCGCCGCTCGCTCCGCAGCGTCCACCGCTCGGCGCTCAGCGTCCGCCGATTTCCCGTCAGCGTCCGCCGAACCATCCGCAGTCCGCTCCGACTCGTACCAAAGCGTCCGCCGATTTCCCCTCAGCGAGCATCGCTTCACCGCACGCCCCCATCGCTCGCCCCCGCGCCCGCTCCGCTTCACCCGCAGCCTCCGCCGCTTGGACCGGCGAGACCGCCGCTCCCGCCCCAGCGAGCACCGACCGTCCGCCAGCGTCCGCCGCTCCAGCCGCACTCCCTGTCGCTTCCCCCTGCGCGGGCGGCGCCCAAGGCCCTGGAGACCGGTTTCGGGAGTCGCCGACATGGGCACGAAGGCAGCATGGAATCGAGCAAACCTGCGTTTGCAAGGGTGAAAGCCTTCCAGCTCCCGCCCGCCCGGGCGGCGGGAAGCAGAGCGAGCCATGCCGACAGGCGGTTCTGCGCCGGAGGGCGAGTGTGGCGACAGCCCACTCGCTGCCAGCCGAAGGAGCGGCGATTTGCAATCGCCGAACCAAAACCCTGAGCCAGAGGCGCACAAACTCGGTGGCAAGGTGGCAGGCGGTTGCGTGCTGCAAGGTTCGATCAGCCCGGCCAGCCGCCTTGCCACGATGTGTGCGCCTCCGGCGCAGCGCGTTTCGTTCGGCGATTGCAAATCGCCGCTCCTTGCCGCCTCAGCGAGCGGCCTGCCGGCACACTCGCTCCACGCCGTGTAGGACAAAGGCTGAAAATAGCTTTCTCCCACCAATTCGATCGCCCCGCGCGCGTCGAAGCCTCATAAAAGTCTCTCGTTATTCCTGAGACATCACTTTGGCAATTTGCCGGAGTCGGCGCGGTGGACCTCTCTCTTGAGCCCAGTGCGCCGCTTCTGCTGAGTCACCACCGCGGTGATAACCGGGATTTCACCGTCGCAGACTTTTCCCAAGCCCGGGTCTGCGCCGGCGCCGATGTTCCGCGGACTTTGCCAGCGCCATGAAACTCCCCTCCCGCCACGCCCGCGCAGTGGCTCCCGCTCAAGGAGCAGGGGCGCCCCCGCCCCGTGGAGCAACTCGGTGCGAGGGCGGCCCTGCTCCTTTGCATATTCTCGCCGTCCATTTCCTCCTCGCCGCCTCGGCGGCGGCGGATGTCGTGTATTACGAGGGCCGGCTCCGGGTCGATGGGGTGCCGTTCTTCTCGTGCCCAAAGTGGGGCTTTGGGCACGCACTTGCCTTGGGCAACTGCGTTGCGCGGCGGGCGGCTGGAAGTGCGGCGCTCCATCGTCAGCAGCGCGCATCTGCCGCAAACCGCCGCAACCAAGTTGCGCCCGCAAGTGGGTTCCCAAAGCCCCACTTTGGGAACCAGGAGGTCAAAAATCTTCGCGGCGCGATGAAACGAACGAAGAAAAATTTCGATAGGAACGGGTGAGCACAAATCCACCCCACCCAGGAGCACACCCTATTACCTCCCTGCACACACTCGCGGTCGTTTTCCTCCCCGTCTCGTTGTCTCCTTGTCTCCTCCTGCCCCATCTGACTCCACCATAAAAACCCCGCATCCTTCGCTTCCGATCCCTGGGCTGAAAGCCCTCCTCGCCGGCTTCCGCCTCCGCCGCTGGCCGCTGCTGCTGGCTGTGCTTGCCCTGCTCGTCGGTGCATGGGTCACGTCCGCTGCCCACGCCCAAGCCGTGTTTAACCCTGCCATCGTGGATGCGGGGAACAGCGCTGCCGGCCAGTACACCTCGATGGCGGTCGTTGCAGGCAAGCCCGCCATCAGTTGCTACGATGCCGCGGCGGGCGATTTGAAATTTGCCCGCAACAGCGCGGCGGATGGCTCCGGCACCTGGATCGTCACCACCGTGGACACGGGCGTCGGCAGCTTCGTGGGCGAATACACCTCGCTGGCCGTTGTCGGCGGCAAGCCCGCCATCAGCTATTACAACAACAGCAACTCCGACCTGAAATTCGCGATCAACAGCGCGGCGGACGGTTCGGGAACGTGGCTCCTCACCACGGTGGACAATACCGGTGGCGTGGGTCGATACACCTCGCTCGCCGTGCTCGCCGATGGCACCCCGGCCATCAGCTACTCCGACAGCACCAACGGCGACTTGAAATTCGCGCGCAACAGCGCGGCCGACGGCTCGGGCGCCTGGACCATCGTCACCGTGGACAACAGCGCGAACTTCGTGGGCGCCCATACCTCCCTGGCCATCGTCAACGGCACCCCGGCCATCAGCTACCACGACGCGACCGCCGGCGATCTGAAATTCGCCCGCAACAGCGCGGCGGACGGCTCGGGGGCCTGGACCATCGTCACGGTGGACAACAGCGCGAACTTCGTGGGCTCTTATACCTCCCTGGCCGTCATCGGCGGGAATCCCGCCATCAGCTACTACGACTCTAGCGTCGGCGAGCTGAAGTATGCGTGGGCTCCCAATAGCACGGGCACGGGCGCCTGGACCATCCTGAGCGTGGACGGCAACGGCACCCCGCCGGCCAGCAGTAACACCGTGGGCCAATACACCTCGCTCATCAGCCTCAATGGCGGACCCGCCATCAGCTATTATGATACGACCACCCACGATTTGAAAATCGCCCGCAACAGCGCGGCAAACGGCAGCGGCACCTGGACCATCGTCACGGTCGAGAGTGCCGGCGACGTGGGCTCATACACCTCGCTCGAGATCATTGGCGGGAACCCGGCCATCAGCCACCACGATGCGACCAACGGTGATCTGAAATTTGGCCGCAACAGCGCGGCGGACGGCTCCGGCACGTGGAGCAGCACCAGCATCGAAGCCGGCCCCCCTGGCGTGGCGGGCGAGTATGCCTCGCAGGCCGTCATCGGCGGCAATCCCGCCATGAGCTACTATGACACCGCCACCGACGATTTGAAATTTGCCCGCAACAGCGCTGCGGATGGCTCCGGCACTTGGGCCATCACCGGCGTGGACGGCACTGGCATCGCCCCGGCCACCGCAAACACTGTGGGCCTCTACACCTCTCTCGCCGTGCTGGGCAACGGCCTCCCGGCCATCAGCTACAACAACAGCAGCAGTGGCGATTTGAAATTCGCGCGCAACAGCGCCGCGGACGGGAGCGGCACCTGGACGCTCTCGACGCCGGACACGACCGGAAACGTGGGCCAATACACCTCGCTGGCCGTCGTCAGCGGCAATCCCGCCATCACCTACTACGATGTGGGCAATACCTCGCTGAAATTTGCCCGCAACGCCGCCGCCGATGGCTCGGGAACGTGGGCCATCGCCACTCTGGACACGGGTGCCGTTGCCACCGACGTGGTGGGCCTATACACGTCGCTTGCGGCCTTGAGCGGGAGTGGCAACCCGGCCATCAGCTATTACGACAGCACCAACGGCGCCTTGAAATTTGCCCGCAACAGCGCGGCGGACGGCTCGGGCACCTGGACGATCGTCACCGTGGACACGGGTGGCACCAACGACGTGGGTCAATACACCTCCCTGGCCATCGTCAACGGCAACCCCGCCATCAGTTACTACGACGCGACCGCCGGCGATCTGAAATACGCCCGCAACAGCGCGGCGGATGGCTCGGGCACCTGGACCATCCTCCCCGTGGACACGGGCGGCACCAACGACGTGGGCCAAACCAACTCGCTCAAGGTGGTGAACGGCGTCCCGGCCATCAGCTATTACGATTTCACTGCCGGCGACCTGAAATACGTGCGTGCGACGAATGCCGACGGCACCGCCTGGGCCACCCCGCTCACGGTCGAGACCGCGAACACGGTGGGCCGATACTCCTCGCTCGCCGTGCTGGCCAATGGCACCCCGGCCATCGGCTACTGGGACTTCACCCATGGCGACCTGCGCTGGGCCGGCGCGATCAATGCGGCGGAGATCGCCGTCGAGCAACCGGCCGGCACCGACCTTGCCGATGGAACGTCCAAGGATTTCGGAGTGGTGCCGCTCGGCTCGAGCACGAGCCTCACTTTCACCCTCAAAAACACCGGCAGCGGCCCGCTCACCCTCGATCCCCCCGTCCTCACCGGCACGCGCCCGAATGATTTCGCCGTGAACACCACGGGCACGCTGCTCTTCATCCCCGGTGGCGGGCAGACCACCTTCAGCGTCACCTTCACCCCCACGGCGGATGGCTCCCGCAGCGCCACCTTGAGCTTCGCGAACAACGACGCCGACGAGAATCCCTTCAACTTTTTCCCCGTCGGCAGCACTGGCAGCACTGCCCTGAGCCCGGAGATCGCCGTCGAGCAACCCGCCGGGACGGATCTCATCGACGGCGCCGGCTCCATCATCTTCGAGACCACCGCCGTCGGCGGCAGCAGCGCGGCGAAAGTTTTCACCGTCAAAAACACCGGCACCGCCCCCCTCGCGCTCGATGCGTTCACCTTCAGCGGCGGCAACCCGGGCGACTTCGTCGTGGATCTCGCCGGCACCGCGCGCATCCTCCCGGCCACCACCGGGCAGACCACCTTTGCCGTGACCTTCACCCCCACCGCCACCGGCACCCGCACCACCTCGCTGCGCATCGCCAACAACGACTTTAACGAGAGTTCCTTCGACATCGCCCTCTACGGCAACAACACCGATCTCATCCCTCCCACGGGTGGCACGGTGGTGCTAACGCCCGCCTCGCCCTTTGCTCCGAGCACGTCACTGAATGTGCTCTTCGCCGGATGGACCGACCCGGGCACGCCGCTGAGCTACGAGGTGCTGGTGGACTCCGTCATCAGAGCCACGCGAAGCACCTCCACCTCGCGGACCTTCACCGGCCCCGCCACCCCCGGCCTGCACACTTTGACGGGCCGCATCTACGACGCGCTGAATAACGTGACCGAGGTGACGCAAAACTTCACCGTCATCGCGCCGGAAATCGCCATCGAGCAGCCCGCGGGGACCAATCTCATCGACAGCACGGCCACGATCATCTCCTTCGGTCCCGGCCCCGTCGGCAGCCCCAGTGCGGCGAAGATTTTCACCGTCAAAAACACCGGCACCGCCCCGCTGACTCTCGCGGCTCCCGTCGTCTCCGGCACCGAGGCCAGTGATTTCGTCGTGGACACCACCGGCACTTTGCTGGTCGTCCCCGCTGGCGGGCAGACCACCTTCGCCATCACCTTCACCCCCGGGGCAGCCGGAGCCCGCAGCGCCAGCGTGAGCATCACGAACAACGACACCAACGAGAATCCCTTCAACTTCACCGTGACGGGCACCGGCGACACTGCTCCGCCGAACAACAACTTTGCCAATGCGCAGATTCTTCCCGGCAGTTCCGGCACGGTGACGGGGGGGAATGCCGGTGCGACCCAGGAATCCGGGGAACCCAGCCATGAGCCAAATGGCAACCCTGGTGGCGCCTCCGTCTGGTATCAGTGGACGGCGCCCTTCACAGGCACGGCCACAATTGACACGATCGGCAGTAACTTCGACACGATCCTCGGAGTGTACACGGGCACTGCGGTGGGCAGCCTGACCGAGGTCGTAAAGGACGACGACTCCGGCGGCTCAAATACCAGCAAGGTTACGTTCAATGCGACTTCCGGCACCGTCTATCGAATCGCCGTGGACGGCTTTAATCGTGGTAGTGGTCCATCCACGGGCAGCATCACTCTGAACTACTCGTTGGTCGTTCCGAACGACAACTTCGCCAATGCGCAGATTCTTCCCGGCAGTTCCGGCACGGTGACGGGGGGGAATGCCGGTGCGACCCAGGAAGCGGGGGAACCCTTTACCGGTGGCGTGTCCGTCTGGTATCAGTGAACGTCACCCTTCACGGGCACGGCGACCATCGACACGATCGGCAGTAACTTCGACACGCTGCTGTCAATCTACACCGGCTCCGCAGTGGGCAGCCTGACTCTCATCGTCAGTGACGATGACTCCGGCGGCTCGGGCACAAGCAGGGTCACGTTCGCCGCAGTTGCCGGCACCGTGTATCGCATCGCCGTGGACGGCTATGGCGGAGCGACTGGCAGCATCACGCTGACCTACTCGATTCCCGCGCCGCCGGACTATTCTGTCTCCACTGGCGGCGGAATCATGACCGTGACGGATCTCACCGGTGGCAGCGACACGCTGGCCATCTCCGAGCCATCGGCGGGCAACATCCTCTTCGCGGCGCCGGGGCGCAACTTCTCGGTGAATGGCGGGCCCAGCATCCCCGGCGACTCTGGAAGCCTTTCCCGCACCGGCATCACCAGCATCGTGGTCAACGCCGGGGCGGGCGCGGACATCATCAATGTCGGCGCCTTCACCGGCACGCTGCCCCCTCTCACCATCAACGGCGGCACGGGAGACGACGCGGTGAACTTCAACGGCGACATCACCTTCGCCGCGAATGCGAGCCTGGATGTGGACTTGCAGAATGACGACGCCGCGCCGGGTGCGGACACGGTGGTCATCGGCTTGAACACTCACTTGATCGCCTCCGGCACTGGCTCAATCACCATCAAGGCGAGCAAGAATGTGGATATGAATCCATCCGGACTCGCTGGCAGCGCCACGCTGCAAACCGTCAATGGCGACATCACGATCGAGGCCAATCAGCAGGCCGTGCAGTCGGCGGGGACTTTTTACGGGTTTTCGACGGAGCCGCTGAACGCGTCCTCCAACTTCATCAAGGCGACGGGCACCGGCAACGTCACCATTAAGGGCCGGGGTGCGGTGGGCGGCGCTTCAGTGCCCGGCATCAGCATCTTAAACACCACCGTGAGCACCAACACCGGAGCGCTCACCCTGATCGGCAATGGGGGCGATAACACCTTTGATCAGAACAACGGGGTGCAGGTCCATGTCGGTGCCATCGTCGAAACCACGGGCGGCGGCGCGATCACCATCACCGGGGCGGGCGGTTCGGGCGCTTTGCCTCGGGGCATGGGTGTTCGTGTGTTGCTCGGCGGCATCGTGCGCAACACGGGGGCTGGCTCCATCACCCTCAACGGCACGGCTGGCACCGCGCCGCTGGGCGTGCTCAACTATGGTGTCTCCCTCGATAGCACCAGTTCGGTGACGAGCTCCGGCTCTGGCCCGATCACCATCAACGCCACGGCCGGCCCGAGCGGCACCCCGCTCGTCCCGGCTTTCAAAACCGTCACGAGCACAAACCGTGTTGGCTTCGATGGCGTGAACACTTACTCAGGCAACATCATCATCAACGCGGATTCGATGGATATCGCCAATGCGGTCATCCGGACCACGGGTTCTGCGACACTACGGCAGAAGACCACTGGCACGTTGATCAACCTTGGGGCTGCCGATGTGTTCACTGGCAGCCCGTTGACCTTGGGACTCACCGATGCGGAACTCGATCAAGTCACCGCCGGCACGGTGCAAATCGGCGATAGCAGCAGCGGCGCGATCACCGTGAGCGCGGCGATCACGCGCCCGTCCAGCACCAACGTGGCGCTGCAAAGCGCCGATAACATCGTCTTGAATCCCGGCACGCTGAACACCGGCGGCGGCTATCTCGTGTTCTTCACCTACGGCAGCGTCCAGCCGATCACCAGCGGCACCGAGGCGACGACCTCCGCCACGGGCGTCCTGGGCTTCGGCGGCGGCACAAACCTTGCGCTCGCCATCGCCGGCACGACCGTGGATTCGGGGTACCACCAGCTCAACGTGGCTGGCCTGGTGAACCTGACCGGCCCCCCGAACCTCGTCCTGAGCGGCTCCTACGTGCCGGTGGCGGGCAACAGCTTCATCCTCGTGAACAACGACGGCACCGACGCGATCACCGGCGCCTTCAACGGCCGCGCCGAAGGCTCGACCTTCACCTTCAACGGCGTGCCGATGAAGATCACCTACACGGGCGGCACGGGGAACGACGTGGTGATCACCGCCCTGACTGCCCTGGAAAACTGGCGGCAGACCTACTTCGGCTCCCCCGCCAACAGCGGCAACGGCGCGGATGCCTTTGACTTCGACAAGGACGGCATCCTGAATCTCGCCGAGTTCGGCTTTGGCCTGAATCCGACGCAAAACAGCGCCGGGCTGCTCCCACGACCGCAGAAGATCGGGAGTAACTTCGTGGCCACCTTCACCCAGCCCGCCGGCGTGAGCGGCATCACCTACGGCGCCGAATGGAGCACCACCCTGCAAGCCGGAAGCTGGACCGCGATCCCCGATACCGGCTCCGGCAGCACGCACACCTTCAGCATCGCCATCGGCACCGCGAAGAAGCTCTTCATGCGGCTGAACGTGACGAATCCGAACCCGTAGGCCGGCGGAGAGCGAGTGTGGCGGTACGCCTGAGGCGGACTCGCTGCAGTCGGCGACTTCCCCGCCTCCAATGCCATCGACGGCAATCTCAACAGTTTCACCGCCACCGCCAACACCGACCCCGCTCCGACGTGGACGCTCACGCTGCCAAACCCAACGCCGATCGGCTCCATCCTCCTCTCCAATCGCACCGACTGCTGCGCTGAACGCTTGCGCAACATCACCGTGCGGGTCTTCAGCGATGCGGCCGGCACCGTGCCCGTCTTCACCTCCGCAGTGCTCAATCCCAACAACGTGCTCAACAGCCCCGCCACGCTCAGCGTCAGCCCCGGCAACGTGACTGGCCGCGTCATCCGCGTATCCCGCGGGCCGTCCACCCCCGCGGCGGGAGACGACGGCATCCTCTCCCTCGGCGAAGTGCAGTTCACCAGCCCGTGAGCAGGAAGGATGTAAGCGTCACGCGGCGGACCGTTGAAGTCCGGTGGTCGTAGATTGCGGAGGCGTTACGCTCCGCAATCTATGAGTCAGACCGAACGAATTTTGAAAGTGGACGCGGCCGGGCGGGTGTGGACGCCGCGGGAGCAGCGCGAGGCGGTGCTCGATGAGTTTGAACGCAGCGGGCT
>JANNXQ010000043.1:0-45489 GCA_031409655.1 Chthoniobacteraceae bacterium | reverse complement strand
CGTCTCGTGCTCCCCGATTTCATACACCGGCACGATGTTCGGGTGATGCAGGTTCGCGGCCGCGTGTGCCTCGCGCTGAAACATCCGCAGCGATTCCTTCCCCGCGAGTTCGCCGGCGAGGATCATCTTCACCGCCACCTCGCGATTCAGACTGATCTGCCGCGCGCGATAAACGACGCCCATCCCGCCGCGCGCGATCTCCTCCAGCAACTCGTAGTCACCGAAACTGCGCACCTGATGCGGATCGAGCAGCGCGTCGCTTTCCACCTCATCGCCCGGCAGCCCGAAGCTGCTCCCGAGGCTCAGCAGACACCGCGGACACTGCGCGCCGAGCCGCCCCGCGTTGAGCGGCGTGCCGCATACGCCGCACACGTTCGGCGGTTCGGGTGGGTTCGTTGATGGCATTGGGTTCAGCCAGTTCTTACCGGTCAGCCGCAAAACCTTTCAGAAAAAGATCATCGCACGGGGCCACCCGACACCACGTTCATCAAATGCCGCAGCTCGTCCTCGACCTCCTTCGGCGTCGCCACCGTCGCCCCGATCTCCTCCCGCAACAGCTCGCCGTAGCGCCGCCGCATCCGATGCATCGCCACCGTGATCGCGCCCTCGCTCATCCCCAACTCCTCCCCGAGTCGTGCATACCCAGGACGCCCCGCGGCACCCGAGAGATGCGGTTGGATCTTCTCAAAAAGCGCGAGCCGTTCCGCCTGCACATACTCCTCCCGCAGTCGCGCCATTACCCGCTCCAAAAGCGCCAGCGCCCAACTGCGTTCGTATTCCAACTCCGGAGTCACGCCATCGCTCGCCTGCTGCGCAAAGCCCGCCTCAGGGTCGTCCAGGGAGAGCATCGCATGCTCCCCGCCGCGCTTCTGTGCGGAGCGATCGCGATGCTGATTGGCGAGATAGTGGCAAAATGCCGAAAGCAAAAACGTGCGAAACCGCCCGCGCTCCCGGTCCGCCCGCGCGATCCCATTTTGCGCCAGCAACCCGGCGATGAATCCCTGCGTGAAATCCTGCGCATCCTCCGGCGAGTGCCCCTTCCGCCGCGCAAAGTGATACAACGGCCGCCAATAATCCCGGCACAGACTCGACAACGCCTCGTGCGCTTCCGCCGCCGTCGAATCGCCCGCCAGAATCACGCGGCTCCAGCGCGTGGTCAGGAAGATTCCCGGCGGTCCCGTTGGCTGCGGTGCGTTTGGCTCAGAGGGATCCACGGCGCGAGCATTCAGCCGGAAGTGCGCGAGTCAAGCTGGCCACACCGGACGCATCCCCCATCTCTGCTTCGGGAAAATGCAGATTACAGGTCGTTGGACTTGTCGCCGCAGACTCACGTGGTACAAGGCGGACATGTCCGCTACCAAACGCTTCCGCGCAGGTGTCCTCTTCGGGGACGAAGTGAAGGAACTCCTCGATTACGCCAAGGCCCAGCATTTCGCCCTGCCGGCGATCAATTGCATCGGCACCAATACCGTCAACGCCACGCTCGCCGCGGCTCGTGAACTGAATTCGCCGACGATGATTCAGTTCTCGAACGGCGGGGCGCAGTTCTTCATCGGCAAGGGCGTGAAGGGCGACAATCAGCTCGGGCCGGTGCTCGGCGGCATCGCGGGCGCGCACTATGTGGATGCGGCGGCGAAGGCTTACGGCGTGCCGGTGATCCTGAACACGGATCACTGCGCGAAGAAGCTCCTGCCCTGGGTGGATGGGCTGCTGGCGGCGAGCGAGGAGCTCTTCGCAAAGACCGGGAAGCCGCTCTACAGCTCGCACATGCTCGATCTTTCCGAGGAGCCGCTGCACGAGAATCTGGAGATCTGCGCGCGGTATCTCGAACGCATGACGAAGATGGGCATGACCTTGGAGATCGAACTCGGCGTGACCGGCGGCGAAGAGGACGGCGTGGACAATTCCGGTGTCGAAGAATCCAGCCTCTACACGAAGCCCGAGGAAGTGGCGCAAGCCTACGAGAAGCTGCTGAAAATCAGCCCGAACTTCACCGTCGCCGCCGCCTTCGGCAACGTGCATGGCGTGTACAAGCCGGGGAATGTGAAGCTCAAGCCGGCGATCCTCGATGCCTCGCAAAAGTACATCGAGAAGAAGTTCAGCACCGGGCCGAAGCCGGTGAACTTCGTCTTCCACGGCGGCTCGGGCTCGACGCGCGAAGAGATCCGCGAGGCGATCAGTTACGGGGCGATCAAGATGAACCTCGATACCGATGTGCAGTGGGCTTTCTGGGATGGCGTGCGGCAGTATGAGGCGAAAAATCACGACTACCTTCAGGGCCAGATCGGCAATCCGAAAGGCCCCGATGCGCCGAACAAGAAGCAGTACGACCCGCGCACCTGGCTCGGCGCAGCGGAGGAGGCGGCGACGAAGCGGCTGCTGGTTTCCTTCGAAGACCTCAACTGCGTCGGACGCAACGCCTGATCCCATGAAGAGCCTCCTCTTTGCACTCTGGGCGATCCTCGTCTCCACCTCCGCGCTCCGCGCCGAAGCACCCGCGATCAGTGCGGAGAGCGCGGTGAAGCTTGCGCAGGAGCAACTCACGTCGCGGAATTTGCAGGGGAAACATTACATCTCCTCCCTCAAGCTGGAGAAGGGGTCGATCACCAGCAAGCAGGTGCGCTGGGTGGCGATGTACACCCCGAGCATCCCGCTCGGCGATCGCAAGGAACTCGGCGTGGAGATCGGCATGGACGGCAGCGTCGTGCGGCTCGTGAACAAAGAGGCGAAGAAGTAGGGAGCGCCGGCCGCACCGCGGATACTCGATGGTCGCGCGCGGTGAAATCAAGGAGCAGGGGCGCCCTCGCCCCGAGTCTCAAGCATGGGGCGCCGCAACTCCTTGAAGGCGTTCCTGCTCGGCACCGTGTCCCTCCTCGCCGGGGCCGCGCTTCTGGGTGCGGCGGATGGCGTCCAATGGGCGCTAGTGCGGAAACGGATCGCCAAGGAATTTCCAAACGTCCCGCAACTCGCCACGCAGGACCTCGCCGCGTGGCTCGCCGACGAGAAGCGCGAGAAGCCGGTGCTGCTCGACGTGCGCGCCCCGGCAGAGTTTTCCGTGAGCCACCTCGCGGGCGCACGCCGGATCGACCCGGATGCCACAGCCTCACAACTCGACCCCGGGATCGCGAAGGATCAGCCGATCGTCACCTACTGCTCGGTCGGTTATCGCTCATCGGCGCTCGCGGAACGGCTGCGCGCGGCGGGTTACACGAAGGTGCAGAATCTCGCGGGTTCGATCTTCCAGTGGGCAAATCAAGATCGGCCCCTCTTGAGCGACGGGAAACCCACGACGGTGGTGCATCCGTACAGCGCCATTTGGAGCGGGATGCTGAAGAAGGAACGCAGGGCGCCGATGAAGTGACGTAATGAACGCCAAACTTCAAACGCCAAACGCCAAACGCCAAATCGGCGGCGCAAGCCAGCCGCGCGACGATCCGTTTAATGTTTGGCGTTTGGCGTTTGAAGTTTGGCGTTGAAATCACCGATGACCATTCTAGCACCCGCCAAAATCAACCTCTCCCTCCGTGTCCACCGCCGACGCGAGGACGGCTTTCACGACATCGAAAGTCTGATGGTGCCGATCTCGCTCGCCGACACGCTCGAGATCACCCGGCACGATGGCAACGGTCTCGAATTCGCGTGCGACGACGCGGCGCTGCCGGTCGATGACACGAACCTTGTCGTGCGCGCCGACAAGCTCTTCCGAGCGACGTGCGGCCTCGCTCCAGACGTGCGGATCACTTTGCGAAAAATGATCCCGCACGGCGCCGGCCTCGGCGGCGGCAGCAGCGACGCCGCCGCCACGCTGCTCGCGCTCGACCAGCTTTGCGAAACCAGGCTTCCCCTCGCCGATCTCAGCGCGATCGCCGCGCAGGTCGGATCCGACGTCCCCTTCTTCCTGCACCGCAGCGCCGCGACCGTGAGCGGCCGGGGTGAAGTGGTGACGCCCTGCGCCTTCGCTCACCCGCTGCCGCTGCTGCTCATCAAGCCGCCCTTCGGGGTACCGACGCCTTGGGCCTACCAGCGCTGGCGCGACTCCCAAGAGATTCCCGCCGTCTCGTACTCCGCACAGTCCTTCGCGTGGGGCGAACTGGTCAACGATCTCGAGCGCCCAGTCTTCGAGAAGTACGTCTTCCTCGCGCAGCTCAAGATGTGGCTGCTCGCACAACCGGAAGTGGCCGGCGCGCTCCTGTCCGGCTCCGGCGCGACGGTCCTCGCCGTGCTCCGCGAATCGAGCGGCGGCGCGGTTTTGAGTGCGCGAGTGCAGGAGATGTTCGGCACGCATCTTTGGTGCCGCTGCTGCGCGACACTCGTCGTGGGTTAAGAGGATCTGCAGGCCGCTTGCAGAAAGTGGGCCTTTTTCCAAATCAGCCGCCAAGTTTCAATGGGCAGCGCATTAAACATTCAGAGACGGTTTTAGTTTCCTCTGCAAAGGCAACGAGCGGTTGCCGGTGGCCGCGGGAGAGGCCGGCCCGGGTGAGTTTACGGTCCCATACGCTCCCACCGATGCCGCGGGCCGCACGGTCGCGAAGGTGCGCAACCCGCCGACGGAGGTGAACTTTACCACCCCGAGCAATGGGCCTTCCGGGATTCTCGAAATCGTTCCCGTGAATCTAAGCGGAAACGACAAGCTGACGAGCAAGCTCCTCATGCTCCCAACCAAGGATCCCGGAGCGACGCTCTGAATGCCGAACGTACAGGCCCGGTCGAGCGATGCTCAGCCAGGCCTTGGCGCGTGCAGGTGGCGGGTTCCCGTCTCGCTGTTTTATCCTGGCGCGCAATCCTGCGCTTCTACAACGGCCGTGGGCTCGCTGAAGGGCGGGCGGTAACGTTGCTCAGCAACCACCAGGGCGCGGTGACCAATGAGCGGCTGAGACATTGCCGATAGCTGACCTCACCGGTGATCAATCCCGAGAACCATCCCAGCATTCGCGCGCGCGCGGTGATCCGCCGATAGGCAAAACGCGGCCACCGGAAAAATGCGCGAGCCAGGACATGGGCTGCACGAAACTCTGGCAGCAGATGCTTGCGCACCAGGCGGGCGTAATCACCACACGCGGGCGCGCCGCCAGATTGGGCAAAGCAGCGCGCCGCGAGGGCCGCGCTCTGCAAGGCATAAAAGATCCCTTCACCGAACATCGAGTCCGCAAATCCTGCGGCGTCGCCAAGCAACCAGACGCGACCCCGCTCACACTCACACTGGCTCGCCAGCGGGATATTGTGGCCAGCGCGGGCGCGCACCCTGGCGCGGGCCAGCGCCGGATCGTGGGCCACAAAACGATCGAGATCGGCACGGATGCCGCGCCCGCCGAAGATTGAAAACACCCCCACATTGAGGTGGTCGCGCTTGGGAAAAACCCAGCCATAACCCTGGGTCATTCCTCCCATATCCAAAAGAGCCCGCCCAGCGAAGCGCTTCATGGTCGCGGGGTCAGGTTCGACGAGCATCTCGATCGCCGGAACGTAGCGCACCCCATTGGGCCCAAAGATTTGCCGGCGCACGCGGCTGCCGACTCCATCCGCGCCGACCAGCCATGCTCCATGGAAGGTGTGCTGGATCGAGGCCACCCGCACGCCGCCCGCTTCGGCTTCGATGCGCAAGGCCGGCGTCGCGGGAAAAAAATGCACCCCAGCCGCGATCGCCTGCGCGACCAGAAAATGGTCGAACTCGCGGCGCACCACCGTGCAGCCCGCGCCCGCGCCCGCGTCGAACTCGACGCTCTCGCAACCCGCAAACTGCAGCGACACCTCCCGCACCCGGGCATGGATAAGCGGCGAGAGATCGAAGGGCAGAAGCTCGATCGCCTTGCGGGAAAGTCCGCCGCCGCAAACTTTGTCGCGCGGAAAATTTTCCCGATCCAAAAGTGCCACCCGCCGACCCTGTCGGGCGAGCAGCCACGCGGCGAAACTGCCGGCGGGCCCGCCCCCGACTACGATTACGTCGAACTTCAATGACACGCTCTAGAAATCCGTTTCGCCAGGGATGGAGACGGGCAGGCCACTGATGCCGCGCGCAGCTTGCGCGCCGGAGATAGCCGCAGCTTCGACACAGCCGACATTAAGGCCATTGCGAGTCCAGTCGCCAGCGAGGTAAAGATTGCCAAATCCCGACTTGTCGGACGGGATGCGGAAACGCGTGCTGCCGGCGACACTCAGGACGTAGCGTTCGCTCGGGTCGATATTTGCGCGGTAGTACATCCCGAAGATCTTGGCGGGATCGAGCGCGCCGGAGTTGGTGACGGCGCGGGGCCAGATCGGCCGGATCGCCGTTTGGAAAAAAGCCTCCATGCTGGCGGTGGCCGCCGCCGTCTGACTGGCAGGATAGGCGGCACTGCCAAAGGGCTGCTCCCCATCGTCGTCCGGCATCGGGCCGCAAAAATAGGCGAGGTAGCCGGGCTTGCGGTTTGCGGGCCAGGTCTCCGTCTGGAGGATCACGCTCTGATCCATCCAGGTATTGAGCGGGTCGATGTAGGCATCCACGAGCGGCGGCTCATGGGAGTCGGGACGATTCCAGCCGAGTCCTTGCGTGTCTGGCTTCATCCAGAGCTGCGCGCACTGGGTGCGGATGGTTTTTACTTCGTCGAGCATGCGCCTCCATGCGGGGTCCGCCCGGAGGAGTGCGGGAGCGACGTGGCGGAGCCCCGCGATCGAGATCGCCAGGACCAAGGTCTCAAATTCTTTGTCCGGCCCCACCTCGATCTTCCGCGCGTCCACTGCCGGCACGGCGCACCAGGAAGACTCAAAACTGGGCTCGGAGAGCGCCGGCAGGACCGTGCCCTCCACGAGCCGCGCGGCGAGTGGGCGGTCGGGCCAGACGCGTAGCTTCCGGCCACTCGGCAGATCCACTGCGTGCAGTGGATCATAGGTGCCACCGAGCGGGATCGCCTGGCGTTCGACGGAGAAATTAGCAAGCGCCCGACCGTCGTCCGAGAGCCCGAGATCGGTGACGCGGTGGAAGAATTCAAACTTTACCTTGCGCGCTTTCAGGAGTTCGTAAATGGGCGTGAAAACGGTCTCGCCCATGCCGGCGTTCATTTTGAAAACGAACGCATTTTTGTAGCCGAAGAAGATGCGCGTTAGGCTGCGCACGGCGACGCCCGCGGCGAGGTTTGCGCCGGCTTCCCCCGTCTTTCCATCCTTGTAGGCAAAGGGCAGGTCGTAGAGCCCTTTGATTGGGCCGGAGTCGAGGGTGGAATAAAACGCGTGGTTCTGCCGGAGCCACTCGCGAAACTCGCAGTCATCGAGCTTGTCGAAGCCATACGGCGCTTCGAGCACGCGGCCATCGTAAGCGCCGATGACGCAGGTCAGCGCGAGGTCGAGCACATGGTAGAGGCGTTCGCGCTCGCGGTTCACGCCTGGAAACACCTCGTCGCCTCTAATAATGAGATGGAGAAGATCTCGCAGGGTGCGCAGGGCATCGACCGCCGCTTTAAGCACGAGTTTGTCGATCTGAGCGGGATCGGACGGCAATGCCTCCAGGGTGCCGGAGAGCGCCTCAAGGACATTGATGATCGCGAGCAGCGGGCCGGGATCCGTGACGACTGCGAGCAGCGTCTTCGCATTGATCACGACCCATTTGAAGGCGCGGAAGATGTATTCAGGCAAACCCGGCACTGGGTGGTCATCGCCTGGCTCGACCGGATCGCCGACCGGCGTCTGGTGATAGCGTGGAAAGTCGTAAACCCAGAAATCCCAGTCTGGCGCGGCGCGTCCCGCGGCACCTCGGCTCAACAGGCGCCCGAGTCCGCCCAGGGCCGGCAGACAGCCGCTTAGCGGCACCGCCGAGCGCGTGGTTCCCCGGCGCTGCGCAATGATCCCCTCGCGCTGCGGGGTGAAGGCCGTGGCGATGGTGGTGAAGTCACCATTGGCCCCCATATGCTGGTAGGCTTCGCGCAGGAGGTGAAAGGCATTCTGGTAAAAGCCCAGCCAGATGTGCAGCCCGTGCTCCTCGCTGCGATTGCCCATGGCGGCATCGAGGTTGCGCCCGCTCGCACCTTTGCCTCCGAGGCGCCAGCCCTGCTGAAAAATGGTCACTTCATATTGCCCCTTTTGATCGGGATGGGTGAGCCAGTAGGCGGCCGCGCAGCCACCGATGCCTCCGCCGAGGATTGCGATTTTTTTGCTCATAAAATCTGGGATCGAGTTCCGGGTGGGAAAATCCTATGCGCGGAAGACCGCCAGGAGTCAAGCTCTGCGCGCGCGCCGAGGCGCTCCCAAATCGCCGCGGCCGCTGTGCGATGAGCCTCGTCCCCCCACTGCCCGAGGAAGCCGTGCGCCATCGCTTGCTCCGGCAGTAGCTCGAAGCGCTCCGCGGCCTCGAGCGCCCGCCACCAGCAGCGCTTGGCCGCGGCGCGCCGTCCACGGATGGCCTGCCAGCGGCCATCGCAGAGCGCCGCGCGGGCGCGGGCCACGGGGAAAAACCTGGCAAATCGGCGCAGCGCAGCGCAAGCCCGGCGCGCAAGGTCGGCATCGCTCCGGCGCCGGGGAGATTCCGCCGGGGCGTGCTGCACAAGCTCGAGGAACACTTCGGCCACCCAACCAATGTAAAGGAGCATCACGTAACTCTTGGGCGGCTGTTGCTCGTTGCGCGCGAAGGCGGCGAGAGCGTGACGCCGCGCGCGTTCGGCATCGCCCAGGCGCCACCGCGCAATGCCGGCGGTGGCGTGCATGGCGGTAACGGTGAGTGCATCGAGGCCCGTCTCGTAATCGCCGCCGAGAATTTCGATCGCCGCGTGCGGCCCGTCCGTGGGCAGCGCGACGAGCGCGCGCAGGAGGCGCACCCAGCCGCGCGTTTGGGTGTCGTCGCGGCTTTCCGCGGAGGTGCCCATTTCCTCGAGCAGGCGCGCGCAAGCGGCATAGTCTCCACAGTGCAAGTGGGTGTAGATGAGGTGAATGAGCGACTCCTCAAGGCGGCGTCCATCACCGTAGCGGCGGAAGATTTCACAGCCCGTCCGCAGGGGAGGTTGCAGCCGTCTGCACGCACCAAATCCTCCGAGATAAATCGCGGTGACGATGCCGGAATAGGCGGTGGTCAAGGGATGGTCGCAGGCCTCGACGGCCCGGGTGGCGCGACGCAGATACGCCTCACCGAGGTGCTCCGATGCCATCCCGGCGAGCACCGCGATGCCGCCATACAAGCGGGCCAGGGCCGGAGAGGGGCCAAGTGACTCCGCAAGATTCGCTCCATGGAAAATGCAAAATCCGCAAGTCGCCAGATCATTGGTAAAGTAGGCCACTTCCCCGAGCAGTTGGTAGCAGTGAAGCGCCTCGATCAGACCCTCCCGCTGCCCAGGCTCGCACGGCCGCGGCGGCCGCGGCCAGACCCGCCGCGCGAACTGCCGCCCGATGGCCACGGGCAGCGCCAGCGCGCCGCCCGGCACGGGCCAGCCGAGCAGCCGCGCTCCTTCGGTCAGATCCCTCCGGCACTCCGGAAGCCGTCCGAGGTGAAAGCGCGCCTCGCCGAGCTGCCGGTGCCAGCGGCCTTGCGTGAGCCGATCGACCGTCGCGCCGCTCGATCGCGCCAGCGTGATCGCGCGCATCAGGAAGCCGGCCGCCTCGCGGTTGGCAAAGCGGCGGATGGCCTCGCCTCCAGCGCGGTCGAGATAATGCAGTGCCCGCTCGGGCACCTCGGCTTCCGACCAATGGCGTGCGAGTAGGGCGTCCTCGTCCGGCTTTTCCCGCTCGATCCACTCGGCAACGCGCTGGTGCAGTCGCCGGCGTTGAGAGAAGGTGAGCTGCCCGTAGGCCACTTCCTGCACGATGGAGTGCTTGAATTCAAACGTCTCGCCCTCCGGGGTCACGAGCGGCGCGGCGAAATCCAGCGCGACCAGCCGCTTGACGCACTCGCCCAGATGCGGTCGATCCGCTTCGACGGGATGCACCGATTCCAGCATCCGCAGCGTGAAGGCGCGCCCATTCACACTCGCCACCTTGATGGCGAGCCGCTCGCGCGCCGAGAGCCGGTCGATGCGCGCGCTGACCACGCCCTGCACGGTGTCCGGAAGATCGAGCGGCCCCTCATCGGAACTCCCTCGCTCTAGGCGGCAGCGCCCGCCTGCGATGCGCAGGTGGCCGCTGTCGCGCAGCGCGTGGCAGAGTTCTTCGGTGAAAAAAGGGTTACCTCCGCTGCGCTCGCCGACCAGGCGCACGAGCGCCGGATCGAGCTGCGGCACGCCTAGGCGGCGGCGGGCCAGCATGACGGTCTCCGCAGAAAGGAGCGGGCCGAGCCGCAGGCGCTCGCTCCCGGCGACCGCCCGCAATGCCGCCCAGGTTTCCGGCTCATCCGCGCCAAGCGGACGCGTCACGAGGACGAGCAGGAAGCGCGGCACGCTGCGCAGGAGTGCCAGCGCCAACGCCAGCGACGCCGAATCCAGCCAATGGCAATCTTCAACTGCCACCACCAAAGGGGCAGCCACGGCAGCCTGCCCGAGCAATTGCACCAGCATGCGCGTCACCGCCTCGGCGCGCGACTGCGCCGCCATCTCCGCGGTGATCGCGTTCTCCGGGAGATGCGTCCCAAAGATCGGATTAAGAAGCGGTGCGAGCGGTGGCTCAGCGACCTCTTTCGCCGCCAGCATGCCGAGCAAGGCCGTCGCGCGGGCGCGCGCATCCATGCCCGCCGTGATCCCGACCAACTCATGAAAGACTGGCTGCCATGCGTGATAGGTGGATGCAGCGTCGATCGCCTCCGCCCCACCTTGGTAAAAAGCGACGCCGCTGGATCGTGCCACCGCGCGCAATTCCGCCAGCAAGGCGGATTTCCCGATGCCAGCCTCCCCTTCAAGGATGATCACACCGCCGATTCCGCTCGAGGCCAGGCTCGCCAGACGTTCGCGAAAAAGGTGCCGCTCTGCATCGCGGCCGATCAGGCCACCCGCCGCGGGTGCCTGCCAGCGGCGCTCACTCGGGCGATGGATCGCCACCGTGCCCCGACGCCCTTGCAAAACCTCGTGGCGCAGGAACTCGAAATGCAAATGGCGCGCAGCGGAGCGGCGCGTCTCGTCGTCGCACAACACCTCGTCGTGCGCCAGGCGCATCAGCCGCGCGCCGCGATTCATCGCGTCGCCCACCATCGAGTATGAGCGCACCGCCGCGCTGCCGATCGCCCCGCAGAAAAGCCGCCCCGTGCCAACTCCAATTCCCGCCCGCAGCCCCGCTCCTCGCGAGGCCGCCACGATGCCGAGCGCGGCCCGGGTCGCCCGTGCGGCATCGTCGCCATGCGTGGCGCCCGGCAGACCAAAGGCCGCGACCACTACCAGCGCGCTGTGGTCCTCACCAGTGTCGTCGATCGAACCGCCGCAGCGCGCGACTTCTGCCTGGATTGTGACCAAGGCGCGCTGGACGACCTCAAGGTCGCTCGCGGCGCGCAACTCCACGCCAAGCACTTGGATAAAAAGGACGCTCACCCGCCGAAATTCCGCCATCCAGCCCATCTGGTCTGCGGCGATCCGATCGAGCACCGCGGTCGGAAGGTGCGCATGCAGCCACTCATCGCCCGGGAGCACCCTAAGCCGCTTTGGCCGCGCCGTCACCATCGCCGCGCCCACGCCCACGCTCCGGGCAGGCGGGAGCGCGACCTCACCGACGCGACACCGCGTCATCGCCGCGCGGGCCGCCTCGGTGGCCGCGCCCCCGATCATCGAGACCCAGCGCCCTCCCGTGCCGCCGAAGATTGCATGGACCACGCCACCCGCACCCACGCTCGCCTTCACCGCAAAAGAAGCCTCCGCAGTGGGGGCGGTCACGATCGCGCGGGCACAATTCGCCGCGCACCGGGCGGCCTCTTCCAGACAAACTTCCTCGGCCGGCCATACCGCCAGCAAGGCATCGCCGGCAAATTTCACCACCGTTCCCCCATGTTCATCGACGATCTGGATGAGCCGGGAAAAGCACGCGTTCAACTGCCCCGAGAGCCGCTCGACCCCATCGGGGCCGCTGGCCTCGATCCGCTCCGTTAGCCCGGTGAATCCGGTGATGTCGGAAAAAAGCACAGCCCCCTCGAACTCGGCCGCAAACGGTTGGCCGAAAACCGGGCGGTCGCAGGCAATCCGCTCGATCAGCAGCGGCGAAACATACGCCGCAAACGCCTCACTCTGCGCGCCCCCAGCGACAAGACTCGCAGCAGGCTCGGGCATCTTCGCAATGCTCGGGGTTAGGTTTCCACCCAGACGTCCCTGCCCCGACCGAGCACAAAATCGAAGTCCATGTGGTAGGCCGCCTTTGCTTCTGCCACCACGTTTCCCTGGGGATCACTCGGGATGCCGAGTTCCTCCGCCAGCTTCACGCTTTCGTGTTTCGGAATGAAAACGGCATAAGGCCCTTTGAGCAAACCTGCGCTGCGCAGCGTGACGGAGAAGGGCGCTTCTGCCGTGGAACGAAAGCTCGTCTCTTCGAAGTTGGAGATACTCGGAAGCTGGCGCATGAAGGCCATGCGCAACTTGTTCAATTCAATGGTCGGCAGCGCAAAGCCGAGCATCTGGACTAGAATCGGGTCTATCTCCAGCACCTGTTTCAAGAGGATGCCCAGAGCCTCGCCCGCATTGGTCGCGTTACTCTGTTGCTCCACGAGCCCCCCCGCGCTGCGGCAGGCGCGGAAAATCTCCCGCTTGATCGCCACCGATGGGAGCGGCGCGTGAAATACCTCGGCGTGCGCCGAAAAGTCCGCCGCTTCGCCCAACCCCGGCAGCGCGACATCCGCGATCATCTTGGGAAATCCATAGATGTCCCGCCCCGCAGTCAGCGCCGGGCCGCTATCCAGCCAGAGATAGGGCATATACCAGGCCAGTTGCACGGTCATCGCTTTGACATCAACCGCCGCGAGCAGGAGCGTAACATTCAACTCGCGTTCGACAAAGAAGCCCCTCTCCGGCATCGCCGCACACTGCATGCAACCCATCCGCATGAAGGTGAAAAGCACCGTCGGCGACACCACGTAGTAATTTCGGGAATCGTTCTCCCGATTGAGCAGGCGATGCACCAGGCGGTTCAGCTTCCCAATATCGCCATCCAGAGCCACGCCGTAACCCTTCACATCCGTTATTTTATAGGGGTGCGGGAGCATGAAGTTCCCGCCGTAAACTTGATATTTAGCCATAAGCTTCCAGAGATCTACCTCCACTTTTCTGCGCAATCCGCGCGGGCAGGTCAAGCGCCAAAATTCCCAGAGAAAAATCTTGTCTCTTCGGCGACAATTTGCCAGAGCAGTGGCATGTCAACCCGAGGCTTATTAGTCGTCCTTCCGGCAATCTGTTCCTTATTTTGCACGCCGCGCGTCCAGGCACTCGGGATCCGCGTCCTGCATCAAGACCCGGAAGCCACCGCACGCGGCGAAGCTTTTACCGCAACTGCCGACCGGCCTTCTGCGATCTATTACAACCCGGCTGGCATTACTCAGCTCGAGGGCAGCCAGCTTCAGCTCGGCACCTATCACATCATGGTCAACGCGACCCATCGCGCTCCCGGAACCGGTGAATTTTCGGATACGCCTGACCGCGTGCAGACAATCGCGCAAATCTTTTACACGCGCACCCTAGCCATTGCCCAGGCCACGGTTGGCCTGGGCATCTATTCGCCCTATGGTCTTGGCTCGCAATGGCCGGACGAGTCGCCCTTCCGCACTTACGCCACCAAGAGCCAACTGCAATTCGTCAGCATCAATCCCGTCATTGCGTTCAAGCTCCGCGGTAACTTATCTGTCGCTGCCGGTCTCACCGCCAATTATGGCCACGCGGATCTGCGGCGCGGCATCGCCTTTCCGGGAGACGAACTGCGGGTCGATGCCGAAGGGTGGAGCTATGGCTTCACCGCCGGGCTGCTCTGGCAACCG
The DNA here is from genome assembly GCA_031409655.1 of Chthoniobacteraceae bacterium. GTDB lineage: Bacteria > Verrucomicrobiota > Verrucomicrobiia > Chthoniobacterales > Chthoniobacteraceae > JANNXQ01. The sequence continues at coordinate 31,664 of JANNXQ010000043.1, read as the reverse complement.
GCACCGGAGCATTCTTTCGGCCTCATGTATCGGAGCGCGAGCCACATGAACTTTGAAGGCTCCGCCCATGTGCAGAGTGATATTCCGCTTCCGCTGCGCAATGGACGCGCGAGCTTCGAGTTCGATTTCCCCCAGCATGTCATGTTCGGTTACTCCTTCCGACCTACCATCAATTGGAATCTTGAATTCAATGCTGATTGGACAGATTGGGAGGATGTTGGCGCCGTTCGCTTCCGGCTACCTTCCGGCGATGCCACGCAAATCTTCGATTGGCGCTCTGCCTGGACTTATAAGGTGGGCGCCACTCTCAAATTTGCCAACGGATTTTCCGTGAGCGCCGGTTACTTTTTCGGCGAGAGCGCCACTCCAGACCGCAATTTCAATCCCGCGATACCAAATATCGACCTGCACGTGTTCAGCCTCGGCTTCACTTACCGTACCGAGCAATGGAGCCTGGGTCTGACCTACAACCTGGGTTACGGCCCCGAAACGGAGGTGCGCGGCAGCCAGCCTTCGCTCGCTGGCCAGAGCGCCGATGGCAAATACGACTTCATTGGGCACGGTCTTTCGTTCGCCGCAGGCTGGCAATTTTGAATCATCTGCGGAATCACTATTCTGCGATCCGGATCAGATCCCCGCGCGCTCGAGGAGCGACGCGAGCACCTTCGTCGCTTCGAAATACTCCGCCGCAATCTCAAACGCCGCGCGCGAGTGCGCCGCGTAGTCGGCGTTGATCTCCTTCACGGCCTCGGCGACTTCCTCGAGCGTCGTGAAAGCGAAGAGCCCGCGCTTTCCGCCATAGAAACGCGTGAACCCTGTCTCCTGCGTGATCGCCGGGCGACCTGCGGCGAGATAACACGCCGTGCGATCGCTGAACCAACCGGTCTTCAGCCGCACATACTGATCCTTCGCGACCGTGAACTCGCCCTTCGAGCCGCGGATGAAATTCACATACTCATCGTGCTCGAGGCTGATGCGATCAGGGTTTGAGAGCCGCCAGCCGTTTTCGTGGAAACGCTCGACGATCGCGGCATCGCGGATGGTGGTGCCGAGTTCAAAGGTCTCGCCGACGCGCTTCGGCGCTTCGATGAAACGCAGGAACTCCAGCGATTTGCTCCACAGATACTTGTCCCCGCGCCACTCGATGTCCTTGAGGTTGCTCGTGTTCCAGTTCGCGATCGACGTGAAGACTGCGCCCGCTGGCGGAGGCGCAGCCGTCTTCCAAAAGTCCGTGACCACCGGCTGACGCGTTGGCAGCCACTGAAACTGATGCAACGGCACGGGGAAATTGGCCGTGCCGATGAACTCGCCGAAAGTGAAGAGCTTCCCGTGGCGCGCGAGATATTCGATCGGCTTCGGATCGCCCTGATCGACGAGGATCTGCTCCACGCCGGGGTCACTTTCGACATACAGGATGCGCTCGCTGGCGAGCAGATCGGCATTCATCTCCTGCGTGCCGCAGACGTTCAGGATCGCGTCCGCAGTCTTATAGAGATCCCGCACCGTGGACATCGGCAGGCCGTGACAAGGCTCGCCCGGCAGGTAGCGCGCGCAAAAAGCCCAGCGGTCTTCAAAGCCAAACTGCGCCGCGAGTCGCGAGAGATTTTTCAGCGCGTAGCCAAAGTCATTGGTGACTTCGAAAGTCGTCGGGTCGTAAGGCAGCCGCGCCGAATCCTCGACGTAATAGACCTCATGCCCCAGCCGTTGCAGGCCGACGATGTAGTGGATGTGCTGCCAGACGACGCCCGCGATCGGGCAACTGGCCATGAAGCCCATGACGACGATGCGCTTTCTTTTCATGCAGCCGCCCACGCTCCGCATTTCGCGGGAAAGTGACAATGCTGATGTGTCGCGCCGGTGCTCGCCAGCGATCGCCTTCGCCGCACTTCCTCCTTCAACCGCGCGATCTCCGCAGGTTTGCTACTCCGCCATCCCGCTCCAATCCCCATGCAACTCCACATTCCCTTCAACGCACCACTCCGCACCGCACTCGCCCTGATCCTTGGCCTCGTCACCTTCGCGATCGCCGCGCGCGCCGAGATTCCGCTGAAAGCAAATGATGCCGTCCTCTTCTACGGCGGCGGCATGGTCGAGCGGCTCTGCGAAAATGGGGAGATGGAATCCCGCATCCAAATCGCGCGCCCTGAGCTGAAGCTCCGCTTCCGCAGTCTCGCGTGGACGGGCGATGAAGTGGGCAATCGCCAGCGGCCCGAGGGCTACGTCGAGCACTTGAAGAACCTGCTCGCGAAGTGGCCCGCGAACGTCGTGGTCGTGGGCTACGGACTGAATGAATCCTTCGCCGGCGAGGCCGGGCTGGCGGACTTCCGCACGCAACTCGACGCGCATCTCAGTCAGCTCGCGCGGGTCCATCCGGGCGCGAAGTTCGTCGTGCTCTCGCCCATCGCCATCGAGGATGGACGCAATCGCCACGTGGAGCTGTATGCGAAAGCGCTCGCCGAGGCCGCGGCGAAGCGCGACGCCAAGTTCGTCGATCTTTTCGCCACCAGCCGCGCGGCATACGCGAAGCACTCAGAACCGCTCACCGATCGCGGCCTTCACCTCAACGACGCCGGCTCGCGTGAAATGGCGCGCGTGATCGCCCGCGCCTTCGTCGGCGACGCAGCGGTGGACGACGCCCGCCTCACTGAAGTCGCGCAGGCCGCGGCGCAGAAGTCGCGCTTCGTCGCCGAGGTCGTGCGGCCGAAAAACGCGGTCGTCTATTTCGGCGTGCGCAAGCGCCAGGACGAATACGACGCCGAGATCCCGCGCTACCATCAGCTCATCGAAAAAGCGGACGACATCCTCCGCGAGATCGTGAGCCGGCCGGGCGCGAAATTCACCGACTTCCCCCGCCCCACCCTCCCGCCGCTCGGCGAGGGAAAGAGTAACAAGGACCGCTTTGGCGCGGGCACCATCAAGTCGCCCGCCAAACAGCAGGCCGAGATCAAAGTCGCCGACGGTTACGCGCTGAATCTATTCGCATCCGAGGCCGAGTTTCCCGACCTGAAAAACCCCGTGCAGATCGCCTTCGATGCGCGCGGACGGCTCTGGGTCGTGACCATGCCGACGTGGCCGCACACCGTTCCCGGCGAGGTGCCAAAGGACAAGCTGCTCATCCTCGAAGACACCGATCGCGACGGCAAAGCGGACAAGCAGACGATCTTCGCCGACGGCCTCGACGCGCTCGACGGCATCGCCTTTCACCAGGACGGCGTGATCGTCTCCGCGCAGCCGCGCCTGCTGCTCATGCGCGACTCGAATGGCGACGGACGCGCCGACCAGACGCGCGAACTGCTCCGCGGCGTCGATGTCACCGACTCGCATCACGGCGGCATGGTCTCCACCGATCCACTCGGCCACGTGATGTTCTGCGACGGCGTCTTCCATCGCTCGCAGTTCGAGACGCCGTTCGGCGTCGTGCGCGGCATCGACGCGACCACCTACCGGCTCGATCCCGCCACCGGCCGCATCTGGAACGAGTACCAAACGATGACGCCGAACCCGTGGAAGATCACCTTCGACCGCTGGGGCAACCTCTTTCAGATGTACGGCGGCGGCCACTTCCTCGACGAACTGCAGAACACCTGGACGCCGCTCGGCGTCGCGCACCCATACGGCGAAGCCACGGTGCTGAACTACGGCAAAGGCTCCGGCGCCGCCGTCGTCTCCAGCCCGAATTTTCCCGACGACGCGCAGCAGGGCTTCGTGAGCGCGACGCTGCTGGGCAACTACTTCGTCGCCCTCTCGCGCCGAAAGATGGACGCCGGTGCCGTCGTCGCCGCGGATCGCCTCGATCTGCTCTCCTCGCCGAACGCCGCGTTCCGTCCCGTCGATCTCGCCTTCGGGCTCGATGGCGCGCTCTACGTCTCGGACTTCAGCAGCAGCATCATCGGCCACGCCCAGCACCCGATGCGCGACCCGCAGTGGGATCACGAGCACGGCCGCATCTGGCGCGTCGTGAACACCGCGAAGCCGCTCGTGAAAGACTGGCCGCGCATCGAAGGCGCGAGCGTGCCGGAGCTGCTCGCGCTGCTCACCCACCCGCAGGATCTCGTGCGCCATCATGCGCGGATCGAGCTGCGGAAAGTGGACGCCGCCGCCGAGGTGGAGCGCTGGATCGCAGCGTTCGATCGCACGAAGCCGGAGTTCGCTCAGGCCGCGCTCGAGGCGCTCTGGCTCCTGCACTCGAAAGGCGAAGTGCGCCCCGCGCTGCTCGGCGAAGCGTTGGGATCAAAGGACCCGATGACCCGCGCCGCCGCCGTCGCGCTCATCCGTTTTCAAACCGACCGTCTCGATGCCCCCACGCTGCTCCACACCGCCGCCGCCGATCCCGACCCGCGCGTCCGCATCGCCGTGCTGAACGGGATCTCGCATCTCCGCGTCACGATGCCGCAGGTCGAACACGCGCTCCACGCGCTGAAGTCCGAGGAAGCGCCCGTGCAGCGCATGCTCGCTTCACTGAAAGCCGGCACGAAGTCCACGCGCGGACGCAGCGTGCCCGTGCTCGAAGTCGCCCCCGACACCCAGCTCACGCAATGGCTGCGCGACGGCGTGCCTTTCGATCCCAAGGTGAAAGGCAAACCCGACGGCCTCTTCCGCACCTTCGTCGAAGCCAGCTCCGCGCAACCCGCGATCCTCGCCGTGAAACACGGCTTCCTCGACGTGAACGTGAACGGCGTGCAGCTCCTCTCCAGCGACACGCAGTGGAGCAGTGAACAGCAGGTGCAACTCGACCTGCGCCCCGGCCTCAACGTCATCGAGATCGCCTACCGCAAACTCCGCGCCGGCGCCCCGCCCGCCGTCCGTCTTTACGATCCGCTCGGCCAGCGCCTCGCCGACGTGAAGCCCGCCAGCGACACCCCCGCGCTGCTCGCGTTCGCCGCCGCGTGGGAGAAAGCGAACGCCGACCTCGGCTCCGCACTGCGCATCCAAGCCGTGCCGAATCAGATGAAATTCGCCCCCACCGAACTGCGCGCGAAAGCCGGCGCGCCGGTGCGCATCATCTTCGAGAACCCCGACCTCATGGCCCACAACTTCGTCCTCTGCACGCCCGACTCCGCGGGAGAAATCGGCGCCCTTGCCGACGCCATGGCCCTCCAGCCCGACGGCCTCACCAAACAGTACATCCCCGCCTCACCGAAAGTCCTCCACGCCACCCCGCTCGTGCAGCCCACACAAAAAGCCGAACTCACCTTCACCGCCCCCGCCGCCCCCGGACGCTACCCCTTCCTCTGCACCTTCCCCGGCCACTGGCGCGTCATGCGCGGCGTGCTCGTGCTGGAGTAAGACCACCTCCAGCCTGACGTGATTTTCCGCCCCGGCGTTCCCGTGTATTGTCGCCACCCCTTCCCACGGCATGGCCACGATCACTTATCCCGCTGACCTGCCGATCACCGCACGGCGTGAGGAGATCGTCGCCGCTATCCGGAATCATCAGGTCGTCGTCGTCGCGGGGGAAACGGGTTCGGGCAAGACCACCCAACTTCCGAAAATGTGCCTCGATGCGGGGCTCGCGCTGCGCGGGAAAATCGGCTGCACCCAGCCCCGGCGCGTTGCGGCGCTGAGCGTCTCGAAGCGCGTCGCGGAGGAGCTCGGCGTCGCGTGGGGACGCGAGGTCGGCTGCAAGATGCGCTTCAATGACGACACGGCGCGCGACACGCGCGTGAAGTTCATGACCGACGGCATCCTGCTCGCCGAGATCCAGTCGGACCCGCTGCTGCGCGCCTATTCCGCCCTCATCCTCGACGAGGCGCACGAGCGTTCGCTGAACATCGATTTCCTCCTCGGCTACCTGCAAAGCCTGCTGCGGAAACGCGGCGATCTGAAGCTCATCATCACCTCCGCCACCATCGACACGGAGGCCTTCTCGAAAGCCTTCGGCGGCGCGCCGATCATCGAAGTCTCCGGGCGACTGTGGCCCGTGGAGATCCGTTACGCGCCGATCGAATCGCACGCGCGCCACGACGAAGACGCCGACGAACTCAGCCACATCGAGGCCGCGGTTCGCGCGACCGAAGACGCACTCATCGAGTCGGAAGCCGGCGACGTGCTCGTCTTCATGCCGACCGAGCGCGACATCCGCGACACCCGCGAGCTGCTCGAAGGCAGCCTCGGCTCCGGCATCGAGGTCATCGGACTCTTCGGACGCATGCCCGCCGCCGAGCAGCAGCGCATCTTCGCGCCTGGCCCACGCCGGCGCGTGATCGTGGCCACGAACATCGCCGAAACTTCCATCACGCTCCCGCGCATCCGCTACGTCATCGACGCCGGCCTCTCACGGATGAGCCGCTACAATCCGCGCACGCGCACCAAGCGACTGCCGGTCGAGGAAGTCTCGCAAAGCAGCGCCAATCAGCGCGCGGGCCGCGCGGGCCGCGTGCAAGACGGCATCTGCATCCGCCTCTTCGACCAGGAGGATTTTGAAAAGCGCCCGCGCTTCACCCAGCCCGAGATCCAGCGTGCGAACCTCGCGGAGGTCATCCTGCGGATGAAGGCCTTCCGCCTAGGTGACATTGAGACGTTCCCCTTCCTCAATCCACCCGTCGCCGCCGCGATCCGCGCCGGCTACACACTGCTCCACGAACTCGGCGCGCTCAGCGACATCAATGAACTCACGCCACTCGGACGCGAACTCGCGCGGCTGCCGATCGACCCCACACTCGGCCGCATGCTCCTCCAGGCGCGGGAGGAAAAGGTGCTGTCGGAGATGCTCGTGATCGCCGCCGGCCTCAGCGTGCCCGATCCGCGCGAGCGTCCCGAAGACGCAAAAGATGCCGCGGCCGCGGCGCACAAAGTCTTCGCCGATCCCGACTCGGATTTCCTTTCGCTGCTCAATCTCTGGCGCGCCGCGCCCGACGCCGAATCACGCGCGAGCGGCAATGCGCTGCGGCGTTTTTGCAAAGCGAACTTCCTCTCCGTCTCCCGCCTGCGCGAGTGGCGCGACATTCACCGCCAGCTCACCGAGGCCGTGGAGGACTACGCGCCCACGCGCGAGGTCCGCAAGGCCGACGACGTGGACTATCCCGCCATCCATCGCGCGGTGCTCTCCGGCCTCCTCGGACAGATCGCACTGCGGCAGGAGCGAAATACTTACAAGGCATCCGGCGATCGCGCGGTGACGCTTTTCCCCGGATCGAATCTCTACGAGCGCCGCGAGAAACCGCGCAAATCTGCCGCGGCTGCGAAGCCCGACGAAAAGTCGCGCCAGCCGCTCTGGATCGTCGCCGGCGAGATCGTGGAAACGTCGCAGCTCTTCGCGCGGATGGTCGCGGGCATCAATCCCGAGTGGGTCATCGACCTCGGCGCGCACCTCTGCCAGTTCCGCCACACCGAGCCGCACTGGAGCGCGAAGGCCGGGCGCGTGCTCGTGCTCGAGCGCGTGCTCGTCCATGGACTCGAGATCGCGCGGCGGCTTGTCGATTTCGGCCGCATCGATCTCGTGAAAGCGACCGAGCTTTTCATCCGCGGCGCGCTCGTCGCCGAGGAGGCGAAGCTGCCGCATCGGTTCTTCAGCGAGAACCGCAAGGTGCGCGACAAGATCGAGACCGCGCTGACCCGCGTGCGCAGTCGGCGGGCGCACGACCTCGAGGAGTCGCTCTACCAGTTCTACGCCGCGCGCATCGAAGGCGTCTCGTCCGTGCATGATTTCAATCGGCTCGTGCGCGACCGCATCGGGCGCGAGCCGGATTTCCTCTGCGCCACCGAGGCCGACCTCATCGGCGACGACGACGCGACTTACGATCGCCAGCTCTTTCCCGACCACGTCTCGCTCGGCCACACCGCCCTTCCGATCACCTACGCCTACACGCCGGGACACGAAGCCGACGGCGTCACCGTGCGCGTCCCCTTGCCCGTGGCCGAGCAACTCACCACTGGCCAGCTCCAGTGGATGGTCCCCGGTCTGCGCGAAGAGCAGATTGGCGTGCTCCTCCGCGCCCTGCCCAAGGCCGTGCGAAAACCCCTCATGCCGCTGGAGCCGAAGATCCGCGAGATCGCCGCGGAGTTTCAGCCCGGCCGCGCGGACTTCCTCACGGCCCTCGCCGACTTCCTTTCGCGAAAATATCGCCTGACGGTGCGGGCCGCCGATTGGCCTCCGCAAAGCCTTCCCGCGCATCTGCAACCGCGTGTCGAAGTCGTGGATCGCAGCAACAAAACGGTCGCCGCTGGCCGTGACCTCGCGGCGATCCACGCCCAGGTGGAGATCCGCGATTTGCGTTCCGCAGCGTGGGATAAAGCGGTGCGGCAGTGGGAACAGCGGGCGGTCACGGTGTGGTCGTTTGGCGATCTGCCGGAGTCGGTGGTCGTCGAGGAAGTCGGCGGCGCGCCGGTGCTCGCTTATCCCGGACTCGCCATCCGCGAAGGCGAAGTGGACGTCCGCCTCTTCCGCAAGCGCGCCGAAGCCCTCGCCGCCTCACCCCCCGCCGTGCAGCGCCTCGGCGAACTCGTCCTCGCCCGTGATCTCGCTCGGCTCTGGAAAGAACTCGCCACCCTCGCGCGCCACATCCCCGGCGCCCCGAAACAAGCCGCGAACTTCCACGACGCGCTGCACCAGCTCGGCGCAAAACTTCAAGCGCCCTCGCCGAATTCCATCTCACCCGACGTGCTGCAAAAGAGCGCCTACCAGCACCTGATCACCCACGTGCTGCAGCTCACGCCCATCCTGCCACTCACCGAAGCGCGCTTCGTCGCCATGCTCGAAAAGGCGCGAAGCGATCTGCCCATGCTCACCTGGCAGCTCAGCGAAACCACGCGCCAGGTCCTCGACCTCCGCCAGAAGATCCTCACCTCGCCCAAACGCTACCCCGGTCTCGACGCCGACGTGCAACGCCTCGCTTCCGCCGACTTCCTCGCCCGCACTCCCACCGCGCACCTGCCGCACCTTCACCGCTACCTGCGCGCCATCCAGATCCGCGCCGAGCGCGCCGCCATCAGCCCCGCGAAAGACACCGAGAAAGCCAAACAACTCGCCCCTTTCGCCCAATGGGAAACCCGCGTCCTCGCCGTGCAACGCGAGACCTTCCGCTGGATGCTCGAAGAATTCCGCGTCTCGCTCTTCGCCCAGGAACTCGGCACCGCCCAACCCACATCCGCCCAGCGCCTCAGAGCGCTCGGCGAGTTCTGAGGCGGCGACTCGACCGTAAACTTACCGCCGCCGGCGATACTCGCTCGGGCTCAGGCCGACCCAGCGTTTGAAGGCGCGCAACGCATGGCGGTGAGGTGCTGTATGAGGATTGGGCCGAACTCGCGCAGGCGGAGGCGGTGCAGGTGCCGGGAGCTTACGTGGACGCGGCAGGCGAAAGTGGCGAGCGGTTCGGCCCGCGCCTCCGGCGATGCAAGGGTGCGTCGCCGCATCAATCCACCACCATGATCCCGTTCATGATCTGCCAGTGGCCGGGGAAGGTGCAGAGAAACGGGTATTCGCCGGGCTCGGCGGGTGCGGTGAAATTGATGGTGAAGGATTTTCCGGCCTCGATGATGTCAGTGAAAAAGAGCACTTCGTCGCCGGGCGGGATGTAGCTTTTCGACCCGCCGTCGGGCTGCGCCGCCATGCGATTCGCGCCGTCGCCCACCTTGGCCAACGTGCCGGGTTTCGCGATCGCGAGGTTGTGCGGCATGGTGTCGGGATTGGCGAGGGTGAGGGAAATGCGCTCGCGCGCTTTCACGGTGAAGCGCTTGGTCGCATAGGTGAGGCCGCTCGCGGTCTCGATGCGCACGGCACGGCCGGGCTCGCCTTTGGTCCATGGGTTGGGCTTCGCGGGTGCTTCGACATGCGGGGTCATCACGGGTGCTGATTTTGCGATCGCGCGGTATCCGGGAAATTCCGTGAACGCTGGGCCGAGCCGATGCGGCGTGGCGAAGACATCGATGGGCTGAGCCCCGACGCGGAGGTGCAGGTGAAGCTGGCCGGCGGGTTGGAGCTGCGGGATTTCCAGGAAGAGGGTGTGGCCATCGGCGAGAACGTGTGTGCTGGTGATCTCGAGCGGGTCGTGGCCGGGCGTGTCCGGCCAGCGGGTGGAATACTCCAGCGAGCCGTAGTCTTTCGCGTAGCGGTAGTTCCAAGTCTGCGCGAAGTGATTGCGCGGATCGCCGGCGAGCGCGGCGTCGAGCGGTTGGGGAAAGCGGACGAGCACGCCATTTTCGCGCGCGTGAATCTCGACGGGTAACTGCACCGCCGCGCCCGTCCAGCGCAGGCGCTGAAAGCAACCGTCGTCCGGTGTGTAGCTCCCCCAGCCCTGACATCCGCTCACATAGAATTGTCCGTCCTGCGCGCGGAATCGTCCGCGATGCGCGCCGCTGCGAAATTCGCCGGGCACCTGGACCGCGGCGGCTTGCCAGACCTCGCCGACTTTCTCCGGCAGGAGCAGGAGCGTGGAACCGGTGCCCCACGAAGTGCTCAGCAGCGAGCCGCGCGGCAGGCCCCAGCGGTCGGTGTCCACATAGCACTGGCCGCCGGTCGAGTTATCCAGGCCGCGCGGGAGATAGATCATCGGAGGCGTGGTGGGCATTTGATCGCGCGGACCGCCGTAGCCGAAGAAAAGCCCGCGCGCGCCGGGCGGCACGAGGCAGACTTGCGAGGCCGGCGTCCAGTTTCCCTCCTGGCAGGCAGTCGTGAGCGTGCCGTCCGCGGCGAGGCCCACACCGTTCGGATTGCGAAAGCCGGTGGCAACGATCTCCACGTTTCGCCCATCGGGCGAAATGCGGAACAGTCCCTGATTGGGCGAGATGGAATACCAGTTGCCCGCCGCGTCGCGCTGCAGACCCGCGATGTAATCGTGGCCGCCGGGCGAGGTCGTGTAGGCGTTGGAAAAGCACTCGTAGAAATCCGTTTCGCCGTCGCCATTGAGATCGCGCAGGCGGGTGATCTGATCGCGCCCGAGGACATGGATCACGCCATCCACGAAGCGCAAGCCGAGCGGCTGATTGAGCCCCGTGGCGATGCGCCGCCAGCGCAGCTTCGCGAGATCGCCGTCGAGCCCGCTGACCGTCCACACTTCACCCATGATCGTGCAGATCACCCCGTCGCCATTGGGGAGAAAATCATGGTCGCCGACGAAGAAGAGCGACTTCCACGGATTCGCAAACGGAAGCTCGATCGTATCCACGGCGAAAGGCGCGGTGGTGCCGAGCTGGCCGCGCGTCTCCACCGTCTGCGGCCACTGCGCCGGTCCGCCTTTCGTGAGGCCCGCGAGCGGATGCGTCGCCGCCGGAGCGACCACGCGCACGAACTTCCCATCTTCCACCGACGGCGCATCAAGCATCTCCACTCCATCGCGCCGATAGCTGAAAATCACCTGCCGCCCGTGCCGGTAGTAGCCGTGGTAAATGAAGCCCGGCCCAGCGGCCGCGCCGGGCTCGGCAGGCACGAGTTCCCCGGCGATCCGCACGCCCTGTCCGATGCCATGGCGGAAGGCATCGTATTTCACAAAGCCTCCTTTCCAGACAAAGGGATAGGTCAGCGTGAGCGGATCAAAACAGCACGCCAGTTCACCGCTTTCTCCCAGCCGCACGCACACCCCCTTGGTCACCGATTTCCGCTCCTGCCAGACCACGCCGGCGACGACGGATCCAAAATCCGTTTCGTTCCATCGACCGTCGCGCCAAGTGTTCTCATTCTGATTTCCCCAATGGCCTTGCTGGCCGCCATCGAGCCCCGGATACGGACCGAGCAGCACCGGTATCGGCGTCTGTGCGCGCGCCCACTCCGCTTGTTTGCCGTAGAAATCGAAGACGCGATCGCGGTTTACCGGCGCGTCCCAAGCCGGCCAAAACTCCGGCTGAAGCGGTGCCCGCGGGACGGTAAACGTCGCCGCCACGGGAAGCGTCGCATGGTCCGCGGGGTGAACATGCTGAGCCCGCGCGTCGCGAGTGAACGGCCCGGAGAGTAAGAGAAGGGTTAAGAGGCATATCGTTTTCATCGAGGGTGGGAGTCGCTGAGATGACTACCGAAAGGTGAGTGTATTTGTCTTGGTCGCTCTTGGCGTCGAAACTGGTTTTTTCTACACAGCCTTGAGTTAATACGACATTCATTGGTCGATCCCTCGCGGAAGGGACTGGGCTCAGGACGCATCCATTCCCACGTCGCGCCACGCCATCGTGCATCGGCACAACGACCTCTTTCTCGATCATGCACGGCATGGGTCGCCTTGGATAGTGCGAGCGCGATGAGACAGCCAAGGTTCATGGGTAGGAAGCGGAGGCGTCAAAGCAGCGGATTGTCCAGTGCCGTGCCGATGACCAGTGACCCGGCAGCCTTTACTCCAGTAACACAGCCAGCATCGCAGAAAATAAGTGGAACAAACTTGGGTTGAGTTTCTTCGCCGCATGGTCGGGTGAAATCGATTTGGCGCAAAGACGATCCCCGATTGGTCGTTCTCTTGGGCATGAGGATCCCTGAGGATTCGCAAATCCGCCCGGCAACGCAGCGCGCGCTCGAGAGCCTGCGAAGATCGGAGTCACCACCGCTGCCGATACTCGCTCGGGCTCAGGCCGACCCAGCGCTTGAAGGCGCGGGAGAAGACGAGCGCGCTGTCGTAGCCGACTTCCGGCGCAATGGCTTCGAGCTTGTCGGTGGTCTTTTCGAGCAACGTCTGCGCGCGCTGGATGCGCATGGCCGTGAGGTGCTGCATCGGGCTGCGGCCGAGTTCGCGCAGGCAGAGGCGGCGCAGGTGCTCGGGGCTCATGTGGACGCGGCGGGCGAGTGTGGTGAGCGTCCAATCCGCCGCGAGATCGGCGGCAACTTCGGCCCACAGCGCGGCGAGGCGGTCGTTGTTGCGCCACGGTTTCGCGAGGCGGCGCGTGGTCGCGTGCAGCAGGCTCACCCAGTGGTGGATCATCTGCGGATCGCGCGCACCTTCCCACTCCGCGCGCAGCCCAAGGATGATGCGCGCAACTTCCCCCGCCCCGCTCGCTGCCCGCACCGGCGAACCCGCGCCGACGAGCGGATTCACCCACGACGGCTCCCCATAGCGCACCCAGGCAAAACTCCACGACCGCGGGCTCACCGCGTGGAAAGCATTCAGCACCCGAGGCGGGGCCATGCACACCGCCCCCGCGTCGAGCCGCTGCCAGCGCCCATCGAGCAAGATGCGCCCGCGCCCTTCCACGCAGTCGAGGAAGAAGCTGCCCTCGGGGCGCAGCCGCACCCGGCAATACGGCGTGCATGCTTCGTCAAAGCCGAGCCGCGCGATGCGACACGCGGCGAGTTCCGGACACGCCGCGGCTTCGAGGAACCAGCGCCGGGTGCGCGGTCCATCGACAGTCGTTTCGGTGAGCGGCGGGAGGTCGGGCATGAGCGGGGCTGAATGTGGGCGCTGTTTTCCAGCGCGCACAGGTGGATTTTTGTAGGCTGCCAAGACCGAACGAATCGGCGAACGTCTGGTATGAGTCCCCCCTGCCCCGGCCCATGAAGCATCATGCCCTGCCCGTCCTCATCGGTCTGCTCTTTCTCCCCACGTGGAGCCCCACGCTCTGTGCAGCGGAGACGCCGAATATCGTCCTCATCCTCGCCGATGATCTCGGCTACGGCGACGTCGGTTGCTACGGCGCGACGCAGGTGAAGACGCCGAACATCGACCGACTCGCCAGCGAGGGGCGGCGCTTCACCGATGCGCATTCGGCGTCGGCGGTCTGCACGCCGTCGCGGTATGCGCTGCTCACGGGCGAGTATCCGTTTCGGAAGAATATCTGGGGCCCGGTGATGAATCCGAGTCCGCTGGTGGTCGATGTGACGAAGCCGACCGCGGCGAGCCTGCTGAAGGGTCAGGGCTATGCGACGGCGTGCTTTGGAAAATGGCACCTCGGATTCGGCGACAAACCGCAGCCGGACTGGAATGCCGACTTGAAACCGGGGCCGCTCGAGTGCGGGTTCGATCACTACTTCGGCATCCCTGTCGTGAACAGCCATCCGCCCTTTGTGTGGGTGGAGGATCATCGCGTCGCGGGCCTCGATCCGTCGGACCCGCTGAAATACGGTGGCACCCCACCGACGCAGATTTTCCCGGAGAAGATGCTCGCGCCCGCAATCTCTGGCGGCGCGGCGGCGCACGCGCTCTATCGCGAGGAAGAGCACGGCACGACGCTCACGGAGAAAGCCACCGCGTGGATGCGCGCGCGCAAGGACAAGCCGTTCTTCCTCTACTTCGCCACGCCGCACATTCATCACCCGTTCACACCCGGGGCGCGTTTCAAAGGCAGCAGCGAAGCCGGACGTTACGGCGATTTCATCCAGGAGTTCGATTGGATGGTCGGCGAAGTGATGCGCACCCTTGACGAGTTGAAGCTGCGCGAGAACACCCTCGTCATCCTCACCAGCGACAACGGCGGAATGCTCAACCAAGGAGGCCAGCAAGCGTGGCAAGCCGGGCATCGACTCAACGGCGACCTGCTCGGGTTCAAATTCGACGCGTGGGAGGGCGGGCATCGGGTGCCCTTCATCGCGCGCTGGCCGGCAAAAAATTCCCGCCGGCTCCGTGTCGGATCAACTCATCTGCCACATCGACTTGTTCGCCACGTTCGCCGCGCTCACCGGCGCGAACCTCGCCCCTGGCGACGCGCCCGACAGCGTGAACGTCCTGCCCGCCTTCAGTGGCAGTCCGGCCCAGCCACTGCGCGGCGAACTCGTCATCGCGCCCGCACAGCGGAAGAATCTCGCGCTGCGCCAGGGCCCGTGGCTCTACATCGGGGCCCGCGGTGGCGGCGGCTTCATGGCAGACAAGCCCGGAGAGCACCTGCTCGGCGGCCCGGCGGCGCTGAAGTTCGCCGGTGCAGCGAACAGCGACATCGAGGACGGACAATTCAAACCCGACGCGCCCGATGCGCAGCTTTACCACCTGGCCACCGATCCCTCGCAGGCCCGCAATGTGGTGCGCGCAAATCCGGAAGTGGCGTCGCGGATGCAAGCCCGGCTGGAGGCGTTGCTCGCCGAAGCGCCCGCGCCGCCCGCCGCCGCGAAGAAGGCCCCGAGGAAAAGAAAGCCATGAACACGCAATCATGAAACGCACCGTCGCTAGCCTGCTCGCCACTTGCTTGCTTTGTCTGGCCAGCCACGCGGCGGACGTGAGTTGGGACGGTTCCGAAAGCAGTGATTGGGCGACGGGATCGAACTGGGACAACAACACCGGTCCCGCGGCCGGAGATGTGGCGATCATCAATTCCGGAACGGTGCAGTTCAACACGGGCACGACCCCCAACTTGAACGCCCTCCGCTTTCTCGGCGGAACCCTGACCTTGTCGGGAGGAACCTTCACGGCCACCGCCAGCTCCTCGGCGGACAGTCATGTGGAAGGCACGCTCTTCCACACTGGAACCACGGCCACGATCAACGAACTCGAGATCGGCAGAACCCTCGGCAACACGGGGCTGTATCGCCTGAGCGGTGGCAGCTTGAGAGTTTCCAGAGGCTTGGCGGGCTACTCCCTCTACCTGGGCGGCAACAAGTCGGCAGTCAACGCGGGCACCGGCACCCTCGAAATCTCCGGCGGAGCCTTCACCACGCGCAGTGGCGTGAAGCTCGGCGATGCGACCCGGACGGGCACGGGTAAGTTCACCGTGCTGGGTTCCTCCATCAGTCAGATCGGGATCGCGGCCAGCACCGGGGACACGGATGGAACCTGGAAGCAGCACGCCGGCTCCACGCTCAAGGTGGGCATCGACTTTGGCGGGCTGACCAAGATCTTCATCCACGACAGCGCCACGGCGACCACGGGCACCTCCGCCACCTTTGAGAGCGGTTCGCTGCTCGATGTCGGCTATTACTCCACGGGTTACGGCGGGGGCACTTGGACCGTAATGGAGGTCGAGAACGGCGACATCATCAACAACAGCCTGGCCTTTTCCCCAGGCGTGAACACCAGCGTCTGGTCGTTCAGCATTGATAACTCCGGGGCGAATGGTCTTCTGAAAGTCACCGCCGTCGGAGCGCCAGCCGGGATCGACTTGACCGTGGGCAACACTAAAAGACAAAAGATGCGCTACGGCCTCGATTACGAGCGGCTGTGGTATTGGTATGGATCGACCGCGAACAAAAACACCGTGGCGCGGTGGTCGATGGTGGACTGCGACGTGGATTACATCCGGGTCGCCATCAACTGCGAATACGAACTCACCGAGGGCAACTACGATCTCACGGCTTACACGGACAAGATCATCCCCATGATGACCGCGATGAAGGCCGCAAAACCGAACATCAAGTTCTTCGCCTCGCCTCGCCCGCTCAATGAAGCGCCCGCGCCCTATAACAACGCTCGCTGGCAGCCTTATCCGTATTTCATCACCGGCGATCCCGGTGACGGCAGCTCGTTCAGCTTTAACTGGCAGAAGTGCGCCGAGTATCTCGTGCGCTACATCAATCTCATGAAGACCTACGGGTTCAAGATCAGCTTCACGGACATGACCAATGAGTGGAACTATGTCACCCCTACTCACGTTCTGAACATAAAGAACTACATGGTGGCCAACCTTGCTCCGGCAGACATTCCTCTCATTGTCGCCCCATCCGCCTGGAGCTACTCTCAAGGAGCCTCATGGGTGAATTCGATCAGCAACACCACCAGACCCGCCTTCGACATCGCCGGTTGTCATAATACCGACAAAACAGGAACTGCCCAGAAGTTTGCCGATGAGGCCTCAAGTGAGTTGCCCGGAAAAGAAATCTGGAGCACCGAACTCCACGGCTGGAAGGGCGATCTGCTTTCCGAAGAAATCCCCACATCCTCATTCATGTGGGAATCCATTCGTGCAGGCTTCTCCGGCATCAACGGCTGGCTCGCCATTGGCACCACTGCGCAGGGCCACTGCTACATTTTGAACGACGGCACCACCGTCGAGCGGAACGTGAAGTTCTTCATCTTCGAGAAGCTCAGCACCACCTCGAACTACGGCCACGCGCTGGACGTGAACTTGCCCACCGAAGTCACTTCCACGATTGCGTTGATTCGCGGCAACCTCATGACCGTCTGGGTGCTGAACAACAACGCCAACGCCGTGCCCATCCGCATCGCGCCGACCGGCCGCACCTTCTCCGAGGCCGCTGTGAAACGCACTCGCTGGCATGACACCCTCGCGCTTGAAGGCGTCACCGATCAAATCCCCGCCACGGCAAACACCTCTGTCTGGTCCAGCATCGCGGGCGACTCCCTCTACTGCTTCGAGATCTTGCTCGATCCCATCGGCCCGCAGTTCACCAAGCTCGAAGCGGAAGCCAGTAACGCCAGCAGCGGAGTCACACTGGAAACCACCACCGACCCTGGCGGCGGCCAAAACGTCGGCAACATCAGCCGGAACGACTGGCTCCGTTTTGACCACCTCGCCCCCGGCAGCGGCTCCGCCATGCGCTTCCGCATGGCACGCCCGTCAGGCCGCCCCGAAGGCCGCATCGAGGTCCGCCTCGATAGCACCACCGGCGAAGTCATCGGCTCCGTCGCCATGCCCACCACCAGTGGCTGGCAAAACTTCGAGACCATCGAAGCCAGCCTCGCTCCCGTGACCGGCAGTCGCTCCATCTACCTCGTCTTCACCGAAAACGGGAGCAGCACCAACAACAGCATGGCCAATCTCAATTGGATATCGCTCATCGTGCCGCCCACGCCCGCCACCTTTGTCAGCAATCCTGCAAGCACCACCAGCACCCAGGCCACGCTGAATTGGACATCCGTCAGCGGGGCCACTAGTTACCAAATCAGCCGCTCCACCACGCCTGGCGGCCCCTACACGCTGGTCAGCACATCCACCGGCACCAGCTTCACCGACACCGGCCTCACCACCGGCACCAGCTACTACTACGTCATCAAGACCCTCTTCGCTCCTGCATCACTGGAAAGCGCCAACTCCCCCGAACGACGCATCACCGCCTCCGCACCCATCACCGCGGCAAACTACAAGATCAGTAGCGTCACCCGCCAAACCATCGGAGCCACGGACACTTTCATCATCACGATTCCACAAACCGGCCTCGGCCAGTTCTATCAAATCCAAGGCAACTCCACGCTCACCAGCAATAGCTGGATCAACGAAGGCAGCGTCATCTTGGGCACCGGCGGCCAGCTCCAATTCACCCTCCCCATCAGCCCCTCTGCCACCAGGCGATTCTACAAGCCGCAAGTCTGGCGCGAGTAGCTTTCATATTCAAACGCCATCGCCATGAAACATTCCGCCCTTTTGCTCGGCCTCTCGCTCGTCAACATCGCATCGTCCCTATTCGCCACGGCTGCCGAACCGGCGCCGAAGCCTAACATCGTCTTCATCTTCGCCGATGACTGGGGCTGGGGGGACTTGTCGTGTCACGGGCATCCGTGGTTGAAGACGCCGAATCTCGACCGACTCGCGGCGGAGGGAACGGACTTTCAGCAGTTCAACGTGCTCAATCCCGTGTGCTCGCCGAGTCGCACGGCGGTGATGACGGGCCATTATCCGGCGCGGTATTCCGTGCATCAGCACTTCGCCGCGCCGGAGCAGAACCACGCGCGCGGGATGCCCGACTGGCTCGACCCGAAGGCGCCGACGCTGCCGCGTCTTCTCAAACAGGCGGGTTATCGCACCGCGCATTTCGGCAAGTGGCATCTGACCAATCGCAACACGCAAGGCGCGCCCAAGCCGGCGGCGTATGGCTACGACGAGGCGTCCGTCTTCAACGGCGGCGCGGAGTGGCCGTCGGCAGATTTGCACGCCCCGGCGGCGAACACCGTGGCCTTCATCCAAGCGAACAAGGACAAGCCGTTCTTCATCAACGCGTGGCTTCACGAGAGCCACACGCCGCACGTTCCCACGCCGGAATCCATGGAGCGGTGGAAGCATCTCGATCCCCAGAAACAGGTCTATGCCGCCGTCATCACCGATGGCGACAACGCCGTCGGCAAGATCCTCGACGCGCTGAAAGCCGCCGGCGTCGCGGACAACACCATCGTGATGTTCTCCAGCGACAACGGCCCGGAATCCACGGCGGCGAAGGCCGGACCGAAGAAGCTGGACCCCGATGCGAATGTGACCGGCTACGACACTTATTACAGCGTCGGCGAAACGGGCGGACTCCGCGGTCGGAAGCGCAGCGTGTTCGAGGGCGGCGTGCGCGTGCCGTTCCTCGTGCGCTGGCCCGGTCACACTCCGCCGGGAGTTAAGAACAACAGCACGGCGTTCACGGCGGTTGATTTGCTGCCGACCCTTTGCGCGGCTGCGGGCCTCACGTTGCCCGCAGACTATCGTGGCGATGGCGAAAACCTCCTCGCTGCCTTCGAAGGCAAGACCATCCCCCGCACGCGTCCCATTTTCTGGGACTGGCAGGGCAAGAGCGCGGAGCCTGACTGGTGGCCGCGCCTGGCGGTGCGCGACGGCGATTGGAAACTCGCGATGACCGCCGATGGCGCCCGCGTCGAGTTGCACCGCCTCGATGAAGACCGTGCCGAGGCCCAAGACTTGGCGAAGGAGCATCCCGACCTCGTCGCCCGCCTGAAGAAACTCGCGCTCGACTGGAAAGCCACGCTCCCGGAAAACCCCAGCCCCGAGTGCATCAGCGCCGCCGACCGCGCCAACGCTGAACCCACGCCGACGAAAGCCGCGCCCAACCGCGCGCCGGCCTTTGCCCGCTGGGACACGAACAAGGACGATTTCCTCTCCTTCGAGGAATACAAAGCCGGACTGAAGGGCCAGGAAAACCTCGAAGCCCGCTTCAAGAATTTCGACAAGAACGGCGACGGCAAGGTGAGCCGCGCGGAGTTCGTCGGCCCTTCAGCCAAGTAACCGCAGAACGAGTTCCCCCATGAAACAAACCCTCCCATTGTTCATCAGCTTCGTCCTGGGCTTAGGAATTTTGCCAGCCCGGGCGGCCGACATCACACCGACTCGCTCGCTGACTTACAAGACGGTGGGTGGTGTCGAGCTGAAGCTGGACGTCTTCGAGCCGGCTGGATTCATGGCTGCGGATCGTCGGCCCGCCATCGTGTTTTTCTTTGGCGGTGGCTGGAGCGGCGGCAGCACGAAACAATTTTATCAGCAGGCCAAAGTCATGGCCGGACAGGGGATGCTCGCCATCTCAGCCGATTACCGCGTGAAGAGCCGGAATAAGACGACGCCGTTCGAGTGCGTGAAGGATGCCAAGTCGGCGATTCGATGGGTTCGCGCACACGCGGCGGAACTCGGCGTTGATCCGGATCGAATCGTCGCTGCTGGCGGCTCTGCGGGCGGTCACATTGCCGCCTGCACGGGCCTCATCGAAGGCAACGAAGAAGCCGGGGAGAAGACGAGGATCAGCTCGGTCCCGAATGCGATGATCCTCTTCAATCCCGTGCTCGACACGACGGACAAAGGTTATGGCGCGAAGAACTTCAAGCCCGAGCAGCAGACGGACCTGTCTCCCTGTCACCACGTGCGGAAGGGCATCGCGCCGACCCTGGTTTTCCACGGAACCGCCGACAAGACGGTTCCCTTCGAGAACGCGGAACGCTTCACCAAGCTCATGAAGGAAGCAGGCAACGAGTGTGTGCTCGTGCCCTTCGATGGCAAGAACCACGGTTTCTTCAACGGCTCTTTTTTCCGCAAGGGGAACGGGGACGCTGATTTTGATCTGACGATGAAGCGCTCCGTCGAGTTCCTGAAAGCAAACGACATTTTGAAATAGGATCATCCTTTGCCTAAAGCACCACCATGATGAAACTCACTCTCTCGATCATTGCGACCCTGCTCCTCGCGCCACTGGCTAGCCTGACCGCAGCCGATAAATCCAAGCCCAACATCGTGGTCTTCCTGGCCGATGATCTGGGCTGGGGCGACACCTCTCCGTATGGCAATACCGAGATCAAGACGCCGAACCTGGCCGGGCTCGCAGCCCAAGGCGTGAAGTTCAACCAGTGTTACTCGGCCTGCGGCGTGTGCTCGCCCTCGCGCTCGGCGATTCTCACCGGCCGCACGCCGTATCGCAATGGTGTCTGGCAGCACCTTTCCGGAAACCATGAAGCTCATCTGCGGAAGAGCGAGATCACCTATCCGAAGCTGTTGAAGGAAATCGGCTACGAGACTTGCCACGTCGGCAAATGGCATCTCAACTCCAAGCAGCAGTTCAACACAGCCGAGTTTCCGCAACCAAATGACCACGGTTACGACTACTGGATGGCCACGCACAACAACGCCGCCCCCAGCCACAAGAACCCGAACAACTTTGTGCGCAACGGCAAGCCTGTGGGACCGCTGGAAGGCTTCTCCGCCCAACTCGTGGCCGCCGAGGCCATCCATTGGCTCAATGACATTCGCGACCCGACGAAGCCCTTCGTTCTCTCCGTCTGGGTGCATGAACCTCATTATCCGATTGCTGCTGATCCGCGCTTTTCAGGTCTCTATCCAGGGCATCCCAACAGCGAGCACATGGGCGTCATCACGCAGATGGACAACGGCTTGGGCATGGTCATGGACGCACTCGACGCCAAGGGCCTCACGGAGAATACGTTGTTCTTCTTCACGTCGGACAACGGACCCGAAGGCAAGGGCGGCATCAAAGGTGGATCAACGGGCGGCCTGCGCGGTCGCAAACGCAGCGACTACGAAGGCGGCATCCGCGTGCCAGGCATCGTGCGCTGGCCAGGGCATATCAAGGCAGGAACGGTGAGCGATGTTCCGGTGATCGGCACCGACATCTTCGCGACGGTGTTGGAGGTGGCAGGCGTCGCCCTGCCGAAAGATCGCACCATTGACGGAGTCAGCCTGCTTCCCGCCTTTGCGGGGAAGCCGGTGGAACGCAAGGTGCCTCTCTTCTGGCGCACCCATTGCTCGCCGCCCGATGATCGTGTTGCCCTCCGCATGGGCGATTGGAAAATCGTCGGCAACGACCAGCTCACCGAGTTTCAGCTCTTCGAGATTCAGAAAGACTGGAAGGAAGAACACGACCTGGCCACGGCCATGCCGGATAAGACCGAGGAAATGAAGAAGGTGCTCTTCGATGTGTGGAAGAAGATCGAAGCGGAAGGACCGAAGGAATGGTGGCTTGGCGGAA
Organism: Chthoniobacteraceae bacterium; assembly: GCA_031409655.1. Lineage (GTDB taxonomy): Bacteria > Verrucomicrobiota > Verrucomicrobiia > Chthoniobacterales > Chthoniobacteraceae > JANNXQ01. Next base: position 9,694 of record JANNXQ010000043.1, on the reverse strand, counting down.
AGGCCCGGGCAAAAGGCGGAGCAACCGTGAACTATTGATCATGAAATTCCTCCATTTAGTCGACCGGCTGCTTCAGCCACCCGCACGTTTGTTCGCTGCCGACAAATCAACGCCTAACCGCAGATCGAATTTTCCTATGAAACACACCCTCGCACTCCTCACCGCCGCGCTAGTCGTGGCACCGTTCGCCACGCTTCACGCCGCGTCGGCTGCCAAACCCAACATCCTTCACATCCACGCCGACGACCATCGTGCCGACGGAGCGCGCGCGCTCGGCAATCCGTTGCTCGTCACGCCGAATCTCGATTCGCTCGTCGAGCGCGGCATGACCTTCACGCATTGCTACACGATGGGCTCCATGATCGGTGCGGTCTGCACGCCGAGCCGGACGATGATGCTCACGGGGCGCTCGTGGCAGCGGATTCCGAAGTCACCCGCCGCCGCGCCTAATGCCGCCGATCCGACGACATTCCTCCCGCGAGTCATTCAGGCCGCCGGCTATCAGACGTGGCACATGGGGAAGGCTGGCAATGGTTTTCCGGCCGGTCTCGCTGAATTTCAAACCAGCATTCGTGACGAAGGCAAAGGCGGTGAGCGCGCGGGTAACAGTCGCCGTCTTGCTGACGGCACCATCGAGTTCCTGAAATCGCGCACGGCCTCGAAGGAGACGAAGCCTTTCTATATCTACATCGCACCACCCGTCCCGCACGACCCGCGCTCCGCCGAGCCGCAGTTTCATGCGCTCTACGATCCCGCGAAAATCCCGCTCTCGCCGGCGTTCCTGCCGCAGCATCCCTTCGACAATGGCGAGATGACCGTGCGCGACGAAACCCTCGCGCCGTGGCCGCGCACCGTGGCAGACACGAAGCAGCAACTCGCCGAATACTACGCCTGCGTCACCGGACTCGATCATCACATCGGGCGCGTTTTTGCCGAACTGAAAGCCAGCGGCCAGTGGGACAACACGATCATCATCTTCAGCGCGGACAACGGACTCTCGATGGGCGAGCACGGCTTGTTCGGAAAGCAAAACCTCTATGAGTTCGGCGGCATGCACGTCCCGCTCGTTGTCGCGGGTCCGGGCATCGCCAAGGGCAAGAGCGGGGCGTTGGTTTACCTCATGGACTTGTTCCCGACCTTCGCGGAGTTCGCCGGCGCGAAAATCCCCGACGGCGTCGAAGGCAAAAGCATCGCCCCGATCCTGAACGGCAAGCAGCCGAAAGTCCGCGACGTGCTCTACACCGGCTACCGCGAATGCCAGCGCGCCATTCGCGATGACCGCTGGAAACTCATCCGCTACCCACTCGTGGATCGCACCCAACTTTTCGATCTCAGCACCGACCCGCACGAACTGGTCAACCTCGCCGGCAAGCCCGAGCACGCGGCGAAGATCGTCGAGTTGACGGCATTACTGACCAAGGAAATGGCCAGCCATGCCGACAAGTTCCCGCTGACGGTCGCCAATCCAAAGCCCGCCGAGTGGACGCCACCCGCACCCGGCAGCAAACCGGTCAAGCAAGCCAAGAGGAAACCCGCAGCGGCACCGGCAGCAGCCGGACAGCCCGGCGGGAGAATCCGAGTCGATAGCGCCCTTCACTTCACGAGCTGGGACAGCAACAAGGACGGCTTCGTGAAGCTAGAAGAATTCCAGCTCGGCCAGAGGAACCGCAAAGGACTCGAAGCGCAGTTCAAAGCCTACGACAAGAACAACGACGGCAAACTGAGCCGCGAGGAGTATGTCGATCCTCGGGCGAAATGATTTCTCAACGAACCCATTCTATGAAAACCACCATTGCACTTTTCGCGGCACTGCTGCTGGCAACACTCGCCAGCCTGTCCGCCGCCGAGCCGGCCAAGCCCAACATTGTCCTCATCTTTATTGATGACCTGGGCTATGCCGACATCGGTCCGTTCGGCAATACCAAGGTGCGCACGCCGCATCTCGACAAGATGGCAGCGGAGGGCATGAAGTTCACCAGCTTCTACGCCACGCCGGTCTGCTCGATGTCCCGCGCGTGTCTGCTGACCGGCAGCTACAACACGCGCGTCTCCATCCCTGGAGTGCTGTTTCCGAAGGACACCACCGGCCTGCATTCAAACGAAGTCACGCTGGCGGAAATCGTGAAGCAAAAGGGCTACGCGACCGCCGCCATCGGCAAGTGGCATCTCGGCTGGCAGAAAGAATTCCTCCCCACGCGCCAAGGATTCGACCACTACTTCGGCCTGCCTTACAGCAACGACATGGGGACGGGCAATAAGGGGCGTGGCTTCCCGCCGCTGCCTTTGATCAAAGGCGACGTGGTGATCGAGCCGGAGCCGGATCAATCGCAGCTCACACGGCGCTACACGGAGGAAGCGGTGAAGTTCATCCGTGAGCATCAGGCCGGGCCGTTCTTCGTCTATCTTCCGCACACGATGGTCCACCATCCGCTGGCCGCGTCCGCAGCGTTCGCGGGCAAGAGTCAGCAAGGCGCTCTCGGCGACGCGATCGAAGAAGTGGACTGGTCGGTCGGGCAGATCCTGGCGACGCTCAAAGAACTCAAGCTCGACGAGAAGACGCTCGTCATCTTCACCTCCGACAACGGCCCGGCGAGTGGTCGCGCCGCACCGCCGTTCCGGGGCAGTAAGGGTAGTGTTTGGGAGGGCGGCGTGCGCGAGCCTTGCATCATTCGTTGGCCCGGCAAAATTCCCGCTGGCACGACCTGCAACCAGATCGTCGGCAACATCGACATGCTACCCACGTTCGCCAAGCTGGTGGGCGTCGAACTGCCGGGTGATCGCGTCATTGACGGTCGCGACTTCACGCCGCTGCTGTTCGATCCGAAGGCCGGGCCGGTTCGCGACACGCACCTCTATTTTGCGGCCAACTCCAGCCTCGCCGCCATCCGGCAGGGTGACTGGAAACTTTTCCTGAACTCGCCCGACAATTCAACCGACCCGAAAAGTGCCCAAACAGAAGTCCAAACAAAGAAAAAAGCCGCCAGCCCGAGCGGCCTCTACAATCTGGCCGATGACCCCGGCGAGGCCGTGAATGTCGCCGCCGCCCATCCGGACATCGTCGCGAAACTGCGGGCCGAAGCGAAAACGCGCGAAGCCGAGATTCAGAAAAACAAACGCCCGGCGGGACAAAGCGCAGAGACACGATAATGCCGTCCCATCAAATTCCACCGCGTATGATGAGGGTTTCAGCCATTTTGCTCCTCGGGTTTTGGCTGTGTGGTTTTGCCGAGCGCAGCATGGGCGCAGAATCCGGCCAGCCGATGAAGGTCACTTCCTTTTCCCGCAACCGAAGTCACGTCGAGCGCCTCGCCAAGTATGAAGCGACCATAACGCTGAGCAAATCTTGGGACAACCCCTACGACCATGCCAGCCAAGTCGAGGTAAACGCCTATTTCAGCCTGCCGAACGGCGGGGAAATCACGAAAGCGCACGGATTCTGGTATGAAGGTTTACAAAGAAGTCTGCGGGCCAACACCGAGCAATTTGAGGCCACGACGGTCAACGGCTGGATGTTCCGTTTCTCTCCGAAAACCACCGGGGTTTATCGGTATTACATCGAGATCATCGATCGCGAAAACAAAGGCAGCACCCTCAGGTATCCCGCCGTCGGGTTCTTGAGTTTCACTTCCACGCCCTCTGCGAACAAGGGCTTCCTGGCCGTTGGAAAGCGTGATGCCACCTATCTCGAATTTGAAGACGGGTCGCCTTACATCGGCCTCGGGCACAATCTGCTTGGTTGGGAATGGAGCGGGAGCAGCAACACCGCGGGAACCTACGACTACGACCGATGGTTGGAACGATTGTCCGCCAGCGGGGGCAACATGGCGCAGTTTGATTTCTGCGAGGGAGATCAGATCGAATGGACGCCGCACCCGACCGAACTCTCCTACTCAAGTGCGTGGCAGGGCCTCGGACGATTTAATCAGAAAGCCTCCTGGCGAATGGATCACGTCGTCGCCAAGGCGGAACAACTCGGCGTTTTCTTCCGGCTGTGTTTTTCCCACTGGGAGGACTTCGATCATGAAGCCAAGGGGTTTCCAGACTGGGGCTGGGGCCGAAATCCCTACAATTCGGCCAATGGCGGTCCGGTGGCCGACGTCACCGAATTCTTCAAGGACACGAAAGCCAAAGAATCCTACAAGCGCTACCTCCGCTACATCGTAGCGAGGTGGGGCTACAGCAAAAACATCCTGACCTATGAGCTGTGGAACGAGGCCGACGCTCCCAAGATGAATTGGGGGGCAGCTATTGACTACAAATCAAACGAAACCAACATACTCGAATGGCACCGCGAGATGTCGGCCTACCTGAAGTCGCTGGATCCCCACCATCTGGAGACCACGAGTTTCGCCAACAACCTGAATCAGGCATCCGTCTGGCAATTGCCCAACATCGACCTGACCACCATTCATCGATATCCGGCCTTCAATCAATGGATCGACGGTGGGTTCAAGAAATTCGAAGTCGAGGAATGCCTCGCCTACCTCATCAGGAAGCGGGCCGACTCGGATGCAAAGCCCGTCTTGGTTGGCGAATTCACGGTGTCGCCGTTCGGCCGGAAAGACACCCACGACGATCCCACCGGCATCGCGTTCCACAATCAACTGTGGGTTTCGATCATGCAGGGGGCCGTGGGCACGGCCATGCACTGGCAGTGGGACTACTATCTCGATGCTTTTGATCTCTACTATCACTACAAACCGCTGGCGGCGTTTCTCGCGGGCGAGGATTTGAGAAACATGACCGCGTTCGCCCAAAAAGGCGGCGTCGCCAACGCCTACGGTCGGAAGAGCCGGACCAAGGCGTATGTGTGGATTCATGATGCCAAGCACACGTTCATCGATCGCCATCAGTCGCACGAGCCGATCACGGGTCACCGCTGTGAACTGACCGACATGGAGGACGGAAAGTATGCGCTCCAATTTTTCGACACCTACAGCGGCGCACTGATTTCAGAAAAGGCTCTCAAGTGCGAGTCAGGGAGATTATTCATCCCGATACCGGACTTCAGAAAGGACATCGCCTTAAAGGGTAAAAGAATGGAAGGGTCTTAGTCCACATTCGTCACTTCTGGACTGGATCCCAGCAAAACCCGCGAACTATGAAACTATTTTCATTAATCTTTCCTGCCTTGCTGGCCTGCACCTATCTGGCCCTTCCAGCGACAATTCGTTCCGAACAACAGCCGCCCAATTTTGTCGTCATTTTGTGCGATGACCTCGGCTATCAAGACCTCGGGTGCTTCGGCTCGCGGCTGATCAAGACGCCGCGTATTGACCAGATGGCGAAGGAGGGAATGCGCTTCACGAGCTTTTACGGGCAGCCAGTCTGCGGGCCGTCGCGGACGGCTTTGATGACTGGATGCTACCCGCTGCGGGTCGCAAAAAGAGGAAACAAGCAGGACATCCATTTTTATGTCCACACAAAGGAGGTCATGATCCCGGAAGTCCTGAAGCCGCTCGGCTATGCCACCGCCGCCTTTGGCAAGTGGGACATGGCAGGACACTCGCAGACAGACTTCGATCCGGCGCTGATGCCCAACAAACAAGGATTCGACTACTTTTTCGGCACGCCGTCGAGCAACGACAAGCTCGTCCACCTGCTGCGCAATGAGAAGATGATCGAGCAGAATGCGGATATGGCGACGCTGACCCGGCGCTACACCGACGAGGTCATCCAGTTCATCACCGCAAACCAAAAGAAGCCGTTCTTCGTCTATCTCGCGCACTCCATGCCTCATACCAAACTGGCCGCCTCGAAGGATTTTCTCGGGAAATCCGCACGCGGGCTTTTCGGTGATGTGGTGGAAGAAATCGACTTCAACACCGGACGACTTTTGGACAAACTCAAGGACCTGGGCGTGGATGAAAACACGTTTGTCGTCTTCACCGGCGACAATGGCCCCTGGTGGTTCATGAAGGATCACGGCGGCAGCGCCCTTCCATTGCGCAGTGCCAAAACCTCCACCTGGGAGGGCGGCCAGCGCGTGCCGTGCATCATGCGCGCTCCGGGGAAGATACCGGCAGGGACGGTCTGCGACGCGGTGACGGCGAACATGGACCTGCTGCCCACCTTGGCGAAATTATCCGGCGGACAAGTGCCCACGGATCGAGTCATCGACGGCCGTGACCTCAGCGGACTGATGCGCGGCGACAAAGCCGCCAGTTTGCCGAGCGAAGACTTTTTCTACTATCAGCACACCCAACTTCAGGCCGTGCGTTCCGCGCGTTGGAAGTTGGTCTTGCCGCGCTCCGCGGCGACATCGGTAGTGCCGAAGCTCTGGCGCAAAATGATCGCGCCGGAGGACCGGGCCGATATTGCTGCGCCGATGCTCTTCGATTTGCATGCGGACATTGGGGAGAAGAATGATGTCGCTGCTTCCCATCCAAATGTCGTGAAGGAACTCATGAGGAAAGTCGAATGGGCACGCGGAGACATCGGCGATTTCAACCAGACCGGGAAGAACGCGCGCTTCTTCGACCCGAAGCGTTGAACCGGCTCTGACCATCGCCTGCACGCAACTCCAGAACTAGTCCCACCCAAGCAACCGCCATCTTTTTCCATCCAATGTTCATCTGTCCGAATCTCAGAAATCTGTTCGCTGCGATCCTCGCGCTCGTTTGCTTCAACGCGACTCTGCACGCCCAATCGAAACCCAACGTCCTCGTCATCGTCGCCGACGACTTGGGCTACAACGATGTCGGCTTCCAAGGCTGCAAAGATATCGCCACGCCCCACCTCGACGAGCTCGCGGCGCAAGGCGTGCGCTGCACGAACGGCTATGTCTCGCATCCCTTTTGCAGCCCCACACGGGCGGGCTTGCTCGCCGGGCGCTATCAGCAGCGATTCGGCCATGAGACTAATCCCGATTGGCAGCCGAAGAGCACGCGTGATGGTTTTCCAGTGTCGCAGATCACGATGGCGGACTTGTTGCGGAAGCAGGACTTCAAGACTGGACTCGTCGGAAAATGGCACCTCGGGGCGCATCCGCAGTTTCATCCACTCAGGCGCGGCTTTGATGAGTGTTTCGCGCTGCTCGGCGGTGGACACGCCTATTTTCCAGCCCCCAATGGCAAGGGTGAATACCAAATGAAAATGGATCGCAATGGCACCAGCGAATCGCACAAGGGCTACCTCACCGACCAGTTCGGTGATGAAGCCTCCGCGTTCGTGGACCGCCACAAGGGCAAGTCGTGGTTCCTTTACCTCGCGTTCAACGCCCCGCACACGCCGTTGCAGGCACCGAAGGAAGTCGCCGACAAACTCACCCACATCACCAACCCAAAGCGCCGCACTTATGCCGGCATGGTGCAGGTCATGGACGCAAACATTGGCAAAGTGCTCGCCCGGCTCGACGCCACGCAGCAGCGGGAGAACACGCTCGTCTTCTTTTTCAGCGACAATGGCGGTCCGCTGGAAAGAACCAAAGCCGCCACCTGGACCGACAACACGCCGTTGCGCGGCGGCAAGACGGATTTCTACGAAGGCGGCGCGCGTGTGCCCTTCCTCATCAGTTGGCCGGCGAAGCTCAAGCCCGCCGTCTATGCCCAGCCGGTCATCTCGCTGGACGTCATGGCCACCGCATTGGCTCAATGCCAAGGTCAACTACCCAGCGACCGCCCCATGGACAGCGTGAATCTCATTCCCCACCTCACCGGCGAGAACACCGCCCCACCGCATGACACGCTCTTCTGGCGCGGCGAAGGCCCCGGCGGCAAATACGGCATCCGTCGTGGCGATTGGAAACTCGTCCGCCTCGATGACAAGCCTGCTGAAATTTACAACCTCGCCACCGACATCGGTGAAACCAAAAACCTAGCCGCCGAGCAGCCCGGCAAAGTCGCCGAACTCGTCGCCGCCATCGCCGAATGGGAAAAGGGAACCGTCGAACCCGCCTTCCCGCCGCCGCCTCGCCACCAGACCGCGAAAGACAAAGCCCGCGAAGCTGCTCGACAAAAAGCCGAGGCCACGCCCAAGCCATGATAATCTCTCCCTCGAATCTTATCTCATGAAGACGATCATCCCCATCCTCGCCGCCTTGTTGCTCACTCCGCTCGCCGCATTTTCGGCCGGACCAATTCCGCTCTTCGATGGAAAAACGCTCGAAGGCTGGGACTACGATCCCGCCATCTGGCGCGTCGAGGACGGGCTAATCACCGGCGGCTCCACGACGGAGAAGATCAAGGCGAACTACTTCATCTGCACGAAGAAGGGCTACGCAAACTTTGAGCTGCGCCTGAAGATCAAGTGCAGCGGCGATCCGACGACCGGGCTCATCAATAGCGGCATCCAGATTCGCAGTGTGCGGGTGCCTGGCGGGGCGCACATGAGCGGCTACCAGATCGACTGCGGCGCGGGTTGGTTTGGGAAAATCTACGACGAATTCCGGCGCAACAAGGTCATCGCGACGCCGGTGAACCAAGCTGCGCTCGACAAGGCCGTGGACGTCTTCGGCTGGAATGAATACCGCATCCGCGCCGAGGGACCGCGCATCCAGACGTGGATCAATGGCGTGCTCGCGCTCGACTACACCGAGCCGGACCAGAACATCGCGCTCGATGGCCAGCTCGGTCCGCAAGTCCACAGCGGCGGCGCGGCGCTCGTGCAGGTGAAAGACGTGACCATAGAAGAACTCCCGCCCACGCCTGGCGCACCGACTTGGGAATCGCTCGGCGGCGTGGAAGCCGCGCGTACGCTCGTCGCCCCGCCGCCGAAGAAACCCGCCGCCGCTGCGCCCAAGCCGATGAAGGAAGGCAACGCCGTCCAAGGCTCCGCAAAGACCGCCGCCGAGCAGCAGAAACTCTTTCGCCTCCCCGACGGCTACGAGATCGAACTCGTGGTCCAGGAGAGCGACGGCCTCGGCAAGTTCGTCAGCGTCTATTTCGATCAGCGCGGGCGCATGTGGACGCAGACCGCCTTTGAGTATCCCGTGGATGGCAACGAAAACGCCGCCGCCGCGGACGCGCTCTACAAGACGAAGGCGAAGGACAAGGTGGTCGTCTATCCGCGCGAGTCGCTCAACGCCCCGCTGCCGCCCGGCGGCCTCACGAATCCCACCGTCTTCGCCGACGGCCTCGCCATCCCGCTCGGCATCCTGCCGTGGGGCGCGGGCGACACCTGCTACATCCAGCACGGGCACGATCTGAAGCTCTTCAAAGACACCGACGGCGACGGCAAAGCGGACACGAGCGACGTGATCCTCACCGGCTTCGGCGTGCAGGATTCACATCTCTTTCCGCATCAATTCACGCGCGCGCCCGGCGGCTGGATCTGGATGGCGCAGGGCCTTTTCAATAACAGCAAAGTGCAGAAGCCCGGCAGTGACGCCGCGGTGGATTTTCCGAAGTGCTCGATGGCGAAAATGCGGCCCGATGGCAGCGCCTTTGAAGTGACGAGCGTCGGGCCGAATAACATCTGGGGCCTCGTGATCACCGGCGAAGGTGAGGCCTTCATCCAGGAGGCGAATGACTACGGCTACCCCGTGATGCCCTTCCACGAATACGCCTACTACCCCGGCGGCATGGAGGCGCTGCGCAAGAGTTATCAGCCCGAGTTTCCGCCCGCCGCGGAGTTCCGTATGGGCGGCACCGGCCTCAGCGGCCTCGCGCTCGGCGAGGGTGCATTTAGAAAACTCACGCCGACGCTGAAGGCCGACGGTCTGTGCATGTTCGTCGCGAATCCGATCACGTCCAAA
>JANNXQ010000042.1:0-2586 GCA_031409655.1 Chthoniobacteraceae bacterium | reverse complement strand
CGAGCGGCGAAACCGGTGCCGTCACGATGCGCTCGCTAAAGCCCTTTTGGTCGATGTTCGCCACGTCGAAGATTTCAAAACCTCCGGGCCCGTTGGCCGTGTAGAGATACTCACTCCGGAGCGTCAGATCGTGAATGACCCTGGCGTGATGCTCGTAACCTTCCACCAGCTTGCGGCCGCGATCGAGATGCGCAGCATGGTTGCGTGGGTAGGCATGCTTCTGAAACGAACTGCCGATCGCGGACTGAGGTTCCTCCGACTCCGTCCAAATAACCCCATGCAGCCCACCTTCGCCACCGATCCAGGCATAGCGCCCGAAGAAATTCACGGTGCCGGTGCCAAAGCCAAGCAGGCTCGTCATCCAAGCGTTGTTCGACCCATCCTTGGCGACATGGCAATCGGTGCAGGACTTGGTGGTGCCCACGCCACTCGTCGTATGCGGAAAATGGGGATTAAAGGCCTGCCCGGAATAACCTTCGGCGCTCACAGTCTGCTGTTGCGAATAGACCCACTCACGGTTTTGATTTTGCGACCCGACGACCACCGCACTCGACGAGCGGATCACCGCCAGGCGGTTTTTCTTCACCGTCCCGTCAATGCCCAGCATGAAGACGTCGTCGCGCACCACCTGTGGGTTGTAAGTGGTGAAATTCCGGTCGAGCGCACCCTCGTACTTATTCTGCGCCACCCGTTGATTGGCCTTCATCGGCAGATGGCAGCCGAAACAACTCGTCGCCCACGAGGTGTGGCAAACCTGGCAGTCCATATTGGCATTCGAGTGCGCGAGCTTCTTCTTGCAGGCCGCCTCCCCGCCGGGCAGGTCTCCCCAGGTCTCGCCATCGCGCAGCAGGGTCTTTGCATAGTGGGCCTTGGCGTTGTATTGGTGCGAATTCGGATCGATGACATCGACCGTCTGCGGGATCTCCCAGCGCAGTTCCGGCGTCATCATGGAGTTCTGATAGAGCTTTTCCCCCTCCCACTCGAAGCGCGGTCTCCAGGGAGTCCCGCCCTTGCTCAGATCGACCGGCGTGATCTTGCGCCGATCCTTGGGGTCAGTCTCTCCGCCAGCGCCAGTGGTGATGAGATTTGGCCGACTGTTGACCGTGCCGTGGCAGTCGATGCACGTAATAACCGTGGCGTTGCGCGGCTCGCCGTAGAGCAGCCCATTGCCATGCACATCCACTTCAAAGTGGCAGTCCACGCACTGCATCCCTTTGGCGATGTGGATGTCTTTGAGGTGGACCGCATTCTTAAAGTCACTGTGCCCGACGATCTTGTCGTCAAGATCGAGCCGGTTACCTTTGCGGTCTTGTTTGAAGACTGCCCGGAAGATCCAGCCGTGCCCATGATAGTCGGCAAACTGGGTGTGCTTGAGCTTCCCATTGAGTTCTGCGGACTTTTCGAGGAAGTCGAGGTTACCCCACTTTCCGCGCGCTGCCGCGGCTTCGGGATTCTGGACGGTGGCACTGACGAGTTCTTCATCGGTGGGGTCGTGCTGTTCCTTCGGATACATGAATTCCGCATCCGTTTCCTGATCCCACCAAGTGTAGCCGAGGAAAGGGTTCACGAAGAGATTGCCCTGGTGCATGTGGCAATTCATGCATTGCGAGCTGGGGATTGAGCGGGTGAATTGATGAATGATCGGATGCCCGCGCTCCTTTTTGGAGATGGTGGGATCCTTGGAGAAGCTCAGCCCTTGGTTGCCAAACTTACACCACCAGCCGGAGTTACTCGGCGAGCGATCATTGGCATAGACGACGTGGCAGGCGGTGCAGCCGCTCGATCGGTAATCGCCGGGGCGGTCATTCGAGCCCATGAAGCCGAGCAGCGGATCGTGCAGCCGCGTCTTTTGCGCGCCGAGAAAGATGGGATCGGTGCGGTTGAGCGTGCCCAGCCCGCGGGCGGAGAGCCGCCGGTCCGGTCGGCCCGGGGGTTCATCGAGCGTGGGAACACCGAGCATCAAAGGTTCGAAACCGCCCTTTTCAAAGATCCGAAAGACGTTGCCCGGTTGGGCGACATTAAAGCGGGGCAGGGGAATAAGCGCGGGCAGGATGCCGAGAGTCCGCGTCTCCTCCGCAGTCGGTACAAATGGATTGTCGAGCCGCAGCGCGATCCCGCCCTGTCCATAGGCCTGGCCGACGATGGGGTTCTTCTGATTGATCGAGCCATTGTTGTAGGCGGCGGCGTTCCAGAGCATCGCGCCGTGATTCATCATCGAATGCCCGACGCGCTCGACGATGTCACCGTGGCACGCACCGCAGGACTGGCCGGCCACGCGGAGGTCGCCCGGGTTCACGAAGCGGATGAACTCGGGCGATTCGTGGTTGAGCACCACGGACGAATTTACTGGGTTCGCCGACGTGAGCCAGAACTCGGGATTGAGCGGTTGAACGTGGGCTTTGTCGATCGAGAGGCCGCGCGCGGAATTCCCACCGTGACAGTCCGTGCAACCGAGCACCACCGCCGGCGAAGCATGCATGGTATGCGCGTCGGTGGTCGTGTGGCATTCGATGCATCCCGCGCTCTTGCGATTGGCCTCGGCGACCGGTTGGTCGATGAGCGTATAAGGTGGACGTTTTCCGGTGG
>JANNXQ010000041.1:0-17324 GCA_031409655.1 Chthoniobacteraceae bacterium | reverse complement strand
CATCTCGAGCAGCTTCGCGAGGATCTTTGTGGACGCTTCTGGCTCCACGCGATTCGTGCCGAGCCACGTCTCGTAGCCGCCGAGCCGGTGCTGCTCCGGCGTCGGCAGATAGCCGTAGTAGCCATTCGCGATGGAGAGGATGAAGCTCGGTTTGAAAGGACTGCGCTCTTTGAAAGCGAGGCCGATCTCGACAAAGACTTCATGCGGAATGCCACCGAGCGCCACGTCGCCGATGCGCAAGGCCTGGATCGGCAAGGCGATCGTCGCCGGCCAGTCCGCCATCTTCACCGCGCGCTCCGCATAGATCTCTTCCAAGGTCCGGGCCTTCGTGGACGGCGGCCGCGCCAGGATCGAGCGCGCGCGCTCGAGTTGCTCCGGCGTGGGATGCCGCGCTCCCACTTCCAGCGGCTCGATCCTTCCGGCGAGCGGCACCCACTCCCGCCACTCGATCCCGCGGTAAGTCTGGAGCGCCGCTTGCGCCACGCGGTCCGCGACCTCGCGCATCTTCTCGTAAGGCGCCGGCTTTTCTCCCGGCTTGGTAAAGTCGATGTTATTGATGTCACCACTCGTGCCATTGCTCATCAGCGCGACGAAAGGCGGGTCCTGCCGATCCGCGCCGAGCAACTGCTGGAGGCGATCGCAGAAAACCGCAAAGTAATCCGCGGAAATCTCCGCACCTTTCACCCCGCCCACATAGTGCAGTGAATAGTTCGCGAGCACGGCGAGCGGACGACCTTCGAGCGACTGCACCGCGATGAGGCAGATCTCGGGATCCGTCGGGCCAGCGGGCATAACGAGATCCGCACTCGCCCGCGGCGGATTCATCTTCACCTGGTCCGTCGTCTCGCCAAAGGGGTTCACCAGCACCGTGCCCGGCTTCATGAACCAGCGCCGATTGAAGACTTCGCGCGGCTCCTGACCCACCCCCCAGCCGATGCGCGCCGGCGCCAGATTTCCAAAGGCGCGCCGCACGCCATCCGCGATCCGGCGGGCGACGAAACGCTGATACTCATCGAGCTGCGCCTGCGGCGCAAAGCGATCCTTCCCCAGCGCGCTCGTCGCGGAATGGGTATGCGTGCAGGACATCATGAGCTGCCCGCCCGGCAGACCCGTCTCCTCCGTCACGAGCCGCCGCGCTTCATCGAAGAGGAGCTTCTCCGCGCCCACCAGATCGCAGACGACGATCCCGACCTGCGTCACTCCATTGTCCAGCACCAGACAGCGCGCGTGCAGTTCATCGTGGATACCCGTCGAAGGCACAGGATGAAATCCGCCGATGATTTCTCCGCCGAGGGACGGGGTGATGTTACTCGTGCCGGCGCCAGCGCGGAATTGCCTCGGCGTTTCCGCAGCCGCGGCCACCGCCGAAAAGCTCGCGATCAAGACGGCCCCAAGCACGCCAAGCCAACGGCGACGGGAGAGAACGACTGGGGAGTTCATGCGCAGGGATCACATCCCCGCGCCAAAAACATTAGGCCGCGCATTTTGCGAACGACTCCCGCCCACCAAACTACGGTGCCACCAATTTCATCACAAACCCATCCCGGCCCGCCGGCCCCGGTTTCAGGCTCCCACACAGGTAAACCTCGCCTTGCGGATCGACCCCGATGCCCTTCAGCAAAAACCCGAGTTCGCGATCGTCGTTGCCAATCCGCAGTTCCCGAATCTCCCCATTCGGAAGGTCCGCAAAAAACAACCGGCCCGAGAAAGTCTTCCCATTGCGGTAATCGCCGAAGACGTATTTCCCCACGAGCGCCGGAAAGGCCCGCCCGCGATAAATGTAGCCACCGACGATCGAGGTGCCTTCGTCGCGATCGTATTGCAGCACCGGCGGCGTCAACCCCGGCGGGAGTCCCATGAGATCATCGTCGATGCTGCCCGTGACGTTAAATTTGAAGGTGCCCTCTTTCACATGCCACCCGTAGTTCTGGCCGCGTTCCACGCGGTGGACCATCTCCAGTTTGTTCTGCCCGACATCGCCGACGAGCAGTTGATCGCCGCTGAAGGCCCAGCGCCACGGATTGCGCAGGCCCATGGCAAAGATCTCGCGCAGTCCACCGCCACCCGCAAATGGGTTGTCCTGCGGAATCCCATACGCGCCATTTGCGCCGTCGCGTCCGTTCACATCGATCCGCAACATTTTGCCGAGCGCCACCTGCGGGTCCTGGGCATTGCCGATCTCCGGATTGTGTCCGGGCCCGAGATCATTCGCCGCCCCGCCATCACCCAGGCCGATGTAGAGAAACCCATCCGGGCCAAAGCCGATCATCCCGCCATTGTGATTGAACTGCGGCTCCGCGATGCGCAGCACTTCCACGCGGCTCGCCGGGTCCGCCCGCGGCACCGCGCCGGGCGTTACTTTCCACGACGCGACCACCGCATCGTGATTCGGCGGCGCGTCCGGCGAGTAGAGAAAGGGATAGGTCGCGCGCGCGGCGGCCGGCTCGCTGGTGTAGGTAAAGATGCGCCGATGCCCCGGACTCTGCGCGTCATTGAAGCCCGGATCGCAGGCCAGCGAGAGCAGCCCGCGCTCGTCGAAATTCACCTGCAACGGCACCAGCCGCGCCGTGACATCGAGCAAAGGCTCCGCGGTGAGCGCGCCCTTTTCGATGACCCGCACGACTCCCACTTGATCGATCACATAGAGCCGATCCGCCACATCCGGCGCCGCCACGAGATGCACCGGCGAGACGAGCCCCTTGGCCACCGGCGCGAGCTCCACGCGCACGTCCCCCTTCTGGATTTTCTTCGGGAAAGGATCATCCACCGGCACTGCCCACAGCGCCGGCGAAAGCAAGGCGACCGCGAAGACTCCGACGGCAAGATGGGGGATGCGCTTCATCGCAGGAGTGGGTGCCCGCCAGCCTACAGCGCCGCCAGGATTTCGTCCTTCTTCACGCGATCCGTGAAGTCGGCAAACGTCTCCTCGCCCTGCTTCTTCGCGTCGTAGATCTTGAGCAGCTTGTCGATAAAGAGATGCACGTCCTTCGCGATGATCTTGCCCTTGAGCAGCTCATTGAAACGACGGCTCTGCCCCAACCGACCGCCGACAAAGCAGTCGTAAGCGTCCACCATCTCCCCGTTGATCTTTGTGCGCGCACCGCGGAAACCGATGTCCGCGATCTGATGCTGACCGCACGAGCTCGGGCAGCCGCTAAAGTGGAT
Source organism: Chthoniobacteraceae bacterium (assembly GCA_031409655.1). Lineage (GTDB taxonomy): Bacteria > Verrucomicrobiota > Verrucomicrobiia > Chthoniobacterales > Chthoniobacteraceae > JANNXQ01. The sequence goes on along the minus strand of JANNXQ010000041.1, from coordinate 14,159 downwards.
GCGGATCTTACTCCGGTACCAGCCGCTCTGCGCTTCGAGTTGCTCCACGAGTTCGATCATCCGATTCTTCGTCTCCGCCACCGCGAGATTGCAAAACTCAATGCCCGTGCAGGCCACACAGCCCTGCCGGAAATTCGACGGCGCGTAGCTAAATCCCTCCGCATCCAGCGCCGCCTTCAGCGCCGCGACATTCGCATCCGCGACATTCACGATCAGGAGGTTTTGCTTGGTCGTGAGGCGGATCTCCCCCTGCCCCGGCGCGCAGTACTTCGCCGCCATCTCGCCCAGCTTGCCGAGCGCGCTATTGCGCAGCCGGCCCCCGGGGAAACACACGCCCACCCACGAAAGGCCCGCCTGCTTCTGCTGGTGAACCCCCAAATGATCCGTCTCCGAATCCTTCGGAAAGACAAAGTCACTGTGGTCATCGAGCTTGTATCCCAACAGCGCCTCGATCTCGCTCCGCAGCTTTTCCGCGCCCCAATCATGCGCCAGAAATTTCAGCCGCGCATTGTTCCGCTTCAGCCGGTAGCCGTGATCGCGGAAGATCGTGCTCACCGCCTCGATCACCGGCCAGACCTGCGCTGGCTTTAGGAAGACCGGTAGCAGCACCGAAAGCTTCGGCGCCGAACTCAGCCCGCCGCCCACTTTGATCCCGTAGCCCACTTCACTCCCGCGGCGCAGCCCGAAGACCCCCACACAATTGATGTCCGGCTGCGCGCAATGGATGCAGCAGCCCGAGACGCTGATCTTGTACTTCCGCGGCAGATTGGAAAACTCGCGGTTGTTCTCCAGTGCCGCATTCACCTCCATGAGCTCCGGCGTCGCGTCCAGGATTTCATCCGGATTGATCCCCGCCACCGGGCAGCCCACCACATTGCGGGCGATATCCCCGCACGCTCCGCTCGTCCCGATCCCAACGCTCGCCAGCTCCGAGAAAATGGTCGGGATATCTTCGATCCGCAGCCAGTGATACTGCACCGTCATCCGCGTCGTGATATCGCAAAAGCCATGCGCGAAACGATCCGCGATCTCGCTCAGCTTCGCCGCCTGCACCGGCGAGACGATCCCCCCCGGCAGCCTCAGCCGCATCATAAAGTAGCCACTATCCTTCGGCTTCTGCCGATACACCCCATACCACTTCATCCGGTCAAAATCCCCGTCGTCGATCGAAGCAAACCCCGTCTTTGCGTAGCGATAGATATCGTGGATCACATCCAGCCCATCCTTCTCCAGTTTCAGCTTTTCCTGCGGCGTGATGGGGATGAGCCCCTGTTTGACAGCGGCGTAATTCGGAGCGGTTTCGATCATGGTAAAAAAGTGAGCGGCAAGCTAAGAATGCGCGCCGCGATTGCAAAGGAAATCCCGGCACGCGCGTGTCATAGCCGAAACCAAACTCCCCGCGGGCGACTGCCCGGCTCCTGGTCCCGCCGGCATTGCGTGACCCCCGCACTTTTCTGTATCGCTGTCCCATGCGCCCATCCTCCCTCCTCGCCCTGCTCTGTCTGCACGCCTTCACCGCGACGACGCTTTCCCAAAGTCCGCCTGCCCAAGGCGCCGCAAAAAAGTCCCCACCCGAACCCAAGCTCTCGTGGCATGACGTCTCAACCTGGGGCGTGGAAGGGCGCGCCTGGACCGACCTGCCGCGCAAGCGCTGGTTTGCCCGACTCCCGGATCTCGCGGAGGGGAAAGTCACCGGTCCCGTCTGGAGCCTGAGCCAGGACAGCACCGGCCTGCTCGTGCGCTTCCGCACCGATGCGAAGATCATCTGGGCGGACTACGCACTGGCCTCCGACAAGGTGGCACAGCCCAATATGGCCGCGACCGGCGCGAGCGGCATCGACCTCTATGCCCGCGACGATCACGGCACCTGGCGCTGGGCCGGCGTGACCAAGCCCGCGACGCAAATGATCAAGCAGCCGCTGCTCGAAGGCGGCGTCGGCGGGATGCGCGACTACCTGGCTTATCTCCCCTTGCGCAACGGCATCGAGACCCTCGCGATCGGCGTCGAGGAAGGTGCGGAATTTGAGCGCCAGCCGCCCCGCACGGAGCGGCCCATCATCTTCTACGGCACCTCCATCACCCACGGCATCAGCGCCTCGCGGCCGGGCATGGCGCATCCCGCCATCCTCGGCCGACGCCTCGACATGCCCGTCATCAATCTCGGCTTCTCCGGCAATGGCCGCATGGACGCTGCCGTCGGCGAACTCCTCGGCAAAGTGGACGCGGCGATCTACGTCATCGACTGCCTGCCAAACATGAACGCCAGCGAGGTCCGCAAAAAGTGCCCGGCACTCGTCAAGCAGCTCCGCGCGGCCCATCCCAAGACGCCCATCCTTCTCGTCGAGGACCGTCGGAATACCAACGCCTGGCTCCTGCCCGCCCGCGACCAACACCACACCGACAATCATGCGGCCCTGCGCGAAAGCTTCGCCGCTTTGCAGAAAGAAGGCATCACCGATCTCCATTACCTCCCTGGCGACGACCTCCTCGGCGACGATTCCGAAGGTGCCACCGACGGTTCCCACCCGAGCGACCTTGGTTTCATGCGCCAGGCCGCCGCCTTTGAGCCAGTGCTGCGCAAAATCCTCGGGAAGTAAGTCCGCCGAGAATCGCTCGTTCCGCTCCCCGCGCGGCGCATTGGCCGGGTGGCCAATGGTCAATCGATGCAGTGGCCTCCAACAATGCTCGAAAGATTCTCCTCATCGCCCCAGAATCCCCCCACACCAATCCCCATGAACGCCCCCGTCGCCACCACGCGGTACCGCTGGATGATCTGCGCGCTGCTCTTTTTTGCCGCGGCAATCAACTACATCGACCGGCAGGTCATCGGCATCCTGAAGCCGACCTTGCAGGACCAGTTTCATTTCGATGAGCGCGCCTACGCGGCGATCGTCTTTAGCTTCCAGGCAGCTTACGCGGTTGGGTTGCTGGCCGCAGGGCGCGTCATGGATCGCATCGGGGTGCGGTGGGGATTTGCCATCGCCGTGATCATCTGGAGCCTCGGAGCGATGGCCCATGCCCTCGCGGATTGGTTTCCGTGGTTGCGGCTGCCGACGGTCTCGATCGATCCCCCGGCGATCGTGCTGCTGGCTGGCGCGACGGCGGGGTTTGCCATCGCGCGGGTGGTGCTCGGACTCGGGGAGGCGGGAAATTTTCCCGCAAGCATCAAGACCGTCGCCGAGTGGTTTCCAAAAAAGGAACGCGCGCTGGCGACGGGCATCTTCAATTCGGGGACAAACATTGGCGCCTTGCTCACGCCGGTGCTGGTGCCGTGGATCACCCTGCGCTGGGGCTGGCAATGGGCATTCATCGCCACGGGCTTGCTTGGTTTCGTGTGGGTGGCGTGGTGGCTGGCCACTTATCGCGCTCCGGAACATCACCCGCGCGTGTCCGTCGCAGAGCTCGCGCACATCCAGAGCGACCCCCCGGAATCCACCGTGGCCATCCCCTGGCGCCGCCTCTTTCCCCACCGGCAGACGTGGGCCTTCGCCTTGGGCAAGTTCATGACGGACCCGATCTGGTGGCTTTATCTCTTCTGGGTGCCGGATTTCTTAAAACGCAACCACGGCCTCGACCTCAAGACGATGGGCCTGCCGCTGGTCGTCATCTACCTTGTGGCCGATGTCGGCAGCATCGGCGGCGGCTGGATGTCCTCGCACTTCCTCAAGCGCGGCTGGACCCCGAATGCCGCGCGGAAGACGGCGATGCTCGTTTGCGCGTTGGCGGTGGTGCCGATCATGTTTGCCGCCAAGGCCACCAATCTCTGGGTCGCAGTGGGTCTCGTCTCACTCGCCGCCGCCGCGCATCAAGGATGGTCGGCAAATCTCTTCACGCTCACCTCAGATATGTTTCCCAAGCGCGCCGTCGGTTCGGTGACCGGCATTGGCGGGATGGCCGGCTCCGTCGGGGGCATGCTCATCGCGCTCATCGTCGGCGAGATTCTCCAGAAGACCGGCAGCTACGTCCCCATCTTCATCATCGCCGGTTCGGCGTACCTCGTGGCGCTGCTCGTCATCCATCTCTTGGCGCCAAAGCTGGCCCCAGCGAAACTCTAACCGCACCTCCCATTAAGTGGGTAACCTTTGCGCTCGCCGTTTCGGACCCATCAGCCAACTTCATGAGCGACCTCCCGGAGCGCACCCACTCGACCAGCAGTCCATAACCTGAAACGGCATCTCCAAGTTCCTATGAAAACCATCCTGACCCTGTGCTCCGTCCTTTTCGTGGCGAGCGCCCTTGCCGCGCAAAAACCCAACGTCCTCTTTATCGCCGTCGATGATCTTCGGCCCGAACTCGGCTGCTACGGCAATAAGATCGTCAAGACCCCAAACATCGACCGGATCGCGGCGCGCGGCCTCGTTTTTAACAAGGCCTACGTCGCGCAGGCGGTCTGCAGCCCATCGCGCACGGCGATCATGACGGGCCTGCGTCCCGACGTGACGAAGGTCTGGGATTTGGTGACGCACTTTCGGGTCGCGCAGCCGGATTGCGTCACCCTGCCGCAGCACTTCAAGGCGAATGGCTACCATACCGCGGCGTTGAGCAAGATTTACCATTCGGGCTTCGAAGATGGTCGCTCCTGGAATGAGCCGCACTGGTATCCGAAGGGCCGCGCGGTGGATACCGATCCGGTGGACTGGACGAAGCAGATCGTCACGAAGCACGACGTGAACACCGAGGAATTCAGCGCCCCGCTAAAAGACGGCCCCGAGCGAAAGAACGGCAAAGGAGCCAAGAAAGGCCCCGCCTTTGAAGTCAGCCCGAAGCCAGACGATCAGCTTCCCGATGGCGCGACGGCCGCCGAGGCGGTGCAGCGACTCGCCGCGCTGAAGTCAAAGAGCGAGCCCTTCTTCCTCGCCGTCGGCTTTTTGAAGCCGCACCTGCCCTTCGTCGCGCCGAAAAAATATTGGGACCTCTACGATCCGAATAAGATCCCCGTGCCTACGACGGACAAGCTCCCGGTCGGCAGCCCCGAATTCGCCGGACACACGAACGGCGAACTCCATGCCTACCCAGGAGTGCCGAAGGAGAATCCCATCCCTGCGGACTTCGCCAAGACGCTGCGCCACGGCTACTATGCCTGCATCAGTTACACCGATGCGCAGATCGGTCGCCTGCTCGATGCGCTCGACAAAGAAGGTCTCGCCGACAACACGATCATCGTGCTCTGGGGCGATCACGGCTGGCAACTCGGCGAGCACGGCCTCTGGCACAAACACACTAACTTCGAGATCGCGGCGCGCGCGCCACTGCTCATCAGCGTGCCAAAGTCAAAGACCGCCGGACAGAAATGCACGGCCCCCGTGGAGTTCGTCGATGTCTATCCCACCCTGGCGGATCTTTGCGGACTGCCCGCTCCGACGGGACTCACCGGCATGAGCTTGAAGCCTTTCATCGAGAACCCCTCGGCTCCCCCAATGAAAGTCGCGATCAGCCAATACCCACGCGGGTCCGACGGAGGTCCGGTCATGGGATACAGCATCCGCGACCCCCGCTGGCGGGCCACCTTCTGGCGCGAGCGCGACGGCGCCAAGATCGTTGCCACCGAACTCTACGACGAACAAAACGACCCCACCGAAACAGTCAGCCTGGCCGACAAACCAGAGCACCAGGCGCTGCTCGAAACGCTGGCGAAAAACCTGCCGCCCGTGGGTTCCTCCACTCCCGCTGGCGGGGCCAAGTCCCAAGGGAAGGGCAAGAAAAGCAAACCCGCCGCTCCCGCCGCGCCGGCCAGCAACGACGACCGGAACGCACGCTTCGAGAAACTCGACGTGGGGAAGACCGGCAAGCTGAGCCGTGAGTATTACACCACCCACGAGTCCAATGCCGCCGATGCCGCCGAACGCTTCACCAAATGGGACCAGGACAAGGGTGGGTTCCTGACTCGTGAGGAGTTTCTGAAGATGGGCAAGTAACTCTCCAGCCAACGACGCGGGCAGGAAAGGGGTCAGGCAACAACTCTTCCGAACCGGATCGGCACGCTTCAAACGCTCAACGCCAGACTGCAAACGAGACCAGTCAATGTCCGAAACCGTTTGGCGTTGAAGTCTGCCTCAGCGGCCTCTAGCCGCCTGTTGAAACCCATGCGTCGGTGGATGGCGTCGCTCCGCGCGCCATGCCAAACGCACGCCGAAGGCCCTATGTCACCCAGATGACCCGGATGGAAATGGGTGAAACGGTCGGCACCCGAACCCTCGATTACCCAGCCAGCTCCTCGTCTTCCCCAAGGTCAGAAACGCCAGACTGCAATCCATACCTATCCGGTTTGGCAGGAAAGGAGTCAGGCAACAACTCTTGACTGATTGATCAGACGCTTGAGTTCCGCGGGCAACTTCGTCTGTGAGGCCCCATCCCGGGCCCGGCGCAATTGCTGGCTCACATTCGCCGCGCTGCCCATCCGCAAACGCTCCGCCACCCAGCCCTGCGACATCGTCGTTCCTTCCCAGATCAGCCGCGCGATCGCCACCTTCCTCGCGTCCGACCCCGGCAGCCGCGCCACTTCATTCCGCGTCAACCCCGCCGCCGCCAGCCCGGAAGCCAGCAGCGCCTCCGCTCGCGCCTCATCATGCGCGCGCTTTTCGAGGCTCGACCGAGTCGTCCGATGCCTTGGCCGTTCGAGCACTCCCTTTGCCACCTTCAATGCCGCCTCGGCAAACGCCTGGCTGCCCCAAAACCAGCCGCGTCGCAAATGGCTGCATCGCGCGTCCACCTCCGCGGGCATCGGCGCCACCCCGCAGCGCTTCATTTCCTCCTCAACCGCCTGGCGATCCAGCCGCTCCACGAACCGCCGCCGCCCCGCCGCCGTGTCCGCGCACCCAAACGCCGCCAGCGCCCGCTCCGTCGCCAGCCACGCGGGGCGTTTTGAAGGCGGCAGCGCATGGCCGCCGCCCACGCTGCACCACGGATAATCCAGCACACTCCTGCCCGCGCGCGCCCGCACCAGGCCCGCGCGCACCGGGTTCAGATGGATGTAATCCAGCAGCGTCTCGTAGTAGTAATCGCTCCCACCCTCGGCCAGCACCGCCTTGTAGCGATCCCCAAACAACCGGCCCCACAGCCGGTGCCGGGTGTTAAAGCGGCGCGTGTAGGTGTTTTGCAGCCACCCCATCCCGGCCACCAGGTTCGCCTCCGGCGTCTCCAGCATCAGGTGGTAGTGATTGCCCATCAGCACCCAGGCATGAACCCGCCACCCGGTCATCCCGCACGCTTCGCCGAGGGTCTTGAGGAAAAAGCGGCGGTCCTCCTGATCTCGAAAGATCGCCTCGCGCCGGTTGCCACGAGCCATCACATGGTAATAGGCGCCGGGATATTCGATGCGCAGGCTGCGGGGCATGGGCGCAATTCACCGCCTCACGACTGAGCTGTCAAGCTTTGTTGCCTGACCCCTGTTCCACTACGCAATTGAAATATGCGACTGGAGGCCCCTCCAATATACGACTGGCGCACCCCCCAATATGCGACTGGACCCTTTTTCCCAGTCGTATATTAACAAGTTCGGCGACTAACGCTCTCTCCAAATGCGCTCCAAACGCAACCCCTGTCAGCAATACATGGTTCTCACCGCGTTTTTGATCGCGTCAGGGAGCTGCGTCGCCCAAACAACGTTTGTCTGGTTACCCAGCAGCGGGGGCAACGGACATACGTATGAGTTCGTATCTGCCCCCTCGATTTCTTGGGCTGCAGCCCGCGACGCCGCGGTAGCCCGCGGTGGATATCTTGCGACGATTACCTCACCAGCCGAGAACGACGTAATTGTAGCCAACCGTTCCGACCCGTATTTCTGGATCGGCGGTTATCAACCCACCGGCTCGCCTGAGCCCGCCGGAGGATGGCGCTGGGTGACCAGCGAGCCTTTCACCTATTCAAACTGGTCGGCGAACGAACCGAACAACTTGGGCGCCAACGAAAATTTCCTTGAGTTGGATGGCATTGTCGGACGCTGGAACGACAATTCCTCCGGACGCACTTCTAGTTTCGGATACGTCGTCGAGTACACCGGCACACCGCCGCGCTTTCGTTCGCTACCGACCCACCAACATGATCCCGCAGATGGCCGCAGTGCCCTCAAAAGCTTTCAGCTCACTCCCGAAGGATCATGCACGTTCATTTTCTCGACCGCTGAGCCCGGTGCTATGTGCCTTGCCTCTTGGTCGAGCAACCTCCGCCAATGGTTTCCCCTCATACAGTTCAACTCCGATACGCCGGGAACAGAAGTCATTGATACGCCGACGCAACCCCAGAAGTTTTACCGAACAACCTACTTGCCCCCGGGTGTTTCCATTGCGACAGACTTTGCTTATCCAATCGGTTCCGGAAGCGTGCTCGAGCAAATTGCCCCTGAACGAAACACGCTATTTCCAGCATCGCCCGTGGCAAGGCCCGATCGAGGTGCAACCACGCCGGGCGCTGGATGGTATAATATTCAGGATGTCGGAAGCTATTATTCCCTCTTCGGAGGGCTCCACGCCGGAGAGGATTGGAATAGCGGAAGCGACACGGACGATGTTGGGGAGCCGGTCAAGGCTGTCGCAAACGGACATTTAATTGACATCAGACCGGCTTCAGCTTCCGGACCAGCGGCCTCTGGGTATGTCGTCCTTGTGCGCCATTGGCTACAGAATGGTGATTCCATTGACAGCCTCTACGTCCACGTCGCCCCAGATACCATCGCCGGAAACCCAAACTCCCCTGGAACGATCGGAAGCGAGGCAGCATTCACCTACCAAGAAGGAAGCCCCGTAGCCAAGGGCAATGTCATCGGAGTGATCGGTGCCGTGTCCTCCTTTCCTCCCCATCTTCATCTGGAGATGCGGAATACAGTTACAAACCCAAACAGTTTGTGGCCAAATGACACAGGGAACGGATACTACGGTCCAGTCTCCGGTCTTAATGTGGCCGAAGTTCAGGCGGCGTTCGTTCTGATGCAGAAGGATGGCATTATTGATCCTTCGGATTTTATCGACGATCACCAATGAATGCGCAGAGAAGGCAATCCGAGCAAAACGGCGACCAATGGCGCTGCAGGCTTTTGTCGTTAGGCGCTTTCGCACGCACACATGAAGTTCACGGATAAATCCGTCAGCATTAGTCCGACTGACTTCGAGAGAGAGATGCGTTCTTACTTTTCCGCACTTGGATCCCGCCTGAGAGAGTTTACCGCGACTCACAAGGAAGTGCTGACTGGAGACAGCGGAGAGTTCGAGATCGACGTCACTCTCCGCTTCCAAGAGTTGGCAGTCGAGTTTCTCGTTCTCGTCGAATGCAAGCGACATCACCACGCCATCAAGCGAGATGTCGTCCAAGTTCTCCATGACCGAGTTCGTGCAGTGGGCGCTCACAAAGGCATTCTTGTCGCGACCGTCGGGTTCCAGAGGGGCGCGATTACGTATGCCCAGCGCCACGGAATCGCTCTTATGACGCTTCGTGACGGCACAACGATGTTTTGGACGCGTGGCGGAGGAGGCGACAAGGACGACTACAGCAAAGGATATTCAAACGGTCACCGCGATTACGACCGGGGCCACGACGAGGGCTACCGCGACTCCAAAGACGACTCCAAAGACGGATATTCGGACGCCCACCAAGCCGACGACCGGCGCTACGAGGACGGCTACCGCGAATCCAAGAATGATGACCGTTGCGGCGACTGGTTCGGCTGGTCGGACAGCAGCGAATCCCGATCCGATGACAAGTCCTCTGATGGTTCTACAGCGCCAACCTACAATCTATGGTTGCACTCGCTGGATGAGAGCGACCAACTTACTTTCACCGAACTCGAAGCAACCGAAAACGCCGTTCTAAATGTCCTCAAACCAAACGCCTAACAATGGCGCTGCAGGCTTGAGTCGTTCGCCGATGCGCGCCTATGATCTCCCCGGTTACTTCCAGCGATATTGAAGCAGGGATTCCAGAGCAGTATCGGCACATGTTCGACGTGAGCTGCAATCCGCTTCCGCCTGCCATGCTTCCGATCGCGAAAGCATTCTGGGAGGCAGTCTCCTGCATCGGCCCATCCGTGCGTTTCGTCCGCAAAACACACGTTACGTTCGCCACGGCACCCTTCCGCCTCAACCTTCCTGGCGGGCAGCTTACCTATTCTCCATCCGGCCCGGAAACGATCAATGTGACAATTGAGCCGTGGGTCTTTGTGGACTGCAACAAGATGCAACCGCTGGCCTACCCTTTCAAGGTTGCCTGTATTCTTGAGGAGCTTGCTCATTCGATCATGCACATTTCCGACGAGCGCCTCGTTTCGATCGTGGTTGCTTCACTTTACCCCGGCGTGTTCCTCGTGGACGGCAAATACACCCCGACAGATTCAGCTTCTCCGGCCCTATGACGCTATTTGCTATTTGGGGCGCATCTACGGGGGCATTCTCCAGTCGAACCAACGGCGAACCCGGAAGGTTGCTTTGCCGCGAAGCCGGCAAGCAACCCTTGTTGAACAAGCCCGGGTGAGGCAGAGGCGCGCTTTCGCCCCGGAGTTTTAGCCGCCCGACCGTCGCGACGGCTCCTTTGCGGATTCCACTTTCTGCGAAAGGGCCTTCTCAGAGTTGCTCCGGGTGCCAACTGGCCATGGACTGGCCCCGAGGTGGCCCCGAAAGAGGTGATTCAGGAGGAAGGGCCTGGCCTCAACCCGTCCCTTCGTATGCTTTCAATACGGACTCTGGAGCCCGCCGCGCAGTGCGGCGTGGACCCCTGCATGAAAGCCAAAGGCCAAGCGCATGAATGGAACTCGGAAAGCCCTCTCGCCCGCCCACCGTCCGCCCTATTCCCCGCCGCCGCCGCCTCGGCGGGAAAACCGCCTGCACGGTTTGATGAGGGGTCGGAAGCGAAAACGGCAGCGCCAGCGAAGAGCTTGCCCCCGCGATCGCTTCTCGCCTACTCTACTCGCCGTCAGCAACGTCTAGCTCCGCACCGAAAGCCCCACCCAAGAACCTACGCAATTGAATCTCCAGCACATCACCTTCGTATTCGCGTTCGCTAGCTTCCTGCCGCAATTACCACTGAACGGTCAGGCAAGCGGCTCTGCAACCTACCGTGCGCAACTCGCCTCCGACGATCCCCAAACGCGACTAGGCGCAATCAAACAACTTGAAACCCTCGGACCCACCGCAAAATCCGAAGCGCCTACACTCGAAAAGCTACTTCGCGACGCTGACTTCAACGTACGGTTCGAGGCAGCTCTGGCTCTACCCAAGATCGTCGGTCCCACACAAGCAGCCAAAACCTTCGACTCGTTAGCGCGTGACACAACCGCTGCCAAAGGTCGGTCCATTGCTCTAACAGGTTTGGAGCAGTGTGGCGCTCTTGGATTACCGACAGTTGCTTGGACACTCAAGAACGGCGACGAGCCCATGAAAACCGCTGCCCTTGTCACCGCGTCTAAAATTGACACCGAAGGCACGCTGTATTCCGACGTTCTACAACTCCTCTTGGATCAGCCCGCTCCTGTTGCACACGCCGCCCGAAAATATGTTCTTGCACATGGTATGCGTCGTTTCTTCGCGGAACAAGGCCGCTGGCCCAACGACTTTATTGAGGCCGAAGCTTACATTCGCAAGTCCAATCCCCTACTTACACTAGCCCCGCTAACAAAGGACGTTCAAATCCGATTTGAACCTGAACCCGATGGCTCTATCAAGGTCCGCACATACGCGCCGCAACCAGGCGGGACATTCAAGACAGGGCACTATTACGTCCTCCAAAAGCCACTCAAAAAGTGAACAAACGGCGAACCCGGAAGGTTGCTTTGCCGCGAAGCCGGCAAGCAACCCTTGTTGAACAAGCCCGGGTGAATCGGAGGTGCAGTCGAGGGGTCGGTCCGTGCATCCGTGCAGAAACGCTCGGCTTTCACGGATGCACGCACCGACCCTTTTCCCGGAAAGCCGTGTGCGGGAAAGCCGCCTGCACGGTTTGATGAGGGCTCGGGAGCAAACCCGGCAGGGCCAGCGCAGAGCTTGCCCCCGCGATCGCTTCTCGCCTACTCTACTCGGCGCTTCTGAGCTTGTTCCCCCAATCGGCAGAGGGTATTTTCCGGGGATGATCCTCGAAACCATTCCCGACGTGAATCGGCTCACACCGGCCCAAAAGCTTCTCCTGGTCAGCGAGCTTTGGGACGATCTGGCGGCCCATCCAACCGAGGTTCCGGTTTCCCGCGAACAGATTGCCGAGCTTGATCGCCGCATGGAGGCTTACCGCCGAGACCCCAGCCAGGTCACCACTTGGGAGGCCATTCAGCAGCGCATCCTCGGCAGGACTCTCAGCAGTGAGTGAGCTGGTCTTCCTTTTCTCCGCCGATGCCGACATCCAGACGGCGTTCGAGTTTTACGAGGCGTTTCAGGTGGGGCGGGGCGAGGTTTTCATGCGCCACTTGGACGTGGCTTTCGGGCAGCTCCGCACTTTCCCGGAGATCGCGCCAGTGTTTCATGAGTCTTACCGGCGGCTCCTGGTTCACGGATTTCCCTGCGGCATCTTCTACACGGTCGAGGGACGTCGCATCATCGTCTCTGGCGTCATGGACCTCCGCCAAGACCCCGAAATCATCCGCCGAAGACTCGGCGGACGAAGCGGCTGACGCAAGCGGCGACGACGAGCAGATCCGGCTGAGCGGGCTGGAGCGGTAGTGGCTCAGTTTCAAAATTCTCCGCTCATTTTTAAAACGCAGAGGCGCGGAGACGCGGAGGACGCAGAGGCGGCGCCGGGCAGAACCTCTGCGTCCTCGGCATCTCTGCGTCTTTGCGTTTGAGAAAGTCTCGGTCCGGATTTTCAAATTGAGCCACACGGGCTGGAGTGCGCCGGTTGACTTTCCGCCTCGCTCCCCTACCCTCCGCGTCCCTCGCACCATGGCCGGCCTCGTCATCAAACCTCGTTCACGCATCCTCCATGGGCATGACTGGGTGTATGCGACGGAGATTTTGAAGGCTTTTGGCGAGCCAAAGGATGGGGATGTGGTCTCGCTGAAAGATGGGCGCGATCACCTGCTGGGGACGGCGATCTACAATAGCCAGTCGCAGATCATCGCGCGGCGGATCTCGCGGCAGCGGCAGGATCTGGATCTGGATTTTTTCACGCGCCGGATCGCGCAGGCGGTGAAGTATCGGGAGCGGCGCGGGCTGGATCTGCGCCTGTGCCGGATGGTCTGGAGTGAGAGCGATGGGCTGCCGGGGGTGATCGTGGATCGCTACGGGGATCATCTGGTGCTGCAAACGCTGACGATGGCCATGGATCAGCGTCGGGAGTTGATCGTGCAGGCGCTCGTGGCGGCCTTTTCACCGCAGAGCATCGTGGAGCGCAATGACGCGCCGATCCGCAAGGCGGAGGGCATGGAACTGCGCACGGGCGTGGTGCATGGCGACGCGCCGGCGCCTTTCCCGATCACGGTCGCGGGGGTGGAATTTGAGGTGGATCTGCTGCGCGGGCAGAAGACGGGATTTTACCTGGATCAACTCCCGAACTACACGGCGATCGCGGCGCAGGCGAAGGGACGGCGGGTGCTGGATTGCTTTGCGAATCAAGGGGCCTTTGCGCTGGCGTGTGCGCGGGCCGGGGCGGCGCAGGTGACGGCGCTGGAGATCAGCGTGGACTGTGTGGATCTCATCAAACGTAACGCCGCGCGGAACCAGCTCGCGGTCGAGGCGGTGGCGGCGAATGTCTTCGATGTGCTGAATGATCTGGATCGGCAGCAGCAGCGCTATGATCTGATCGTGCTGGATCCTCCTTCTTTCACGAAGACCAAGGGGAAGGTGAATGAGGCGATGCGCGGGTATAAGGAGATCCACCTGCGGGCGCTGAAACTCCTGAATACCGACGGGCTGCTGGCAACTTACTGCTGCAGCTATCATGTGAGTGCGGAGGCTTTCATGGAGGTGATCAATGACGCGACGGTGGATGCGAAGAAGACGCTGCGGCAGCTCGCGGTCTATCGCCAGGGGCTGGATCACCCGATCATCCCGACGATCCCGGAGACTGAGTATCTGAAGGGTCATCTCTTCGAGCTGGCGCCGGGACGGTAGGGATCGCGCATCCTCATGCTCCTCCGCCATGATCGAGGAGCACACGAAGAGCGCCGTTTAGAGCGTATGGGCAAATGGACGCCGGGCGGCGCTGGCAAGGAGCAGGGGCGCCCTCGCCCCCAGGGAACACTCGGGGCGAGGGCG
>JANNXQ010000040.1:0-10736 GCA_031409655.1 Chthoniobacteraceae bacterium | reverse complement strand
AGCTTGAAAAAGCTCCCCATATTCAGGCCGATGCCACCGACGAGGCCGGCAAAGATGAATTCACGACGGGAGGTGCGGCGGAAATGCGCCGGATCTTCGAACCAGGTAACGGGTTTGATTTCTTCGCTCATACGATTGGATGGGTGTCTTGGGCTGATTGGATTCTGGGAGTTGCCCCGGTTCGACCCGAAGCATCGGTTGCGCCGCGGCGGAGGGGTCGGCATCAAGGAAGGCATTGGCCATTCCGAAGACTCCCCCATTCGCGCACGTCACAACTGGACGGGAAACCGCGGCCACCGTGGCTTCTTAGCAGTTTTTCTCAGGGCCGACGGTTCACCCCCCACCCCGAGGCAGGGGTGCCCTCCCCCTCCGCCGCTCCTACCGTCGGAAGGACTTCGTGAAATCCTCCGTCTGCACCGCCGCCACCTTCTTCTCGTGCTTCGAGTTGGCGATCAGCTCGTTCAGCTTCGCCTCCCAAGCCAGCCCGTCCATCGGCAGATCCACCGTCTGGCCGAGGAGCGACGAATAGAGCAGCACATTCGCCAGCTCCACCGAGCCCAGGCCCTCATAGCCGGGCGCGATCAGCGGCGTGCCGTCCAGGATCGCATCCACGAAATTCTGCATCAGCGTCGCGTGCGCATTCGGCGCATTGTCGAAGGGAACCTCCACGTTCCAGACCTCTGGCTTCGCAAAGCCGCTCTTCGCCGACTTACTGAAGGCGATCATGTCCGCGTCGTTGCGGTTGAAAATCAGCTTGTTGTTTTCCAGCACCACCTTGCCGCGCGTGCCGATGAGTTCCAGCCGGTTTGTCCCCGGCGCCTCACCCGTCGAGGAGACAAACACTCCTGTCGCCCCATTTCCCCACTCCAGATAACACGTCACCGTGTCCTCCACCTCGATGTCATGAAACTGCCCGAGCTGACAGAACCCGCGCACCTTCGCCGGCATCCCGCAGAGCCACTGCAGCATGTCGAGCTGGTGCAGACATTGATTCAGCAACACCCCGCCACCCTCGCCCTTCCAAGTCGCGCGCCAGCCGCCGCTCGCATAGTAGGCCTCCGTGCGGAACCAATCCGTGATGATCCAGTTCACCCGCACGAGCTGGCCGATCTCCTTGTCGATGAGCTCGCGAATCTTCAGGTAGCGCGGCTCCACGCGCATTTGAAACATCCCCGCAAAGATCTGCTGCGGATGCTCCCGCGCCACCGCACAGAGCCGCTCCGCGTCCGCCTTGTGCGCCGAGATCGGCTTCTCGATCATCGTGTGCAGCCCCGCCTTCAGTGACTCGATCCCCAGAGTGGTGTGGAGAAAGTGCGGTGTCGCCACCACGATCGCATCGATCTTCCCCGACCGGATCAGATCCTCGCCCTTGTCGAAAGTCGCAATCCCCTTTGCCTTGAAAGGCTCCATACTCGGCGCATACGCATCGCTCACCGCCGCCAGCTCACACCGCGCGATCTTCCCCTCCAGCAGATACCCCGTGTGAAATTTACCGATATTGCCGAGACCGACGATGCCGAGACGAACTTGTTTCATAGGAGTGAGGCGGGAGTGATCGAGGTGGGTCCGAAGGTATCGCCGCCCGCGAAAATCCCCGGCAAGCTCTTTCTGCCGCGGCAGTGCGGTGCCCGAGCCCGGTAGATGGCGAATTGCGCGCGCCATCTACCGCCCCGCCCCGCCTCCGGAGCACGTTGATCAGTTCACTGGTGGTTTGAAGGAATGTTCTAAACCAGAACATTCTGACTCATCGTCCAAAGACTGATCGTCCATGACTGGGCAGGGTCTGGGGCATGGCGAAGTCTCCCCGTGCCCGTCCGTTGGCGGCGTTTGGTCTCAATGTTCGGCAGCGTCGTGAAGCGCTCGGTCTTTCCCAGCTCAAGGCTGCTGAGAAAGCCGATCTCGACCCGACTTACATCAGCGGCATCGAACGTGGCGTGCGCAATCCGAGCCTGCTCAGCATGGTCCGGGTGGCCAAGGCGCTCGGCCTTACATTGGCGGAGCTTTGTGAAGGGGTGCGCGCGTGAAGTCGGAAGAACCCACGTTCCTCGACCTCTTCTGCGGCTGCGGCGGTTTCTCGCTCGGGATGGAGCGCGCCGGTTTCGACTGCCTTGCGGCCATTGATTTCAACCCAGAAGCCGTCGCCACCTTCCGCGCAAACTTCCCCGACGTCCCCCAGGTCCTCGAACGCGATCTCACGAAGTTTCCGCCCGCGCAGCTCGCGGAGCTGATCGGCACGGATCGCGTGGATGTCATCGCCGGTGGTCCGCCGTGTCAGGGCTTCTCCACCGCCCGCCAGCGCGATGGCGCAAACAGCGGTCAACGGCTCAAGGACGACCCCCGACGGTTGCTCTTCCTCGAATACCTCCGCTACGTGGAGCACTTCCAGCCGCGCGTCTTCGTCATGGAAAACGTGCTCGGTCTGCAGACCGCCGCGGGCGGCGAATACTTCACCCGCGTCCAGCACGAGGCCCGGCTGCTCGGCTACCGCGTGATGGCGCAGATCGCCGACGCCTTCGCCCTGGGCGTCCCCCAGAAGCGCCGCCGCCAGCTCATCGTCGGCGTGCGTGGCGATCTACCCGGCTTTTTTCCTTCGATGCTCAAGCCCGCGCCGCGTGCTTTCCCCGGCACCACGCTCGGCCCAGCCATTGGCGACCTGCCCGTCCTCGCGGCCGGCGCCGGTGAGGAATGCTGCGCCTACGACCTCTCCCGCCGACGCGAACATCTCCACCGCTGGGGCAGGGTTGCCCGCCGCTTTTTGTATCAGGTGCTCGAGGTGAAACTCGCGCCTCACCTCACCGAACACCGCGCCCGCCCTCACAGCGCCCGCGATTTGGGCGACTTCCTCCTCCTGCGCGAGGGAGAAAGCTCCGCCAAAGCGATGCGTCGCGGCGTCGAGTTCGCCTTCCCCTACGACAAGACCACCTTCAAGGACCGCTACACCCGCCAGAGCCGCCGCAAGGCGTGCAGCACCATCGTCGCGCATCTGAGCAAGGACGGCCTCATGTTCATCCACCCGACGCAGAACCGCTCGCTCACCCCGCGCGAAGCCGCCCGCATCCAGAGTTTCCCGGATTGGTTCGTCTTCCCCGTCGCCCGCACCCACCAGTATCGAATCATCGGCAACGCCGTGCCACCGCTCGTTGGTGAAGCCGTCGGACTCGAAGTGCGCGCTTTTCTCCGTGCGAAGCCGAAGAAGAAGCCCCGCTCGCAAAAGCCGGCGCCACGGACCGAGCCTCCGCTGCGCCGCTTGATCCCCGCGTCGCAAGCTGAAGCCGCCGTCCGTCTCCAAGAGATCGCCGGTCTCGACCGGCGGCAGCTTCGCGGGTGTGAAAAGGATGTCTTTCTCCGCGGTTGGTTCGCGCTGTTTTATCTCTTCCCCGGCCTGCATCCTGACAACGCGCTCGATCACGGCGACCCGATCGCTCTTTGGTCAGAAGATCAACTCCCGCTCCCCGGTCTCGAAGATTTTGCGGCGAATCGGTTTGCCCGCAGCGGCTGGCCCGTCTCCCTCGAACTGCTGGGCCACGAAGCGTGGCAGCGCTACGAAGGCGGTTTGATTGCGGAGGAAGAGTTCTACTGCTCGGAAGCGCAGTTGGCCGGGTTGTCCGGGGCGTCCTAACTCGATTGGTCTTGCGGTCAGTGACGTAGCCTGGTCTTCCAGGGAGGCAATGAAAGTATCGTTCTCCGAGATTTCTGTTGGTTCAAAGTGGACGCGCCAAAAGCTGGCGGACTTGTGGAACTATGCGGCCTATCAAGCCATCGCCCGTGGGGTTGTGACGCCCGCAGGAGACAACAAGATCATCTTGTTCGTCTCCGAGGAGAAACCCGAAGACTTCACGCAGTATGAAAATGGTCTGCATGGGAAGACACTCATCTGGGAAGGTGAAAAAGGACACGGGAGCGACGCCCGCATCGCAAATGCCGCGAAATCAGGCGACGGGATTTACGTCTTTCATCGCCACCGACATCGCGACCTATTCACTTACTTGGGTATCGTTCGCGTCGTGAAATTCGAGCACCAGACCACCGTGCCCAGCAAAGCGGTTTTCGAGCTAACCGATTAACTTATGGCACACGGCAAACCCTGGTCTCAGGAGGATCTGATGGTGGCGATGAACATCTATTGCAAGGTGCCGTTCGGACAGTTTCACGCTCGGAACCCTCTGCTGATCGAGATCGCCGGGCGGATGGGTCGTTCGCCGTCGAGTCTCGCGATGAAGCTGTGCAACTTCGCTTCGCTTGATCCGATCCATCAGGCTCGCGGGGTGAAGGGACTTTCGGGAGCAAGCCAGGCAGACCGTCGGATTTGGGAGGAGTTTCATTCCGACTGGGAAGGTGAAGCGTTTGAGAGCGAAGAGATGTTGGCCGCGCTTCGCGGCAAGCCGGTCGAAGTGGAAGCTGAGATTCCGTTGCGTGAGCTTCCCAAAGAAGGCTTGGAGCGAGAGCGCATGGTTCGGCAGCGCGTGAATCAACACTTCTTCCGATCCGCGGTGCTTGCCGCCTACACCTATCGCTGTTGCATCACTGGTCTGGCAGTCCCGGAATTGTTGGTCGCCAGTCACGTCATCCCTTGGGCCGAGAACAAGGCAACGCGCGTCAACCCGGCCAACGGGCTTTGCCTGAACGCGCTTCACGATCGGGCCTTTGATCGCGGCCTGATCACTCTCAGCGACAAGCTCAGCGTCATGGTATCGCCAAGGCTTCGCTGCCAAGCCGAGTCGCCTGAAATCAAAACATGGCTCCTCGATTTCGACGGCATATCCGTGCGACCGCCTGAGCGGTTCCTTCCCGAGTTGGAGTTCCTCGCTTGGCATCGGCGGCATCGTTTTCAAGCCGCCGCATAGCTCGGAGCTGAGACCCAGCCCGGAGGGCTGACGAAAATTTGCCGGGGGTAACACCCCCGGTCCTACGCCAAAATTGAATGCGCCCCAGAGGGGCGCGGGAAACGTCAGCGACAATTCCGGCACCACTGCCGGGGTGCGGCGCTTTTGTCGATGCGGGTCCGAGGGTGTTACGCCCGGCTAATTTCCAAAATCCCTCCGGAATTCCTTGATGCCCGCGGCGCGGGTTAAAGACGAGCGTCTGCGAATAGCTGCTGTGGCGTGGTGCCGAGTGCCTTCGCCAGGGCGAGCACATCGAGCAACGTTGCTTCCGCGCGACCGCTCTCAAATCCCGCAATCGCCAGCGCCGACAACCCACACTTCTCCGCGAGCTGTTCGACCGTCCATCCCTGTTCTTCACGCGCGTTGCGTAACGCAGTTCCAAGCGCACCGAGAGAGTCTTCGACATTCGACATGGCGACATTGAGCCCTGGCGACTCCAGCATGACAAGGCCGGCTTGCGCGTCTATGCCGGCGATCCCGACGCCGATTTGCCGCAGTTGCTCGACATCCGCGCCGCTTACGAAGTGCGCCGAGGCAACGCGTTCAAGAAGTATCACCCTGCTGACTTCGACCTGGCAGACGACCGGTTCACAATTATGGGGCGTTGCGTCGAAGTGACGGAAGGCGGCAAGAACCGACTGTTCGCAAAAGTATTGGAACGCGATTTCCTCCTGACGGTAATCGGCTTCGACGTGCAGCGCGATCTACGCGTGGAGATTCAGGTCAAAGACAAGGAGGAGGAAGATGCAGCGGACCTTTAACTACACGGATCGCGTCCGGCTCCGGCAGCAGGACGTGCGCTTTTCCCTCAAGCCCGAAGGCCGCGGCTGGAGCTTCGACGCGGTCTTCGAGTTCGATGGCTACGAACTGCCCGGCGAGTCGCTCGTCTTCGTGGAAGCCTATCGGCAGACGACGTGGATGCGCTGGCCGTGGGGCACGGTGAGCGCGCTGCAACCGCCGGTCAACCGCGCGCTGGCCGAGTTTGATTCGCCGGACGATGTGCTCTTCCGCGTGCGGGTGACTTCGCCCGGCACGCCGGAGGAGCCGCACGGGCTGCTCCTCGCCGAGGCCGATCGCGTGCGGCTGCGCGCGCCGGAGGATCTCAACGATCCGCGCACGCCGCTGCTGCCGGTGGTGCCTTCACACGATCTTGGCGACCTGCTTTGGAGGATCGACTTCGAGGATCATCCGCGGTTGCTGATCAATGCCAACGCGGGCGACTACAAGCAGATCGGCCTGGAGCCGGGCTTTGTGGCGGTGGTCTATCCGGCGGCGTTGCGCGAGGTGCTGGAGCGGATTTTGCATCGCGAGAAGCATCGCGATTTCGACGATGCCGAGCACCCGCTTTCGCGCTGGCTGCGCTTCGCCGTGGAGGTGCTCGGCGTGGGCGAACCGCCGCTCGAAACCGAAGGCGAGGACGCGGACGACGAATGGATCGCGGGCGCCGTCGCGGCCTTTGCCCGCAAGCATGGGCTGCTGGAGAAGTTTCGGAGCTTCTGGAGCGAGGAGGTGAGCCGATGAATCTGCGCCGCCTGAACGCGGAGGGTCTGCGCCTCTTCACCGAATATCTCGAAGCGCTAAAGGACGAGCCTGCGCTCCCGCCACCCGTGACACTGCTCACGGCAGACGCGACTTCCGAGCAGGCCGCGCCCGTAGAGATCGCGCGGCAGACCTTCGGCAGCCGCTTCGCCGCCGGGCAATGGCTCTACGACACGCTGGAAGCCGCGCGCCTCGCCGATGTGGCCCGCGACGCTGGCCTGTGGGCCTGGCTTTCGCTGCTGCACTTTGACGAAGTGTGCCCGCCCGACGGCCGCGGCCACCGCAAGCCTGGTGAACGCGCACGGCACATCCCGGACGTGGGCAACTTCCAGCGCTACTACCGCCACCTGCTCGCCGGCCCTTGGCGCATCTATCGCACCCATCGCGACGAGCCCGCCCGCGCAATGGTCGTGCTCTGCCAGCCCCTGCACACGCCAGGCGATCTCGTCGAACAACTCGCCTCGCGGCAAGAACTGGTCACGAACCGCGCCTTCCTCGCCGCCGCGACCTCGCTCTACGTTGATCCGCAAACGCAGCAGCCGAAACGCGGTGGCGGCGGAAAATCCCGAGGCACTGCAAGGCGACTCGCGGATTTCTGCAACCAGATCGACGTGACGTGGGATCTCTACGCGCTGGAACCGGGCGAACTGCTGGCCAAGCTGCCGAAGGAGTTTCAGCGGTTTCAGCCCCTGACGATGAAAGGAGTTTCCCCATGACTAACGAAGCACGAAACGAATTGGCGCAGGCCGCGTGGCAAACGTGTTTGGAAAAGCTCCCGCCAGAGTTGCGCGATGCGCTTTCACCCGCCAAAGGCGATCCCCAGCCGCATCCGACGATCAAGAATGTCGCCCGCCTTCGCCTTCTGCCGCGCCGTAAATCGCCGCCGACTTTTTGGAGCAGCACATCGTGCTTTTTCGAGATCACCGTCGGCATCCGATCCACGACCGGCTTGGTCCAGGGAACCGTCGCGTTTTTTCAGTATCCGAACAAAAAAGTGTGCGGCAGCGTTCGATACTATCGACCTACGATTGAGATTCTTCGCACGGCGGAAGCGAAGAGGCCGGAGTTCCGCCTGGATCCTGCGGGAGGCGGACAGGGCGCCTTCATCATCTTCGAGCGCGGCTTTGCGGTGAAGGAGTTCACCGCGTTTCCCGCCCTGCGAGCGGGCGAGGACCTCGCCTGGCTGATCACCCAGACGCTGCCCCGCATCCAGACGCTGTCTTGAGCCTCGTGACCAAGTTGAGGACTTGATTGCGGAAGCTCTGAGGGGACGCTGTGCTTCACGGGTGCGGCGGGACGGTTCGCATCGCTCGATTCGATTCCGGAGCCCGCCACGAAATGGAATTTCCCCGGCAGGGTGCGTGACCAAGTTCCAACTTGGTAACGAGGAGGAGGAGTCGGACCTCGAAATGCGGTTGGCCGTACGGCAGCGGTTACCGGCGTTGCCCATCCTTCGCCCCGCTGCTAGGCTGCGCCCATGAATCTCACCCTGCCAGACGTTCCCGCCACCGCGCGGATGACGGAGGCCGAACTGCGGCTGGAACTGGCGTGCGCGCTGTATGCGCAGAGCAAGGTGACGAAGGTGAGCGGGGCGGAATTGGCTGGCGTGGATTTTTTCAGCTTCCAGAAGGCGCTGGGTGAGCGCGGCATCAGCACCTACACGGTGGAGGATCTCCACGGAGAGTTGGAGGCGATGGACCGGCTTTTCGGGAAGAGTGGAACCGCCCCGCGCGAAGACTGACGTGCTCGTCGTCTCGGACACTTCCGTATTGCTGAATCTTTGCCGGGTGTCTGCCGAGGGGCTGCTTCCGGAGCTTTTTCAGGAGGTGTGGATTCCGCCCGCCGTGGCTGCGGAATTTTCCCGCCTGACGAAAAGCCGCCCGCGCTTTCAAGGCCTCATGCTCCCAGGCTGGGTGCAGATTTCGCCTCCCGTGCAGGTGCCATCGGAGGTCCGTGCCTGTCCCGATCTGGACGCCGGCGAATCCGAAGCCCTGGCGCTCGCGCTGGAGTGGCACGCCGATGCCGTGCTCATTGACGAGGCCGCCGGACGGCGGGCAGCGGGCCTTCTCAAGGTTCCATTCGTCGGGGTCGCCGGCATCCTCCTTCGTGCTCGCCAAAGCGGGCTGATTCCGGCGGTGCGCCCGGTGTTTGTGCGACTGCGGGCGGAGGCGGGATTCTGGTTGCATCCGGATTTCGAGGTCGAAGTCCTCCGACTCGCCGGCGAAGCTTGAGCGAACTGGCGATGCCCGACGTTTTCACCCCGGCCAAACGCAGCGCGGTGATGTCGGCGATCCGCGGGAAGGGGAACAAGGATACGGAGCTGAGGATGATGACGCTCTTTCGCGCGCATGGCTTTACGGGATGGCGGCGCAACGTGGCGCTTTTCGGGAAGCCGGATTTTGTCTTTCGCCGTGGGCGGGTGGCGGTGTTCGTGGATGGGTGTTTCTGGCACGGCTGCCCAAAGCCGAAGCACGCGCCGCTGCCCAAGAACCGTGCGGAGTGGTGGGCGGCGAAACTTTTCCGCAACCAAGCTCGCGACCGGCTGGTGACGCGCACCTTGCGCCAGCAGGGTTGGACGGTGCTGCGGGTGTGGGAGTGCGATCTCGCGGCGAAGCACTGGCCGCGGGTGGCGGCGAGGGTGGCGCGGGCTCTGGGGTGGATTGGGATTTAACCACAGAGACACCGAGGACACGGAGAAGAAGCCAGAGCCGAAGGCGCCCGCTTTATCAACCGCCCCATCCACCCTTCCGCCCCTCGGTGCTCTCGGTGTCTCTGTGGTGAATCAATACCCGGGGCCTCACGCGAGCACGCCTTTGATGACCTGCCCATGCACATCGGTAAGCCGGAAGTCACGGCCGCCGAAACGATAGGTGAGCTTTTCGTGATCCACCCCGAGTAAGTGGAGGATCGTGGCGTAGAGATCGTAGAAGGTGGCGACTTCCTCGACGGCATAGTAACCGAGTTCATCCGTGGCGCCGACGATGGTGCCGCCGCGTACGCCGCCGCCAGCGAGCCACAGGCTGAAACCGGTCGGATTGTGATCGCGTCCGTCGCTGCCTTGCGAGAAGGGCGTGCGGCCAAATTCGCCGGTGAAAAGGATGAGGGTGTCGTCGAAGAGCCCGCGGGCCTTGAGATCGGTGAGGAGGGCGGCGATCGGTTGATCGACCTGCTGTGCCATGTCGCTGTGGCCTTCCTTGATGTTGCCGTGCTGATCCCACGGGTTCGCCGCCTGCCCGCCGCCGATCTTCTGCGGCATGCAGCTCAGCTCGACGAAACGCACGCCGCGTTCGACGAGCCGCCGCGCAACCAGCGCCTGGCGGCCATAGGCGGCGGTCTGGGTATTCTTTGAATCGAGCCCATAGAGGGTCTTAGTCGCCTCGGTCTCGCCCGCGATGTCGCAGATCTCCGGCACGGCGGTCTGCATGCGATAGGCGGTTTCGTAGTTGCGGATCGCGGCCTCGACCTGCGACTCCGCGGCTTCGCGCAGAAAACTCTCGTCGAGTCCGCGCACAAAGCTCAGCCGCTTCCGCTGGAGCGCGTCGCTTTCGTGCGGCTGGATATTCGCCAGCGCCTCCGCCGCATCCGCGCGCAGGAAGGACGCCTGATGCTGCCCCGGCAGATACCCATTGCTATACACGCCCACTCCTCCGTGCGGCGCGCTGGCATTGCCGCTCTGGAGGACGATGAAGCCGGGCAAATCCTGATTCTCAGTCCCGAGCCCGTAGCTCACCCACGCGCCCGCGCTCGGGTGGCCCATGAAGGGAAAGCCGGTGTGCGCAAAGTAATTCCCCTGCGCGTGTTCGTTCACCTTGCTCGTCATCGAGCGGATCACGCAGAGGCTGTCGGCGTGCTGCGCGATGTGGGGAAAAAGATCGCTGATCGGCAGCCCGCTCTGCCCGCGATTTTTGAACTCCCACGGCGAGGCCATGATGTTGCCGTTGTTATTAAACATCGTCGGCCGCACTGGCACGGGCATGGGTTGGCCGTGGCGCTTCGCGAGTTCAGGCTTCGGATCAAAGGAATCCACATGCGACACCCCGCCCGACATGTAACAAAAGATCACCCGCTTCGCCTTCGGCGCGAAGTGCGGGCCGGGTGGTTTTCCATTTGCGGCGAGCGCGCCGAAAGCTTGGTCATTGAGCAAGCCGGAGAGCGCCAGGCCGCCAAAGCCGAGGGAACACTGGCGGAGCATCGCGCGGCGGGTGAAAAGAGATGGATGCATGATGGAGGTGACGGTTCAGTTGCGACGATCGGCGCACGAGACCAAGGAGCAGGGGCGCCCTCGCCCCGAGTAAGATAATCGGGGCGAGGGCG
>JANNXQ010000039.1:0-43467 GCA_031409655.1 Chthoniobacteraceae bacterium | reverse complement strand
TTCTCCCCCTGCTCGTGCGCACGCTCCAGCGCCTCACCGTGCGCTCGGTGAAGTTCATCCGCTGGCTGCGGGTGCAACTCTTCCTCCAGCCTCACCACCCGCCCGCCATCGCCGCCCTGCGCCAGTTATACGCTGTTTTGTGAGGGGAAATTTGGACACCGTTGCCAGAGATCAACGGCGAAATCGCTGGAGGCAATCGTGGCGGCCTTTGTTGGATGCGCCGCAGAAAGCACGACCGCAATGAGGAGAGTGCAGAGTGTTGGTTGTCTTGAAGTCATCGGTTTGAGTTTGTTTTGTCTCGGTGTGCGTGAGCAGCGCCTAACTTCCGGGTAGTTTCCATCTTCCGCGGAGGTTTATGACGTTGTAGGTTGCATGGATGAAGGGTTTGCCCCGGAATGGGGGAGATGATTGCTGGAAACGACCGATATGGGCAACAAAGAAAGGAGCGATATTCTAAAACTGACGCCTCGCTCTTTGTTAGCCATTGTGTTTGATTGCATCTATCACCAGCCACCCCCCCCGACGTCTTTCAAGTGTCGCCGACCAAGGTAGATAGCGTCCCCCGCTGGGAGTGAATATCATCAATGACGGGTGATCTACTGCGACTCTTGTCACTCCGATTTCTGTATTCGCTAGGCGCCGAATAGTAACGGCACTCTGTGCACCATCTGCAGGATTCGTCCACTGATCCACTCCTACGCCCGGTTTGGAATTCTCCATTACCCATTTCTCGGTCGTCTTCAAATCCGTCTCCCAGATCGGTAGACTCATAGCAACCTCACGCAAATCACTTTCGTTTCTCGGACTCAGCGGCTTTACGTCGGGTATGAAATTACCCTTCGTAAACACACCCATCTTCCAGTCATCTTGGGCTTGAGATGCCGCTCTCTCGCTGTCAGATCGAAGAGAACACGAAGTGGCACAGGATGCGAAGAATAGGGTGGCGAGGAACAATTTGATTCTCATATTTCTTTGGGGCTAACGTTAAATGTGGTGGCACGGCGGCGCAGGACTCACAGAGCGAAGCGAACGAGGGAGCTTATCCGCCGTTGCCACGCACGACTTGTTCGGCTTCGTAGATTTCTTGCATTGAATGTCGCGTGTAGCCAATGATTTTGCCTTCTCTGTCGATTGTAACTACGGCGGCTGGCACGTCGATATAGGCGCTCGCGCCATCGCGTCCGTTCGTGTTTACCATTGCTCCGGCCGTCACTCGCCAACCGCCATTGTTGATCCGGTTTGCGGTTCCAGTAACCTCCTTGGTTGTCTTAAAAGGAACCCTCGGTTCATCAGTGAACCCTTCCCGCGCAACCGCTTCGCGCTTCGCTATCGTGATCGCTTGCTCTCGACTTATCGAGGATGGCGATTGATCGGTATAGACGCTCTGGATCTGGCTATAATCCGGCTTGGTGGCGCATCCAACGATTGCGAATGCGAAAATGATTGGTAGGTAGGTTTTCATTGCTGCTAGGAATTTGCTTTCGCGCCCGCCGCACCGGAGACGGCAAGAACGGGGATCGGCCACGGGGAGTGAGGGGGTTTGCCAACCCCGCCGGTTTGTACGCGGTACGCACATAATCGCGCACCATGCTGGCCATGGCGCCTGCCGAAAAACTCTCAATGCCGACGATGACGACTGGGAAGTCATGCTTCTTCCGTGCCCATTTCTTGAACTGCTCCTTCTTGTCCGTGCTCGGCAGGTAAATGTCCATCGGCAGCGCGGAATGCTGCTCGATCTGGTCCACCCAATTATCGCGCAGGGTGTATTTACAGATGATGACCAGTGATCCGATCTTATCCTCCATGCGGCGCGCACAGAACAAGTCCAACGCCATTTTCGATTTGCCGGTGCCGGGGTCAGATATGATGGCACTAGCTTGCACTGGATAAAGCTTTGTTAGGCATTTCGACTGATATTTACGCGGTTCCGTTTTAAAACAAAAGAAAAAGAGGAAAGCGTCGCCGGTAACCATGCGCTCTACTTCTTCCTTGGCCCGGTCCATGGCTACACGCGCCTCGTGGAAAATAGGGGTCAGGCTCTGACATCTTAAATTGGCACGTTGTTGTCGGGAATTGGCACATTCGCATCTTGGGCGGTGATCTTGGGGTCTGAAATCGCGGCTTTGCGATTCGGGCGGGCTGCGTTGGTGTCTGGCGCGTGGATTGCGACATTCGGCGTTTCGGCTTTGCCGTCTCCGATGGCGACGGTGGCGCGGGTTGTGGCGACGCCGGCTTCTTCCGCCGCTTCAGCGATCGAGATTTGGGGGGCCGTGGCCGGCTGGCCGAACGATGTTTGTGATTGTAGGGCAAGCGCTCCGCTTGCCAGTTCCCTCGGGGCAAGCGGAGCGGCGGTCGGGGCGGGCGGGGCAAGCGGGGCGCTTGCCCTACAAATCTCTTGCACGCGCGAATGTCTCCACTGGGGGCTGGAAGTTGAAATTTTCCCGTGCATCCTGCGGGCTTCCCGCTAATCCAGACGACTTCCACATCATGAAACTCCTCCCTGCCCTGCTCGCTCTCGCCACTTTCAGCACCTTCGCCACGGCGGAGGAGCGCCCGCTTTTCAACGGCAAAGATCTCACGGGATGGGAGGGGAATCCGAAACTCTGGAGCGTGCAGGATGGTGCGATCACGGGTAAGACGGGCGAGGACGCGGAGACGAAGCTGAAGCACAACACTTTCCTCGTCTGGCGCGGCGGCACGGTGAGTGACTTTGAACTCACCTTCAAATACCGGATCGAGAAGGGAAACTCGGGCGTGCAGTACCGCTCGCGTGAACTCGATAAGGGCGAGTTTGGCCCGATCATTTCCGGCTATCAGGCGGACTTTGAAGCTGGACCGAAATTCAGTGGCATCCTCTATGAAGAAAAGGCACGCGGGATTCTCGCGCTGCGCGGGCAGAAAACCATCATCAAAGCGGGGGCTGCAGCCAAGAAGCCGGTCGTCGAGGTCGCGGGTGAAGTCGGCAACTCGGAGGAGATCCAGGCGTCGATCAAGAGCGAAGACTGGAACGAGTACAAGATCGTCGCGCAGGGCAACCACCTGCAGCATTTCATCAATGGCAAACAGACGGTGGACGTGACGGATGAAGATTCCGCGAACGCGGCGAAGGACGGGCTGCTCGCGCTGCAGATCCATCAAGGGCCACCGATGGTCGTGCAGTACAAGGACATCGTCCTCAAGACGAAGTAACCCCCGGGAGCGCCGCCGTCCCGTGTCCCGTGCGGCAGTCCAACCCCAAGCGCATCGCGCCTCACTTTTTGGGTGCGCTCAAGGAGGGCGCTGCGCGCGTTGGTTTCGTGGCCGCACGGGACGGCGCTCACAGCTAGCTGCGGCCGCTCCGCTCGCGCACGGATTCCTCGTGATCGATGAGCGAGAGGAAGACTTTTTCCAACGCGCCACCTCCTCCACTCTGCGTGCGGAGTTCATCGACGGTGCCGCTGGCGATGATCTTCCCGTAGTGGATGATCGCGATGCGGTCGGCGAGTTCCTCGGCGACGCTGAGCTGGTGAGTGCTAAGGAAGAGGGTCATGCCCGCGCGGCAGCGGTCGCGGAATTCCTGTTTCACGATCCGGGCGTGCATCGGGTCGAGGCCGACCATGGGCTCATCGATCACGAAGACTTTGGGATCGTGCAGCAGCGCGCTGGCGATCACGAGGCGCTGGCGGGTGCCGTGCGAGAGATTTTCCGTCAGCTCGTGCCGGTAGTCGTTGAGGTGAAATTTCTCGAAGAAGGAATCCGTCCCGGCGGCGATGGCCCGGCGATCCATGCGGTAGATGTCGCCCACGAAGCGCATGAATTCGTGCGCGGTGAGCTTGTCGTAGAGGAAGGGGAAATCCGGCACGTAGGCGAGGAGGCTCTTCGCTTTCTCCGGCGCGGCCAGCATATCGTGACCGCCGATGCTCACGGTGCCGGAGGTCGGCTTCAGGAGCCCGGTGAGCATTTTGATCGTGGTGGTCTTCCCGGCGGCATTCGGCCCGAGGAAGGCATAGAATTCTCCTGGCGCGACATCGAGGTCGATGGCATCGACCGCCCGGAGCTGGCCGAAGTTCTTGGAGAGAGAGCGCGCGGAGATCAGGGGAAGTGGAGAGTTGAGAGTGAAAAGTTTGGGAGCCGCGCGGCTTGGGCACGCGCGCCCGGATGGAATACAGGCGGCTCTCAATTGCCGATATTTGATTTCTGAAAAATGGATCGGCGGTCTCGCTTCGCTCGGCTCTCAACCCTCAACTCTCAACCCGTGCCCTACCCCTCGCCTTCCGCCATGAAGGTGTAGCCGAGGAGCGTCGTCGCTTTCAGCACGTGGCCCAACTCGCTGACGTGGACTTCGAGGAGCGTCTGGCCGTTTTGGCGGATGCTCACGAGGCTGGTCTCGAGCCGGTCGCCCTGCAGCTCGATCGAAGACTGCCGGGCGCTAAACTCCAGCGGCTGCGCGGTGCCCGCGGCCTGCATCATCGCGACCATCTCGGGCGGCACCTCGAGGAGTTGGAGGATCGTCTGGAGGGTACCTTTCTCCAGGGGATACTCCCGCTCCTCGACCACGCGATCGCCGGTGCGCAGTTGGTAGCGGCCCGTTTTTGCCAGCAGATCGAGGGTGAGATCCACGCGGGAGGCCTCGGGCCCGCGAATCTTCAGACCGATCCGCACCAGCCGCAGTTCCAGTTGCCGGTTCGTTTCCACCACCCCATCCCACTCGATCCGCTCCCGACTCATCCCAGGCAGGGACAACTGAATATCGCCCGCAAATCGGACGAGCCGGGCATCGTCTTCGCGGCGCACTTGCGGATGCACTCGCAAGCCGCCGATCCGCGCCTTTTCGTATTTGATGTCGAGAGTGCTGGCCTGCTCGTGGAGGAAGAGCAGCTTCAAAACATGCGCGACGGGAATCTCGCGCAGTCGCGAACTTGCCGGCTGGAGCTCATTGCGGACAAGGAGCGTCGTCATCCCCAGCCAGAAGACGACGATGAGAGCGGTAAAGGCGCGGTAGAGCACGAGAAGAGAGGATGGAGTATAAAGGCAGAGGGAGGAAGTGGGAGGCGCGTCTTACTTCTGCCTTCTGCCTTTTGCTTTCTGCCTTTCGACGAGCGCGTAGGCGTTGTGATTGTGGATCGATTCAAAGTTCTCCGCCTCGACGCGATACCAGGTGATGTTCCGTTCGCGATTGGCACGGCCAGCGATGTTCCGGACGAGGTCTTCCACGAAGACGGGATTTTCGTAAGCGCGCTCCGTAACCGCCTTTTCGTCCGGGCGCTTGAGCAGGCTGTAGAGTTCGCTCGACGCGCAATCTTCGACGAGGCGGATGAGGTCCTCGATCCAGATCGGCTTGCGGCTGCGGATGGCGAAGGTGACAAGCCCGCGCTGATTGTGCGCGCCGTGGACGCTGATCGCCTTGGAACACGGGCAGAGCGTGGTCACGGGCACGAGCACGGTGGTGACGACGTCGCCCACGCCCTTGTCGATCGTCGCGGAGAAGCGCACGAGGTAATCCATGAGGCCAGCGGCACCGGTGACGGGGGCCTTTTTCTCCAGGAAAAAAGGGAACTCGAAATCGGCATGCGCGCAGTCGCTGTGCAGCCGCTCGGTGAGCGCGCGGATGATGGAGTGGACATTGTCCACATGCAGCTCGGGGCAGAATTCATTGAGCACTTCCACGAAGCGGCTCATGTGCGTGCCCTTGAAGTGGTGCGGCAGATCCACCGTGAGCGCGATGGTGGCGATGGTGTGCTGCGTCTGCCGGGCCTTGTCGCGGATGGTCATCGGGTAGCGCAGGCCCTTCACGCCCACGCGATCGATGGGGATGCGGCGGTGGTCGCGTTCGTTTTGCGTGTCCTTGAGGCTGAGGGGCGTGGGCTCCATGAGGGAAAGGATGAAGGATGAAGGATGAAGGATGAAAGCGGCAACGTGCGCGAACTGCGGATCGTAGCCACGCATTCTACTTCATCCTTCCTCCTTCATCCTTCATCCTTTCCTTCGATGCGCGCTTATCTCGACCTTCTGCAACACGTCCTCGATCACGGCCAGACGAAGTCTGATCGCACCGGCACCGGGACGACGTCGGTCTTCGGCGCCCAGGTGCGCTACGATCTCAGGCGAGGTTTCCCGGTGCTCACGACGAAGAAGCTGCACCTGCGCTCGATCATCCACGAGCTGCTCTGGTTTCTGCGCGGTGAGACGAACGTGCGCTACCTGCGCGAAAACGGCGTGACCATCTGGGACGAATGGGCCGATGCGGAGGGCAATCTCGGCCGCGTCTATGGCGCGCAGTGGCGCGACTGGCGGGCTGCGGATGGACGCTCGATCGATCAGATCGCGGACGTGATCGCGCAGATCAAAAAGAACCCCGACTCGCGGCGGTTGATCGTCAGCGCCTGGAATCCCGGGGAGATCGGCGCGATGGCGCTCCCGCCGTGTCACGCGCTTTTCCAGTTCTACGTGGCCGACGGCGAACTGAGCTGCCAGCTCTACCAGCGGAGCGCGGACATCTTCCTCGGCGTGCCTTTCAATGTGGCGAGCTACGCGCTGCTCACCCTCATGGTGGCGCAGGTCTGTGGGCTGCAGCCGCGCGAATTCATCCACACTTTCGGCGACCTGCACCTCTACTCGAATCACGTCGAGCAAGCCCGGCTGCAACTCTCCCGCGAGCCGCGCCCGCTCCCGACGATGCGGCTGAATCCCGAGGTGCGCGAAATCACGGACTTCCGTAACGAAGACTTCACCCTCGAAGGCTACGACCCGCACCCGGCGATCAAGGCTCCGATCGCCGTCTAGCGCGGGAAACCTGAAGCTCGATGAAGGCCATCGCCGCCATGTCGCTGAATCGCGTGATCGGGCGCGACAACCAGATCCCCTGGCACTTGCCCGAGGACTTCCAGTGGTTCAAGCAACTCACCACCGGGCACTTCATCCTGATGGGCCGGAAAACCTTTGAGAGCCTCGGGCGCCCGCTCCCAAATCGCACGAACATCGTCCTCACGCGCCGCCCGCGAAAGCTCTCCCAGGCACCGGCCTTTGCCCCCGCCTTTGTCGGCAACTGGACGCCGCGCATCGGCCGCTCGTATCAGCTCAGCCTGGAGCGCATGACCACCCGCGACGTCTGGCTCGTGCGCAGTCTGCCAAAGCTCCTCGCAGCCTTCGACCGGGTGCGACCCCAGCGCGAACTTTTCGTCATCGGCGGTGCGCAAATTTACGCGCAGACGCTGCCGCAGTGTACGGACCTCTATCTCAGCGTCGTCTTCCGGGAGGTGGAAGGTGACGCGCACTTTCCGCCCTTCGGGGATGGCTTCGAGCAGGTGGACGTGCCGCTGCGCACCGCGGACTTTGAGGTTCGCCACTATCGCAATCGCGCGCTACTTTCCGCGCCATGATCCTCGTCGCCTGGCTCAGTTCCGTGCTTGCAACGATGGACGGCGGAGCCGTGCCGCCACCGGCCCCAGATCGCAACCCTGTGGTGCTCGTCCACGGCATCCATTCCGACTCCCGAGATATGACGCGCCTCGCGCATCATCTGCGCGTCAGCGGCTGGCAGGTCTTCACCCCGGACCTTCATCCGAACGGTGGCCAGGCCGGCCTCGACGAACTGGCCCGGCAACTCGCTGGCTACACCGAGCGCGTCCTGTACGGCCGGCGCTTTGATCTCGTGGGCTTCAGCATGGGCGGACTCGTCAGCCGGTACTATCTCCAGAGGCTCGGCGGACTCGATCGGGTGGACCGTTTCATCTCCCTCGCCGCGCCCCATCAAGGGACGGTGCTGGCCTGGCTGAATGCCACTGCCGGGGGACGGCAGATGCGCCCGGACAGCACCTTCCTCCGCGATCTTGCGCGCGACACCGGGAAGCTCGATCGCGTGAAGTTCACCTCCCTCTACACCCCGCTCGATCTGATCATCGTCCCGGCCCGCAGTTCAGAGATGGCGCAGGCCCGGAATGTCCGGCTCTGGGCGATGACGCATCCGTCACTGATCCTCGGAAAGCGCGGGATCCGCGCGGTGGCAGCAGCGTTGCGAGAATAGTCAGGCGAGCGCTTCGTCGATCATCGCGCGGCGTTCAGCGGGCACGGTCCAGCGCCATTGCGCATGGGCGTCGAGCGAGGAGACGGGATCAAAATAGAGAAATTTTTTCCCCGGCTTCACGCTCGGGCTGGTGAAGACGGCGACGCCCGTTTCACGATCATAACGCTCAGCGCTGTGGACATCGCGCTTTCCGCCGCCCCCAGGAGCATCGACGACGAAGTGCGGGGTATTGAAGCCAGCCGTGGAACCGCGCACCGCTTTCTCCAGACTCTGCGCGACGTGCAGCGGGGTGCGCAGATCTTCGACGCCCGGCACCATGTCGTGAGTATAGACGTAGTAGGGGTGGATGTTCACAAAGCCCAGCCGGCGGACGAGGAGTTGCATCGTGGCGGGCGCGTCATTCACCCCGCGTTGCAGCACGGTTTGGCAGCGCACGTGGATGCCGCGTTCGACGAGCCGATTCATCGCGTCCTGCGTGATCGCGGTGATTTCGTTTGGGTGATTGAAGTGCGTGTGCACGACCACATCTTTGTGCAGGGTGCGCCCGAGTTCCACGACGCGCGTGAGCGCATCGACCCACGGATGGTCGGTGAGAATTTTCTGCGGCAGCACGCACAGGCCTTTCGTCGCATAGCGAAGGCGGCGGATATTCGGCATCCCGAGGAGGCGGCGGCCGATGAGTTCGATGTGATCGGCCTTCAAATTGTACACATCGCCGCCGCTGATCACGATGTCCTCAAGGCGCGGCTGGCTGGCGATGTAGGCGAACGCCTGCTCCCAGCGCGCGAGATTGGCGGAGAGGCGCAGCTTTTCCACCAGCTCAGTGTCGCCGCCGATGGCGTAGCTGCGCGTGCAAAAGCGGCAATAAACGGGACAGGAATCGAGCGGGAGAAAGAGCGCCTTGTCTGGGTAGCGATGCGTGAGCCCCGGCACCGGAGCGTCTTCGCGTTCGTTCAGGGAATCGAAACGCAGCATCGGGTGATCAGGAAGCTGCTGTGAGCGGAGCGGGAGAAATTGGGTGCGGATGGGGTCGGCGACGGGCTCCGACCAATCGACGAGCGCGAGGAGATATGGCGATATGCGCAGAGCCATCGGGGCGTGACCGAGCCCGGCCTCGAGATCGGTGAAGAAGGACTCCGGAACAAGATTCCCCAAAGTTTCCCGGAGCTGACGCGCGTTGGTGACGGTGTGTTTTTGCTGGAACTGATGCGAGCGGAATTCGGCGGCGGTGACTTGCGCGTATCCAGGCAGCGCCCGCCAGAATTCGTCGCGGCGGAGTCGGCGATGATCCCGGGCCGCAGGGATCAAGGCTAAGTCCGAAGCGGCGGCAGCCGTGGGAGGGTCAACGTGGGCGGTGTCTGTGTACATGATGTGGTGGTGGTTGGGAGAGAGGGTGCGCGGAAAGGCCGCTCAGGCCAACCCCGCAGAGGTCCGCGCTTTCAAAACGCGGAACGGAGAAGGAAACGCCGCAGCGCAGCGCGCCGGATGCCGCAAATAATAGGCGCCCGACCCTGGGCAGGCCCGGTTCGGAAACCGCTCTGGCAGGCAGCGTGACCCGAGGGAATGATTCGACAGCTTGAGGCCATGAATTTGTGAGCGAACGGATAGAGGGCAGCAACCGGGGTGTCAAATGCAGCGCACGAAATGGAAAAGGCCTTTCCGTTTTCCCGCGCACCTCAAGGAAGCACATCGCCGCCGATTTACGGAAGGATCCTCATCGTCTCTCGGCTCCGGATCCTGGCGTTCAAATCGCCGACCCGCTCAGCCACCTGGCCGGCAGGCCCGTGCCGACGCAAGGTCAGGACGTCTGGGCGGCGGCGTGGAGGTCGCGATAGAGCCGGTCGAAAACGTAGGAGCCGAGTGCGAGGCCCTGTTCGATGCCGTAGCGGCCTCGCTCGTCATTCCAGCGAGGCTCGACGACGGCGAAAAATTCCTCAGCGTGGCGCTGGTCGATTTCGGCATGGAGTTTGTAATGCACGAGATCCTCCGCCTTGACCCAGCCGCGCTCGACGACGCCTTTCCCGATCGCCGCCGAAATTCCGGCGAAGGCACATTCGATGATGCCCATGCACGCCACGCCGACCTCGAGTTCATCGAGCAGGCAGGAAGCGCTGAGCACACTGTTGAAAGCGCGCACCGCCGGCCAGAGCGCGGCGCCTTCGACTTCGTCGAGCTGGCTGCCGATGCTGGTCAGGAAGCGCTGGAAGGTGGTGTGGTGAAATTGCTCTTCCTGAAATTCGCCATGCTCTTCGACGAGGTTGTGCAGGATGTCGAGACGGGCGCGCGGATTGGGAATCCGGGCGACGAGCGCGGCCATCGGGCGCGGGAAAAACGTGACGGCGAAAAAGAACTGCTCCTGCGTGCGGCGAAAATGTTCCAAGGACATCGAGCCGTCGGCGAGAGCAGTGAGATACGGGTTTTGCAGGATGCCGCTTTTCCGCAGCGCGTCGTTGGCGGCGGCGGTGACTTGTGGGGCGAGGTTGGGTTCACTCATGGTTCAGATTTCCGCAGTGTTGATGTTCCAAAGTGGGCCAGGTGCCAAGCCCGTCCCGAAGATCGTGGCGGGCGCGACGGCCAGCGGCGGCTCGGGGAGCGCGGCGGCGAAGCTCGCAGCTTCCGGCTCGGCGATCGCGACGAAGAGCGCGCCAAATCCGAGCGGCCCGGCGCTGTGCAAGGCCGTCCGAATGATCTCGGCACCGGAGCGAACGCTGTCGTAGGCGAGGCAGGAAAGATGGGCGCTGCGCATCTCCGCGCCATCGTCGGCGAAGAGTCGCTTCGCCTGGAGCGTGTCTTCGATGCGGCCGCAGGCGGAGCCTTCGGGGAGCAGCAGCCATTGCGGAGGATTTTCCGAGCGCTCCTCGGGTTCACCATCGGACAGCGTGCAGCGGCCTGCGCGCAGCCGTTGGTGACAAGCAAGGCCGCTTGCCGGGGTCGTGAAGAACGCAGGCAATCCGGCCGGTTCGCGCACGGTGCGCAGTTGGAAGACGACGATTTTTCCGAGACGCTCCAGCGGCGGGATTCCGAGGCGACCAGAGTAATTTTCGGGCGTCGCAGAAGTTCCGTCCATCACGACACTAAACGCGGCATCGACGCGAGGGGCCGCCCATTCGCGCGCCGCGTGGGCCAGCGCGACGACGGCCCGCCCGCGCCGCGCGCCGCGCGCAACTTTCAAATCGCCGACGTAGGCGACGAAACGCTCGCCCGCATCCGGCAGCGCCAGCCGCCGAATCGCTGCACTCAAAGTGCCAATCACGCTTCCCTCCTGCATGGCTATGAAAGAGACACCGTCTCCCATCGCGCGAAAAAAACGCGGATAGTCTTCACCGTGCGAGATGCGAAAGGTGCGGCCTGGCCCGAACGGATAGCGGAACTGGTTTTCGAACGCGGCCAGCGCGCGCGCCAGCTCCGGCGCGGGTGCGGCGTGGATTCGATGGACGATCATCGCTTTCGACCAAGGTGCAGGCGGCGGTAGAAAAAGCTGCGGTCGGCGGCGTGCAGCACTTTGGCCTCCGCATCCTCCCAGGCGAACGGCGCGCCCAGCGCCGAGATGTCCAAAGTCGAGTTGAGCTGGCGAATCAGGACGCGGCCTCCAGGTCGCAGAGCGGAACACGCCCGGGCCAGCGTCGCACCGGCTTCGGCAGGCGTGAGCCAGTCCAGGATATTCGAGAGATGCACGAAATCGAAAGTCTCGGGCTCGGCCGCACCGAGGGCCTCGTTCATGAAGGCGATCGTCCAGGTCACCGCCGGGATCTTCGCGGGCAGCGGCGCAGACAGCCACGGCGAAACGACCCCGTCAGGAAAATGGCCGCCAAGCATTTGCCAGAGGAACGGATTATCGGCGGCGGGCAGCCTGGCCAGCACGTGGCGGGTGCGCCGTGCGAAGTGCCTCGAAAACGGTTCCGCGGGATTCTTCGTCGCCCCCGCCCCAAAGAGACGCACGAGATTTGGCAACGCCAATACTTCGTCAAAGCTCCCATCCAGCGCGCGCCCCAACGCCGTGGATGGCGCGACGCGGCTTGCCTGCTCGGCCGGATCGCGCAAGCGCAGCACCGCGCCCAGCGCGGATGAATGAGCGCCGAGCGCTTCCCGCAACTGCACGAAAACCCGCTCGTATCGCCCGGCATGATCCGGCCCCACTTTGGCGACAAACTCCGGTGGCCCGAGAATATCAGCCGGCAAGTCGAGCGACTGCAGTTCCTCGGCCAGCCGGGCTTTCCGATCCGCCGCTCCCATCGCCGCGTGTCCGAGGATCGCCAATCTCTCCGGTCTGCTGGCGGATTGCAGCAGGCGCAGCTTCAGCCGCGTGAGCGCGAGCTGCGCCGGATTCGGATCGACCAGATGGAGACTCGAAACGTGCGGCGATGCGGCCAGCGCCGCCGCCGTGCAACCGCCGGAGGCAATCATCATCACCCGGGCCTGAGCCCCGAGGCGTTCGACCACCCGCTGATCCAGCAGCGCGTCCTCGCGAACTTGCGCGAAGGCAACCGGGAGATCCGCGCCCGCCTGCACCCAGGGTGCGAGTGCAAGGTGATGCGGGTCTGCTTCCATGGCGTGCGAATGATGGTCAGAGGACTGGCCGTCAGGCGAGCGTTTGCAACATGCCTCGGCAGCACAGGCCCGTGCATTTTCGGGCCATGTGGGCACTTCGCGGATTTAGTGCAATTCCAGCACGACCCTCCATTTTTCCCGAAGCACGAGTTTCGACGGCGTCGCCAATCCGTCGCGACTACCTCTCCCGCAGTGGTGCACCGCCTTGGAATCGAACCAAGAACCTAATGATTAAGAGTCATTTGCTCTGCCAATTGAGCTAGCGGTGCTTCCTCGCGAGTGCGGAGACTAGTCAGCACTGCCGGGTGCTCAAGAATTTTTTCGCCTCAGGGACGGGAGCGATCCCTTTTTGCCCAAAGCTTCAGGGCGTCGCGCAATTGCCGCCGCTCACCAGTGCCGCGGAGGCGGCAGCGGACGATGCGTTTTGGCGGGGTCTTTCGTTCGGACTTCATGACGGAAAAGGAAGCCGCGCTGGGGAGCGGCGGATGAACTGTCAGCAGCGCCTGTGCGAGCCGAAGCGTCGGTGACAAAACCTCCGACCCGGGCACGTATCGTGCATTATCAAAGGTGCGGTACGTCGTCGCATCTCCACCGTTATTCCCAAGTCTCTGCCATGAATTCCAAACGCGTCCTTTTGATCGCCGAAGATCGTCTGCTCAATCACCTCTATCGCGCGCGCTTCGAAGCGGCGGGGTTCCAGGTGGATGCCGCTCGCTCGGGCTCTGCCGGGTTGAAACTCGCGGCGGATCACCGGCCGGATGCCATCGTGCTCGATCCCCTCACTTCCTCGCCCGAGGTGCCCGAGGTCATCACTCGCCTGCGCGCCGAGACGGCCACCCAGTCCGTGCCGATCATTACTTTACCGACCAATCGGCCGCAGTTCACCGAAGCGGCGCAAAACGCCGGCGCAACGTGCTCGCTCTCCCGGGCCGCGAATCCGATCGCCAGCGCAATCGACGCGGTCGAGACCTCGCTCGGGCTCGATCCGACTTCGGCCTTGCAGAAAAATCTCACCTTCCAGGCCGAGGACGCCTGGCTGAAACAGGGCCTCCAATCGGCACCGGACGCGATCAATCTCATGCGACAGACGCTGCACAATGCGGCGCGCGACCCGCGCGACGTGGCGGCGCTCCGAGAATTCCTCCAGCGCATTCACAACTTCACCGAACAGATGTCGCTGCTCGGACAGCGGACCGTTTTTCACTTTGGCTGCGCGCTGGAGGCGCTGGCTCACGATCTCGTCAAGCTCCCGTCGCAGTGCAATCCCTCGACCCTCCGCACGCTCGGTCAGGCCGTGGATTTCCTGAACATCCTCATCGCTGAGAAAAATCGCGGCAAAACTCGGGAGCCCTCTTCGGCGCAGGTGCTCGTGGTCGATGACGAAGACGGCGCCCGCAAGATCATCAGCGCGGGCGTCCAAACGGTCGGTTTGAAAACGAGCGCTGCCGCTACGCCGTCCACCGCTTTGAACGCCCTCAGTGCCGAGGTCTTTGATCTCATCTTCCTCGATGTCGGCATGCCGGAGATGAATGGCTTCGATCTCTGCGCGAAGATTCGCTCCCTGCCGATGCACGAGAAGACGCCC
This sequence comes from Chthoniobacteraceae bacterium, assembly GCA_031409655.1. Classification (GTDB taxonomy): domain Bacteria; phylum Verrucomicrobiota; class Verrucomicrobiia; order Chthoniobacterales; family Chthoniobacteraceae; genus JANNXQ01. The sequence goes on along the minus strand of JANNXQ010000039.1, from coordinate 29,332 downwards.
GTCGTCTTCATCACGGGCATGGCGACATTCCAAAATCGCGTGCAGTCGAATCTCAGTGGCGGCAACGATTTCGTCGGCAAGCCCTTCAATATCTCAGAGCTCGCCGTGAAGGCGCTGGTCTGGGTCTTCAAGGGCCAGCTCGGTCTCGCGTAGAAACCTCCGCGCAGCAGCGCTGCGTTCGTCCATTCCCTCCTCGACCGGCAGGACTTCGCTTCGGCATTCTTCCGCTTCCCCATGAATTTCCGCTCCGCGTTCGTCCCGCCGCTCGATCCTGGATTCGTCCCCGCGGCCCTTTGGAATCGAGCCTATCGCGCGCAGTGCGACACCGATCCCGGCGCGCACCCGATCGCCATCGCCCTCGAGCGGGCGGATGGCACGGTTTCGCGTTTCGACACCCGGGTCCTGCCGCACGAGGGCGCCAACATTCCGCTGAACCGAAAGTACGTCGAGCGCCTCGTGAAGACGCTGCTCTGGGCACGCGGCGGCTGGCGCGTGATCATCGGCGGAGATGATGCCGTGGCGGAAATGCTCCGCGGGATCTACGCGCCGGACGGTGAGCGGAAGTTTGATTGGGAATTCATGGGCCGCCGCGTCTATGGCCGCGACCTCGTGGTGGAGACGCGGGCCCTGCACGAGGTGCCGCCCGCGCGCGAAATCTCCGTGCCGCTCGGACGGCATCTCGATGGGTGCCGCATCGGTTTCGATCTCGGCGGCAGTGATCGGAAGTGCGCCGCGGTGATTGATGGAAAGGTGGTCTTTTCCGAGGAGACGCCTTGGGATCCGTATTTCGAAAGTGATCCGCAGTATCACTTCGATGGCATCCACGAATCGCTGCAACGCGCGGCGGCGCATCTCCCGCGGCTCGATGCCATCGGCGGCAGTGCGGCGGGCGTGTATGTGAATAGCGAAGTGCGCGTGGCGTCGCTCTTTCGCGGGGTCTCGCCGGAAGATTTCGACAGCCGGATTCGCCGGATATTCTTCGAACTGCAGAAGACCTGGGGCGGCGTTCCCTTTGAAGTCGTGAATGATGGCGAAGTGACCGCGCTCGCGGGCTCCATGAGCCTCGGCGAAAACGCCGTGCTCGGCATCTCCATGGGCACGAGCGTCGCCGGCGGTTACGTCAATCCCGAGGGCTTCATCGCGCCGTGGTTGAACGAGCTGGCCTTCGTCCCCATCGACTACCGCGACGACGCGCCCGTCGATGAATGGAGCGGCGATCGCGGCTGCGCCGTGCAGTATTTCTGCCAGCAAGGCATCGGCCGCCTCGCACCGCTGGCTGGCCTCGAGTTTCCCGCCGAGATGAAATTTCCCGAGCGGCTCGTGGAGGTCCAGACGCTCATGGCGGCGGGCGACGCGCGGGCCCGGCAGATTTACGAGACGATCGGCATCTGCTTTGGCTACGCCATCGCGCACTTTGCCGACTTTTATGAGATCCGGAATCTGCTCATCCTCGGGCGCGTCACGAGCGGCGAGGGCGGCGCGATCATCATCAAAAAAGCGCGCGAAGTTTTGAATGCCGAGTTCCCTGCTCTGGCCGGCGCGATCCACCTCCGCACGCCCGACGAAAAGGACAAGCGCCACGGGCAGGCCGTGGCCGCAGCCAGCCTTCCCGCCCGCCGCGCGACGAAACGATGAACTTCCACAATCCCACCGCCAGTCTTTTCATCCCCGACGGCAAGCCAGAGACGGAAGCACTCGCGCGGATCACCCATCTCGGGATCGGCGCGCACCAGGATGATCTCGAGTTCATGGCCTTCGACGGCATCCTGAAATGTTTTCACGGAGAGGAAAATTGGTTCGGCGGCGTGACCTGCACCGATGGTTCCGGCAGCGCGCGCACCGGCGCCTACGCCGCTTTCAGCGACGCGGAGATGATGGTCATCCGTCGGCGCGAACAGGAGCAGGCCGCGCTCGTCGGACGCTACGCCGCGATGATCCAACTCGACTACCCGAGCCGCATCGTGAAGGACGCCGCCGACCCGCACCTCCGCGACGATCTCGTCGCGATCCTCAAGGCCACGCGGCCGCGGGTCATCTACACCCACAATCCCGCGGACAAACACGAGACCCACATCGCCGTGGTGGTGCCCGTCATCCAGGCGATCCGCGCGCTGCCGCCCGGGCAGCGTCCGGAGCAGGTCCATGGCTGCGAAGTCTGGCGGGGACTGGATTGGATGCCGGACGCCGAGAAGCTCGTCCACGATCTCAGCGCGCATGAAAATCTCGCGGCGGCGCTCAACGGAATTTTTGACAGCCAGATCGCCGGCGGAAAACGCTACGACCTCGCGACCCTCGGACGCCGCCGCGCGAATGCGACTTTCTTTGACAGCCACGCCACGGACGTCGCCGAGATGGTCGCCTTTGCCATGGATCTGACGCCGCTCGCGCACGACGACTCGCTCGACATCGTGGAGTACGTCTCGGGCTTCATCAACCGCTTCAAAACCGACGTCGTCGCGAAACTGGGCAAGCGGATCGGCGCGTAGCTTTCAGCGCATGGAAATCATCATTCAACCCACCGCGGAGGAAGCGAGCCTCGTCGCCGCGCGGATCATCGCGGACCTCGTGCGGCGGAAGCCGGATGCGGTGCTCGGCCTCGCCACCGGCAGCACCCCGCTGCGGATCTATGCCGAACTCGTGCGCCTGCACCGGGAAGACGGCCTGGATTTCTCCCGCGTCACCGCCTTCAACCTCGACGAATACGTGGGCCTGCCGGCTGATCATCCGCAGTCGTATCGCGCCTTCATGGGGGAGCATCTTTTCCGTCACATCAATGTGCCGCGCGAGCGCATCCACATTCCCGATGGCCTCGCTGCCGATGTGCCTGCGGAATGCCGCGCCTACGAGGCCGCGATCCGCGCGGCGGGCGGCATCGATCTGCAGTTGCTCGGCGTCGGCACCGACGGCCACATCGGCTTCAACGAACCCTCCTCCTCGCTCGCCTCACGCACCCGGATCAAGACGCTGACCGCCGGGACCCGCAGCGACAATGCGCGCTTCTTCGGCAGCGCCGACGCCGTTCCCTTTCACGTCATCACCATGGGTGTCGGCACCATCATGGACGCGCGGGCCGTGCTGCTCCTGGCCTTCGGCGAAGGGAAAGGGCGCGCCGTCGCCGACCTCGTCGAAGGGCCGATCACGGCCACGAATCCCGCCTCGATCCTCCAGATGCATCCGACCGCCAAGTGCCTGATCGACGAAGCCGCGGCGCGGCAATTGAAGCGCGAGGAGTACTACCGCTGGGTCTATTCGCACAAACCGAATTGGCAGCGGATCTGACCGCCGGCCCGCGTCACCGCTCGCTCGAGAGGCCGACGAGTTTTCCCGCGTAGCCGGTCATCTCCATGTAGCCGTGGCCGCGCACGGGCTCCGCACCGCGCTTGCCGGAGATGTCGATCACGCCTTCCCAGTAGGCGATCGGCTGGAGCACGAGTTCCTGTTCACGCACCGGCGTCTCGATGCGCGCGGTGAGGCTGAGTGAAGGCACGGCGAGCTGCCACGCGATCGGGTAGGTGCCACCGGTCTCGCCACTCTTCCACGTCTTGAGCGGCGTGAGTTGGTAGTCTTCGCGGGTCAGGTGCTGCACGGTGCCGTCTTTGGTGATGAAGCTGCCGCTGGAATTCGGGTCGATGCCACCGGCGCGCGTGCGCATCTGGTAGAGCATCAGTTCGGAGCCGTCGTCAAATTGCAGGCTGAACCAATCCCAACCGATTTGCTCCGGCGTGAGCTGATTCGTCGCCCACTCGTGGTCAAACCAACTCTCCCCAGTCACGACAAACTCCTGTCCTTCCAGCGTGACTTTCCCCCGGCTTTCGAGCCGCGTGCCGGAGTAGTAGTGCGACGCCCGACCTTCGCCATCCGCTTTCTGACTGATCCCATTGCGTCCGTGAATCGTCCACGGCTTGCCCGGCTTGAGCGTCAGCGCGAGTTGCACGCCCGCATGCGCCGCGCGCAGGGCAAAGCCCCCTTCCGCATCGAGCACGAGACTCCAATCTTCGATCCATGCGAGCCGCGTCGCTCCATCTGCTTCCGGCCCGTTGAAACCCGCTTCCGCGAAAGCGCCGCGGCTGATCTTCTGGCCAAAACGAAAGCGTTTTTCCCCGACATCGGTGAGGGCGAAGTGTGCAAATTTCAGATCACCCACCACGAAGCGCGAGGCCGGTGCTGGCGCCGCGGAAGGCGAACGTAAGCCCTGCCGAAAGAAAGTGAGCTGGTAGCCGAACCGCCGGCCGCGCGCGTCCGCCACATTCCCCGTGAAGTACCACCACTCCGTCTTGAACTCCGGATGCGGCAGGTGATCGCGCGGGAACTCGTAGGCCCAACCAGCCAGGGCCTGGCGCCAGGCTTCTTCTGCCCGTGAGTTTACCGCCGTGCTCACGATCGCAAGGCACACGAGCGCAACTCGAAGGTGGAAATGAGACATGGAATGCGGGGGTTTTGGCGCTGCGCAAAACTGTGACCTCGTGAGAACCAGCGGCCGGTTTTTTCTCCGCTCAACCGCCGACTGCTTGCAGAGGACGTGGCTCTTTTCCCGAAACCTTCCCAAATCGACGCTCCACCGCGATCTCCCGGTGGCCGAAGATCTTTGCGAGCTCCCGCCGCACGATGAGCGCATTGATCACGTCGCCCGCCAGCCATCCGTGCAAAACATAGTGAATGGTATCCCGCATCTCCGTCCCGCCGCCTTCGAGGGCGGTGAAGGTGTGTTCGTGATGCCAGATTTTGTAGGGCCCGACCCGTTGCTCGTCCACGAAGCGCCGCAGCGGTTCGACGTGGGTGATCTCTGTGAGCCATGTCACCGCGATGCCGAGTAGAGGGCGGACGCGGTATTCGATCATCATCCCCGCGTGCATCGCCGGAGGCAGGTCACTGAGGACTTGGAAGTCCAGCTCCGGCGGGGTGATCTCCGCGAGATTCCGCGGATTGGAAAAGAAGGCCCAGCATTCTTCGAGGGAAGCAGGGACGATCTGGCGCGAATGAAGAACGTGAATGGACATCCAATAAGGATACGCCTCCCGTCAATCACCCGACGCTACGCACCGAGCATCGAGACATCCCCCGCCCGCCGCTCCCACTCGATGCGGCCATCGCGGATGAGGAAAGCGCGCCTCTCCGGAAAGCCGAAAAAGGAGCGCACCCGGAAGGCCGCCGCGATTTTCCCGTCCGGGTCCGAAAGCAACCGGTAGGGCAGGCTCCGCTTCTCGCGGAATTTTTTCAGCCGCTCCGGCGAGTCGCCGCTCACGCCGAAGATCTGCAAATTCTTCTCCGGCATTTCGGCAAAGGAGTCGCGGTAGCGGCAGGCGTGCATGGTGCAAACCGGCGTGTTCGCGCGGAGATAGAAGAAGAGCAGCACCGGCCCGCGCCGATAGGCCTCACCGAGATTTACGGCCGCACCTTCCTGATCGACGACCGCCACTTCAGGAGCAGGCGCGCCAATCGTGAGCCCTTCCGGGCGGGAAAAGAAATCAAGCCAATGGCTCATGATCGTGATAGTCGAATGCAATATGAGATGTAATCAGACCCTCGTGGGAAGCGCGAGTGCCGCCCATCGCATACGCCAGTGTCTCACCATCGAGACGCATCCGAAACGGCACGACGGACGAAAGTTCGGAGGTATTCCGCTATGCAACCACCAGTAATCGTCATCGGCGCCGGACCCGGCGGACTCGCTTCGGCCATCCTCCTCGCAAGTGCAGGGGCGAAAGTGAAGGTGCTCGAGCGCCTGCCCACCGTCGGTGGCCGCAGTTCCTGCCTGGAGGCAGAAGGTTTCAAATTCGACCTCGGTCCCACCTTTTTCCTCTACCCACGGGTGCTCGAGGAGATCTTCGCCGCCGCCGGCACTACTCTGGGCGCGGAAGTCGAAATGGTGCGGCTCGATCCACAGTATCGGATCATGTTCGGGGCCGGGGGCGAGTTGAACGCCACGCCGGATATCGCGCGCATGGAGCAAGCCATCGCCGCTCTCGCGCCCGCAGACGCGCCGGGCTTCCGCCGTTTCCTCGATGAAAATCGCGACAAGCTGGGCCGCATGATGCCGTGCCTCGAGTCACCCTTCCTCGGCTGGCAGGACGTCGTGAATGTCCGCCTGATGAAGCTCCTCCCGATGCTCCGTCCGCATCAATCGGTGGACACGTATCTCAAGCGCTTCTTCCGCGATCCGCGCATCCGCCTGGCCTTCTCCTTTCAGTCGAAATACCTCGGGATGTCCCCGTTTCGCTGTCCGAGTTTGTTCTCGATTCTTTCTTTCCTGGAATACGAATACGGCGTCTTCCACCCCATCGGCGGCACTGGCGCGGTGATGGCCGCGATGGCGCGCGTGGCCGAGCGGCTCGGCGTGGAGATCTGCACAAATACGCCGGTCGAAGAGATGCTCTTTGAAGGGCGCCGTGCGGTCGGCGTGCGCACGGCGGCGGGAGTGGAAAAGGCGCAAGCCGTGGTGGTGAATGCGGACTTCGCTCGCGCGATGCGGAAGCTCGTGCCGGATCGTCTGCGCCGGAAGTGGACGGACCGGAAGATCGCGGGGAAAAAATTCTCCTGCTCCACCTTCATGATGTACCTCGGCGTCGAAGGGACCTTCGATCTGCCGCATCACACGATCCACATCTCCGAGGACTACGCCCGGAATCTCGACGAGATCGAAAACAAGCATGTGCTCTCGGACGATCCCTCCTTCTACGTCCAGAATGCCTGCGTCACCGATCCCACCCTCGCGCCGCGCGGGAAAAGCGCCCTCTACATTTTGGCCCCAGTCACGCATCAGCATCCGAATGTGGACTGGAGCCGCGAGCGCGCCCGCTACCGCGCGCTCATGCTCCGGCAGATCAAAAAGGCCGGCTACACGGATGTGGAGTCGCGGATCTGTTACGAGCGCGTGATCACACCTGACGATTGGGAGAGCCAGTACCACATCCACATGGGCGCGACCTTCAATCTCGCGCACAGCCTCGATCAGATGCTGCATCTGCGGCCGAACAATCGTTTCGAGGATCTCGATGGCGTCTATCTCGTCGGCGGCGGCACGCATCCGGGCAGCGGTCTGCCAGTCATCTTCGAGTCCGCGCGGATCAGCTCGCGCTTGCTCATCGCCGATCTCGGCATCGAGCGGCAGCCCGAGACAGAGCGGCGCGGGGCCTTTTCCTCCATGGAATTGGAGGCCGTATAGATGAACGCGGTGGACGAAAAGCCCGAGACGGGCATCGCGACCCACATCGCCGACTCGTGTGCCGCGCAGGCTCGCTGGGCGCTCACCCCGCTGAAAGAGCGGCTGCAGATCGTGCGCACGCTGCGCCATCTCATTGCCGACCACGCGGACGAACTCGCGGTGGCTGCTGCGGCCGTCGCCGCGCGGCCCATCGCGGAGAAACTCGTGTCCGAAGTGCTCCCGCTCGCGGAGGCCTGTGCCTGGCTCGAGCGCCGGGCGGATGCGGTGCTCGCGACGCGCAAAGGTGGGCGCTCTGGCCGGCCCTTTTGGCTCGCGGGCGCCACGTTTGAGGTGCAGCGCCAGCCGCACGGCATCGTGCTCGTCATCGGCCCGGGGAATTACCCGCTCTTCCTCCCCGCCGTCCACGCCTTGCACGCGCTCGCCGCCGGCAATGCCGTGCTGCTCAAGCCCGCCCCGCGCACCCAAGCCGTCGCGCTCGCCTTTGCCCATCTGGCCTACCGTGCCGGACTCGATCCTGCCCTGCTCGTCGTCCTGCCAGTGAGCGCCGACGCCGCCCGCGAGGCCATCGACGCTGGCGTGGACAAGGTCATCTTCACTGGCTCCTCGAAGAATGGGCGCGACGTGCTCGCCCAACTCGCCGCGACGAATACGCCCGCCACCATGGAGCTTTCCGGCGCGGACGCCGTCTTCGTTTTCGCAGATGCCGATCTCGACCTCGTCACCCGGGCGCTGCGTTTCGGCACGCGGCTCAACGAGGGCGAAACCTGCATCGCGCCCCGCCGCGTTTTCGTCGCCGATGGCATCGCCGCCGAGCTGCGCGCCCGACTCGCGGAGGCGGGCGTGACCTCGCTACCCATCCGACGTTTCACCGATCCGGCCGAAGCGATGCAACTCGCCTCCACCCCGTTTGCGCTGGGCGCATCCATCTTCACCCGCGACACGGACGCCGCGGAAAGACTCGCCGCGCGCTTCAAGACGGGCTTCGTCACGATCAACGATCTCATCGTCCCGACCGCCGATCCGCGCCTGCCCTTTGGCGGAGTGAAGGCGAGCGGCTACGGCTCGACGCGCGGGGAGGAAGGGCTGCTCGAGATGACTTTCCCCCACGTTGTTTCCATCCGCCGCGGCAAGTCGCATCCCCACTTCGACGAGCCCGGCGCGGACGACGCCCGCATCTTCTCGGCTTACATCGCCGCCGCCCACGGCACTGGCCTGCGCGCCCGTCTGCACGCCTTCTCCGAACTTTTCTCCGCGCTCCTGAAAAAATCCAAAGACCCCAACCAATCATGAAACCCATCGGCATCATCGGCGGCGGCCTAGGTGGCCTAGCCTCGGCCTGCGTCCTCGCGGCCCGCGGTCACGAAGTCATCCTCTTCGAACGCAACGAATGGCTCGGCGGCAAAGCGGCCGTGCTCCGCAAGGACGGCTTTCGCTTCGACATGGGGCCGACCATCCTGACGCTGCCGGGTGTGCTCGAGCGCATCTATCGCGAGGCCGGACGCTACCTTTCGAGCGCGCTCGAACTCGTGCAACTCGACCCGCAGTGGCGTTCCTTCTTTGAAGACGGCTCGACCCTCGATCTGCTCTCCGACCCCGAGGCGATGAGCGCGAAACTCCGCGCCTTTGCGCCCGGCAGCAATGTCGAGACTGGCTACCACCGCTTCCTCGCGCTCTCGAAACGTCTGCACCGCATCTCGGACGATTACTTTTTCTGGCGGCCAGTCGGCGGACTCCGCGACATGTTCGACGCGCGCGCTTCGATGCAGGCCAGCGTGCTCGGTGACGTGCTCGCGATGCGCCCCGGACGCACCGTGGGTGGCGTCGTGCGCAGCCACATCCGGGAATCGCGGGTGGCCCAAATGGTCGATCATTTTACGCAATACGTGGGCTCCGCTCCGGACGCTTCTCCCGCGGTGCTTTGCGGCATCGCGCACATGCAGACCCAGGAGGGCATCTGGTATCCGATCGGTGGCACCGGCGCGATTCCGCAAGCGCTGCGCGAACTCGCGAGCGATCTCGGCGTGGACTTCCGCACCGGGGCGCACGTTGAGCGCATCGTCACGGAGAATGGCGCGGTCCGCGCCGTCAATGTCCGCGGCGGCGGAACGATCGAAGTCGAGGCGGTGGTGTCGAATTGCGATTCCGTGCGGACCCATCGCGAACTGCTCGGCGGCAAGCCGGAGCAGGCCTTTACCAAGCGCCGCCGCTACGAACCCGCCTGCTCCGGCGTGGTGCTCTACCTCGGCCTGCGTAAGCGTTACGACCATCTGCTGCATCACAACTTCGTCTTCTCGCGCGATCCCGAGGAGGAGTTTCACGCGATCTACCGCGAAGGCGTGCCTGCGCCTGATCCCACCTGCTACGTCGCCGCTCCAGCGCAGACCGATCCCGCCGTCGCCCCGGCTGGCGGCGAAGCGCTCTACGTGCTCGTCCACACCCCCTATCTGCGGCCCGGTCAGGATTGGTCGAAGATGCTGCCCGAGTATCGCCGCGTGATCCTCGATAAACTCAAGCGCACGGCCGGACTCGAGGACATCGAGTCGCGGATCGTTTGCGAAAGCACGCTCACTCCAGCGGACATCCACAGTCGCTACCACGTGCTCGATGGCGCCATCTACGGCCTTGCGAGCCACGGGCGTTTCCTCGGCGCCTTCAAGCCCAGCAATCGCAGCCCCGACGTGCGCGGCCTCTATCTCGCGGGGGGTGCCGCGCATCCCGGACCCGGCATGCCGATGGTGCTGATGTCGGGCTGGATCGCGGCCGATGCGCTCGATCAGGACCTCGGCGGACGACCCTCCAGGCGGGAAGAAAACGTGCCTGAGGAGGTGGCGGGGTGAAGACGCGGGCGCTCCCACGGGTTTCACCGTGGTTCGCGCGGCGCTTCACGGCGTATAGCCGCTGGTCCGTGCGGCGGCACTTTCACGCGGTGCGGGTGCTGAAAAGCGCGCTCCCGCCGGGCCCGTCGATTGCGGAACGGCCACTGGTCGTTTTTCTGAATCACGCTTCCTGGTGGGACCCGCTCATCTCGCTGCTCCTCGCTGACGCTTTTTTTCAAGAGCGCACCTGTTTCGCGCCGATCGCTGCCGACCACCTTGCGCGTTACCGTTTCTTCCGGCACCTCGGTTTTTACGGAGTCAGTGAACGTGGCGCGCTGGGCTTTCTGCGGACGACCTGCGAACTCCTCGCGGAAAAAAAGAACGCCGTCTGGCTCACTCCGCAGGGTCGTTTCATGGATGTGCGCGAGCGACCACTGCGTTTTGAAGCGGGCCTCGCGGCCGTCGCGAAGCGGATGCCCGACGCCGCCTTTCTGCCGATCGCGATCGACTACACGTTCTGGACCGAGCCCCAGCCGGAGATCCTCGTCGCCTTCGGCAATCCGATCATCCCGTCGGAGTTCAAGGAGCAGGGGCGCCCTCGCCCCGAGTCAGAAAATGAAACACGGGGCGAGGGCGCCCCGACTCCTTGTATTTTCGAGCAGGCGCTCGCCAAAACTCAGGACGCGCTTGCCGCGGAGGCTGCTCTCCGCGAGCCATCCCATTGGGTACCACTCGAAGCCGGAGCGCGCGGCGTGAATCCGATCTACGACGGCTGGCGCTGGCTGCGGGCACGCTGGAGCGGCGAAAATTTCACCAGGGAACATCAGACCGGCGCGGTGAAATGATCACGGCACTCGCCATCACCGGCGCCTCGTTCGCGCTTCTCCCGGCGCTGCTCTTTCTGCGCAATCTCCGGCTCTACGTGCCGGCGCCGGAGCCTCTGCCGACCCGCCCGCAGTGCTCCGTGCTCATCCCCGCGCGCAACGAGGAAGCTGGCATCTCGCGCTGCGTGCGCTCGGTGCTCGGGAACCACGACGTGGACCTCGAGGTCATCGTGCTCGATGACGGATCGACGGATCGCACCGCGGCGATCGTGGCGGAACTCGCCGCAGCGGACCCTCGCGTGCGCCTCGTCTCCGCCACGCCGCTGCCCGACGGTTGGAGCGGCAAAGAGCACGCTTGCTACTCGCTTTCGCAACACGCCCGCCATCCGCTGCTCGTCTTTCTGGATGCGGATGTCTGGCTGGAGCCGCACGCCTTCGCCCGCATGGCCGCCTTCATGGCGCAGAGCGGCGCGGCGCTCACCAGCGGGGTGCCGCGGCAGGAAACGCGCACTTTTTCCGAATGGCTGCTCATTCCCCTCATTCATTTCGTGATGCTCGGCTTTCTCCCGCTGGATCGGATGCGGCGCACCCGCGACCCCGGCTGCAGCGCGGGCTGCGGACAGCTTTTCATCGCGCGGCGCGAAGCCTACGAGGCGTGCGGCGGACACAGCGCCATCCGTGGCGATCTGCACGATGGGACGAAACTCCCCCGCGCCTTCCGCGCTGCTGGCTTCGCCACGGATCTTTTCGACGCCACAGATGTCGCCGCGTGCCGGATGTACTTCTCCAACTCTGCCGTCTGGAGCGGCCTCGGTCGCTGCGCCCATGAAGCCATGGGCGCGCCGCGCGTGATCGGTCCCGCGACGCTGCTCCTCGTCGTCGGCCAGGTCATTCCTTTTGCCCTCCTCATCGCCATCGGGTGTGGGATGAAAGTATCAGGCCTCGCGCTCGCCGCGACCGGCCTCGGCGTCCTGGCCGCGTGGCTCCCGCGGTTCATCGCCGTGGCCAGATTTCGCCAGCCGCTCAGCGGCGCCATCCTGCATCCCCTCGGCATCCTCGCCCTGCTCTCGATCCAATGGTTCGCCTGTATCCGTTCGCTCCGTGGTCGGCCCGCGGAGTGGAAGGGCCGCCTCTACGTTACCCCGCGCTCCGTATGAGACTGTGGCTCTCAGCGCTTGCCGCTTTCGGGCTCTGTTCAGCGCCGCTCGTCGGGGCGGCGGAGCCGGAAAATGTTCGCGACTTTGAACTCACGGATCAACACGGCGCCACCCGCGCCTACCGCTTTCCGAAGGACAAAGTCACCGTCATGACGCTGGCCGATCACAAGGGCTCGGATCAACTCGCGGCGTGGATTCAGCGGGTTTTCGATCGCTACGGGAAGCGGATCGATATCGACGGTGTCGCCGACATGTCCACCGTGCCGAAACCGCTGCGCGGGATGATCCAGAACGCCTTCAAGAAAAAGCTCACCTACTCGGTGATGCTCGATTGGACGGGGCCGGTCGTCCGCCAATTCCCCGCCAAGAAAGGCGTCGCGAATATCTACGTCATCGACCGCCGGGGCCGCATCGTCAGTCAGCTTTCCGGGGCGGTCACCGATGACGCCGCCCGCTCGCTCTTTACCGAGATCGATCGCGCGCTGGGAAACTGAGGAAAGCGCCGCTCCGCTACTTCGCCGCAGGCCCGTCGAGGAGTAGGATGGTGCCCTCCTTATACTCCCACTTGCTGTCCCCAGCCTTCACCATCCACGCTTCGGCCTCGGCCGCCTGGCCTTGCGAGAGCAGGAAAACGCCGAGATCAAACTGGCGGTCGGATTTGAAATCGAGCCGACTGAGCGCATTGATCTGCGCCGTCGCCACCTTCACGAGCCACTCGACCGAGACCTCCGTCCAGGGCACCGTCTCGACCTGCTGCTCGTCGGCCTTGCGGACATCCCCGGCATTCGTCTTCCCATCGCGCTTCGTGACTCCGCCTTTGTAGCCGCTCGCGGCGAGATCGAGGATGAGGTTGCGTTTGAAGCGCGCGAGCCAGCCCATCCGCTTTTGCAAGGCTTCGAGGTCTGGCTTCCGCCGCGGGCTCTCCACTTTCGCCGGGATGACCAGCTTCAGCGCCTCGGTGAATTGAAACTGTTTCGCCAGTGCGTCCGTCTTCGCCTTGAGGTCCGCGATCAGCGCCACATCTGCAACCTCGCGCGCCGCCAGCACCTTCTCCAACTCGGCCTCCCGGGCGGCGATTGCCTCGGCAAGCGTGGTCTCCATTTTGAGCAAATCGCCGCTAAACTGCTTCGTCACGAGGCGGGTGCGCGCGGCTTTCAGGGAATTCACCGCCGCGGCCTGCTTGTCCGGCGCGTCCTTGGCGCCCTTGAAAACCTCGGTCGCCGTCGTCCACTCCTTGAAGTCGCCCACAAAACCTCTCGCGAGATCCTTGTACTCCGCGACCCACTCGTCCTCGCCAGTCGGCTCGGCCTTGGCGAATTCGTCAAACAAAGCGCTGGCCTCGGCCCGCGCTCCGAGCTGCCAGTTTCTCAAGCCCGCAACCAGCAGGCCCATTGCCTGGTAGTTGTTGCGATCGAGGCTCTGGAGAGAATCTGCCGGGATCGTTCGATCGGTGCTTCCGAGTTCCGCGCTCTGGAGGAAAAAAGTGACGAGCTTGGCGTTCGCCGGATCTTTGGAAAACGTCGCGCGTTCGGTGAGCCGGGTGAAGCGATCCTTCGCCGGTTGGCTCTCGCCAGCGATCAGGTGCGCGAGGCCGGAGTGGAAAGTGACCCAATTGCGCAGCGGTTGCGGCACATCGGGGCCATCGAGTTCGCGGAAATTTTTCGCGGCCTCGCGGGCGCCGTCGCGATCGCCATCCAGCAAGCGCATCCGCGCGTTTCGATACGGGCGATCGATGTCCTCAGCGGCGGCCACTGGGGCACTTGCCTCGACTGTTTTCTCCGCCTTCTGCCAGATACGGTCGCGGAACTTGTAAATCGCGCCACCAAGCCCGGCCATCACCAGCACCATCAGCAGCACCGACCAGCTCTGCGCCTTCTGCGCACCGGAACTCTGGATCACCACCCGCGGCCGCGCCGTCGGCTGGGACACTGGCCGCGCTGCGGCCCGCACGGCCCGCGGGGCGACGCGGACGCCCACTTGATTCGTCGCGCCACACGTCGGGCAGACCGCTTCCCGCACCGAGGCATAGATCTGGAACTGCGCGCTACAAATGGCGCACGTCTGGACGATGATCTGGTTTGGGTTTCCGGCCATGGGAATCGAAGATGGAAAGCAGCCCACCAAAGCGCAAGCTACATGCCACGCCGACGATTGAGCGGGATGGCGAGACTGCTACTGGCGGAGGAAAACGAACGCCCCACGCTTGTTGCCGACGACTACGTCGGGCCGCCCGTCGCCATTCAGATCGCCCGCGGCGACCTGCGTTCCGACCCCACTCGCGTCATCGATCTGATGCGCCGTCCAGGTGGCCTTTCCACCCTCTCGCGAGAGCTTGAACCAATAGAGATAAGGCGTGCCCATCGGGTCCGCGTCACCCTTCGGCCCGTGCGCCCAAAAGCGTTTACCGGTGACGATGTCCTTCAGCCCATCGCCATCCATATCCACAAAGTCGAGCGCGTGCGGTTGCGAGAAGACGATGCCTTGGGCGTTTTCCTCGGGCTTTTCTCCGACGATAACGTGTTTCGTCCAGCCCTCGGCCCCGCCTTCGCGCGTCTGCTCCAGCCAGACGAGGCCGTAGCCGTGTCCGTCCAGGCTGGTGATCACGTCGTTGAGACCGTCGCCATTCACATCGTAGGCAAACATCTGCGCTCCCCCACGCTCGCCGAAGATGGCGTCGTGCTTTTTCCAGACCGGATCGCCCGCGAGCGAAGCCGGCTGCTCCCACCAACCGGTCTTCTCCAGGAGGTCCATGCGACCGTCGCCATTCACATCACCGACGCCGAGGCCGTGGGTGAATTTGAAATACGCTGGGGTCGGCTTGCCATCTTTGCCGGTGCCCATGACGAGCGGGGAAACATTGTGCCAGGTGAATTGCGCCGTCGGATTTTTCGGATCGTAGGCCGCATAGCCGAGAAAGCCTTTCGAGCTACAGACGATCTCCGGCCGGCCATCGCCGGTGAGATCGAGGAACGCGGGCGATTCATTGTCCGTCACAGCGATCGCGACATGCTGCGGCCAGAGCTCGCTCTTGCCCTGCGGATTCTCAAACCACCAGGACTCCGCACCGGGAAAGCCGAGCACCAGGATGTCGATCCAGCCGTCGCCATTGAAGTCGTGGGTATAGCTGAGGAAATTCTTCGAGTAATCGTTTTCACCGGAGAGTGCGCCTTTGTAGCCAGCGATCGTTTTCTCCGAGCCATCCGCCTGCTTCACGGTGAAGCTTTTCTCCACCTTGTAATATTCGTGGCGCAGTTTGAAGTCCGGGCCGGCAAACCAAAAGTTCCCATAGACCACGTCCATCGTGCCGTCCTTGTTGAAGTCGCCGAAGTGCGCGCCCTCCGCCCAGAACTCATCGGTGAGCTGGATTCGCATAAATTCACCGGTGACGACGGGCGGTGCGGCGGTGGCGAGCGTGGCGGCGAAGCCGAGGACGGGGAGGAGGCGGAGGAGGCGATTCATGGGATGGGTGGGAGTGCGGCGGGATGGTGTCCTCGCATCCGGCAAGGGGCGGGACAAGGACACAATCCTAATCACCGGACGGCGGGATTCTTGGATGCATTGCATGGGACTCGCGGCGCGACTACAGTCCCACACCCACTTTCATGAAGCGCCCTCTCGTCCTGATCCTCCTCGTCGCCGCGGCCGGCGGCACTTATTTCGCCGCGCAGAAATGGCCGGACAAGTTGCTCTTTTGGAAGGCATCGAAGGCGGCGGAGACGACCCGCAAAAGCTCCCGGCCCACCACGGCGGTCGTGACCGCGCGCGACATCAGCTTTGCCATCAGCGCGGCCGGCGAGATCACGCCCGCGGAGCAGGTCTCGGTGCGGCCGGAGGTGAGCGGGCGCATCGAACAACTGCCCGTGGACATCGGCGATCCGGTGAAAAAGGGCGAGCTCCTCTTTGCGCTCGATGATCGCGATCTGCAGACGGAGAAGTCGCAACGGCAGATCGAGATCGAAGGCGCGAAGCTGCAAGTCGTGAGCGCGCGACTGGTGATGGAGAAGAAGGAACTCGAATTTCACCGCAACAAGGACCTCTTTGAAAACAAGCTCGTCTCGCAGGAAGTCTTCGATAACACGGCGAACGAACTCGAGACCGCGCGCAACGGCCAGGCCATCGCGAATAACAGCCTCGAGCGCTCGCAGAAGACCCTGCAACTCGTCGAGGACAAGCTCGACAAGACGAAGATCGTCGCCCCCTTTGACTGCACCATCCTGACGCGCCCGGTCTCCGTGGGGCAGGCGGTGTCTGGCGCGAGCGGCGTGAATAGCGGCACCGAAGTACTGACCATCGCGGACCTCAGCGAGCTGATCATCAACGCGCACATCAACCAGGCCGACGTCACCCGCATGAGCGTGAATCAACGCGTGCAGATCGAGGTCGAGGCGGTCGCGGGATTGAAGCTTTTTGGCCGGCTCGATCGCATCGCGCCCCAGGCGACCATCCGCAATGGCATCAAGGGTTTCGCCACGCGCATCATCGTGAAGAACGACGGCAAGTCCGGCCTCCGTCCCGGCATGACGGCGAACCTGACGATCCCGCTCCAGTCCGCGGAGAACGTCCTCGCCGTTCCATTAGCCGCCGTCTTCACCGATCAAGGCGCCCGCTTTGCCTACGTCCAGCAGGGGGACCAATTCGTGCGCATGCCGATCCTGATCGGGGTGAGCGACTACGATTTTGCCGAAGTGACGAAGGGGCTTGTGGGCGGCGAAACCGTTTCCCTGGTCACGCCCGCCGAAGACGCCGGACAGGTGCAGCAGGCTTTCGGTGCTGCGGCCAAAGGCGGTAGTGGAAAACCCAGCGGCAAAGGCGGAAAGAGCGGAGAAGGCAAGAGTAGCGGCGGCTCGAGCGGACGCTCTGGATAGAGCCGTCGATTCATTGTCCCCCGCCCTGCCGCATGTCCCTCATCGAACTCCGCGCCGTCAGCAAGATCTACCACCTCGGGGGTGAGGAGATCCGGGCGCTCGATAACGTGGATCTCGATATCGAGGGAGGGGAGTTCATCTCGATCATCGGCCCATCCGGCAGTGGAAAATCCACGCTCATGCACATCCTAGGCTGCCTCGATTCACCGAGCAAAGGCAGCATCATGCTGGACGGCACCGAGATCGCCTCGGCCTCGACGCGCGAACTCGCGCGCATTCGGAATCGAAAGATCGGGTTCGTTTTTCAGTTCTTCAATCTGCTCCCGAAACTCAGCGTCCTGCAGAATGTCGAACTGCCGATGGTGTACTCTGGCGCCAGCGCCCGCGAACGGCGCGAGAAGGCCATGGCCGCGCTGCGCCTCGTAGAAATGGACAACCGCGCCAAACACCGGCCGATGCAGCTCTCCGGCGGCCAGCAACAGCGCGCCGCCATCGCCCGGGCACTCGTGAATGACCCGAAAATCGTCTTCGCCGACGAACCGACCGGCAACCTCGACTCGCACACTGGCGAGACGATTCTGAACCTTTTCCACGACCTGAGTCGCGAAGGCCGGACCATCGCTCTCGTCACCCACGACCCGGAGATCGCTGCCGTGACTCCGCGGAGGATCGAAATCCGCGACGGCAAGATCGCGAAAAACGTGGACGCAAGATTGGCCGGGCAACAGGAAGGGCCAAAGTTTTCCATGGGGACCGCACCGCCACCACGCGAACCAAACTGAGGGCCAGGGAGTCTCGGGCGTCCGATCTGGGAAATGGTCGTATTTGTGTATTTGTGCGCTCCGGGAAAACCCGAGAAAGAGCGCCCCGTCTCCGCCACCCCTTAACCTTGGAGACCGCAACCAACACCCCTATGCAGCAACGCAAAACCCACTGATCAAATCCCTGCCCGCCCTCACTGCCCTCGCCACGACCATCGCTCCGGTCGTCGCCGGTATCGAAACCAAATCAACGATCGCGCCCGCCACGGACAGCGGTTGGCAAGCGGACCTCAACGCTGGCTTTTCGCTCACCCGCGGAAACTCCGACAAGCTCGGCCTCAGCCTCGGGCTCGATGCCGAGCGGAAGTGGGACCTCTGGCAAGTGATCGGCAAAGGCGCCTACAACTACACCGAGGTGGAAGCCTCACGACCGGCAACGCCCTCCGCCTCGGATTGCAACTCAATCGGGATCTGACCGAGCGCTGGTATCTCGGTCTGGTGAATACCTTCACCTACGATGAAATCGCGGACCTCGACTACCGCTACCAACTCGCAGCCGCCCTTGGCTACCGCCTCTGGAGAAGTGATCGCGGCGAATTCACCCTGGAGGCTGGTCCTGGTTACAACTGGGAGCGTTAGGGTCGGCTCACGAGCGAATACGCCACCATCCGGTTCGGGGAGCGCTTCAAGTACATCCTCTCCGAAAACTCCCGCCTCATCCAATCCCTCGAGTATCAGCCGTCGATCGAAGCCTTCGTCCGTTTCACCCTCGTCGCCGAACTTGCCATCACCGCTCGGATCGTCGGCAACCTCTGATGGCTCACCGCTGTCCGCGACATCTATAACAGCGAGCCGCCCATCGGCCTTGATAAGAACGATCTGCAGCTCACCACTGGCCTGAGCTGGGGTCCCGGGGATCCCGATAAGGAAGCAGCTCCGGTGAAAAAGATCCGCAAGAAGAGCG
The DNA here is from genome assembly GCA_031409655.1 of Chthoniobacteraceae bacterium. Lineage (GTDB taxonomy): Bacteria > Verrucomicrobiota > Verrucomicrobiia > Chthoniobacterales > Chthoniobacteraceae > JANNXQ01. The sequence goes on along the minus strand of JANNXQ010000039.1, from coordinate 10,783 downwards.
ACGTCGCGAAACCTGCCTCCGCGCCAAGCCGCCCGGAAGGCGTGTGGCAAACGACCGCCGCCGTGGGCTTGAGCCTCACCAAGGGTAACTCCGATAACCTCACGGTCGTCGGCGACTTCACCAGCACGATGGTGAGCAAGCCCTACGAGTATCAGCTCAGTCTCGGCGGTGCCTACGGCAAGGTTAGCAATGCCCGGACGGTGCAGGACTTCCACTCGTGCTGGATTACAAGGTTGTCGATACCGACACCGTTTCGCTGTGCTTCGAAGTGGGTCCAGGTTACACTTGGGAGAAGCAGGGTGGCATCGAGAGTGATTAACTTTACCCTCGTAGCCCGCGAACGGCTCGAAATCGCCGTGAACGAGAGCGCGAAGGTGTGGCAGGCCGCGAGCGTGCAATTCGACGTGAGTAACTCGGATAACTATGTCGCCACCGCCGAAGTCGGCCTGGACTTCTGGCTCACCGCAAGCATCAGCGCCCGCACCGTGGCCAGCGACGTCGATGACAATCAGCCGGCAGCCGGACTGGATTCGAATGACTTCTGCCTGACGAGCGGCATCGCGATTTGTTTCTAAACGAGATTCCGCAGATTGGCTTCCGCGACTGGCGGCATCGGCAACGGTGCCGCCAGTTTCGTTTCCGGGCAGAACGCTGAAACAAAAACGGGCCGCTCTCCCGATCAGGAGAGCGGCCCGTGAATGTTTGCGTGAGGCTCGTTACTTGAGCTTCTTCACCTTCTCCCACTTGCCCGTCTTCGCGGACTTGAGGACGGCGTCGCAGACATACTGAGTCTCCAGAGCGTCACGGAAGGTGGGGCCGACGGGCTTCCACTTCTTGCCGCCAAGCGTGCCGAGGAAGTCGGCGACTTGATGCGTGAAGGTGTGCTCGTAGCCGATCTGCAGACCGGGCACCCACCAGTTTTTCATGTAGGGCTGGTCGCTGTCGGTGACGTGGATATTCCGCCAGCCGCGGGTAAGGCCACCGTCGCGGTGATCGAAGTATTGCAGGCGGTGCAGATCGTGCAGGTCCCAGGCGACAGAGGCGTTTTCACCGTTCACTTCGAGCGTGTAGAGGGCCTTGTGGCCGCGGGCGTAGCGGGTGGATTCAAAGGTCGCGAGCGAGCCGTTTTCAAAGCGGCAGAGGAAGGCGCAGGCGTCGTCGATTTCGACCTTCTGCTTCTTGCCGGTGGCGGTGTGGGTGCGCTCCTTGATGAAAGTCTCCGTCATCGCGGTGACTTCGGTGATCGAGCCGTTCAGCCAGATCGCGGTGTCGATGCAGTGCGCGAGCAGATCGCCCGTCACGCCGCTCCCCGCCGCTTTCGCATCGAGCCGCCAGAGGCCCGCGCCGCCTTGCGGGAGTTCCGCGCTGATCGTCCAGTCTTGGAGAAACTTTGCGCGATAGTGGAAGATCTTCCCGAGCTTGCCTTCGTCGATGAGCTGCTTGGCGAGGGTCACTGCGGGGACGCGGCGGTAATTGTACCAGACGATGTTCGGCACGCCGGCCTTCTCGATTTCCTTGACCATCGTCTCGCCCTGCTTGCCATCGAGCGAGAGCGGCTTTTCGCACATCACGATCTTGCCGGCCTTCGCCGCCGCGATGGCGATTTCGGCGTGGCTGTTATTCGGCGTGCAGATGTCGATGAGGTCGATGTCGGAGCGCTTGATGAGCGCTTTCCAGTCCGTCTCGATGGACTCAAAGCCCCACTTATCGGCATAGGCCTGCGCCTTTTCGGCGTCGCGTCCGCAAGCGGCCTTGAGCACCGGTTGCACGGGGAGATCGAAAAAGTGCGGCGCCTGGCAAAAGCCGTTTGCATGGGTGCGTCCCATGAAGCCGTAGCCGACGATGCCGATATTGAGTGGTTTTTTTGCCATAGTAGAGATGGGTGGTATTTGGGTTGAAGGGCACCATTCCAGCATGGCCGGTGGAAAATTTCCAGATTCCAAATGCCAAACAAATTCCAGCGACCGAGGACGGGAAAACGAACGCCCTCCAGCAGCTTTATTTTTTCCTCCCGATGCGCCCCATCGCCCGGGGCTCGGAAGCGCGCCGCCTACTTTGCCGCCAGCACCAACTGCTCCCCTTCCCGCGCGGCCTCGATGGACAGACTGCTTCCTGCGTCTTTCGCGACTTTCTGGGCGTGGTGCAGCATCTCCGTGATCTTCTGATCGTCGTGCCCCGGATCGTGATGGAAGAGATAGAGCAGACCAACCTCCGCGGCGATGGCGAAACGGACGACGTCATCCAGGCAGCCATGCCCCCAGCCCACGTGCCTCTGGTACTCCTCGGCGTCGTATTGCGCATCGCAGATCAGAAGATCGGCGCCCCGGGCAAAATCCGTGAGTCGCTCCAATCGCTCGAGCCGCTCCGCGACTCCGGGAAGACCGGCGGAAGCCGCACTCGCGGTTTCATTATCGGGCAAATAAACCAGCGAGCCGCTCTTCGTGTGCAAACGGTAGCCGAAGGCCGTGTCGGGATGATTCGACTGGCAGGCCTCGATGCGCACGGAACCGACGGTCCCCCGCAGTTCCCGCAATTCCTCGATCTCGATGTTTCCGGGAAGCTGCTGGAGGGCGACGGGGAAATAGGGGCTCACCATCTGACCGGCGAGCGTCGAGGCGAGGCCGGCCCGCGCGACTTCGACCCCGATGATGCGCAGGCGGGTCTTGGGATTGTAGGCGGGGCGGAAGAAAGGAAACCCCTGGATATGATCCCAGTGGGTGTGGGTGATGAGCAGAGTCGCCGCGATCGACCCTTCCCCCGCCTCCGCCAAAAGCGCCTGACCGAGCAACCTGATGCCCGAGCCCGCATCGAGGATGATGATCTCACCGTCGGCACGCACTTCCACGCAAGAGGTATTGCCTCCGTAATGGACGGTGCCCGCACCGGGCGTCGGGATCGACCCGCGAACACCCCAAAATTTTACTGTCGTTCCCACCCCGGGAGATTTCCCGGACTCTCGCTCGTGGGCAAGCCCTCCGTTCATCGTCGCACCCGGAAAATGCCGCGAAAGCGTCTTCTTCACGCTCTCAAACTCGAGTGGCTTCACCAGGTAGTCGTCGGCGCCCGCTTCCTCCACACTCTGCCGATCGGTGGGATAGTCGCGCCCGCTGATGATGATGATCTTCGTCTCCCGGGTCTCCGGATGCTGGCGCAGGGCGGTGCAGACGTGCCAGCCATTGCCGCGGGGCATCATGAGGTCGCAGAGCACCGCATCCGGCCGGTGTTCGACCGCAGCCGCGATTCCGCTTTCGCCATCGGTCGCCTCGATCACTTTCCAATCGGCATGCCGGAGTAGCGCCGCTGCGGTTAAGCGGCAGCACTCGTCGTCATCGATCAAGAGGATTGTTTTCAAGGGACTAGCGGGCTTCCTTCAAACTTCAAAATGAAACAGAAGCCATGCCTTCAAGAGCACAATTAGGGCCTTCGGGAATCAAGTTCCTCCGCAGCAGACTTGCTGCGGGGCGACCGACCGATGGTTTCCCAGTCGCACTCCTCGCTTTCCGGAAAATTATAATTGCCATACTTATTATCCCCAGTATAGTTCGCCCCCAATCTCTACCGCGCCGTGCCGCTGCCTCGCTTCTCCATCATGCTCCTCCACAAACTACTCACCTCCTTCAAGATAGGCACCGCTCTCGCGATCGTCGGCTGGAGCCTCGGAGTGCTGACTCCAGCCAAGGCCGAATCGCTGTATGTCTCCTACGTCGGTGGTGGAATCGGGGTTTTCGATTCGCTGACGGGAGCCAATCTCGGCCTCTTCGCCGATGGCCTCGACAGCCCGCGGGGTCTCGCTTTCGACCCCCAGGGCAATCTCTACGTGGCCAATGTGAATAGCGCCACGATCAATAAGATCACACCGAGCGGCGCCGTCAGCGTCTTCGCCAGCGGCAGCGGGCTGAATTTACCCTTCGCGCTCGCGATCGACGTCCACGGCTTCCTCTACGCGTCAAACATCGGCAATAACACCATCAGCAAAATCGCGCCCGACGGTTCCGTCATCCTTTTCGCGAGCGGACTGAGCCAGCCTTACGGCCTCACCTTCGGCCCCGATGGCGACCTCTATGCCGCGAACCGCTTTGACGCCACGATCAGCCGCATCGATGCGACGGGCTCGGTGAGCCTGTTCGCCGGTTCGGGGATGACCTATCCTGTGGGTCTCGCTTTCACCGGCGGCAGTTTCTACGCGGGAAATTCGGGGAGTGATTCGATCACCCGCATCTCCACCACGGGCGCGACGAGTTCCTTCGCCGCGGGCGGCGGGCTGAGCTACCCCATGGGCCTCACCGCCGATCAGGCCGGCAATCTCTACGCCGCGAATTTCGGCGGCTACGATATCAGCCGGATCACGCCAACCGGCGCCGTGAGTTTCTTTGCCGATACCGACGGCGGCCCCGCCGGTCTCGCCTTCGCTCCCAGCTTCCCGTCGAATCCCAATCCAGTGCCCGAACCCGGCACCGCCGCCTTGCTCCTCATCGGCGCGCTCTTGCACACCGCCCGGCGTCGCCGCACGCCGTCTGCGTGATCGAATCCCTGCAGAACCTTGGTGCCAACGCCCCGGGAGGATCCGTCCATCCGGGGCGTTTCACTTTCCCGCCCGAATCCCCTCGTCAGTCCCTGACGACTGCTGCCAATACGCCGGCAGACCGCGCTTCGTCCCGAGCAGGATCTCCAGCACCGCCTGGCGCTGCCCTGCTGGGATTCCGGCAAAGTCGGCGCAAGGATCCCGACCGTGCAGGATGTCCCAAAGCCGTCGGTAGATCTGGTCGAGCATGATGGGCGGCAGTCGGTCGAAGGCCGGCGAGTAAATGAGGAAGCTGCACGGATACTTAAAGAGCCGCGTCTGCAGATCGAAATCTCGGAACGAGCGCCCCTGCGAGTCGCGCGGGCCGCCAGTCGTAAAGTCGCGGATGAATTCCGGATTTCCCGCGACGGGCGAGGTGAGCCGCGCTTCCTCGGTGAAGAGCAGGTAGCGGAGAAAGGCGTCCACCTTCTTCGTCAGGTAACGGGTGTGCCCATACTGCGCCATCATGATGCGCGTCTCGTAGTTCAGCCGCGTGATGTAATTGTGCATGTGGCCCTGATGTTCGAGGACCATCAGCGCCACGAGATCGCTCCCTTTGCCGAGGTAGTCACGCTCGTCGATGAATCCAGCGAGGGACTTCAGGTTCCCGTTGAAATTTACCTCCCGCCCGGCGCGCTCAAAATCCGCGGTGCCGATGAGATTTCCCCGATGAGTCATCGCTCCGTGCGTGCCCGTGACGAGCCATCCCGCCCAGCGATCGGCAAAAGGGGTGCAATGCTCGATGTGCGTGACTTCAGTACCGGCTTCGAGTTCGCCCGTCGCATCGGTCCCCACCGAACGCACGAAGTGGCCTGGCACCCCGAGCGTGCGACTCGAGATGTGGCAACTCAGGCAATCCGCATCGCGAACAAACCGCGGCTTCTTCTCCGGCGTCTGCTCGAGGTGGAAGAAAACGCCCCCGAGCTGCGGATCCACCGCGCTGATCTCCATCAGCGGCGCCCCTGGGACGTAGCCGAGATAGACGTCGTCATTGTAGTAAAGGGCGCGGGGATTTTTCGGCGTGATGAAGGGCCGCTGGAGCGATGTTTTCGACATCACGAGCATCTGCGAACTCTTCGGCACCTTGAGCGCGTCGAGGAGCGCCGGCAGCCAGCCAAATTTCTCGTCAAAGCGCAACGTCACCTCGCCCTTGTCGATCCGGGCCTGCAACTCCGCGATCGGACCACCGGCCGGCGTGGCACTGTAGTTGATAATCTCCTCGTCGTAAGGCACGACATGCGTGGCCCCTTGGAAATCCTCCGCCCGAAGGAGCGCGGCGGCGGCCGCGAACAGCAGGACGGGAAGGGTGCGCAGAAACATCATGGCCCAGTTAAGCGCATCGAGTCAGGCGTGCTAGGCTCATCTTGGCCAAGGTGGCCCGCGGATTGACGTGGATCAAAACTGCCGTGATAACGCCTCCGCCATGCGCCTCCTCCCCGCCCTGCTCCTCGCCTCCGTCGCCACCCTCCAGGGCGAGCCACCGAAAGCGCCCGCCCCAGCAGATTTTCCTGGCCAGATCGACGCGGCCACCGTGCGCCTGCCGAATCAATGGCTCCTCAAGCCAGCTGGCCGGCAGGTCACCGTCGGAGATTTCCCGGTGAATATCGCCGTGCATCCCGAGGGAAAATTCGCCGCCGTGCTGCACTGCGGCTATGGCGCGCACGAGATCGTGGTGCTCGATCTCGCGCGGCGCGAAATCTTTTCCCGAGTCGCGATCAAGGAAGCCTTCTACGGACTCACCTTTTCCCACGATGGAACCCAGCTCTTCTGTTCTGGTTCCGGTGATGAAGTGCTGCACAGCTTCGGCTTTGCCCATGGGCAACTCGTGGCCCCCGTATCGGTGCCCTTGCGCGAGGTGAAAAAGCGCGGCATTCCCGCCGGCATCGCCACGACCGCAGATGCGCGCACCATCTACGTGGCAAATGTCTGGGGCCACTCCGTGAGCCGGATCGTGACCGGAAAAGACGGGCGCCGCGAAGTCTCCGAACTCTTACTCGATACTCACGCCCAGGGAGAAGTCGCCCCGCGCCCCCCGACCACCGACGACCCATCCATCACCAAACGCGCCGAAGCCCTGCTCGACTCGACCAGCTCAAAGGATCCTTTCCCCTACGGTCTCGCGCTGAATGAGCAACGCCGAGAACTCTACGTTTCGCTCTGGGCCCAGGCAGAAGTGGCCGTGATAGATACCACCACCTTCAAGGTCACAGCCCGGTGGCGCGTCGAAGAACACCCGAACGAAATGCTCCTCTCGAAAGACGGCTCCCGCCTTTTCGTCGCCAACGCAAATCGCAACTCCGTCAGTGTCATCGATACCTCCACTGGCCGCACGTCCGAAACCCTCGTGGCCACCCTCACTCCCGACGCGCCGCCGGGAAACACCCCGAACTCCCTCGCTCTTTCACCTGATGAAAAACGCCTCTTCGTCGCGAATGCGAATATCAACACCGTCGCGGTGTTCGACGTCTCCGACCGCGGAAGCGCCCACAGTCTCGGCTTTATCCCCGTCGGCTGGTATCCCACCAGCGTTCGCGTCACACCCGATGGAAAACGCCTGCTTGTCGCCAATGGCAAAGGCCGCATCTCGAAACCCAATCCGCGCGGTCCGCTTTCGCCGCTGAAGGCCCCTGGCATCAATGAGCACATCGGCGGCTTAATGGAGGGTAGTGTCACCTTTCTCGATCTCCCATCGGGCGAAGCCCTGGAAAAACAACTCGCGGAATGGAGCGCCCAGGCCTTTGCCTGCGTCCCCGATAACCGCCGCCAGGCCGACGCCGCCGAACTCTCCGGGAACCCCATCCCGCGCAAGATCGGCGACCCGAGTCCCATCAAATATTGCATCTACATCGTGAAGGAAAATCGCACCTACGACCAGGTCTTCGGCGCGCTGGAAAAGGGGCGCGGCGATCCGACCCTTTGTATCTTCGGAGAGAAAGTAACCCCCAATCACCATGCCCTCGCCCGACAATTTGTCTTACTCGATAACTTCTACGTTGAGAGTGAAGTAAGTGCGGACGGACACGAATGGACGATGGGCGCTTACGCCACCGACTTCGTCGAAAAGAACTGGCCACTTTCCTATGGCCACAACAAGGGACACAATAAGTTCCCCTACCCGAGCGAGGGTGATTTTGCCATCGCCACACCCGCCGGCGGCTACCTCTGGGACCGCGCCAAGGAAGCGGGCGTCAGCTACCGGAGCTACGGCGAGTTTGTGGAGAATGGAAAGAAACCCACCGACCCCTGCACCACTCGGGTCGCTGCCCTTCAGGGACACTTTGATCCCGGATTCCGGAGCTTCGACATGGCTTACCCCGACGTGCAACGCGCCGCCCGTTTCATCTCGGAACTCAGTCGTTTCGAAAAGGAAGGCGAGATGCCCCGCTTGCAAATCGTCCGCCTGCCAAACGACCACACCAGCGGCACCAGCCCTGGCAAACCAACCCCCACCGCCCAAGTCGCGGACAATGACCTGGCCTTGGGTCAAGTGGTGGAGGCCCTCAGTCGGTCAAAATTCTGGCCGGAGACGGCCATTTTCGTCGTGGAGGACGACGCCCAGAATGGCCCCGATCACATCGACGCGCATCGAACGATCGCCTTTGTCATTAGTCCTTTTGTGAAACGCGGCACCGTGGACTCCAGTCTCTACTCGACGAGTTCGATGTTGCGTACCATGGAGTTGATCCTCGGGCTGAAACCCATGAGCCAATTCGACGCTGCCGCCTTACCGATGTTCGCCAGCTTTCAAAAGCAACCCGATCTCACTCCTTTCACGTCCTTGCTGGCCAACGTGGACCTCAACGAGAAGAACTCCAAGATCGCCTGGGGGGCCAAGGAATCGTCGAAGATGAACTTCGCCAAAGAAGACGCTGCCGATGATCTCCTGCTCAACGAAATCGTCTGGAGGAGTGTGCGCGGCGCTGATAGCCCCATGCCCGCCCCCGTTCGCGCCGCATTTGTTTTTACGCCAAAGGAAGAGCCCGAGCCGATCGGCAAATCACGCTGAACGCCCAACCGGGAGAGCGCCCGCGAGCTACTCCTCGTTCGCGGGCAGACTGACGCGGAGATCGGCGTAGCGGCGGTGCAGTTCCTCGCCGCGGGCGTTCCACTGGAGCCACTCCTGGCGCATCGCCTGGTGCTGCCCCGTGACCGTGGATTTCTGAGCTGAAATAGCCGTGCGGAGGACGGCGACATTCCGGAGGGCGTAGGGGCGCTCGTCATCGGCCTGGTTTAGAGGACCGGGAACGGGGTAGATATTCGGGACCATCAACCCTCCGGCCGCGGAGACATCGGTGGTGAGAAAGGATCGGGAGGCCTCGGATGTTTTCCCGATGAGGCGCTGGGTCTCGCTGGAGATGGGCTGGCCGCGGAAGGCCAGAGCCTCGGCAGTGCGCATGACACCCTCGGCATCGGCGGGCATGATTGGATTTGCAGTCCCCCGCAGTTGCTGCACCCAGTCGCGCACTTTCCGCCCCGGGAGGTCGGTCGCAGCCATGAGGTCGTGGTGCTCCCGGGAGGCAAGCGCCCGCAGGGTGCGGTCCTTTTCGATTTGTTCGACTTCGGCCATGCCGACTTTCATCCGCTGCCGGAATTCCGCCTGATAGTAGGCTGCGGCGGAGAGCCGCGCCTGCCAGACCGGGAGGAAGGCCCCGATCGTGGAGGGTTCGAGGGGACGCCTGGCGGCAGCCTCGGCGGCTTTGTTCACGGTGGCGTTTTGGGCGCGCGTCAGGGCGGGTTCGGATCGCTGCGGGCGGGCGGGATTCGGGGCGGGTGGGGCCGCGGGCGCAGGGGGTTTGGTGACCGTGACCGGAGTCTTGGCGGTGGCCGGCTTTGGAGTCGAGGGGGTCTTCCGGCTCTCGGCGGGGCGCGGGAAGGGATCCCGCCCTTGGGCGAGAACCAGGCCTCCTGGCAGGATCAGGCAGAGGGCCAGCAGGGATGGGCGACGCATGGGACTAGCGATCCGCAGGTGCCTTCTCGGCCTTCCCAGCAGGCACCTTTTCGTCGAGACCAAGATCGACGGCTTTGCGCTTGGCCTTGATGGCGGCGACATCGGCGAGTTCGAGTTTCACGGCGGCAGTCTTCATGGCTTCATTGGCGGACTTGTTCATGCCGGCGAGGGTCTGCTTGTGGGCAGCGGCTTTCTTGCGGAGGTCGATGATCTCGGGCGAGACCTTGGCGGAGGAAGATTCTCCCAGCGCGACGGGCTCGAGCTGTGGGGCGTCGCTCATGGATCTCAATTCCGCTCCGGCGAGGTTCGCGCGGGTCTCCGTTTCTTCGATGTGCTTGATGACGCTTTCGAGCGCCTTGAACTGCGCATCGCCAAGCGCCTTTAGGCCATCCACTTTCTGCCGTTCGGCGTCGATGCGGAGAGTGGTCAATTCCACGACCTGCTCAAGGCGGGCTTTCTGGGCCGTGAGCTGATCGAGATAGGCGGTGGTGTCGCTGAGGAGGGAACCGGTGGCGTCAATGCTCTCCTGAAGTTTCTGGGCCTGCATCCGGGCGAGCCGGAGGTCGCCATTGGTGCGCTCAATCTCGCGCTTCTTGCCTTCGACCTGGCGTTCGAGATCACGCTGCTTGAGTTCCAGCAGGAGGGTCTTGGCATTTTCCGGCTGCACTTCTTCGGCCTGGACGGGTGAGACCACGGACAGGACAACGACGGCCGCGAGGAGCGACAATGGACGGTGGGGAAGCACGAGTTTTTTCATAAGAAGGGCTGCGTTTAGCACAGCGCTTGGAGCCGGGGCAAGTGGTGTGTCGGAAAAGTTTATCCGCATTTTCTCTAAACCGCCGACAATCTCCATAGCCCTCACCGCACGCTGGCACGCCTGTCCGGCTGACGGCGCCCCGCCACGGGAGAGTCCTATTTGAGCGGGACGATCTCGGGGAATTCCACCCGCTCGTAGATCTCAGCCAGACGCAATTCCACGCCGAGAGATTGCAGGCGCACGGTCGCATCGCGGCCCCGCACCGGCGTGAGCTGCCACGTGCCGTCGCCTTGGCGGAAGAAGACTTCGACGAGCGGCTCCTTCTGCGAGATGAGCACGTATTCGGCAAAGGAGGGCAGCATCCGGTAATGCGCGAACTTCTTCCCGCGGTCGTAAGCCTCGGTGGAATCCGAGAGAACTTCCACGATCAGCGTCGGGTTGGTGACCATGTCGTCGTGCCCTGGCACGAGTTCGAGCGGGCCGCAGATGACCAAGGCGTCCGGGTAGGTGTAGAGGC
>JANNXQ010000038.1:0-9448 GCA_031409655.1 Chthoniobacteraceae bacterium | reverse complement strand
GCTTGCAATTTCCGGCCAGCGACCAATCCTTTCGCGATGTCCAAACCAGCGCAACTCATCCACACCGGTCCTGGTGAAGGCCCGGCCTTTTCAGCCGTCGGCGACGTCTATCGCTTCCTCGCCACCAGTGCGGACACCGGCGGGCGCTACGCCGTCTGGCACGCTAAGGTCTTTCCCGGCGGTGGTCCGCCGCCGCATCTGCATACCCGCGAGGAGGAGGCCTTCTACATCCTGCGCGGCACGCTCGCGGCCTACGACGATGGCCAGCGCGCGGAGGCGGGGCCTGGCAGTCTTATCATCCTGCCGCGCGGGAGTCGGCATTGGTTTAAAAACGAGACGGCGGAACCCGTCGAGATGTTGATCGTGATCGCGCCGGGCGGCGGCGAGGCGTTGTTCCGGGAAGTTGGACGCCCCTGGCCGGATGCCACCCGCGCGCCAGCGGTGGACCCGCAGGAGATCGCCCGACTGATCGCCGCCGCGCCGCGCTACGGCATCGAACTGCATCTTCCTCCGCACTGAAAATCCCGAACGTCACCCTTTTCATGTCACTCCAGGATTCCAAAGTCATCGTCATCGGCGGCAGCTCCGGCATGGGCTTCGCCATCGCCAAAGCGGCCTCCGTGCAGGGCGCGCAGGTGCTCATCGCCAGCCGCTCGGTGGAAAAGCTCAACTTCGCCGCGGCGAGCATCGGCGACGGCGTGACGACTCACGTCGTCGATCTGCTCGATGAAAATTCCATCGCCGCGCTCTTCGACGCCGCGGGCCCGATCGACCATCTGCTCATCCCCGGTAGCGGCGTGAAGACCGGCCCGCTGCGCGATCTCCCGCTCGAAGACGCGCTGCTTTCCATGCGCAGCAAATACTTCGGCCCCTACCTCGCGGCGAAGCGCGCGCAGATCGTCCCGACCGGCTCGATCACCCTTTTCTCCGGCATCCTCTCGCGCCGTCCGGGGAGAAATGACGCGCTCCTCGCGGGTATCAACGCTGCCGTGGAAGGCATGGGCCGCGCGCTGGCCAAAGATCTCGCGCCGATCCGCGTGAACGTGATCTCGCCCGGTATGACCCGCGGCACCGGCGCCTACGACGAAATGCCCGACGCCGCGCGCGAAGGCATGTTCGCCAGCATCGCCGCGCGCCTGCCCGCGGGCCGCGTCGGCACGCCCGAAGATGTGGCGGAACTCGCGCTCATGCTGATGACCAATGGCTTCATCACCGGCACGGTGATCGACATCGACGGTGGCGGCCTGCTGGTGTGAGCCGAGACCCGACCTTCCTTGCAACCTACTTTTTTGCAGTGGCGCCGATCTTATCCAGTTCGGCCGTCAAGGACCCGATGGTGAGTGCGTCGGTGACGTAGGGCGCCTCTTCGCCCGGACGATAAAGCACGTAGAGCGGGACGCCGATGCGGCCGAAACTCTTGAGCGCGCGGGTGACCACCGGGTCGTCCGTGTTGGTCCAATCAGCCCGCAGCGCGAGGACCTTCTTCTCGGTAAATTTCGCGCCGATGCTGTCCACGGAGAGCACGAGGCGTTCGTAGGTTTTGCAGTTGATGCACCACTCCGCGGTGAAATCGATGAAGACCGGCTGGCCCGCCTGCCGCGCCTCCGCGAGACGCTCTTCGGAATACGCGACCCACTCGATGCTCCCGGTCTTCCAGCGTTCTTCGGTGCCTCGGGCCGGCATGGCGATGCCGAGATTTCCATGGAGGAGAAACCAATAACCCGCGCCGACGAGCACGATCATCGCGAGCCGTCCGGTGAGGGCCTGGCCGAACACCCCGAACCCCCAACTCGCGAATCCGAGCACGAGCAGAAACCAACTCATCGCCGAGACCACGTGCGACCCGCGCAGACCGAGCACCGTGAAAAGCCATACCGCCACCGCGAGCATTACGAAGCCCATAAATTGCTTCGCGCGCTCCATCCACGCCCCCGGTTTCGGCACGTAGCGCAGCCAGGCTGGGCGCGCGGTGAGCAGGAAATAGGGGAGACTCATCCCCGCCGCGATGGCGAGGAAAAGGAGGAAGATCACCGGCGTCGATTGCGTGACCGCAAAGCCCAGACTCGTGCTGAGAAAAGGTGCGGTGCAGGAGGTGCCGAGGAGCGTCGTGAAGAGCCCGTGCAGGAAGGCGCCGCCGAAACCTTCGCGCCGCGAGAGCTCGCTGAGTTTCGTGGCGGTGCCGCCACTGAGCGCGATCTCAAAGACCCCGAGTAAATTCAGCGCGAAGACGAAGACCAGCGCGATCAGCCCGGCGAGCAGATACGGATTCTGGAATTGGTAACCCCAGTTAAAAGCGCCCTTCAGCCGCGCGACGATCGTCGCGAGCATCAGAAAAAACGCGAAGACCCCTGCGGTGAAGGCGAGTCCGAGCTTGAAGACGCGTCCTGGCTCCTGCCCGGCCTGGCCCACGAAGCCGAAGATCTTCAGCGCGATCACGGGCAGCACGCAGGGCATCACGTTCATGATGAGTCCGCCGAGGAAAGCGAGCGCGAGCTTGAGCAGGAGTCCGCCTTGCGCTGGCGGTAGTTCGCCGCGGGAGGGCGTGGGCACCGTGCTTGCGGCCGACGTCGCGGGCTGGCTGATCTCCCAGCCTTCCCGCGAGCCATCGGCCCGCGTCACCGCCACCACTCCGCGCCACGGTCCCGGCGTGGGTTCCTCGAGCGGCAGCGTGAAAGTGCGCGTGCCATCGGCAGCGACCGCGCTCATCTTCGTGTGCCCCGGTTTCACGCCCGCCGGCGGCAGCGGGAAAAATTCCGCCTTCGAGTCCGCTGCAAGCCCCACGATCTGGATCGCCACCTCGCTGGGCTTCGACGTGTCCCACTGCGCCGCAAAGGGTGCGCCGGTGGACTTTGGGAGCTGCGCGCGCCAGCGCGTGAAGAGTTCCGCATTTGCCGCTTGCGCCGCGCCGACGGGCAGCTTCATCTCCACTTTCCCACTGCCCGGTACGCAGGTCAGTTCACAGACCAGCCACCGCGCCTCGGCCTTCAGCGAGACTTCGCCGGGCGGGAGCTGAGCCGGCGCGGTGATCTGCGCGAGGAGCAGCACTTCTTCCTCGTAGATGAAGGTGATCATGTCGCCGTCATCGAGATGCGTCTTGGGGATCGGCCACTGCAGCGGTCCCGCGGTGAAGCCTGGCGGCAGCGACCACTCCACCTTTACCGGCGCGCCTGAGTCTCCGGAAAATTGCCAGTAGGTATGCCACCCCGGCGCAAACTTCAGGCGCACGCCCACCGTGAAGACCTGTCCCGCAGCCACCGCCCCCGTATCCGCCACGAGACTCGGGGTGACGAGCACTGGCTCGGGGCTGAAAGGATTTTGCGCGGAGAGCGCGGGCGACAGCGAAAAGATCGCGGCAAATGTGACGAGCAGCCGAAAGAGTTTCATGAGCATTTCACTGTGACACATTCCACGGTTCCGTGCGCAGTCGCCGACACGATCGGCGCGGGCGCTGTGGGGCGAGCGTTACGGCGCTGCCGGGGTGACGATGACCATCGGCCAGTCATCGGTGCGGAAGGGCGAGGCCGGCAGTCCGGTGGCATTCACGAGATTGACTTCGGGATTATCCGCCCAGCCGTAGCGCACCGCGACGGGCGCGGCGACTTGCGGGCTGGAGACGATGACGTGGTCGCCTTCGATCGCGGCGTCCGCCCAGACGAACTTGCGATCTTCACCCGCGATGGCGAAGCCTTTCACCTGGCCGTCGTCGGAAGCCTTCAGGCCATCGGAGTTGCGGAAGCTGAGGCGATACTTTCCATCCTCGGCCTGGCCGCTGGTAAAGATGGGGCCGGAGAATTCCTGGTCCACATAGTACACCGTGGCCTCGGCGGCGAGCGCGAGGCGGCGGCCGACTTCCTGTTTGTTCTTCGGGTGAATGTCCTTCTCCTCGCCGATGTCGATCGCCACGGCCATGCCGGTGCGCGGGGTCTCCAGGGTCATCGTCTGCGCCTCCCGCAGCCGCGCCCAGTTCGAGTCCGTCGGCTCCGGATGGCGGGCCAGGTAATTTGCGAGTTGCACGAAGAGGAAGGGAAACTCGGACTCCCACATCGCGCGCCAGCTCCGGATCATCGTGGGGAAGAGCTTGCGATAGAGCTGCGCCTGCGCGGCATTGGACTCGCCCTGGTACCAGATCGCGCCGCGGATGGTGTAGTCCGCGATGGGTTCGATCATGCCATTGTAGAGACACCCAGGGCTGCCAAAGGCGTCACCGCCCTGTGGGCCGCGCGGGGCGGGCGGAGACTTCGTGCCGGCGGCTTTGGCGGCAGCGTCCGCTTCCTTCCACTTCTCGAGCGCGGCGGCGTAGGCTTCCTTCGCCTTGGGATAGGCGGCCACCTTCGTGTCCCACGCTTTCAGGATCGGCTGAAAATCCGGATCACGCGCGAGGATGGGTTTGGGTACCCAAAATTCCGCCGGCGTGCCGCCCCAGGAGGAGTGAATCATGCCGATGGGAAACTTGATCGTCTGATGCAGATGCCGGGCAAAGTAATAGCCGACCGCGGAGAAGCGCGGCGCGGTCTCGGGAGTGCAGACTTCCCACTTGCCCACGCAATCCTGCTGCGGCTCGAGCGCGGGCTTTTTCACCACGGTGAACATGCGCAGCTCGGGATAGTTCGCGGCCTTCGCTTCCGCCTCGGGGTTCTTCGAGTTCGCGACGATCCACTCCATGTTCGATTGCCCCGAGCACACCCACACTTCGCCGACGATCACGTCTTTGACGGTCAGGGAATTTGTCCCGGCGATCGTCATCTCGCCCTTCGTGCCCGCGGGCAGCGCAGCCACTTTTACGCTCCATTCGCCCTTGGAGTCGGCGGTCGATACGAAGGATTGCCCCGCAAATTTCACGGACACCTTCTCGCCCGGAGAAGCCCAGCCCCACACGTTTGCGGGCACTTCCTGCTGGAGCACCATGTGATCACTAATGATTGCGGGCAGCTTCACCTCCGCCCGGGCGAGCGGAGTCAAGAGCGCGGTGAAGGCGAGGAGGGGAAGGAGACTGGGAGAGTGCAGATTTTTCATGGAGAAGTACGGTCAGATTGTGCGAGCCAGACAACCTGCGCGAGCGGGAAATTATTTGAGCGCGTCCGCGGCAAAAGGCACGGAGGCGTGCGGTCGGCGGGAGAACGTGAGGCTCGCGCGTGGTCGAGGCGCGCGGGGGGCGGACTACGGCTTCTTGCCGGCGGTCTTCATCGCGCGGAGGGCGGCGTTCACCTTCTCGATGCTGGCTTCGACGTCGCCGACTCTGAGATTGAAAGCAGTGAGCGTTGCGGCGTTCGCGAATTCGATCTTTCCGCGCTCCGAGATCTTCCAATCGGACGCCGGTGAATCGAGCGTTTGCAAAAGTCGGCGGACCTTCTCGTGAAAGGACTTTAGCTCGGAGAGGAGGGGTCCGAGCTGACTGATCTGGCCGCCGCAGTTCGCATCCGTCTCGCGCACCGTGATGGTGACGACGAGCGGATCGACGGTGCCCGCGAGTTGAGTCTTGAGGGTCTCGAGACAGGTGGGGAAGTACTTCTCCAGGTTGGCAATCTGCGCGGCGACATCGTCGATCGCTTTCAAGCGGACGGTGACGTCGCCCTTTGTTTTCAGGCTTTGCAGGTCCACAGCCTTGTTAATCCCACTGACCACGTTGTTCACCGTTTCAAATTTTTTCAGGTACCCATCGGTCCAATCCTCCATGATCCGCTCGTATGGCGAGTTACCATCGCCGGTGCCCTCACTCGGAGCGGGGACTTTCGGGGCGCTGCCGGAGGGTGGCGGCGGATCGATGACACTGGCGACCAAGGACCGGGCGATGATGTCTTTCGAGAACTGAGACTTCTTGGTGGCCGCGAAAATCGCCGGCGCGTCGAGTTCGCCGAGGAGCCGGCCATTGGCGAAAAAGCTGACGCGATGAAGATAAGGGGTGCTGAATTCCAGAAGCCGGGCAGACATGGTGGCGAGTTCGGGAGTAGATGCTTTCGCGGGGAGTTCGACGGAGACGACGAACTCGGTAAAGCGATCGAGGGAGACTTCGACCTTGCTGCCTTTCGGAGTGGCTCCTTGCGCGAGGGCGCCGAGCATTTGCGCGATGGAGAGCCGCGAATCCTTTGGGATGGCGGCCAGGCCGGGTCCCCATGCTTTCTCCCACTCCTTGTCCTGTTCGGCGCGTCGGTTCACGACGGCGAGATGAGCTTCCATGCGGCGCTCCATTTGGCCGCTGGCTGCAGTCTTCTTCAAGTCTTCGGCGCGCTGCTGGTCATCGGCGCGCAACTCGGCGGTGCGGCGGCCGTAGTGTCCCTCCAGGAAATGGTGGGCGACGAACACCCCAACCAGCCAGATCGCGGCGATCTTGAAAAGTTTGAAGATCATGGGTGGCGCGGCGGGAGCGGTGGAGGCGTTGAATCAGAAGATCAGCGGATCGGCTGCTTCGGTGTGGTCCACGGAGATGTCGGTCGTGATCTGGATCGAATCGAAGCCATCGAAATCGACCCTGAGCAGTTTCAGGATTTCCCCTTCGCTCGCGCGGCTCCAGTTGCTGATGTTCCGGGCGGCAAGGCCGTCGAGCACGACCCGATGGAGCTTCGATTGAGCCTTCTTCGCCCGGCTGCGCAGGATCTCTTTTTCTTCCTCAGTGGCTCCAGGCGGCAAGATCGACTTCATCGTGGTGTGATTGCACGTCAGGGCGATGCTCGAGATGCCGCGCGAGCCGCAATAGGTAAAGAGGTCGCGCGTGACCTGCGCCGAAAGCCGTTGGATCTCGGCACGCATGCTCGCCTTGCTGGTGTGCTTCGTCGTTGCGCCCGTTTCGCCGCTCGTCAGCGCCGCCATGCGATAGGCGACTTTCACCGCGAAAAGATTCCCCTCGGGCGTGACCGCAACGCGCGACCCAGGAGGTGACGCAAGACTGGCTACCTTCTCGAGAGCGGCCTTCGCGGAGATCATTTTGTCGGCGCCGACCTGCTCCATCTCCAGCAGGCTGCGCTCGGCGAGACTTTGGGCGAGCCGGGGATCGTGCGCCTGGCGCCGCTGCCATTCGGAGTTGTGGGCGGCCCGCGCTTTCGAGCCATCGACGATTGCCGGGTCCGTGATGCGCGCCCGGTGGGCGGCCTCGAAGCTCTTTAGTTCGCGCTGAATCGCCTCCATTTCCGCGGCGGCTGCACTTTTCACCTGCTCGACCTGCGTGGTATGGCGTGTGTGGAGGGGTCGCTCGAGCGCCGTGAACTTGGAAGCCTTTGCCGCCCACTCCCAGCCGATGAAGCCGACAGCGGTGAAGATCGCGACGCGGGTAATCCAGACAATGTCGCGAGCACTGAGGGGTCCACGCGGTGGAAGCGGTGGAGGGTCCGCGGGATCTTGCAGGTCATGCCAGTCGGATGGGGATGAGTCGCTCATAGCGCGGGTCTTTCTTCCGCCTTTGGTCCGAAAATAACCTCCGGACTTCGCTGGATCGTGCCCCGGCGTCTCGCCAAACCTGCGGCCTCGAAATAGAGAGCATTCCTTTCGACACGGAACAAAAGCGTCGCCTTCATACCGGGCGATGGAAGCACAATCAGCGTGCCCACGTCGAGCAGTAGTGTCCTCATTCGCGTCATCCAGGGCGATCCCGCCGGAACGTCCGCCCAACTCTGCTGCCCCGTCGTCTTGTCCTTTTCTCCGACGCGCTCGATTCCGGGCACCGCTGCCTCCTCACCGGAAAGCCGGCCTCTTGTGAGACCGATTGTCCCAAAGGTGTCAAAAAAGAGCCAGAGCCCGTCCCGATGCAGTTCCGGTTTGTAGATTTGTGATCAAAACTCCGCCAAACTGCGACGCATTGGCCCGCGGTCTGGTGAAGAAAACGGGAATCTCAGTTGAAAACGCCGTTCATCGACTGACGTTCGACGAACCTCGACTGAAAACGGCGACTATCGACTGATATTCGGTGATTCTCGACTGAAAACGGCGATCATCAACTGATGTTCGGTGAATCGCGACTGATGAACGCCGCTCATCGACTGATGTTCGGCGAACCACGACTGAAAACGGCGATCATCAACTGATGTTCGGTGAATCGCGACTGATGAACGCCCTTCATCGACTGATGTTCGGTAAATCGCGACTGATGAACGCCGTTCATCGACTGGTGTCCGGCGAATCTCGACTGGTAAACGCCGCCCATTGGTCGATGTCCGGCGAACCTCGGTTGAAAACGCCGATCGTCGATCAACGCGGTGGGTTCCTTGCCGGCGAAATTCGGAGCACTCGCCGGGACTCGTTCCTCCCCGGTCCGCCGAAGACGGCTTCGTCAAAGGGTACCTCGCATTCGCCTCCGGGACCGCGCATGAGCACCAGCGCGCGTTGCCCCGGTCGCACTTCCCGGCCTTGCTGGACGAAGCGATTGCCCAGGATCCCACTTTTCCCGGCAACTCACCGCTTGAAGCGGAGAGGTCGCCTCGACTAGATTGCCTCGCATGTCCCTTGAGACCATCGAAACCCGGGCGCACACCACGAGCGAAGGCGTGCTCAACCTGAGCTTCACCGTCGGCGTGCTTGATGCGGACGTCGCGGTCACGGTCCACGTCCGACCGGTAGCACCCGCAGCGGAGCTGGATACGAACGGCTGGCCGAAGGGCTTTTTCGAGCAGGTCGCCGGCTCCATGCCCGAGTTGCGTCGTGCTCCGCAGGGAGACTTCGAGCCCCGGCTGCCGCTGGCATGAGATACCTGCCGGACACCAACGCCTGCATCACCCTGCTCCGAGCGCGTCATGCGCCGCTGATCACCCGCTGGCAGGCGACCCCGGCCAGCGAGGTGGTCCTCTGCGCCGTGGTGGTCTATGAGCTTCGCTACGGGGCCGAACGCAGTACCGATCCGGCCCGCGAACATGCGAAACTCGATGTGTTCCTGCGTCCATTCGCGTCGCTGCCCTTCGATGACGAAAGTGCGCGGAGATGCGCGGAAACCCGACGCGCTCTCGAACACACCGGCATCAGCATCGGCCCGCACGATCTCCAGATCGCCGCCATCGCCATGCAGCACGATCTCACCTTGGTCACGCACAATACAGGGGAGTTCAGCCGCATCGCCACGCTCCGTTTGGAAGACTGGGAAATCTGAGCCGGTGCCCCGGTACGCAGGCGCTTCCTCCCAATGCTGCTCCTGCTTCGCCTTGTCCTTCTCCCCGAATCTCGAAATGTCCGGCACCAGCACCGGCTCCGCTCCCTCGCGCTGCATCCAGTAGTGGCGGCTCTCGTTCCGCGCCGGACCGCCGAAGACGGCTTCGTCAAACGGCACCTCGAATTCGCCTCCGGGACCGCGTAGGAGCACCAGCGCGCGCTGCCCCGGTCGGACTTCCCGTGAGGTGCTCTAGATTTCTGGACCAGCAACCTTCAGGCTCCCACTCCCATGAATTTGGCACCCCGCAAGCGATACACCCCCGAGTTCAAAGCGCAGGCCGTCGAGCTTCTGCGCACCGGCAAACCCGTCTCCCAAGTCGCC
>JANNXQ010000037.1:0-12437 GCA_031409655.1 Chthoniobacteraceae bacterium | reverse complement strand
GCGTGCGGAAGAAAGTCGATGGTGGCCACGCGACGAAGCTCGTCCACACGCGCCGCGGCGCGGGCTACCTGGTGGCGGCGGCGCAGTCGTAGAAGCGGAGCAAAGTATCTAGGCTGTCATTTCGCGGAGATGGCTCCGTTGCGTTGCGCGCACGATCATGTCTGCACCGCTGGCCCCCCCTCCGCCCAACCCCGGGCGGCAACCAATCGCGTCCTATGAAAACGTCCCGAGCCCCTCCGCTCCTCGCGGCTCTCAAAACAACCAACAGAACGCATCCCATAAACACCTCGAATTCACTCCACGCGACCGGGCTGATCCGTCAGCTCGGCGCTCTCATATTCTTCGCGACCTTGCTCGGCTCTGGCTTCCGCGCCGGGGCGCAAGGCTCGCTGCTCTGGGTTTCGGGGCCGGGGCTGCCTTCGCCGCGAGCCGAGGCTGTGGCCGTGCTCGCGCCGGGCAGCGCCGTGCTCTTGATGGGCGGGGTGAGTCCATCCGGTGACACCGTCGTGCCGAAGCTGCCGGACGGTGCCGCGAGTTGGACCACCGCTTTCCCCATCGACGTCACGCGCATCGGGCTCGGCGTGGTGCGCACTGGCGGGGGCGGGATTCTGGTCTTCGGCGGACGCAGCGGCAATACGCCGACCGATGAGGCACTGCTCTACGACTACTACCTCGGCGACAGCCAGGACGCGGCGCAGATGTCCACACCGCGGCAGAAGTTTGCGTATGCGGCGGATGGATCGGGCCAGTGTTATGCCTTCGGCGGCCTGGGCGAATCCGGCCAGGTGTTGTCCAGCGCGGAGCGTTACGGTTGGGTGCAGGATGAGTGGTCGGCCATCGCCGCGCTGCCGGCTGCGCGCTACGGGGCGACGGCGGTCGGAGTGGGCACGGAGGACATTTATCTTTTCGGCGGCGCGACTGCTAGCGCGTTGCAGGCCACGTCGTATCGCTACGTCGTCGCTTCCAATTCCTGGGAGGCGCTCGCGCCGATGCCGGTGGCGGTGCGCCAGGCGGTGGCCGTCCTGGTCGAGGACCGCATCTACGTGACTGGCGGCTTCTCCGCATCCGGTGCGGTGGCCACGGTGCAAGTGTATGACCTCACGACGGGCCTATGGTCGCTGGATACGCCGCTGCCCGCCGCGCGGTCTGCGCATGGCGCGATCTATACCGCTGGGGGGAAAATGCTGGTCTCCGGTGGCTACGACGCGGTCGGGATCGCCTCGGCGTCCGACTTTCAGACCCAGCAACTCAACGTCCCCGAAACCGCGCCCATCTTTAACACCGTGCCCGTGACCGCGGGTTCGCTCGATCGCACTTATGATTACCTCGCGGGGGCCGTGGGAAATCCTGCGCCCACCTTCTCACTCGTCACGGGTCCGGCGGGCCTGACCATCGATCCGGCCAGCGGCTCCATCGGCTGGCAGCCGGTCGCGGGACAAGTCGGCGTCCACGCGGTAACAGTCCGCGCGACGAACCGCGTAGGCTTCATCCATCAGAGCTTCAACATCACCGTGGTGAGCGACACCATCGCGCCCACGGCACCCACCGAGGTCCACGTCGTGGAGGTCACCGCCACGTCCGTGACGCTCGCCTGGAGTGGCGCCACGGATGCAACGGGCGTGGATCACTTCGCCGTGTATCGGCAATACCGCTGCGGCTTCCGCGGCATCCAGCGGTGCTACGCCCTCGTGCGGGGAAATATCTACGACAACACCGCCACCATCACCGGCCTCCCGCCGCTGACCTCTTACATTTATTCCGTGCGGACCTTCGACGCGGAGGGGAATCAATCGGCCAATTCTCCACTCGTCTCGTTCAAGACGCTCTCGCCGCCCGTGTCCTTCCGTTATATGGGAGCGACGAGTCTGCCCGCGAACTTCCCGTTGCAGCTTCAGTTCTGGGTGAATGCGAATCCGGCGGCCACCTTCTCCATCATCTCCGGCCCCGCGGGCCTGACCGTCGATCCGGTGACGGGCGTGGCGAGCTGGATGCCATCGCCCGCTGATGTCGGAACGCACACGCTGGTGATGCGCGCGATCAATACCGGCGGCATCGCCGATCCTTCCGTGGTCCTCACCGTGCGCCCCGACGTGCCGGTGCTCTCCGTGCAGTTTGCGCCAGGCGCGGGCGGGCTTCGCGATGCCGTCGCCGGCTCGCCGTGGACCGCGCAGGTGCTCGATGCCAGTCACACGACTTCGACTTATGAAATCGTCTCGGCTCCCGCAGGCATGATGATCAACGCGGGCACCGGCCAGCTCTCCTGGCTGCCCACAGCGGACGACGCCGGCCTCCGTCCAGTGATGGTCCGCGCCACCAATTCGGCCAGCAGCACGGAGATCACTCTCGAGTTCTACGTGCATTTCACCGGGCCGGTTTTGAATCTTCAAGTCACCGGCCTGACCGATCTCTATCCTACGGCCACATGGTCTCCGCCCGTCGGAATCGGAGCCGATCGCGTCGCCGGCTACACCATCCTCGCCACCGCGCGCTATCGCTCCGGTCGCACCACCCGCACGCATCAGGTGAGTTATCAAACCGAGGCTGCCACCCCGAACGTGACCCTCACCGGCCTGGTCTCCGGCCGCACTTACAACTTATATGTCAATGCGGTGGACGAAACCGACAATCGCGGCCTGACGAACTCACCCGACCTATCCTTCATCCCGCGCCCTGGCCTGCCCGTCGTCGGTTGGACCATCGCCAACGCCAATGGCAGCCCCGGCGTCGTCGCCGGCTACGACGCCGTGGTGCAATTCACCAAATCGAATCCCGCCTTCGGCCCCGCGAGTTACTCCATCGTCAGCGCGCCCGCCGATTTCACGCTCAATCCCATCACCGGTGAAGGCCGCTGGACGCCCTCCGCCACCGATGTCGGCACCATCCCCGTCACCATCCGAGTCACCAACCGAATCGGCTCGGGCGACGTGACCGTGAACATCCTCGTGAACTTCTCCGGCCCCGTGCGCAATCCCATCGCCGCGAGCAATGCAGGCAGCGCCGTCGCAAGCTGGCAACCGCCGCTCGACAACGCCCTGCCCATCGCCAGCTACCGCGTCACGATGCACTGGCAGGTGGGCAGCCGCTCCTATTCGCGCTCGATGACCGCCCCTGGTACCAGCCACTCCTTCGGCCTCGTGCCGACCGGCGCAGTCTGGCACAAGGGCGTCACCATCACACCGATCGACGCCACTGGCCGCGCCGGCGTCTCCACCGCGCTGATCCCCTACAACGGCGCGCTCCCCGCCGGTCTCCCGCCCGCCGAACTCGCCTGGATCGAGCAAGTCACCATTGCTGCGGACGGAACTCCCGCCGTGGAAATCCGCGGCCCGGTCGACGTCGTGGCCGAAGTGGAAGTCTCCAGCGACTTATCAATCTGGGACCCTCTCGAAACTGTCACCATTGGCGACGAAGGAGTGATGCTCTGCCCAGACTCCGCGAGCCAGAATGCCCGGAGCGTGTTTTACCGTCTGAAGCTCCCGTGACTATCAATCTGAAAACCAGTCTCCGACTCCTCATCGCACTGCTCCTTGGCCAGCTCATTGCCCCTGGCAGCGAGCCGCAGCGAAGGTCATCCTTGATCGCCCGGGCGCTGCGACTTCAGCCACCATCTTAACGAGTGCCACAGGCTCGCCCTCCACGGCTCACGATCGGGAACGAACATGGGAATCGTTCCGCTTCACCACTCTGCAGACCATCCGTGCTGGTGCGGCGGCGGATGGTGTTAAGGGGAATCTTTGCTGCGCAAAAGTCTGGCGCCGGCAATGAGTGCACCCTCGCGGGCCGTTCTCTGGAAGACTCAAGGGCAGTGCCAGGATGCGAGCGACTATCAACGCTGGCTCTCCTTCGCTCTGCGTCGCGGCGCTATTGCCTCAGTTGCTTCTCGAGCTCCGCGATGCGCGCCTTTAGCGGAGCGGCGATCGTTTCCACCTCCGCGGCGCTAAAGCGGGGGGTGATGTATTGCGGGCAGTTCCAGTCGAAGCTCACGACTTCGATCAGGAAGAGGCGCTCGATTTTGTCGCGGAGTTCGGGCGTCGGCGTGAGTTGATCGGCGAGGTCGGGGTGCTCGCGGGCGTCGAGGACGCGGGCGTGGCCGAGGATTTTCAGGCGCTCGCGATTGGGGTAGTCCATGAGGAAGAGCGCGACGCGATCGTTGCCGTCGAGGTTCCCGGTCGTGAGCAGTTGGCGGTTGCCTTTGAAATCCGCAAAGCCGAGCCGGTGCGGGCTGAGCACTTTCAGGAAACCGGCGGGGCCGCCGCGGTGCTGGAGATAGGGCCAGCCGTCGCTGTTTGTCGTGGCCATGTAGAAGCTGTCGCGGCGCGCGATGAAGGCGGCTTCATCGGCAGTGAATGGATCCCGCTCGGGCGCGCCGGCGATGGCTTGATGCTTCCCAAAATATCGTTCCTGCGCGGCCTGGACGTCGGCCGTGATTGCGAGCTGCATGAATTTTGCGGCCATAGATTTGCTGGAGTTTGCATCCGCAGCACCGAGCGAAGCGGCACTTTCGGACACGGCCCGCCAAGCGTGAGTCGGAGCGCCTGGCTACGAGAAAAGCCCGGCCTCGCGCTGCGGCGGGGCGAGACCGAGTTTTTTATAAGCGTGCGGCAGGGCGACGCGGCCCTGCGGCGTCCGCTTCAGGTAGCCTTGCATGATGAGATACGGCTCGTTCACGTCCTCCAGCGTGCCGGCGTCTTCGCCGACCGCCACGGCCAGCGAACTCACGCCGACGGGGCCGCCGGCAAATTTGTGGATCAGTGCTTCGAGGATGCGCATGTCCATTTCGTCGAAGCCGTCGCGGTCGATGTCGCGCATCGTGAGCGCCTGGTCGGCGACGTCGCGGTTGATCTTGTTCCCGGCCCGCACTTGCGCGAAATCGCGCACCCAGCGCAGGAGATTATTCGCGATGCGCGGGGTGCCGCGGCTGCGGGAAGCGATCTCCAACGCGCCCGGATCATCAATCTCCACGCCGAGCAGCGTGGCGCTGCGCAGGACGATCCGCTGCAACTCATCCGCCGTGTAGTAGTCGAGCCGGCAGGTCATCCCGAAACGGGAACGCAGCGGCGCACTGATCATCCCCGCGCGCGTCGTCGCGCCGATGAGCGTGAACTTCGGCAAGTTCAGCCGCACACTGCGGGCGTTCGGCCCCTGGTCGATGATGATGTCGAGTTTGTAGTCCTCCATCGCCGGATAGAGATACTCCTCGATGGCCGGAGAGAGGCGGTGGATTTCATCGATGAAAAGCACGTCGCCGCGTTCGAGCGTCGTGAGCAGTCCGGCGAGATCGCCAGCTTTCTCGATCGTCGGTCCGCTGGTGCTCTTGATGTTCACGCTCATCGACGTGGCGAGGATGTAAGCGAGCGTGGTTTTGCCGAGTCCCGGCGGACCGCTCAGGAGGATGTGCTCGAGGACGTCGCCGCGCTGCTGCGAGGCTTGCACCATGAGTTCGAGCCGGGCGCAGACTTTCTCCTGTCCCGCGAACTCGCTGAACATCGGCGGCCGCAGCGAGATGTCGAAAGGGGTATTCGGCGGTTCGTCGGCGATTTTGGCGGGATGGTCGGGCACGCCGGAGTGGTAAAGGATGAAGGCTGAAGGATGAAGGATGAAGTGAACGCCGGGCTGCGCCCGATGCTTCATCCCTCATCCCTCATCCTTTCCCGAGTCAGTCCACTTCCTCGCGCTCCTCGGTAGCCCGCGACAGGAGCATCTGCTCATGCACGGCTTCATCCATCCCTTCGGCGATCAATTCCTCGCCGACGCTGTCCGTCGCCTCCGGGTGGATATTCTCGGTATGATGGCCGAGCGAACCGGCGACCATGTCGTGCCCGGAGATCATCGCCGCCATCCCCATTTCGCCATCCTCGTCAGACTCCGCGTGGCCGCCTTGCAGCTCCCGCTTGGCCTCGCGCCAGTCCTCATCGTTGAATTGCGAGCGACCATTGATAATCGCGAGTTCATGGGCGCGCTGGCGGACGGTGTCCGGATTGGGTGCGCCGAGCCCCTCGGAGTGCTGAATGATCTTGGCGGAGGAGGGTCGCGAAGTGCTCATACCTCAACTGTTAGGACGCGATCTCGAATGGGCAAGAAAGAGTTCCGCGTGCGCAAAAAAACAAACCTCCACATTGCTGCCCGACCGGAGCAGGATGTTTTGTTTACCCCCAAATCGCGCTGTATCTCCCATGAAGAAAATCAAACTCACCGGACGCGAACTCGCCGTGCTCCGCGCCATCGACTACGCGAACGGAAACAAGGGTGCGGAAATCGTGGAGCGCACCCACATCGAGGCGGAGGACAGCGTCGATATTCTCAATGGCCTGTGCGACGCTGGCTATCTCGAGACCGTGCCGCCGGTGGAGAAGGTCACGCTGGCAAACTTTGCGGAGGCGCACTTCGAATTGAATCCGTCCTACGCGCTCGATCTCAAAGAAGCGATGCGGCGGAACTGAGCCTAACGATCTCGAGCATTCCGGCATTTCCTCCGCAACAAGCCTCTCACTTCCTCACCACCCATGAACCTCCGCTGCCTGACCTGCACTCTCACCGTCACCCTCGCTTGGACTTTTTCCGCCGCGGCGTTGGACTGGCCGCAGTGGCGCGGCCCGAAGCGCGATGATCACCAAACCGAAACCGGCCTCCTCAAACAGTGGCCAGCGGGTGGCCCAAAGCGGGTCTGGATGTTTGAAAATGCGGGTCAGGGTTACGCGGGATTTTCGGTGGCGGGCGGAAAGCTTTTCACCCTCGGCGCCCGCGACGGCAAAGAGCAGTTGCTTGCCTTTGACGCCGCCACCGGGAAGGAACTCTGGGCCGCCCCGATCAGCGACGTTCTCAGCAATAACTGGGGCGACGGCCCGCGCGGAACGCCCACGGTGGATGGAGATCGGGTGTATGCCTTGAGCGGGCCGGGCACGTTGCTCTGCGCCAAGATCGCCGATGGCAAACCTCTCTGGACGGTCGATTTCAAGGCGCACGGAGGGAAGACGCCAAACTGGGGCTTCACCGAATCGCCGCTCGTCGATGGCGCCCAAGTCGTCGTGACTCCCGGAGGTCCAAACGGCGCCGTGGTGGCCTACGACAAGATGACTGGAAAACCGCTCTGGCAGTCGAAGAATTTCACCGACAACGCCCAGTACTCGTCGCTCGTTCCCGCGACGATCAACAAGATCCAACAGTACGTGCAATTGACGATGGAGAGCGTGGTCGGGATCAACAGCAAGGACGGCAGCGTGGCTTGGCGTACGGATTGGCCAGGCCGCACCGCGGTCATCCCGACGCCGATCGTGCGCGATAATTTCGTCTTTGTGACGACGGGCTACGGGGTCGGCTGCAAGCTCATCGAAGTCCGGCCCGACGGCAGCGCGGCGGAGGTCTATCGCAACAACAACATGGAGAATCACCACGGGGGCGTGATCCTCGTCGGCGACCATCTCTACGGGCACAGCAAGCAGGGCTGGACCTGCCTCGACTTCAAGACCGGCGAGCCCAAGTGGGTCGAGAAGCAAAAGCTGGAAAAGGGCGCTGCGGCCTTTGCCGACGGCCTGCTCTACCTGCTCGGAGAAAAGACCGGTCAAGTCGTGCTGCTGGAGGCCTCGCCCGCTGGTTGGAGTGAAAAGGGCCGCTTCACGATCGAGCCACAGACCAGCATCCGCGTCGCCAAGGGCGCGATCTGGACGCACCCCGTGATCGCCAATGGCCGCCTTTACCTGCGCGATCAGGATCACATCTACTGCTACGCGGTGAAGTAGCGGAGGATCGCGGCGCGCTCATGGCTGCCTCCGAATTCCTGCTGATCGACATCAGCAATTCCTTCACGAAGCTCGCGCTGTCGTCGTCGGAGAAGCTCGGGCCGTCGCGCAAGACTCCGACTCGAACGCTGACGGCAGACGACTTGCGGCGGGTCTTGCGCGGGTGGCGTTTTCGGCGCGTGGTTCTTTCGTCGGTGGTGCCGGAGAAAGGTGCGCTCGTTGCCCAGCATCTGGCCGCATTCCCGTTCCTGAACGTCTCGACCCGCAGTGCGCTCGGCGTGGGAATCGACTACCCGAAACCGCAGACCATCGGCGCCGATCGCCTCGCGAATGCTGCTGCTGCCGCGCACTACTTTCCCGCGCCCGTGGTGGTCGTGGATTTTGGCACGGCGGTGACTTTCGACATCATCTCCGCCGACCGAACGTACGTCGGCGGGGTCATCGCCCCCGGTCTCGAAGCGATGACGGACTACCTCCACACCCGCACCGCGCAGCTCCCGAAAATCTCCCTGCTCGAACCGCCTGGCCCCATCGGAAAATCCACGCGCCACGCCATGCTCGCCGGGGCCGTGTATGGCTACCGCGGACTCGTTCGCCAAATCCTGAGAGAGATCGCCCGGGAACTCGGGACGCGGCGAAAGCTGAAAGTCGTCGCCACCGGTGGCTATGCGGAATTGATCGCAGCGGGACTGCCAGAGATCGCGATCGTCCAGCCGCAACTCACGCTGGAAGGATTGCGCATCGTCGGAAATTTGAACCCGTAGCGCGCCGGACCCTTTGTCTCATGGCGGGTTTGCAACCGATCACAACCAGGGAGCAGGGGCGCCCTCGCCCCCAGAGACGACTCGAGGCGAGGGCGCCCCTGCTCCTTGCAAACGCGCCTCGTGCGTGTTTCTACGCCGCGAGACGCTGATCGGACTTTTCCTCCGACCGCCGACGGCACAGCGCCACGCAGCTCAGGCCTGCCCAGCGGTTCCACTTGGCGAACGCCAGCTCGGCTCGCGTGCTCCACTGCAAAAGGCGATTCAGCCACACCGGCAAGGGTCGCATATCGCTGCAAGAGCCAGCGCCCTTGCGCCGCGCGAGCCGCCACGGGACCACGGCCGGCAGGATGCTGGCGTAGTAGTAGTGAAGTTCGATGATTTCGAGTTCCGGCACCGCGGCGATCGTCTCGCGGAGGGTGTTCAGCGTGTAGCGGCGATAGTGGCCGAGGAAGCGATCATGCGCGCTGAAGAGCCAGTTGAATGCGGGCACGGTGATGAAGACGTGGCCGCCGGGGGCGACGTGTTCGGCGGATTGCCGCAGCACCGCGCGATCATCGGGAGTGTGCTCCAGCACGTCCATGAGCAGCGCCACATCGACCTCGGTTTCGCGCGGCCAGCTTGGCTCGATGCGGGCGTTTCCACCGGCGGCCACGGCGGCCTTCGGGTAGGCGGGATCGATGCCGAGGAGTTGCTCCGGTCGCGCGTGACCGGTCTTTTCCAGGAAGGTCATGAACAGACCCAGCCCGCAACCGACGTCGGCTAGGCGGCGGCCGGGCGCGAGTGCGCCGAGGGGACGGAGGCGCTCGAGGAGGAGGTCGAATTTGGCACGGTAGTACCAATGACCAAGGGCCTGGTCGGCAGTGAGGTGGGAGCTTTCAACGACATCCATGAGCGGCGGCGGTGCGAGATCCGGAGAAGAGCAAACGCCATGCGCATCGTGTCGCGGAAGAGGCGGACTTTTGTGCCGGGCATATCGACCCAGTCGATCGGCACCTCGAGAATCGGCAGGCCGACGACCTCCAGCGCGGCGAGGATTTCCACGTCGAAGCAAAAGCCGGTCTCGCGCAACCACGGCTGGATGCGACGCAGCGCGGAGATCGGGAGTAACTTGATCCCGCACTGCGAATCGTAAACGCGCGCGGACACGCTGCGCCCGACGAGGAAGGCGAAGAAGCGGCCCGTCCAATGGCGCAGCGTGCTCCGCTCCACGCGACGCCCGAGCATCTTGATCCGCGACCCGAAGATCGTCACTGGCTTCTGGGACGTGGCCGCGAGCGCCACGAGGCGCACCACTTCCCGATCCGAGATCGAGCCGTCCGCATCGACGAATCCTACCCAATCGTAGTCCTCCGCAGCACCCCATCCGGCGCGTACCGCGCCGCCCTTTCCGCGATTTGTCCCGAGGCAGAGCGGCTCGAGCAGGCGCGGGTGCAAGGGCCGCAGCATCTCGGCGAGGTCGTGCACGTAGCCGACTTCGTCCGGGCTGGAGCCGTCGTCCACGACGAGGACATTGCAATCCAGGCGCGAGCGATCGAGACCCGCGAGGAGCGCGCGCAGATACGCGGGCAGCCGCGCGCTTTCATTGAAGGCGGGAATTACGAGCAGGCACCGCATGGGACGGGAGGCGTGGAAATCTTGGGCGCAGCCGGAGGCGGACGATTCGCGGATCGCTGCCCGGCGCGGAGGGCCGCACCGAGGCCAATGACGCCGAGCAGCGTCCAACTCGTCGTGAGCAGCGGCCACAGCAGGAAAGGCTCGAAATTCATCTCGATGAGATTTTCGCCCGCCTGCACCGGCAGGAGACGGAAGAAAAGATTTCCGCCGGCAATCGGGGTCTCGATGCCATTCACCGTAGCGCGCCAACTCCGCGACCAGCGATCCGTGACCAGCACCCAGCCATCGCTCGGACATTCGACCTTCAGCGAGAGTTCATTCGGGCGATAGGCCAGCACTTCGAATGGCACGCGCTCCGCCGAGGGCGCATTGTGGATCGCCTCGGCATTGAAAGGAGGCGGAGGGTACTCCCCGAGCAGCGTGCCGCGGCGATGACGCAGCAGCACCGGTGCTTTGCGCGCGACGCCTTCCGTGGTCAGGAGGGCGAGCGTCTCCGCACTCACTGGCGCCTCGACCGCATCGGTCGAAAACCAGACCCGCTTTTCGCCCGTGGCAAAACCCATGAGCGTTCCCGCCTCTGCGGAATTCAGGTGCAGGCTGTTCAACAGCGCGGCGTAGCTGCAGTAAACGGGCTTGTTGGCGAAGAGATGCTCATTGCCGCCAACGACAAAGGCACGAGCGAAATTCTCAGGGCCGAGATCCACGGGCGAACGGGTTGTCGTCGGTCGGGCGGGTTCGCCGACGCCGATATTGAAGGCCAGGTCCGCGGAGAGATAGTGCGCGCAAAGGAGATCACCCACAGTCAGCACGACCAGCGCGCCCGGCAGACGGGCAAGCCAGGCTGGCCGCCACGAAACGGCTGCGGCGATGGCCGCCAAACCCAGCCACACCACGATCGCATGCGGTACCGCTGTCTCGATGTACGGACCGAGCCGTGGATAGTGGAAGCAGAAGGCGGAAAAGACGCCGATGCCCACCGCCGCCAGCACTGCTGAGATGATCGCGAACCGGCGCAGGACTCCAGCAGGAGCATCTCCCAGCCTACGCCAATGATCGATTTTACCGCTCGCCAGGATCGCGAGGACGATGATGGAAAAGATGAAGAAGACCCGAAACATATTCGGGTGGCGGAAGTAGCGAGTCGCCGGAACCAAGTCGTAGAGCCATCCGCGGAGCGGCAGCGCGGTGCCGAGAGTGCAGCCGAGGAAGAGCAGGCCGACGAAAAACATTCCCCACTTCCAGCGCCGCCGACCCGGCAAGGCGAGCGCCAGGAGGGCGAGCGCGAGCGGCGCCGCGCCGAAATACGTCGGGCTCATCACGTCCGGCGATTGGCCATCTTTGGCATTCGCCCGGCTGATGCCAGGGCCATACGGATTGAGGATCGCGGCAAGCCCCGTCGGTTTCATAACGTTGCTACTGACTACGCACTCGCGCGTCAGGGGGCCCGAGCGATCGCTGTAGCCCACGGTCTCGTACTTAAAGCTGAAGTAAGTCGGGGACAGCACGACCACGGTGCTGAAGCCGAATAGGGCGAGCGTCTCGAGTGCCGGACGGATTTGCCCGGCCACGGCAGTTGCCCGGCTGCTGAAGAATCGGACTGCCGAGTAGGCTCCGGCAAAGAGTCCCGTGCTGATCGTGATCGCTGGATTCCCCGCGAGCGCCGAAAGCCCAAGCAACGCCCCTGCTTCCAAGGCCGGCGCGCGCCGACCCGTGAGCAGGGCACGATCGAGGCGAAGGATAATCCAGGGCAGGAAAGAGATGGAATGGATGACGCTGAGGTGTTGCCCATGGCCGAGGTAGAAGCCGGAGAAGACGAAACTCAGGCCGGCCAGAAAACGCCCCCAAACGGGTGCGCCCAGCGAGCGCGCATAGACAAACATGCCGATGCCGCCAAAGAGCCAGAGGCAGAGCCAATAGAGCCGGAAGGCCACGGCACTCGGGCCGGCGAGGGCGGCGAAGCCGAGCGTGATCGGCGAGAAGGCACCGATCTGCGGTTCCACGAAATCGGGAGAGCCAGCGTTGGAAAAGGGATTCCAGAGCAGCCAGTGACCGCTGCGCACGACGTTCGCGAGGTAGGAGAAAAACGGTGCGAAGAAAGCCTCGCCGTCCCAATGCTCGGTGGCTTCGCCGGTGAGCAGTTGGAGATTCGCCGCGAGGAAGACTGCGACGAGCGCGAGCATCGCCACCCAGGACCGCTCATAGAACGGAACCTGCCGGGCAGAAGTAGGGTTTCGCCATGCCATAGTCCCTCACCCGAAGCAGCGGCAATGCCACTCCAAGGAGCAGGGGCGCCCCCGCCCCGAGGCGTTTATAGGGGGGGGGG
>JANNXQ010000036.1:0-5565 GCA_031409655.1 Chthoniobacteraceae bacterium | reverse complement strand
CTCGCACGCCGCGCCCGCGAAGTCTGCGAATGAGAAAGCGGACGCCGCGAAACCGTTGGCGGCGGCGCAGTATTGAGGGACTGAGTTCACCGCAGCCCAGCCGGACACCGGGAGGACTCACACCGAGTTCGCGGAACCGGGATGGTCGCGCACCACTCGCACTTTCACGCGTGAGATGGTGATTGTGTTACACGGCAATGGGCGCACGCTGACCGGGCCATGAAGGCTGCCCCTCGCCCATTCCCGCCAATTGGCTCCGCGGGAGAAGCACGGGCAGGCAGCGGGGAACTTCCATGAACCGGGCCTCTCCACAAATGCGCGGTGTCGCCGCGCGGCTGATCGCTGATGAAACGCGGGGCGGGAAGTCGGCTGCCACCGGTCCTCCGAGGGTCTTCCATGTTTGTGAAAAGCTGCGTCCGCATCTCGCGACGCTGATGGGAAAAGCCGGCTTTCGCGCGGTGCTCTCGCGGGCGTTGGCGGTGGTCAGCGGGGAGGTGCCGTGGATGAGGGCGATCCTGGTCAATGCGGATGGCTCTTTGGAAGGCTGGGACAAGGCGGAGGTGCCGGTGGAGGCGAAACAATTGGAGGCGGGCGGCGTGCTTTTGATCGCTCAATTGCTCGGGCTGCTGGTCGCTTTTATCGGAGAAAATTTGACCCTGCGTCTCGTCCGCGATGCCTGGCCGAAACTGTCCTTCGACGACTTGAATTTTACCAAAGGAACCAACTTATGAAGAAGCCCAGCAACGCGGCCAAACGCACACCGCAGAAGAAAGTCGCGACGCCACCGGGCAAGGTCATCATCCGCAAAATGCCGAGCGGCGAGCGCGGGCTGGATGACATCCTCGGCGGCGGCATCCCGGAGTTTTCCTTTAACATCATCGCGGGCACGCCGGGTTGCGGAAAAACCACGCTGGCGCATCAGATCCTTTTCGCCAACGCCACGGCGAAGAAACCCGCGCTCTACTTCACCGTGCTCGGCGAGCCCGCCATGAAGATGCTGCGCTATCAGCAGCAGTATTCTTTTTTTGACGAAGCGAAACTCGGCAAGGCGATCCGGTTCATCAATCTCGCCGAGGTGGTGATGGAAAAGGATTTGAACGCGGTCTTCGAGGAAATCGCCCGGCAGGTCGCGGCGGTCGGGCCGAGCCTCGTGGTGGTGGATTCCTTTCGGACCGTGGTGCGCCGCGCGATGATCAGCGCGGGCGAACTCGAGATGCAGGTCTTCGTCCAGCGCCTCGCGCAGTTCCTCACCGGCTGGGAAGCCACGACTTTTCTCGTCGGCGAATACGTGCCCGACGAGGTGCGCGACAATCCCGTCTTCACCATCGCCGACGGCCTCATCTGGCTCTCCCAAGTGGCGGAGCGAAACTCCGTGGTGCGCAAGCTCCAGATCATGAAGCTGCGCGGCCAGGAGTCGGTGCCGGGGCTGCACACCATCCGCATCAGCGGCGAGGGCTTGCAGGCTTTTTCGCGCACCCTAGGCCTGGTGGGAAAGAGGGCGCTCCCGGCGCGGCGGCGGCGGCTTTCCATGGGCATTCCCGAGCTGGATAAAATGCTCGGCGGCGGCCTGCTCGAAGGCGACAGCCTGCTCATCGCCGGACCATCGGGCGCGGGGAAATCGGCGCTGGCCACGCAGTTCATCGACGAAGGACTGCGCCACGGAGAAACGGGCATCATCGCCGTCTTTGAAGAACGCCCGAACGGCTACGCGGAGCGCGCGGCCGGTTTCGGACTGAATTTCAAAACCCCGCTGGAGCAGGGAAAACTCGAAATCCTCTACCTGCGTCCGCTCGATCTCTCGGTGGATGAGACGATGCAGGAACTGCTCGAAGCCATCGAGCGCGTGGGCGCGAAACGGCTGGTCATTGATTCCCTGGCCGGTTTTGAAATGGCGCTCGCGCCCAGCTTCCGCGCGGACTTCCGCGAGTCGCTCTACCGCATGATCGGCGCGCTCACCGGCGCGGGCATCACCGTGCTCAGCACGGTCGAGGTGGAGGACACCTTCACGGCGATGCCCTTCAGCCACTACGCGATTTCGTTTCTCACCGACGACATCATCCGGCTGCGCTACGTGGAGATCGACGGCCAGCTTCGCAAGGTATTGATCGTGGTGAAAATGCGCGGCGGCAATCACAGCAAAGACATTCGCGAATATGTCATCACGGACAAAGGCGTGGTCGTGATCGGCCCGCGCCAGACCGACTACACCCGGCTGACCAGCGGCCTGCCCGAGCGTGTCGGCCAGCGGGAAGAATCGGCCCCGGAACCGAAGGCGAAGAAGTAAGAAACAAGATGTCCGCGCCACTCCCATCCGCCGCCGCGCACGCCGAACTCGAGCATTTGCACGAGGTCGTCGAGATGAACGAGGCGCTCGTGCTCGGCGCCGTGCGCCAGCATGAGCTCACGGAAGCAGCCGAGACTCTGAACACGCAGCTCCGCGCGCAGCGCCTCGAGAGCATCGGCACGCTGGCCGGTGGCATCGCGCACGACCTGAACAATTCCCTCGGGCCGATCCTCGCGTCGCTCGAATTGCTGCGCCTGAAATTCCCCGACTCGGACAGTCAGGAACTCCTCGCCATCCTCGAAGCGAGCGCGCAGCGGGGCGCGGATATGGTCCGGCAGATTCTGTCTTTTGCGCGCGGTGTCGAGGGTAGGCGGTTAGAGGTGCAGGTGTCGCAGCTCGTCCGCGAGGTGGAAAAAATCGTCAACGAAACTTTCCTCCGCCACATCCAAATCCAGACCCACATTCCCGCAGAAGTCGGCACCGTGCTCGGCGATTCCACGCAGCTTCACCAAGTCCTGCTCACCCTTTGCCTGAACGCGAAGGATGCCATGCCGAACGGCGGCCTGCTGGAAATCACCGCCAAAAATCGTTCCATCGCCGCGACCGACGAGAGCCTCCGCCAAAATCCCAAAGCCCAGGCGGGTGCTTATGTTTTGCTGGAGATCAAAGACAGCGGCACCGGCATGGCCCCCGACATCGTGGAAAACATTTTCGATCCGTTTTTCACGACGAAGGAATTTGGCAAAGGCTCGGGGCTCGGCCTGTCCACCTCCCTCGCGATCATCCAGAGCCACGGTGGTTTCATGCACGTCGCGAGCGAGCTGGGGAAAGGCACGACGTTCCAAGTCTTCCTCCCGGCGCCAACCAAACCCTCCGCACCCGCGCCGCCGCCACCGTCGCCCGAGATGCCGTGCGGCGACGGGCAACTCCTCCTCGTCGTCGATGACGAGGAACCCATGCGCTGGGTAACGCAGGCGATTCTGGAAACGTTTGGCTATCGAGTGGTCCTCGCCTGCGATGGTGCGGAAGCCGTCGCCCACTACACGCAGAGCGGCGCGGAAATCGCCGGGGTGATCACCGACATGACGATGCCCGTGATGGACGGCCCGGAAGCCATCCGCCTTTTGCGCGGGCTGAATCCGAAGCTGCCGATCATCGGCATGAGCGGCCTCGCCTCCACCACCTACGCCGCGCCGCTCGCCGCCCTCGGTGTAAAACACATCCTGCCCAAACCTTTCACCACCGCCGAGCTGCTGAAGCTCGTGCGGCAAGCGCTGGCAGGAACCGACCCGGCCCTGAGCGCGTCGCCGTAGCCATGCCGGACGATCTTCCCACCACTGAACTCGCGCAGTTGCACGAGCGGACCGTCGCGATGAACGAGGCGCTCATCCTTGGCGCGGTGCTCCAGCATGAAAAGACGGACGCGGCGGAGAGCTTGAACGAGCAGCTGCAAAAGACTGCCCGCGAGCTGGCGGAGAAAGCGCGCCTGCTCGACCTGAGCAATGACGCCATCATCGTGTGCAGCCTCGATGAAAGAATCACCTCCTGGAACAAGGGCGCGGAGAAGCTCTACGGCTGGACTTCCGGGGAAGTGATCGGGCGCGCCCTCGACTCTCTTTTGCAGACGGAGTTTCCCCAGCCGCGCAAGGAAATCGAGACGCAGCTCAACCGGGAAGGTCTCTTCATCGGCGAAGTCGTGCAGCTCACCCGCGACGGCCGCCGCTTTCCCGCGCTCTGCCGCTGGGTGCTGGATCGCGAGACCGAATCCATCCTGACCAGCTTCACCGACATCACCGAGCGCCACGCCCTCGAAGCGGCGCTGGCCGATCGCGCGGCGGATCTGGCGCGAGCCGATCGCAGCAAGGATGAATTTCTCGCCATGCTCGCCCACGAACTGCGCAACCCACTCGCGCCGCTGCGCAACGCCGCCGAGATTTTGCAAACCGCAAACGCCACCGACGATGAACGGACGCAGGCGCAGCGCATCATCGGTCGGCAGATCGAAAACATGAGCCGGATGATCGACGACCTGCTCGATGTCTCGCGCATCACCGAGGGAAAAATCGAACTGCGCAAACAGCCTGTGGCGCTGGAAGCGATCCTCACCGCCGCCACCAGTCTCGCGCGCTCCGGCTGCGCCGTGCGGCATCAGGAACTCACCGTCTCAATGCCCGCCCAGCCGGTCTTTTTGAACGCCGACGCCACCCGGCTGGAGCAGGTCTTCAACAACCTCCTCGGCAACGCCTGCAAATACAGCGGCGACGGCTGCCACATCTCGCTCAGCGCCGAGCGCGCCACCGGCGTGGAGCCGCCCGAAGTCATCGTCCGTGTGCACGACGACGGCGCGGGCATCGACCCCGAGCTGCTGCCGCGCGTGTTCGATCTCTTCGTGCAAGAGACGCGCGCCCTGGACCGCGCGCACGGCGGGCTCGGCATCGGCCTCACGCTCGTCAGCCGGCTCGTGAAACTGCACGGCGGAAGTGTCGAAGCGCGCAGCGAGGGGCTCGGCCACGGCAGCGAATTCATCGTCCACCTCCCCATCCTCCGCCAGGCCCCACCGCCTCCCGCACCGCCGCCGCCCGCCGCCCGCGAGACCTCACGCCGCATCCTCATCGTCGATGACAACACCGACTCCGCGCGCAGCATGGCCATCCTCCAAACGCGCCGCGGCCACGTCACCCGCACCGCCTTCACCGGCCCCGACGCGCTCACCGCCGCCGCCGAATTCCTCCCCGAAGTCGTGCTCCTCGACATCGGCCTGCCCGGCATGGACGGCTTTGAAGTCGCGCGCCGCCTGCGCGAGATGCCCGCCCTGTCCGGCGTCTTCCTCATCGCGATGACCGGCTACGCCAGCCCCGAAGATCTTCTCGCCGCCACACAAGCCGGTTTCGACGAACATCTCGTCAAGCCCGTGGACCTCGATGTCCTGCGCGAGTGGCTGCGGAGTCGGGCGTGAACCGGAAGCCACCAGAGCACGAGGCTCGCGCATGGGAGCTGGGTCAGTCTGACCCCAGACTCCTTGGTGGCCGATGAAACTGCCTCCCGGCAGATTGTATTTTTTCAGTTCGAGGCAAATCCGATACGCCCGCCGGTCATGTGAACTGCGAATCGTAGGGAATGGACCGCTCTGCTCCTCCTACTGTTACCGAAGGCGAAAGGAGGGCATTGCGAATGAGTCCCGCAACCGAGACGCCTGTGCGCATCGTCCGCGCTGAGACTTCGGAGTTGGACCGCGTGCTCCTCGCGGAGGATCACGGGCCGACCCGCGAGGCGCTGCACAC
>JANNXQ010000035.1:0-6291 GCA_031409655.1 Chthoniobacteraceae bacterium | reverse complement strand
GGGTTCGGCGAATGACGTGACCGTTTATGATGTCGAGTCCGGACTG
Source organism: Chthoniobacteraceae bacterium (assembly GCA_031409655.1). GTDB lineage: Bacteria > Verrucomicrobiota > Verrucomicrobiia > Chthoniobacterales > Chthoniobacteraceae > JANNXQ01. The sequence goes on along the minus strand of JANNXQ010000035.1, from coordinate 6,245 downwards.
CCGGTGTCGCCGCCGATGCGGCATCACTACTTCGTCGTGGGACTCAGCGCCTCGGCGGATGGCACGCGCACGGTCAGCCACGGCTGGGACGACACGGCCATCGTGTGGGACGCGCAGCAAGGGCGGCGGGCACTGAGTCCGATCGTGTATGGCGTCGGCGGGGCGAAGCGGGTCGCGGTCGCACTTTCACGAGATGGACGGCGCGTCCTCGTGCATGTCGCGGATAAACAGCCAGAGTCCATCATGGTCTGGCGTGGCAGCGCGCGGAGCGAACCGCTGCGGCACGCGGTGGACGGACAGCGCGGCTTCGATGCCGGGCCGATGAGCCCGGACGGTCGCCTCGGTGTGCTCGGGCTGACTCCCGCCCGACGCTGCCACATTTATGAACTCGCGACGGGCCGCGTGCTGCTCGACAAGCCGACCGCCGGAGACGTTTACGTGCCGCTCTTTTCTCCCGACATGAAGCGCTGCTACGCGCTCACCGCGAACGGCTGGCTCTATGGTTGGGACTTGGAAACCGGCGCGGAACTTTGGAAGCCGAATCGCCAGCCCGGCTACGTCCGCCCCGGTGCGATTTCGCCCGACGGCAAGCGCATCATCGCCGGGCATAATGACGGTCAAATCCGCATCTACGACACCGCCACTGGCGAGGTCGTGCAGACGCTCGATCATCCGGGCGAAGTGAAAGTGCTGCGCTTTGCCCCCGATGGCAGCGGACGCTTTCTCTCCGCCTCCACGGACAGGCTCGCGCACGTCTGGGATTTGGCGACGGGGAAAAAACTTCAGACCTTCGCGGGCCACAGCGACGTCATCATCGCCGGCGCGTGGAGCCGCGACGGACGTTTCATCGCCACCGCTTCCTACGACACCACCGCGCGCGTCTGGGACGTGGCGAACGGCCGGCCCGTCGGCGTGCCGATGCCGCATCTCGGCTGGCTTTCGCATTTGGAATTCAGCCCCGACGGCACGCGCCTCGCCACCGTCTGCCGCGATGGCACCGCGCGCCTCTGGCATCCGCGCACCGGCCAGCCCGCGTCGCCGCCGCTCGCGCTGCACACGAGCGGCGAAGTCGTGCGCTTCACTGCCGATGGCAAAGCGTTCGTCGTGCGCGATCACGATGGCTTCCGCTTCTGGGACACCACGAACGCCGAGCCGGTCACGCCGCATTACGCCGAGCCATCCTCCGGCGGCGTGGGCATGGACAGCGAAAACTGGCGGGCCATCATGACGCCCGACGGCACGCGCGTCTTCCTCGCCGCCGCGATGAATGACGGCGCGCTCTGGAGCATCCCGCAGCCGCGCACCCCCGCCCCCGCCTGGCTCCCCGCCTTCCTCGAAACACTGGCCGGCCTGCGCCTTGATGAACGCGGCGAACTCCGCCTCCTCCCGCCCAGCGCACCACCCGCGCTCCCGGACGGCATTTCCGAAGATGAATACGCGGCATGGGCGCGGAAGGTCCTGGGCAGCGGCGGTGGGTAGGCCCAGTTTTTCCTCCATCCCCCGCGTTGAATGAGGTTGTCCGTCCGTCCAATCACCGCCATCATTTCCCGATGAGCACTCTAGTCTCGGAAATCGAACAAGCGATGCCCCTGCTCGACCCTGAATCGGCCCGTCACTTTGAAAAAGCGGTGAGGGAAATGCTCTGGCTGGCCCGCGGGAAAGAGGCCGCCGGTGAATCCGATTTTGAGCGGTTGGCTGGCGAAGAACTCGCCTTGCGTGAACGGATGCGCCAGCAAGGCCGGCAGTTCGCCGCCAGTGACCGCCTGACGCGGGATGAAGTCCACGAACGCCATGCGCTTCGTTGATACCAACGTGCTGCTGTATTCCATCAGCACGGTGCCGACGGAGGCCGTCAAATCCGCCAAAGCACAGGCTGAACTTTCCAATCGTGATCTCGCCTTGTCCGTCCAAGTGCTCCAGGAGTTCTACGTGCAGGCCACACGAAAAAGCAGACCCGATCCGCTCACCCATGACGAGGCCCTCGCATTCATCCGCGGATGGCGGCGCTTTCCCACGCAGGATATCACCCTGCCGCTGCTCGATGATGCGCTCGCGATCAAAGCCCGCTATCAACTCTCCTACTGGGATGCCGCCATCATTGCCGCCGCCCGTGCTGGCAATTGCACGGAGGTGCTGTCCGAGGACATGAACGATGGGCAGGATTATGCGGGGGTGAAGGTGGTGAATCCGTTCAAGATCTGACGATTTGCTCCATCAATTTTGGATGGCCCTGCAAAATACGCCGCGTGGGCGAGGAAAATCCTGGGCAAAGCGGGGCGCTGAAACTTTTTTACGGAATCGCGTCAGTTCACAGTGTCACTGCCTGCAATCCAAAGGCAGGCGCGGCGGCGATCATGTGGCGGTCGCTGGTGTGGACCGCCGTGCAGCCTTCCTCAGCCGCGCAAGTCAGGTGCAGCCCATCGGCAGCGCGAAGGAAAGTCGTGGATGAAAGCCTGCGCACTCGCCGTGTGGAAGATGCGAGCAACGCGTCATCCACCGGACGCCATTGCCACAGGCCGCTGGCGCAATCGCTCTCGAATTGATCGCAGAGAAGGTGGAAGCCGCTCATGTCCACGATGCCCTCGCGCAGCTTTCGATGAAAAACGGCGATGACCTCCGCTTTGCCGATGAGCAGACAGCCGATGTTCGCATGACTGTTCCCATACGCGGCCACACTCGGGCTGTCAGGCTCGGCGAGATAGAATTTCGCGATGTAGCAGGCGTCGAAGTAGATCACCGCCCGTCGCGCATTTCGGCGATGATCTCCGCGCTGTCCGTGCCGCCGGAGAGCTTCGCCTGAAGCTCCGCAAATCCCGGCAACAGCTTGCGCGTGAGAAATGGATTCTCCACGTTCGCCACGGGCACCGGCACGATCTTCGCGACCGCCAGGCCCTTGTCCGTGAGCACGATTGGCTCCTGTTCGGTGGCCTTGCGCACCCAGAGGTCGGTGTTCTCATGCAGCTCGCGAATCGAAATGGCGGTCATGGAAACGAGCGTGCCACAACGAGTATGGTGCGGCAAGCGTGGTGGCGGCACTCAACACATTCACCCGCTTCCACACCATTCTTACCCCGTGGGCCGGGAAAATGGTGAGCTAGCCGCAGCGCTGAAAACTTTTTTCACCGAATCGCGTAAGGTTTCGCGCGGGGCCGGTAAGAACTCGGGTGCAATGAATACTTCATCCCGCATTTCCAAATCCGCCATCTCCACTGCCGCGTCTGCCCGGCCAAAGGCTCCGTGCTGGTGGCTGCTGGCCTTGCTGGCGGTCGTGGTTCTTGGTTCGTCGGTCTGGGCCAGCGGACCACCGGTTTCGTTCCACCCTCCGCAGGCGGTCAGCGGGCCGGGGTTGGGACTCATTATCAAACTTTCCGACGTCAACAATGACAGCAAACTCGACGTGGTCGTTGGCACGTTTGACAGCACGTTCGTGACTTATCTGGGCAACGGCAACGGCACGTTCGCAGCGGGGGTGAGCACCACGGTCACGGCGGCGGCAGGCAAAGCTGTCATCCTCGAAGTCCGCGACATCAACGGCGACGGCAAGCCGGACGTGGTGACGATCACCAACGAGGGCATCCTGCGGGTCTTCCTGGGCAACGGCGACGGCAGCTTCACCGCGAGTTCCACCTACCCCACTGGCACCAATCCGACCAGCATGGCCATCGGTGATTTCAACCGCGACGGCATCATGGATGTGGCCGTCGCCAATTTCGGCTCTAACACCATTCGCATCTTCCACGGCACCGCCACCCCGGCTGGCGGATTGTTTCCGGCAGCCACTCAGTTGACTCTCTCCGCGCCGGGCGGGCCATTGCTCGCCGGAGCCATGGACTTCAATGGTGACGGATTCACCGATCTCGCCTGGAGCACCAGCAGCGGGCTGGGGTTCATGTATGACTCCCGACCTCCCAGGCCTGCCGGTTTCCTACCCACTACCTTCGGGCAGCGATACATCTCAGGTGCCGGAGTTTTGGCTGCGAATGGAGTTCCGACAGTTTTGGTCACAGAATCCCTGCCGAACCTGCTTCGCGTATTCCAAAACCCGTTAGTGAATGCCAACGAGCAAACGACCGTCACTAATGGGGTTGCCAGCGGCCTCGTGGTTGCCGATTTGAATGGCGACGGTCAGGGAGACATCGTCGTCGCCAACCAAAGTACTGCGGCCCGTTCTATTGGTGTCTATCGGGGCAATGGCGACAACACCGTGGAGGCGGCACAGTTTTTTAGCGTTGGGTTCACGCCCATCACCGTCGCGGCTGGCGACCTCGATGGCGATGGGCAGCCCGATGTCGTCGTGGCTGACACGGCGTCCGGCTTCCAAGTGCTGGTTCAGAAATACCGGAGCCAACTCGCGATCAACGCCCCAACTGTATTTATCAATCAGCAGGGTGTGGTCACCCTCTCCGTCGCCGGTGTGGGGACGAGCGCCGTGCCGACGGGAAATGTGACTCTCAGCGTGGATGGCGGCGCACCGGCCTCCGCTGCTCTGGTCAACGGACAGGCGAGTTTCAATCTCGGTCTGCTCGCGGCGGGCAATCACACGCTGCTCGCCAGCTATGCCGAGCAGGGCGCGTTTGCCGCCAGCGCGGCGCTGGGAAACCTCACTGTCAACCAGTTGCTGGCGACGCAGATTGCCGTCTCCGCACCGGCCGTGAATGTCGGCCAGGCGGGTCTGGTTACGGTCGCCGTCTCCGCCGTGGGTTCGAGCAACGCGGTGACGGGCAATGTGATCTTGAGCGTGGATGGCGGCGCAGCGGCTTCCGCCGCGCTGGTCAATGGAGAGGCGACTTTCAATGTGGGCAGCCTGCCCTACGGGAGCCGCAGCCTCGCGGCCAGCTACGCCGCGCAGGGCGGCTACCTCGCCAGCACGGGCAGCGGCACGCTGACGGTCAACCGGCTGCCGTCCCTCCTGGTTCTGACGCAATCCCCGAAGGTCTATCGCGGCCAGCCGGTTTTCATCGTGGCGAGTTTCGGGGTCGGCCTGGGGCCGGGCGGCACCCGCCCCGTGCAATGCTACACGGACAGCTCGCTCACCACGCCCATCCCGCCGCCGACGAATGTGGGCACCTATTTCGCGACGGCGAATTTCGCCGGGGATGCCACGTATCTGCCGACCAGTCTGGCGGAGAGCTTCACCATCGCCCAGGCCGCCACGCGGATTGACCTCTCCATCAATGCGACCAACGCGAACACCGGCTCGCCGGTGGCCGCGACGGGCGTGGTGACTTTTGTGGATGATACTTTCGGGGCCTTCGGCGTCTTCATTGATGTCGGCACCGCGAGCTTCCCGCCCACTTTCACCTACTACCTCGCCAGCGACACCGGCTTTGCCAATCCGCTCGCCGGGCCACCGAGCAGCGCGGGCAGCTACGTGGTCGTGGCGACCGTGGCGGCGACGGCGAACTACAAGGCCGCGACGCCGCAGAGTGCCGCCTTTACGATTGGGTCACCCTCGCTCGTCGTCACCACCACCGTGGATGAAAACGACGGGAACAGCGATCCGAGCAGCGGCACCGGCACGAGTCTGCGCGAGGCACTGATCGCCGCGCAGGCCCAGGGTGGAGTGCAGACCATCAGCTTCGCGCCAAGTCTGGCCGGGCAAACGATCACACTCTCGGCTGGCTGGAGCGGCGGGGGTGATGCCTCGGCGCTCCTCGTCTCGGGAAATGTCGCGATCCAAGGTCTCACGGGTGGTTCCGCGATGACGCTCGCGTTGGGCGCGGGCGTGCAGCGGAGGCATTTTTATGTGAGCGGGACGGGGGCGCTGACTTTGCAAAACCTCACGATCACCGGCGGCAACTGCCCGTCCGGCGGCGGCGCGATTTTCAGCCAGGGCATCCTGAATGTGGAAGGCTGCACCTTCACCGGCAACAACAGCGCGCAGGAAGGCGGCGCGCTCTGGAATTACGGCGCAGGCACGCAGACGCAGGTGAAAAACTCGACCTTCGCGGGGAATACCTCGGTGCAAAACGGCGGGGCGATTTCCACGGCGTGCGAACTGATGAAGCTGATGAATGTGAGCATCGCAGATAACTCAATCACCGGCACGGTCGGCGGCGGCATTCACCAATACTCCGGCGTGACGCGGCTGGTGAACACCATCGTCGCCCGCAACACGGCCAACGGCTCGCCGAGCAACGTGACCTCCATCGTCAATCCGCTGGATGCGGCGAACAGCTTCAACAATCTCCTCGGCGCGGATGTGGCCGGCCCGACCGGCAGCGGCCTGACGCACGGCGTGAATG
>JANNXQ010000034.1:0-1828 GCA_031409655.1 Chthoniobacteraceae bacterium | reverse complement strand
AACTGCGTGTCCGCGGCGAGGCCTTGCAGCACGATCGGTTGCAGCGCGCTCGGCGCGACGCGGAAATCGACGGCGTTCCACGCGCCGTTCTGTTTCACCGCGGCGTTGAATTTGAACGTGAGCGGGAAGTCGCCGGGCTTGTCGAAGACGAGCCGGAGCTGGCCGTTGCTGGAGACGATGCGCCAGTCGGGATGCGGCGGGAGTTCGGTGAGGGCGAGTCCGCCGGAGAGCAGGTTGAGCGCGCCGCCTTTCGGGTTCGTCACGCGGGCGGTGGCGGTGAGGACGAACGCGGCGTTTTGTCCGGCGAGCGTGCCGGTGAGTTTGAAATCGCGCAGCACGACCTGCCGCGTCTCGGGGTCGGCGACGGTGATCTTGAGCGGCAGCGTGTAGGCCGCGCCGTGGAATTGAAACGCGAGCGGCTCGGGGTCTTCGGGTTTGATTTCGGCCTGGAGTGTTCCGGGCAGATACTTGGCTTCCATCGGCAGCAGGCCGGTCGGCGTATCGGGTTGCACGTCGAGATCGGGCGTGGTTTCCACTTTCACAAAACCGCTGAAGAGCACCGATTGCGGCGGCGCGAGCGCGAAGGTCGCGAGCGGGTTCTTCCACGACTTCAGCTCACGCTCGGCGACGACATACGCGATGACTTGGTTGAACGGCTTGTCTCCCTTCTTCGGGCGGATGATCAGCGTGCGTTTGCCATCGGTCTCCTGCCGGATGCTCCAGTCCTGGACTTGATCGCCGGTGACTTTCTTGATTTCCCCCTCGCCGGAAATCGCGAGCGGAATCTCCTTCGGATCGCCCTGCAGGATGTCGATCGTCATCCCGATGTTGTGGGTGATTTTCTCGCGCGTGATCTTGATGAAGTCCTGATACGCGGTCGCGAAGATGAGCTTGTCCTTGTCGCCCGGTTGGCCGTTGAGCAGGCCTTCGATGACGATCCGCATTTTGCCATCCGCGACGCCGCCGCTGATCGCGGGGTCGTTGATTTCAGCCGGGGTCTGCGCGACAGCCGAGAGACTGAAAAGCGAGAGCAAGGAGCAGCAGAGAATGGTTGTGAGTTTCATGGGATTGGTCTGGGAAAAGTTTTCCGAGGCGGGCGATGGAGATGTCAGAGGGTTGTCAAAAGGCGGTGCGGACTTTGTGAGCGCGACGATGCTATGGGGAGCACAGGCCGCTGGCCTGTCCGTTCGAGGCGGCCCGCCTCGAACACCGAGCGTATTTGCGCACGGCGTTCCGGATCGCGATCGAGCGGCTGTGACGTCGGTTCAAGCGCGGTGTCTCCGGCGGGCCGCCGAAGACGACAGGCCAGCGGCCTGTGCTCCCCATTATTGCGCGCGTCGCTCATCTTCCCGAAACACTCTTTGCCGTGCGGATCATCCACTCGAGCTTCTGCGGGCGCGGGTCGGCGCCGTAGATGGCGGGGACGCCATTCAGCAGACCGAGCAGGCGATCGGGCGTGACTTCGGTCGCGTATTGGCTGGCGACGAGCCATTCGGAAAACGCGCTCGCGGTTCCGGCCAGGCGCAGCGCGGGGCTGGCTTGCTCGAGCGGCGGCGCGTCCTTCGTGTAGGGCACGGTCCACTCGTGTTCTTTGTAGTCGGAGGTGCCCGGCACTTTGAAACGCACGCGCACGGTGGCGAGATCGCCTTCCCCGCGCGGGTTCACTTCGCAGACGTAAAGCGCGTTGCCGCTTTCCGCCGCGCCGATCTCGGCGGCATCGACGGTGTTGTCGCGGAACTGCTCCTTCTTGAGCTGATGTTTCGCGTAGCCGATCTGCCGATACGCGGTGACGCGGCGCGGGTTCCACTCGACCTGCACTTTCACATCC
>JANNXQ010000033.1:0-3756 GCA_031409655.1 Chthoniobacteraceae bacterium | reverse complement strand
GGTGGCGCGCCAGACTTTGATTTTCGACGTTCCGCGCCTGACCCTGGGTCAACCAATCGCGTCCACCCGCAAGTCTCGCATCACGCTCACCCCGGGCAGCGGAACGCCGCGAATCGGCCGGGCCCCATCTTTCCGCCGGGCCCCGAATCGATCCCGGTGCCGGGTGAACATGTCGTTTACAAACTCCTGCGAGCCTAGAAACACACCGTCGGTCAAATGGCGGATCCGCAGCCGAAGGACCTGGCCGAGGCTCAATTCGCCGCCCCGGGCCAGCTCGGCTTTGATGAACTGCGGATCCAACACCGCTTTGTCGCTTCGATTGGCCAAACCGCCGGTGACCAAGAGCAGCTTTCGGTATTCCGCCGCGGCTTTGGCCCAGTCAGCGGGCTCCAGAAAACTCAGGAGCCCCTGGCGAATCGCCTTGGCTCCCGTCAACGCCGCCGCGTAACCACAAAACCGAAAATCCTTCGGATCCTTCACCAATCCGGCCCGGACCGGATTGAGGTCGATGTACGCCGCCACCGTTCGCAGCGCCGTCACCGAATCTTCCACCACGAGGCTCGTAAACCGTTCGGCCCAAAGCGTCCCAAAGCGCCCGGTAACCCTGTTATACCACCGACTAAACCGCTGTTTGAACTCCTGCATGAACGCCGAGACGTCGCCCATCCGGCGGACCACCGATGCCCGGATATCCGCATCAATTTCCCCCCGCAATTTCAACCCTTCCTGCGCCAGGACCGTCAGAATTCCCTTCTTCCCGTAGAACTTCACCATCTTGGCCAGCAACTCCGCATCGGAAAGCTCCACCCGGACCGGCACGCGGAGCAGCAGATGGAAGTGATTGGACATCATACAGTAGGTGATCACCTCCACCCCGCAGAAATCGGCCAGCCGGCCGAGTAACTCCGTAAGCTTCTGTTTCCCCAGATCATCCAGCAGCATCTGCCCGCCCACGACCCGGGAAATGCAGTGATAGACAGCCGACTCCCCCGCGATCTTGATCCGAGTCATTCTCATAACTGTCCGACCTTGGTTGACAATTTACCACGAGTCAACTATTCAGGGCTACTTCACCTGTGAAAGGAAGTTCCTGCTGGGCTGAGGTTTTTCGATCTTGAGCTGGACAAGACGGCGCCCACGGCGAGGGTTTGGGGATGGCGAAGCGTCATCCGTTCAATGAATCGGCCGAGATCACCCGCGTGACGGTACGGTTGATCACCGAGCCCGCTGAGTGCGCCCGCTTTGATGGCCTGATGGTGGAACATCATTACCTCAAAAGCGCCCGCCTGGCCGGTCAGACTTTGCGCTACGTCGCCGAACTCGACGGCCAGTGGGTCGCCCTCTTTGCCTTCGGCGCGGCCGCGCTCCATCTCAAAGCCCGGGACAAACTCATCGGCTGGTCGCCCCGGCAACGCGCCCGCCGCCTGGGCCTGATCGTCAACAACAACCGCTTCTGTCTGCTCACCGAGCGCGGGCGTTGGCCCAATTTGGCCTCCAAATCCTTGAGCTTGGTCTTGCGCCAACTCAGTGCTGATTGGTTGCAGCAATGGGGGCATCCGGTGTGGGCCGTTGAGAGTTTTGTCGATGAAAGCCATTATCCCGGCACGGCCTATAAAGCCTGTGGCTTCCAGGCCCTGGGCCAGAGCGCGGGCTTCAGCCGGAACGCGCAGGATTTCTATACCTTTCACGGGAAACCCAAAACGCTGTATTTCCGCGAATTGCAGCCCCGCGCGGCCGCCTGCTTGCGCCAATCCCGGTGGCCGCAGGAATGGCTGGCCTACGAGGCCAACGTTACCGGACCGTGCCCGTGGAATTCGGCCGACTTACGCTCGCTCAAGGACCTCTTCCGCTCCTTGCCCGAGGCGCGGCGCGGTCACGGGAAACGCTTTTCTCAAGCCGCCGTCCTGGCCTGTGCGGCCGTCGCCATCCTGCTGGGCGCCTCGGGCTACGACGCCATCGCCGATACCTGCGCCAAGTTGAGCCAGCCTCAACTCGCGGCTTTGGGGCTCCAGCGGGATCCCAAAACCAGGCGCTTCGTCGGCCCGAGTGATTCCACTATTTTGCGGGTGTTGCACCAGGTTCCCGCCGCCGACTTCGACCGTCTGGTGGGTCAATGGCTGAGTCGCCGCGAACAAGGGGAACTCGAACAACTCGCCGTCGACGGCAAGGTGCTGCGAGGCAGTGGCCGAACGGACGGCAAACCTTTGCAATTGCTCTCGGCGGTGAGCCATCGCTTGCGGCTGACCCTGGGCCAGGTGCCGATTGCCGAGAAGAGTAACGAGATCCCGGCGCTCCAGCCGTTGCTCCGGGAAGTGGCTCCACCGCCGGGCACCCTGGTCACCGCCGACGCGCTCCACTGTCAACAGGCCACGGCTCGTTTCATTACGCAGGAACTCGGCGGGGATTACCTGTTTGGTCTAAAAGGCAACCAAGGTTCGATCGAAGCAATGGCGCAAACCCTGCTCAAACGGCGGGGATTTCCCCCCTGCGGACCAGGAGGGTTGGACTAAAGCCAACGGCCGCCTGACCCGCCGGACCGTCGTGGCCCTGAGCACGACGCCGGATCAAATTGGCTTGGTGGGGGCGTGGACGATTATCGGCGTCCGGCGGGAGGTTTTGGACGTCGTCGCGGCACGCCGGGATCCGCACCTCAAACCCACCGTGGAGGAAGCCCTCTACATTTCGAGTTGCCGCCTCGAGGATGTTTCGGAGGCCCGGCTCGCGCGCGCCATTCAACGCCATTGGGGTGCCATCGAGAACGGTTCGCACCATCGCCGCGACGTGACCTTTCACGAAGACGCCAGCCGGATCCGACACCCCGGGGCGGCCCAAGTAATGGCGACCCTGCGCAATCTCGCCCTGGGCCTCTACGAACTGAACGTGCCGCGGCACGAACTCAAGGACACGGACCTGGCTGGGGTCGGAGCGGCCAGGGTGGGCTTTGCCGCCTGGCAACGCAAACTCCAGCGCGGGGCAGCCATTCAGTTCTTTCGAGAATGAGCCTTCGAGGGCCCCAACCAATCCCGCCCAACGGCGACGCAGCGGAACTCAACCCTATCGAGAGCAGGCCAACGATCAAACCACTCAGACACTGAAGCGAAGGCGCCGAGCTGTTAAATGGCCCGTTCGGCACGCCAGACTTCAGCGTTCTGCGCCAACTCGCTCACCCTCGAGTTTCGCAGGAGTCTTCGGGCCGGCAGATGAAGTAGCCCTGGTTTCTGGTGGCACTCGTGATGATCTGGCTTGACCTGAGGGCCTTTCCATGGGAAACGGGATTGCGTTCACCATGAATTCTCCCCTGCCCACCCCGCCCACCAGCGTGATTTCGAACCCGCCGCGGCGCGGTGGTTTCACCCTGATCGAGCTATTGGTCGTCATCGCGATCATCGCCATTCTGGCCGGCATGCTGTTACCGGCGCTTTCCAAGGCGAAATCACGGGCCGTTAGAACTCTCTGCGCCAGCAACGGAAAACAGTGGGGCATCGCGATCAACATGTATGCCGGGGATAACAACAATTCGTATCCGGACAATGATGGCGGGGCCGGCTTCAGTTGGATGCAGCCGTCGATGAGTAATTTTTGGAACGGTTATCTGATCAAGAACCGACGGACGACGGCCAAAAACACCCGGGCCGCCAATGATGTTCTGTTTTGTCCGACGGACGACTGGCACCGGGATGCGGAAAAGGGGATGATAACGTCCGACGCCGGGGCGCAGTTGATCGGCTATTTTTTTCTGCCTGGCCGGCAACGGGG
>JANNXQ010000032.1:0-99983 GCA_031409655.1 Chthoniobacteraceae bacterium | reverse complement strand
GAGCGCGGCGACGTAGGTCCAGCCGGCGGCGTCGAGCACTTTGCGCACGCCGGTGACTTCCTTATCGGTGCCGATGAAACCCATCTCGCCGAGCACCCGTTTCGCGCGGGCCGAGGCGTCGAATTCCACGGGGAGCGTGATGAGGTTGAAAAGCATGATCACGCCCCACGCCGCAGCCATGATCCACGAGGCGGTGTACCAATTCAGGATGCCGGTGAACATGCCGACCAGCGGCAGCCACATGACGATCTGGCTGGCGAAATTCGTCGCGCCGACCGCGGCCATGCGCCAGTGCAGCGGCGCGTAGGCGATCTTGTGCTGGATGGCGTGGCCGCATTCGTGCGCCGAAACGCCGAGCGCGGCGAGGGAGTTGCCGTGGTAGTTCTGCGTCGAAAGCACTAGGCGCTTGTTCATCGGGTCGTAGTGATCGCCGAGCATCTCGTCATGCGAGACGATCTCGACATCGCGGATGCCGGCACGATCGAGGATCGCGGCGGCGACTTCCGCGCCGGTGGCGCCGGACGCGGCCGCGACCTGGCTGTACTTGTGGTAAACGCTTTTCACCCGGGCCATCGCCCAAAGGGAGAGGGCCATGGTGCCGACAAAGAGGATGATGGAGAAGAGGCTCATAGAATTTCGGTTTGTGTTTGTCTCCTGATTTAGCGAGCCGCCCTCGGATGGCAACTAAGCGTGGCTCACGCCGTCGGCAGCGGCGGGACGCGTGAGGCGCGGCCGCCGGGCGACTTTGCCAGCGCGGACTGCACCATCATCAGCTCGCCCACATTTTCCGGCGTGAAAAGTCCGACCAACCGGCCCGCGGCATCGATCACGGGCAGGGCGGGGCAGGAGGATTCCTGGATCATGGTGAAGGCGCGATCAAAAGGCATCGAGGGATGCACCGCCGGGACATTCACCCGCATGATCTCGGCGACCGGCGTGCCCGCGCCGGATTTGCGCAAGGCGACGATGAGGTCGTCGCGGGTGAGAATGCCGCAGACCGCCCCACTTTCGCTCACCACTGGAAAGTCATGCTGCGAAGTTTGAAGCAGCGCATCGATGGCCTCATTGAGTGTCGCGTGTCGCGGCAGCGCGCGGAACTGGGTGACCATGGCGGAAGAAACGTGGAGGCCGACCGACGCAGATTTTAGCTGTGCGAGAGCGGCCTCCTGACCTGCGCCGAGAAAGACGAAGACCGCGATCAGGACCAGCATCGGATTCGGCGGCGTGTGGAGCAGGCCCCAGGCGCCGAGCAGAAAGGCACAGCCCTGGCCGATCGTGGCGGCGATATTTGTGGCGCGCGCGTAGTCCATGCGCATGGCGAGCACGGCCCGGAGCACGCGACCGCCATCCATCGGGAAAGCGGGGATCAGATTGAAGACGATGAGCGTGATATTCACCGCGAGCAGCTTCATCGGCAGGCTCACGCCCACGTGCTCGATCATCGTCGGATGTGGGAGCGCATTCGTCACGCCGAGGTAGGCCCAGAGGCCCGCCGCGATCACCACATTCACCGCCGGTCCGGCGATGGCGATGACGAGTTCCTGCACCGGATTTTCCGGGATGCGCTCGAGCCGGGCGAGGCCGCCGATCGGGAGCAGCGTGATGTCCGGCGTGCGGATGCCGTAGCGGCGCGCCGCCAGGGCGTGGCCAAATTCGTGGAGCAGGACGCAGAGGAAAACGAGCAGGACAAAGAAGACGCCCTCGACGGCTGCGGCCGGTCCGCCTTCCCGGTGGAAGACGAACGCGAAGTACGCGAGCAGCAGAAAGAAGGTCGCGTGAACTTTCACATCGATCCCGGCGATGCGGGCGAGATGCAGGGAATAGCGCATGGTGCTCAACGATACGCCCGAGGCGGACGTTTGGCGTGTAAGATTTCGGCGCTGGCGATTCCGCTCAGGCGGTCGCGAGCTGGCTGATCCGCGCCTGCACGCGCTCCCGCCGCCGCTGCCTTTCGCCCGCAGGCACCGTGCCGACATGCTCCAGCGCGCGCCGCACTTTCACCACCGCGAGCTCGCCGATGCGCCGCACCCATTCATGGCTCAGGCCAAAGCGCCGCCCGAGTTCGCGGAAGGAAACGGCACCCTTTGCCTGGAACCCATACTTCAGCGCGAGGATCTGCAGCTCCCGATCCTCGAGATCGTGCAGGCAGACCATGATCTCTTCGACGAGCTCCTGGCGGCTCAGATGCGCCCCGGGTTCCACGGCATTTTCGTCCGGCATCGTGGCGTGAAGGGGAGCGGAATTTTCATCGCCGGGATGGGACGGAGCGTCGATCGAGACCACGTCAAAGCGATCGCCTTGCAGCTCCGCCATCTGCCCGGCGGAGAGCCCGAGGCGATCCGCGAGATCGTCGTCGGACGCCGTCCGGCCGAGCTGTGCGCTCAGTTCGTCGTTCAGCCGGGCCAGCTTCCGCAGCCGCTGCGAGCGCCAGACCGGGATGCGCACCGCGCGCGCCTGGTTGGTGATCGCGCGATGCATGCGCTGCTTGATCCAGACCGAGGCGTAGGTGCTGAATTTTGTCCCAAACTTCGGATCGTAAAGTTCCGCGGCGCGCATGAGCCCGATATTCCCCTCGGAGACGAGATCGGCGAGCGGCAGCCCAAACCCAGCGTAATGATGCGCGATCTTCACCACGAGCCGCAGGTGATCGCGCACGAGCTGCTCCTGCGCTGCGACGTCGCCCGCAGCGGCACGGATGCCCAGCGCGGTCGTCTCTTCCTCCGTGGGTGTGGCCGACTGGCCGACGTCGCGGAGGTAGGCGTCGAGGGCCGTCCAGTCACCAGATTTTGCGATCGAGATGCGTTTCATGGGTTTGTTCCCGTCTTATACAATCGAACCCGCGACTTCGTTGAATACTCATTCTTGATGGATCGCTTCGGATTAAGCTAAGCATCGTCCGGCGAAGGATGCCCGGCTGTTTTTTGCACGCGGCGCCGATTGCCACGGGCGGGGTTGGCGCTACATCTTGCACGCACATGCAAATCCACATCAGCCCCCGCAACGTCCGCCTCACCGCCGCCATCCACCAGTTCGCGGCCGGGAAAATTCTTCATCTGGAAGATCTCGCCAGCGACATCGTCGCCGCGCACATCGTGCTCATCCACGACGAAAGCGCCCGGACGAAGGAACGCTATTCGGTCAAAGTGCACCTCGCGATCGCCGGCCCGGACATCCATGCGGAGCAGAGCGCGGAGGATCTCTACGCCGCGCTCGACCTCGTGACCGACAAGCTCGCCCGCCAGCTCCGCAAACGGAAGACCCGCCTGACCGATAAGAAACGCAGCACGACCCAAAAGGTGGTGCGCCGGATGAAGACCGGGTCATAGCACGACGATCCTCCATTGCCGCGCGCCGGGCGTGGCAGTATTCATGCGACGCACATGAGCCATACACAGCGATTGCTGCGGCAGACCGGCACCCGGCTTTTCGTCGCGCGCCTCGGCGGGCGGTGGCGACAGGTCGCGCTCGCCAGCGCGGCGCTCTATCTGGCGCTGCTGCTGGCCGCGCGTCTGCTCGGCTTGCTTCCCGATCACTTCACGCTGCTTTCGCTTTTCGCGATCCCCGCCCTGTCGCTCCTCGGCGCGCTCGCCCTCACGCGGCGGCCGGCGATCAGCGAGGTGGCGCGGCTCGTCGATGCGCGGTCGGAGAGCCACGATCTCTTCCTGACCGCAGCGCTCCTGGATGAGGCGCCCGGTGAATTTCGCCCCATCGTCGTCGAGCAGGCCGAGCAGCGCGCCGCGGAGTTGCAGGCGGCGAAGCTCGTGCCCTTCCGCTGGCAGCGTGGTCTGTGGCAAGTCGCGGCGGCGCTCGTGATTCTCGCCGTCGGCATTCGGTTTCTTCCGCAGCTCGATCCCTTCCGCAAGGAGGAGGCGCGGCGGACGGCCAGCCAGCAGGAGCAGAAGCTCCGGGAGACGCGGAAGGCGACAGCATTGCGCAGCGAACAACTGGCGGCGGAAGCAAACCGGCAGACGGAGCAGGTGCAGCGCGCGCTCGCGGAACTCGACAAGACTTTCAAGGAAGCCAAGCCCCAGCAAAAGGAGCCGACCCTCCAGCGGCTCGCCGAGCAGCAGCGCGAACTCGGCGAAATGTGGCGGAAGGTGAACAACGAACTGCCGCGTTTCGACAAGGCCGGGCAAAGCTTCGGCACCGCCGATCCGAAGAAGCTGCAGCAGTGGCGCGAGGAGTTGAAAAAAGGCGACGTCACCGCGGTGAAGAAGGAGATCGCCGAGCTGCGCGAGCAACTCCGGAAGCTCGAGCAGATGCCGGACTCCGCCGAAAAGCGCGCCGCTCGCGAGAAGCTCGCGCAGCAGCTCAATGAACTCGCGCAGTCCATGAAGCAGGAGATGAACTCCCCGCAACTCGCCGCCGCGCTGCAACGCGCGCTCGATCAACTCGGCCAGAACTCGAAGAGCGGGATGGACGGCGCGGCGGATTCGCTGCAACTCAGCGAGCAGGAACTCTCGCAGCTCGCGCAGGCGATGAAGGACGGCCAGGCGCTCGAAGACGCGCTCAAGAATTTGCAGATGGCGAGGCAGCTCTGTGAACTCGGCCAACTCGACGGCGAGGCGTGCAAGAGCTGCAACGGGATGAGCGACTACGCCGCGCTTTTTGCCGCGAAATGTGCGGGGCTTCAGCCCGGTCAGGGCGGCTCGGGGATGGGACCGGGCATCGGCAACGGCGCGAAACGGCCGGAGGACGAATCGGCGAAGACCGGATTCAAGAGCGAGAAATCCCCGTCGCGACTGACCGCGGGCAAGATGCTGCTCGAGTGGAAGACGAAGGAAGTCGGCGAGACCGGCGCGCGGTCGGAGGAATTTCGCGAGGGGATGCAGCGGGTGAAACAGGGCGTGAGCGAAGCGATCCAGCAGGAGCAGGTGCCGACCGGCTACCACGAGGCCATCAAGAAATACTTCGACGCGCTGCCCGCGAAGTGATGCGCCGCGCGCTTCCTCTGATCATCCTCGGCGCGCTGATCGGCGCGTGGTTTTTCACCCAGCGCGGGGCCAGCCCGCTCGTCGTTTATTGCGCGCACGACTCGATCTTCGCGGAGGAAATCCTCCGTGATTTCACCCGCCAGACCGGCCTCGCCGTCGCCACGCGCTACGACACCGAGGCCACAAAATCGCTCGGCCTCACCGAACTCCTCGTGCGCGAAAAAGACGCGCCGCGTTGCGATGTCTTCTGGAACAACGAACTGCTCGGCACGCTCGACTTGCAGGAAAAGGGCGTGCTCGCGCCGTATCGCGGCTCCGGCTGGGAGCGCATCCCCGCGAAGTACAAGGACGCCGGGGGCCACTGGACCGGCTTCGCTGCGCGGATGCGTGTGTTGATCGCGAACTTCGGCGCCCCGGACCGCGAAGCTATGGACCGGTTGGACAAGGGCGTGCTCGCGCTCTTCGATCCTTCGCAGATGTGTATTGCCAAGCCGCTCTACGGGACCACGCTCACGCACTACAGTGTGCTTTGGCATAAATGGGGCGGGCCTGCAGTTCAGGCATGGCACCGCGACTGGAGGCGGCGCGGGGTCCGCGAGCTAAACGGCAACGGTGCTACGAAGGATGCAGTGGTTGGCGGAGCCTGTCATTTCGGCTACACGGATTCGGACGATTTCTTCGCGGCGTTCGACGCAGGCAAGCTACTACAGTGGCAGCCAGTACTCGTGAGTGACGAAAATTACGCCACCATTTGCATCCCGAATACCGTTGCCATCATCCGCGGCACGAAGCGCGAAGAGGCCGCGCGGAAGCTCGTGGATTTCCTGCTCTCCGCGGAGACGGAACTCGCGCTCGCGCGGTCGAAGTCGCGCCAGATTCCGCTTGGCCCGGTGCCCGTGGATCAAGTGCCCGCCGAGGTCCGCGAGCTGGCGGAGTGGGCGAAAGCGGGCGTGGATCTCACGCAACTCGGACCCGCCCGAGCCGAATGTCTGGCGTGGCTCAGGGGGGAATATCTGCGGTGAGTTTCCCGCTGCTCGTCTTTGCCGATGCCGCCCGATCTCTAGTGCTCGCGGGGCTCGCCGTCGCCCTCGCGGTGCCGCTCGTGCGCAGCCTCGCCGCGCTGTCGGAACGGAGGCGCTCCTGGAGCTGGGCGCTCCTGCTCGTGCCGTTTCTGCTGCCCGCGCTGCTCGTCAGCTACGCCTATGCGCCCCTCGCTTTGCGGGCGATGGCCGTGCCGGCGGGACTTCCGCTGCTCCATTTTTTCGCCCTCCTGTTGCGGCTCGTCCCGGTCGCCGTCATCGCGCTGCACTTCGTACCGCCGCTGGCTTCGGCGGAGGCGCGGCACTGCCACGCCTTGCTGGCGCCTACCGCCCGCGAGCGGCGCCGCTTTCTCCTCCGCTCGGCGGCCAGTGGTCCGTGGCTCGCGGGCGGTCTCGTCTTCCTGCTGGCCTTCGCGGATTTCGAGCTGGCATCGCTGTGGAATGTGCAGACGTGGGCGGTCACCCTTTTCGATGCGCACGCTGGCGGCCTCGCGCTGCGCGAATCACTCCGCCTCGCCGCGTGGCCGCTCGCGCTGCAACTGCTCGTGCTCCTCGCGCTCAGCCGCGCCATCGGTTCCGCCGCGGAAGGCGGGTGGGCTCCGCCGACTCGGCGGATCAGCGTCGCCGCGAACTTCTATCTCGCGTGCGCCGCCATCGCCGGCGGCTTGCTGCCGCTCGCGATCATCGGCGCTCAAGCGCTCACCGGCCTCTCCACGCTCGCCGCAAATTTCACCCTCGCCCGCGAACTCACCGCGAGCCTCGCGGTGGCGCTCGGGGCCGCCGTGTGCGCGACCGCCGCCGGACGCGCGTCGCTTCGACGAGTCTCGGGTGTCGCGTGGCTCACGGGCGCTCCCGGCCTGCTCGGCGCGCTGGTCCTCGCTCTCCTGCTGGTCACGCTTTTCCATCTCCCGCTGCTCCGCCCCGCCTACGATACGCCGCTGCCGCTCCTGCTCGCCCTCACCCTCCTGCTGCTCCCCCTCGCGCTGCTCCTCCGCTGGCGGCTCGCGGCCACGGAGCCGAATCCCGCCCTGCACGTCGCCCGCCTTTCCCGAGCGCCCTCCTTTCGCCTGCTCTGGCAACTCGATGGCCGCCGCCGTTTCGCCTGCTTCGCGCTGCTCTTTTATTGGGCCTTCGGCGAATTCACCGCGTCGTCGATCCTCGCGCCGGTGGGCTTCACGCCGGTCTTCGCGCGGCTGCATAATCTCGCACACTACGGCCAGACCGAGGTGCTCTCGGCCATGTTGCTCGCCGCCTTTCTCGCGCCGGTCACGCTTCTACTGTTGACCGCCCCCATCGCGCGCTTCTATCCACGGCGCGATGGCCGATGAACCCCTCTGGACCCTCGACCGCGTCTCGCTCGGCCCGGCTCGATTGCGCGACGCCTCGCTGGAAATCCGCCGCGGCGTCACCGCCATCCTCGGCTGGTCCGGCGCGGGAAAGACGTCGCTGCTCAATGTGCTCGTCGGCTTTGAGAAACCCGCGCGCGGCATCATCGCCGGCCCGCGCACGGTCGCGTGGGCGCCGCAAAATGGCGGGCTTTGGCCGCACTGCACGGTGCGCGAGCATTTGCAGATCGTGCGGGCTCCGGCGGCGGAAATTGACGCCACGCTCGAGGCCTTCGATCTCGCGGAGCGCAGCGCGGCGAAGCCGGGGGAATTGAGCGCGGGCGAGCGGGCGCGGCTCGCGGTCGCACGCGCGCTCTTGATGAAAGCGGAGGCGGTCGTCCTCGACGAACCGCTCACGCATGTCGATCCCGCGCGCGTCGATGGCTACTGGAAAATCGTGCGCGAGCACCTCGCCGCGAGCGGTGCGTCCCTCGTCTTTGCCACGCATGAACCGGAGCGCGTCCTCGGGGAAGCAAGCCGGGTGGTCTGCCTGCACGCCGGCGCAGTCCTCCACGTCGGCGCAGTCGCCGCGCTGTACTCCGATCCGGGCTCGCCGGAACTGATGTCCGCGCTCGGACCGGGCAACTGGCTCACTGCCGCCGAAGCCGAGCTGTGGCTCGATGAATCGGGCGACGAGGCGCGGTGTTTTCGGCCCGAGCAGATCGCCATCGAGCCCGCGCACATCAGCCCGATCGTCGTGAGCGCGGCGCACTTTCGCGGCGCCATCGCCGAGGTGGAACTGCACCACCTCGGCGCCGCCACCCGCCGGCGTTTCTTTCACCGCCCATCCGGCCCGCTCCTCCGCGAAGGCGAACCGGCCATGATCCGCCTGCGCGAATGAAGTGGTCGCAAGCGTTCGGGTGGTTGGTTCGATGTTCGATGTTCGATGTTCGACGTTCGATGTTTGCCAGTTCGATGTTTGCCAGTTCGCGAATGCGGCCGCTTCCAACGGAAAACATCGAACATCGAACGTCGAACATCGAACATCGAACGGCTCCGCTCATCGTGGCTCTCGCGCTTTGCTTCACCTTCACGAGCTGCCGGCGGAGCGACCACACACCCGTGCTCCAGCCGCGCGAATGGAAGACCTGGAACCTCCCGCCCGACGGCGCCTCGCTCCCCACACCGCGCAGCGTGGCCACGGGCAATGACGGCGAACTCGCGGTGCTCGACACCGCCGGGCGCGTGCTCATCTACGGCCCGGACGATGCGCTGCGGCGGCAGTGGCAGATGCTCGAGGTATCGGTCGGAAAGCCCGAGGGAATCGTGGTCCTGCGCGATGGCCGCGTCGTGGTCTGCGATACGCACTATCATCGCGTGGTCTGGTTCGATGCGCACGGGACGTGGCTGAAAGACATCGGACGCAAGGGCTCGGCGAACGGCGAATTTTTCTATCCCGTGGGGATCTGCAAGGACGCCGCGGAGAATCTCTACATCTGCGAATACGGAGGGAACGATCGCGTGCAGAAATTCACGCGCGAAGGCGAGTGGCTCGCGAGCTTCGGCAGTTTCGGCACCGGGCTGGGGCAATTTCAGCGCCCGTCGGGACTCTCGTGGATCGACGGCCGGCTCTTCGTCGCCGATGCGATCAACAACCGCGTCCTCATCTTCACCGACGCCGGCGCATTTCTCGGCCTGCTCGGCGAAAATGGAAACGCCCTCACCTTCAATCTCCCTTACGACATCGCGCCCGCCCCCGACGGCACGCTGCACATCGTCGAATACGGCGCCGGTCGCCTTTCCCAGGTGAGTCTCGCCGGGCGGCTGCTCGGCCAGTTCGGCCGCAGCGGCATGGGCGAAGGCGAGTTTGGCACGCCGTGGGGGCTCGCCATCGACGCACGGGGCCGCGTCTTCGTCGCTGATACGAAAAACCGCCGCATCGTCGCGCTCCGCCTGCCGGGCGGCGCACCTTGACGCCACCTTCCGCGGCAGGCACGTTGCGCGCATGAAAGTCGCAAAAAAGTCGCCGCGAAAAGCGGTCGCTGCCGCGGGTCGCGCGACGCTCACCCTGAGCCTCGAGGCGTACCGGAAGATTGATGCGCTGCGAGGGGATTCGCCGCGTTCGGTCTGGGTGCAGGAACTCATCGACCGGGAGGAAGCCCGTCGCGAGCGCGCCCGCTTTGCGGACACCGTGGGCGAGCAGTACACCGACGCCGTGTGCCGTCAGACGCTCGCGGTCAACGACGAGTTTCCCGTCCACGAAGCGTGAGGCTGGCGCTCTACTGCTCGACGGCGAAAGGTGCCGTGCCGAATCTCGTCGCCTTGCAGGACGAGGCGCTGGCGGCACTGCCGACGGTGCTGGTGTGCCCGCTGAAATCCGGCGTCGCGCTCACGGCCTTGCGCGTGGAAGTGCGCTGGGGTCGCGAGACGCTCATCGCCTGCACCGATCTCGCGCGGCCCATCCGGCGCACTGCGTTGCGTCCGTTCGGATGGCTCGACGAGAGTCTTTCGCGGCGGATCATCGTGTGCTTCCTCCAACTGCTCGCGCGGTAGTCGGGGCCGCCTTCGAGCCTGCTTTCACCCCTTGGCCAGCAGCATTTTCTCCCCGGCACGGCTCCGCCTCCTGCGGACGATGGTGCCCGCAGCCCGCACGCCCATCACCTGGCGCGCCGCGCTGCCGCTGATCATCTTCCTCGCGCTCTTCCTCGGCGCCTGTGTGGTCGCGGAAATGCGCGGGCTGCTGCGCTTCAC
The DNA here is from genome assembly GCA_031409655.1 of Chthoniobacteraceae bacterium. GTDB lineage: Bacteria > Verrucomicrobiota > Verrucomicrobiia > Chthoniobacterales > Chthoniobacteraceae > JANNXQ01. The sequence goes on along the minus strand of JANNXQ010000032.1, from coordinate 89,933 downwards.
CTATCGTCCGGCTTTCTGGCTCACCCTCGCGCTGCCGTGGATCTGGTGGCTGCATCTCGCGGGCTTTTCCGGCTTGGGAAAAGGGCGCGCGCTCGTGGCGCTGATCACGCGATTCACGCTGGCCGCCCTCTTCATCGTGCTCCTCGCCGAGCCGCGCGCGGTGCGGCGCTCGGATGCGCTTTCCATCGTCTATGCGCTCGATGTTTCCGACTCGATGGGCGCGAAGGTGAGCGATCAAGCGCTGGCGTGGGTGATGCAAACCGTGGGGAAAAAACCGCCGAAGGACGAAGCGGGACTCGTCGTCTTCGGGCGCGATGCCGCGGTCGAATTGCCGCCGCGTCCGAGCTTCCCTTTTGAAGCGATGAACTCGCGCATCGCGAAGGACGGCACCGATCTCGCCAAGGCCCTGAGCCTCTCCGCGGCGATGCTGCCGGAGCAGAATCAAGGGCGCATCGTGCTCATCACCGATGGCAACGAAACCGAGAGCGCCGTGGCCGCGCAGCTCGATGCGCTCAAATCCCGCGGGATCGCGGTGGACGTGCTGCCCATCGCCTTCGCCTACGAAAAGGAAGTGTGGCTCGAGCGGCTCGACCTCCCGCGCGTCGTCAAGGCGGGCGAGACTTACGAGGCGAATGTGCTGCTCCAGGCGCTGACGAAAGGCGCTGGCAAACTCACCCTTTCGGAGAATGGGAAGACGATCTTCGAGAAAGACGTGGAGTTCGAGGCGGGGCGCAATCGCTTCGCGCTGCCGCTCTATCTGCGCGAGCCGGGCTTTTACGAATACGTGGCCACGATCGCCGTGCCGAAGGGCGAGGACGGCTGGGCGGAGAATAACGTCGCGATCGGCGATCTCTTTCTGCGCGGCGAGGGCAAGGTGCTCGTCGTCACCGAAGCGCGCGGCGATGCGCGCGATTGGGAACCGCTGGTGCAGGCGATGAAGGAAAGCGAACGCGTGGTGCAGGTGCGGATGGCTTACGAGTTTCCGCGCGATGCGCTGTCGCTGCTGCCTTACGACCTCATCGTCTTCGCGAACGCGCCCGCGGACGCCTTCGACCCCGTGCAATTTCAAGCGCTGCGCGACGCGGTGTACAATAATGGCAGCGGCTTCCTGATGCTCGGCGGACCGCAGAGTTACGGGCCGGGCGGCTTCCATCGCACCGCGGTCGAGGAGGCGCTGCCCGTCGAGATGGATGTGAAGCAGAAGAAGGTGCTGCCAAAGGGCGCGCTCGCGATCATCCTGCACACCTGCGAATTCGCCGAGGGCAACACTTGGGCGAAACGCATCGCGAAGGAAGCGATCCGCGTGCTCGGCGCGCAGGACGAAGTGGGGCTCATCGCCTACGCGTGGGGTGGCGGCAGTCCCACGGGTTACAACTGGATCTTCCCGCTCACGCCCGCCGGGGAATACGAACGCCTCGTCCCGCTGATCAATAAAGCCGAGCCGGGCGACATGCCGGATTTCAACACGCCGATGAAGCTGGGTCTCGCCGGTCTGGTGCAAAGCGACGCGGCTACGAAACACCTCATCGTGATCAGCGACGGCGATCCATCGCCGCCCACGCCCGCGCTCGTGCAGGAGTTCGTGGATGCGAAGGTGAGCGTCTCGATGATCGCGATCAATCCGCACGGCGGGCAGGACATCTCGATCATGCAAGCCATCGCCGGCCAGACCGGCGGCCGTTATTATTTTCCCGCAGATCCGAATCAGCTCCCGAGCATCTTCATCAAGGAAGCGAAGACGCTCAAACGCTCAATGCTGCAAAACAAGGTCTTCACGCCCGAGGTCGAGTTTCCGTCGCCGATTTTGAAAGGCATCGACGCGCTGCCGCAGTTGCGCGGCTACGTGCTCACGACCATCAAGCCGCGCGCCACCACCATCCTGCGCGTGCCGGCGGGAAAAGATCCCGCGGACTCGCCCGACCCCCTGCTCGCGGTCTGGCGGTTCGGTCTCGGCGCGGCGGCCGCATGGACCAGCGACCTCGGTCCGGCATGGGCGCAGGATTGGATTGGGTGGGACAAATATCGTGCCTTCGTGCGGCAGCTCGTCACCGAACTTTCGCGCGTCGAGCAGAAGACCGATCTGCGCCTGCGCAGCTCCGCGGCGGGCAGCACGGGGGTTGTGTCGGTCGAAGACTTCGCGGCGGGCGATCGTTTTCTCGAGATGGAAGCCCGCGTCTCCGGACCGCGCGGTGAAAGCGTGTCGGTGCCGCTCCGGCAGATCGGTCCGCGGCGGTATCAGGGGCAGTTCCCGCTCTGGGGCAAAGGCCGCTACCAGGTCATCGCCGCCGCGGCCAGCGCGGGCAGCGAGAAACCCGAACAGGCGATGGGCGGATTCGCCGTGCCGTATTCGCCCGAGTATCTGCGCTTCCGGAGCGACCCCATCGTGCTGAAGCAGATCGCCGAACGCACCGGCGGCCGCGTGCTCACGGCCAACGACCTCGACCTTTTTCACCCGGAGCGCACCACGCGCGAGAGCACGCGCCCGGTCTTCGATTGGTTCCTGATCCTCCTCGCCTGCCTCATCCCGCTCGACGTCGCCGTGCGCCGCATCCAGCTCGACTGGCCCGCCATCCGCGACACCTTCCTCCGCCGTAAACAGGACGAGAGCGGCAAGACGATGGGCGCGCTTTTGCAGCGGAAAGCGAAAGTGAAAGCCACGCTGGAGACGCAGCGCGAAGTGTCGCCGCCAGTCGCGCCATCGGCTCCGAGCGCGCCGCCGAAACCCGCCGCGCCACCACCAGTAAAACCGTCCGACCCTTCGCCTGCCGAACCGCAATCCACCACCGAGCGCCTCCTCGCCCGGAAGCGGAAGCGCACCGACGATCAACATTGATCCCCAACCCAAGCCCCGAGAACCTGACCCTCGTCGCAACGCCCACCACCCATGACTGACCCCGCTGCACTCCAGGCCGAAGCCCAGCGCTTCCGAGACGACTTTCAAAATCTCCGCGCGGCGGTCGGCGCCGTCATCGTCGGGCAACAGCGCGTCGTCGAAGGCGTGCTCACGGCGATCATCGCCGGCGGCAATGTGCTGCTCGAAGGTGTGCCGGGGCTCGGCAAGACGGAGCTCGTGAAGACGCTGGCGCGCGCGCTCGCGCTGGACTTCCGCCGCATCCAGTTCACGCCGGATCTCATGCCCGCGGACATCGTCGGCACGAACGTGATGACCACCGGGCCGGATGGGCGCTACGTCTTCGAGTTTCGCCGCGGCCCGATTTTCACTCAGCTTCTGCTCGCGGATGAAATCAATCGCGCCACCCCGAAGACGCAGAGCGCGCTGCTCGAGACCATGCAGGAGGGCACCGTCACCGCGGCGGGTACGACGCATCTGCTCACGCAACCGTTCTTTGTCCTCGCGACGCAGAATCCGCTGGAGCAGGAGGGCACCTATCCGCTGCCCGAGGCGCAGCTCGACCGCTTCCTTTTCAAGCTCAACGTCCCGTACCTCAATCGCGCCGAGCTCAACGAAATGGTCCGCCGCACCACGCTCGGTGGCGGCGCCGAGGTACCGAAAATCATGGATGGTCCGCGCATTCTCGAACTGCGCGCGGTGCTTGAGAAGGTGGTCGTCGCCGATCCGCTGCGCGATTTCGCGGTGCGGCTCGTCCTCGCGACGCATCCGCAGAGCGAGTTTGCGGGCGATCCGGTGCGGCGGTTTGTGAAGTGGGGCGCGAGTCCGCGTGCGGTGCAGGGGCTCATCCGCGCCGCTCGCGTGCGCGCTCTTGCCGAAGGCCGCGCGCACGTCGCTTTCGAGGACATCCGGCACTTTGCCAGCGAGGTGCTCGGTCATCGCGTGCTGCTGAACTACGATGGACTCGCGGAAAATGTGAGCGTGCCCGGTCTCGTGGAGGAACTCGCAAAGGGCGTCGCCGAAGCCGCCGCGTAAGCAATCATGGCCGAAGCGCCGCAACTGACTTCGCTGCTCACGAATCGCGACCTCGATCGGCTTGCGCGGCTGCGGATCAACGCGACGCGGCACTTTACCAACCGCGCCCGCGGCGAACATCTCGCGGCGAAAGGCGGCACGAGCACGGAGTTCTGCGACTTCCGTGATTACTCGCCGGGCGACGATGTGCGCTTCGTGGATTGGAATATCTTCGCGCGCATCGAGCGGCCTTACGTGAAGCAGTTTCATCAGGAGGAAGAGCGGCACGTCGCGGTGCTCGTGGATGCGTCGGAGTCGATGGCCTTTGAGGGAAAGTGGGAACTCGCGCGGAAGCTCGCGACGGTCTTCGGCGTGCTCGGGCTGCGCGCGCAGGAAAAGGTGAGCGCGGGCGTGCTCGGCGGACGCGGCGCACGCCTCCGGCCCTGCACGGGCCGCGCTTCGCTGGGAAAACTCTTCACCTTCCTCGAAGGCATCGAGCCCGGCGGCAACGCCCCGGTCGAGCGCGGGATCGAAGATTTTCTCCGCCAGCACTCCGGTCGCGGTGTGGTCGTGGTGCTCAGCGATTTTCTCACCGGCGGCGATCTGCGCCGGAGCTTCAGCCAGCTCGACGGCGCCGGGCTCGAGATCTTTGCCGTGCAAATCCTCGGCCCCGCCGAACTCGCGCCGGAGCTCGCAGGCGACCTGCGTTTCGTGGACTGCGAGACGCGCGATCACCTCGACATCTCCAGCGCCGGCGACCTGCTCGGCCTCTACCACGAATACCGCCTCGCGCATCAAGCCCGGCTGACGACGCTGTGCCAGCAGCGGTCGGGGAAGTTTCTGTCGATCAGCGCCGCGGAGCCGATGGAGCTGGTGGTTTTTGAGATGATGCGGCGGAAGGGGTGGATCGTATGAGAGGTCGAAAACATCGAACATCGAACGTCGAACATCGAACGTCGAAGTTCGGAGAGGCCCTCCGTCCGTCGTTCGATGTTCAGAGTTCGAAGTTCGATGTTCGACGTTCTCCCCGATGAGCTTCTCCGCCCTCTCCAGCGCCTGGCTTTTCCTCCTGCTCATCCCGCTGATCGCTTTCTATTTCTTAAAGCTCAAGCGCCCGCGGCAGATGATCCCTTCACTCATCCTGTGGCGCCAAGTGCTCGCGGATCAGCGGGTGAACTCGCCCTTTCAAAAGTTCAAACGCAACCTCCTCCTGCTCCTGCAAATCCTCCTCCTCACGCTGCTCGTGCTCGCGGCGATGCAGCCTTTTCTCCGGCGGGAAAGTTCGCGGGCGGCGCGGTTGCCGGTGCTCATCGACATCTCCGCAAGCATGGCTGCGACGGACGAAAATGGCGTGTCGCGCCTCGACGCCGCGAAGAAGCGCGTCCGCGATCTGCTGGACGCGATGCCGCCTGATCAGGAGATCGCGCTCCTCGCTTTCAGCAAAAGTGCGCGCCGGCTCACCGCCTTCACGAACAACCGCCGCGAGCTGCGCGAAGCACTCGACTCGCTCGCCGTCGAGGACGTGGCCGGCGATCTCGACGAAGCACTCCGCATGGCCCAGGCGCTCGCGCGCAATGCCGCCTTCGACAAAGTGCTGCTCTTCTCCGACGGCAATTTTCCCGCGCGCACAAACTTCGAGTTGTCCTTCCAGATCGACTTCCAGCGCCTCGCGGAAGCCGCGCCGAACTACGGCATCATCGGCTGCAACGCCCGGCGCGGCTCGGGCGGAAAGTGGGAAGTCTTCGTGCAACTCGCGGCCTCCGCGAACACCGAGACGGCGAACGGCACGCTGGAACTGGTGCAGGGCGATGCGGTCGTCGGCACGGAAAGCGTGACGCTCACCAAGGGCACCACCCCGCGTCTCGTCTTCCAGATCGCGACGGATCAGCCTGTGCAACTCCGCGCGCGCCTCACGATGGCCGGCCCCGATTCCCTCGCCGCCGATAACACCGCCTGGCTCGATCTCCCCGCCGCCCGTCCGCTCGCCATCTGGTGTCCGCAAAAGATGACCGCCTATCGCCACGCGCTCGCCTCGCTCGATGGCGTCGCCCTTTTCCCCGAGGACGGCGCAGTCTCGCCCGCGGCCTTCGATCTCGTCATCACGGATGATGCCGCGGAACTCGCGCTCCCTGCGCGCACGCGATGCACCGTCGGCCTCGTCCCGGAGGATGTGCAAATGCTCATCGTCGTGAATGCCGAGAGCACGACGGCGATCGACTGGCGCCGCGAATCCCCGCTCCTCCAGCACGTCACGCTCGCCGATGTCGTCTTCCTCGATCAGCCCGCCTTTGCCGCCGGCGCGAGCGAGGAGATGCTCGCCAATCTCGGCTACGAAATCGTCGCGCACGGTTCGCACGGTCCGCTGATCCTCGAGCGCAGGGAAGGCGACGCCCTGCGCGTGGCGCTGCTCTTTCACACGGACCGCTCCACGCTGCCGTATCGCGTCGGCTTCCCCATCTTCGTCTCGAATGTCGTGCAAGCCGCGCTCCAGCAGAGCGGCCTCGCCGAAACGAACGCCAGCCGCACCGGCGTGCTCCCGCCGCTGACTCTCGCGCCGGCCACATCGTATCGCCTCACCGGACCCGGCAACTTTCAGCGCGACGAACGCTCCGACGACCGCGGCCAACTCACCGGTCTCGCCGCCCCGCGCGCGGGCGACTACACGCTCTCCGCCGCCGGGACCGAAGTCCGCCACCTCGGCGCCAGCCTGCTCTCGCCCGCCGAGACTTCGCTCGCCGGCGTGGATCAAATCGAATTCGCCGACGCCCTCACCGTCGCCGCCGCGAGCACTGTGCCGAAGGCCGACCGCTCCCTCTGGTGGGCGCTCGCCTGCGCCGGCTTCGTCGTCCTGCTCGTCGAGTGGTGGTGGTTTCAGCGCGGCGCTTTCGGGCTGCGGTGAAGTTTCGGCGGCGGCGAGGGATCGTGCTTTTTGAACGAAAAGCCGTGTGCCAGTCTCCGAGGGAGATGGCGGCTCCTCCCAGGCTCACCTTGCTCCTGTTTGCGCTCTTGCTCGTCGGGGCCGACGCGCGCGGTGCCGGCGCCTTGCAAGCCGACGTGCTGCCGCTCGCCATGCAGCCGCGAAGTGGTGCGCCGGCGCTTTTCGATCTGCGGCTCACGCACCGCGGCGCGGGTCTGCTGGAAGGACGCGTCGAGATCGCCCTCTCGCAAAACACCCAGCCTGTGCTCCGCTGGACGACGCCAGAGGTCTTCCTCACCGGTGGCCCGCAGACCCTGCGCTTGCTCACGCCGCCGCTGCCACCGCGCTACCCCGGCCTGGGTCTCGAGGCGACGCTCACCTTCCTCACGGCGAATGGGCGGATCGCGCTCGGCACCGCGCCTTTTGCGCCGGAAGCACGTAGGGAGGAGCGCCGAAGTGTGATCGCCATCTGCGCGGGGCCGGGAGGTCAGACGCACGCGCCGGACGGAACGCCGACGTGGCATCGCCTTCGCCCGTTGGGTTCCCGTGATTTGGCGAAGCGCAGCGATGCCGAATCCACCGCGACCGCGCCGATCTTTTTCGAGCCCGAGGATTTTCCGGTCGATCCGCTCGTCTGCTGCGCCTTCGATCTCGTGATCCTGCGGGAGAGCGCGCTCGAGCGACTGCGCCCGCGTTCTGCCGAAGCGCTGGTCCGCTGGCTGGAAGCTGGCGGTGGTCTGGCGCTCCTCGGTGTCTCGGAAAATGCGGACGAGCTACGTGCGGCGCTGGATCGCGTCATCGCAGCGGGTCGCGGCGGCGTGCCGATCGAGGCCAGCGGCGGTCGTGCTCCAGGAATGCTCAGAGGTTACGTGGGACTGGGACGGTGCGTGATTTTGGCATCCACGGTTTCGGACGAGTCATGGACGAAGGCGGCGGATTTTCTTTGGGCTCGGGACGCGAATGCGCCCACCCAACTCAGCACTCCCGTGAATGCCGGGAACCGGTGGCGCAAGAACGAGGACGTGGCCAGTTTCTTTCAGGTCTTGATGCCGCGGAATGTGCAGCTCCTCCCGGCCTGGCAGGTCTTCGGCATCCTCGCGGTCCTTGTGGCGGTGGTCGGGCCGCTCGACTGGCTGCTCCTGGGGCGGCTGCGGGCACGGCGCTGGACGTGGGTGCTTTTTCCCGTCGCGGTCTTGGCGGCGACCGCGGCGACGATCTTCCTCGCCAATCGTTCCCTCGGCCAGACCGCCCATCGCGGCGCGGTCACGATCAAGGATATCGGCCCCGATGGCCGTGTGCTGCGGACGAATCGCTTTGAACTTACACTAGTTCCCCGCGCGCGCGCGGTCAGCGAGACCCTCGTTGCAACGCTGGCCGTACCGCTGCCCCCGATGCGCGCCGACTACCGAGGCCTGGCGTGGAGCGGAGAAGACCGCACGCCGCGTTACCTCGGACAATTTCCCGCGCGCTACGAATTGCAGCGTTCGTTGCAGCAATGGTCGCCGTCGATCGTGCGAACTCTTGCCTTCGGCGGCAAGGACGACTCTGGGCTGCCGTGGGATCTTTTCGAGCCCTCGGAATCAAACTGGAAAAAGCCAACCGACGGCGCGAAATTGCGAGAAGAGGCGCATGGCTGGCAGGTATCGACCGTGCATCAGTTTTCGATCGTGGATCATGGTTCGTTATTCTACCACCAAGGGTCGAGGGAATTTCCCGCACCTTTCGTGAAGAGGACCATCGGCATGGACGCCGAGGATGCACCGATCGAAGCCATCGCCCCCAACGGTAACGCGCTCTGCGAAGACCTCGGGATGAGCGATCGCCACGATCCTCGCCAGTGGCTGCTCGTCGCCGTGCGTCGCGTGGGCACTGACATTCAGATTTATCGCCGCCTCTTTTTCCAATGACTCCCAGCACCACCACGCCGCTCGTCGTCCTCGAAAATCTCACCGTGCGCTACGGCAGCACCGAGGCGGTGCGCGGACTCAGCTTCTCCATCGCGCGCGGGGAAATCTTCGGCTTCATCGGGCCGAATGGCGCGGGGAAAACTTCGACGATCAAGGTGCTCGCCACCCTGCTGAAGCCCACCGGCGGGCGCGCCATCGTGGATGGCCTGGACGCCGTGCGCGCCGCGCCGCTCGTTCGCCGCAAGATCGGCTACATGCCGGATTTCTTCGGCGTGTATGACGATCTCACCGCGGGCGAGTACCTGCACTTTTTCGCCGCCGCCTGCGCCATCGCGCCCGCGCGGCGGAAGGCGCTCATCGCCGACGTGCTCGCGCTCACGGATCTTTCGGAAAAGCACGACGCGCCGGTGGACGGACTCTCACGCGGGATGAAGCAGCGCCTCAGCCTCGCGCGCGTGCTCCTGCACGATCCCGATCTGCTCCTGCTCGATGAGCCGGCGAGCGGCCTCGATCCGCGGGCGCGCATCGAGATGCGCGAGTTGCTCAAGGAACTCCAGGCGATGGGCAAGACCATCATCGTCTCCTCGCACATCCTGCATGAGCTCGCGCAGTTCTGCTCCAGCATCGGGATCATCGAGGCTGGGAAGATGATCGCGCACGGCTCGCTCGCGGACATCTTCCGCACGCTCAGCCTGCGCCGCACGGTGCATCTCCAGCTCGCGAATCAGACGCCGGAACTCGCCGCCAGGATCCGTGCGCTCCCCCATGTCGCGAGCGTCGAAGAGCAGTCCGACCGGCTGGCCGTACAGCTCCGCGAAGACGAATGCAGCATTGAGGATTTCCACGCCGCGCTCTGCGGCCTTGGCGCCCGCGTCCGTATGTTCCAGCCGGACGCGATGGATATGGAGACGGCCTTCATGAAACTCACCGAGGGCAAGACGGCGTGACCGCCCAAGGAGCAGGGGCGCCACCGCCCCCAGTTTCAGCAGCGACGGGGCGAGGGCGCCCCTTCTCCTTGCGCGCGCTCTTCTCGCTCCCGCTGCTCACGAAGGAACTCACCGAGACCGCCGCCCGGCGCCGCACCTACGTGCTGCGCGTTCTCTTTGCCGTGCTGCTCTACGGTCTGTTCGCGCTCTCGGTGCCAAATTTTTTCTGGGCGGGAACGACCGCCACCACCGGGATGCTGGGTGCCGGCCGCCAGCTTTTCGAGCTCTTGCTCTATCTCGAACTCGGCGCCATCGCGCTCTTCCTCCCCGCGCTGATGTGCGGGCGGATCACCGAGGAAAAAGAGCGCGACTCGCTGGTGCTGCTCTTCCTCACCGAACTGCGCCCGTGGCAAATCGTGCTCCAGAAATATCTCGGCGGGCTCGTGCCGATGTTCACCTTCCTCCTCCTCGGCGTGCCGCTCGGTGCCGTGGCATATTCTCTCGGCGGTCTTGAGCTCCGGGAGCTCTTCATGTGCGTCTGGGTGCTCGCGCTCGCCTGCCTGCAGCTCGGCGCGCTGGCCCTGGCCTGCTCGGCGTGGTGCCGGACCACGGTTTCGGCGTTCGTGCTAACGTATCTCTTGGCCATCCTGCTCTATGCCGGGCCGATCTTTCTGCTGTTCGCGATGCGCAATTCCAGCTTCGCGATCGGTGTGGACGTTGGGGCTCACTTCAATCCCCTGCTCCTCCTCGTCCACCTCCGCGAAGATCTGCTGCGGATATTAAGCGCGAGCGGCGATGCGGTGATCCCGGCGGTACTCTTCAAAAGTGCCGGGCTGCTCGTTTCAATCGCGTTGCTGATGGTGGTCGCCCGAGTCGGTTTGGTGCGGCGCGCTTTTGCGCCGCCGGGCAATTGGTTCCGGCGCGTTTTCCGCTGGCTCGATGCCGTGATGACGCGCGGCAATCGGCGCTTCGGCAATGTGCTGGTGCTGCGCGCCCGGGACGCGCTGCCCGTGTATGCTCCCATCTCCTGGCGCGAGACGACGCGCACCGGACTCGGCCAGCCACACCACCTCGTGCGTATCCTCCTCGTGCTCGAGGTGCTCGTCGGCGGTGTGTGGTTCGTCGCAGGTGTCGGCGACTCCGGACGCGACAACGACACCTTCACGATTTTCACCGTCCTCGCTTGGATCGTCGCCGCGCTTTTTCTTTCCGTCCAATCGGCCAACACCATCGTCTCCGAGCGCGTGCAGCAATCGCTCGACGTGCTCCTCACCACGCCGCTGAGCGCCGCCAAAATCGTGGCCGAGAAAGCCCACGCGCTCCGCCGGATGGCGCTCGTGCTCGGGATTCCGCTGCTCACGCTGGGCGTCGCGGAGTGGAGCAATGAGTGGGGTTACCTCTCAGGGTTCCGCCAACGAGATTTCCGAATCGGGAGCGACGGACCAACCGTCTACGCCGTGTGCGTGGTGCTCAGCGTTGTCATCTATCTCCCGCTGTTCTCGTGGCTCGCACTCTGGATCGGACTCCGCGCGCGCACCCGTTTCCGGGCCATCGCCACCGCCGTCGGAGCCCTCGCTGCCTGGTGCGGCGGCGTGCCGCTGCTCCTCGCGCTAGGTCTGGAAAAGCTGCCGCTCTCCCTCCCCCGGGAAACGCTCGACTATCTTTACCTCCTCTCGCCCGGTTGCCTGCTCGTGCTCAATGAGGGATCGGAAATCCGCAGCCTTGGCACGCCCTTGGGAAGCGTCTGGCCGCTGATCGTCATCAACTTCCTCTTCTACTTTCACGTGTTTCTTTTCATCCGCTCCCTGTGCCTGACTCGCGCGGATCACTACCTCCGGCGGTGAAGTTGTCGGTGTCCCGGATTGCGCGCCGCGGTGGGGAACCTCTACGCTGCCGCCACATGCTCCGCCTCGGGCCGTTGATCGTTGCGCTCTTTTTCCTGCTGGATCTGCCGGCGCGGGCGCTGGAGGTGCGGCAGACCTTCTGGGGCTTCGACGGACGCACGGTGCCGAATCGCTTCAACCCGGTTTCGATCCTGATCGCGAATCCGAGCGCGCGGCCTTTCGATGGCGAAGTGGCGCTGGAGGAAAGTCGGGGGCTCAATGTGCGCGACGCGGAAGTCGTGCAGCCGGTGTATCTCGCGGCGCAGCAGGAGCGGTGGGTGCAATTTCAGATCTTCGTGCGGGAGGGCACGGAGTTTCGGCTGAACTGGGGACGCGGGCCGAGGGAGAGCACGGAGATTCCGAGCCCGGCGAGCGCGCCGCCCGCGCGGGTGCTGCTCACCGATCCGGCGAATCCCTTCGCCGGCGCGGGCAGCCTCCGCGCGTTTCCCGACGATCTCTTTCCGACGAGTGTGGCGGTGACGGACGGACTCGACGCCGTGGCGCTCGACTACCAGCCGCGCTGGGAAGCCGCACGTCGTGACGCTTTCCTGGACTGGCTCCGCCGCGGTGGCGTGGTGGCGGTGTTGCATGGCGCGGGCGGTGCGTATCCGCAATTCGACGAAGCGCTCGCGGTGCTGAATATCGAGGGTGAGTGGGGGCGCGTCGGCGCGGGCACGGTGCTTCGCGTGCCAAAGACGCGGCGGGACGCGGGTGACACGCTCTTCTCCGATCGCGGATTTTCCGCGCCGGAACTCAAGAAGGGCCAGGAGCCCGTGATCTATGACCTTGAGCAAACCCTCTTCACCCGGCTCGCGTCCCTCACCCGTCCGAAGGTGAGCTGGTGGCTGCTGAATTCCTTCGCCTTCGTCTATCTGCTCCTCGTCGGGCCGGCGCAGTTTCGCTGGGCACGCCGCCTCGATTACCGGCTCTCCATCGGCCTCTTCCTCGGGACGGTCGCGGTCTTTGGCTGGCTTTTTGCCGTCGTCGGCCGGCGCGGCTACGGGGAAAGTCAGACGGTCCACTCGCTCACCATCGCCCGCGCGCTTGGCGGCGGACGCTGCGACACGATGCAGTGGATCAGCGCCTTTGCCACCCGCGGCGATCTCTACACGCTGCGCCACGAATCGTCGGCGAGCTACTACTCGGCGGTCCCGCAATCGGATGGCGTGCGCGGGCGAATCTTCAACGGACGCGAAGGCCGCTTCCTGATTGACATCCCGCTCTACTCGGCACGGCCCTTCGTGCATCGCGCCGTGATGCAGGGCGACGACACCAGCGTGACGGTCGGGAAGTGGGAGTTGAACGGAGCCTCGGTGAAAGAGTTCACGGTCTCGCCGGGGCCGGGTTTTCCCCGCGAAGTAAAAGCGATGCATCTGCGCCACGGCGATTACATGTACGCCATGGAGCGGAAGGATGCGCACTGGTCACTCGTCGCCTCTGGTTCGAGTTCGATGTCGATGGCTTTTGGGAAAGACGTCCTTCAGCCCCTGACGCAATCCTATTTCGGCGAGTCCGCGGAAAAGCTGGCCGCAGATTCACTGCGCGCAATGCTCCCCTTGCTCCAGGCCCGCGCGATTGGCGGGACGGAGAGCTTTCAACAATCCATCCCGCAACGCCCGCTGCCGCCGGATCAAGGCCAGCTCTGGATCTTCGCCCGCGCGCCGGAAGGCTTCCGGATGCGCGGGGAGGGTTTCACCAAGGAGAATGGCTACGTGCTCTACGTGCAGGATATCTTCCGCCCATGACGCCCGCACTTGGGTGTGAACCGCGAAGGAGCGAAGGAGCGAAGAGAATGCTTTGGATACCATCGTCTCTTCCACCTTCGCTCCTTCGCCGCTTCGCGGTTCCAAAACGAGCCGGAGTCGGATGAATATGTAAGCCCTTAATGATCACCGATCCGACTCCCGCCATCGACATCCGCGACCTGCGCCATCGCTACAAGACCCACCAAGCCGTCGCCGGCGTGACCTTCACCGTGCAGCGGCAATCCATCCACGGCTTCGTCGGCCCGAACGGCGCGGGCAAGACCACCACGCTCAAGGTCCTCGCCACGCTGCTCAAGCCGCAAGCGGGGTCGATCGGCATCTTCGGCCAGGATCTCGTGGCGCGGCGCAATGAAGTCCGGCGCAAGATCGGCTTCATGCCGGATCACTTCTCGATGTACCGGCAGATGACCGTCTTCGAGTACCTGGACTTCTTCGGCGCGGCCTACGGGCTGGGCCAGGCGCAGCGGGACAAAACCATCGGCGACGTGCTCGCGCTCACGGACATGACGGGCCGAAAAGACGACCTCATCAACGGTCTCTCCCGCGGGATGCAACAGCGCGTGAGCCTCGCCCGAGTGCTCGTCCACGATCCCGATCTGCTCCTGCTCGATGAACCCGCCAGCGGCCTCGACCCACGGGCCCGCATCGAGCTCATGGAAATCCTCGAAGAACTGCGCCGGCTGGGGAAAACCATCTTCATCAGCAGCCACATCCTCAGCGAGCTCGCCACGCTCTGCGATCACGTGACGATCCTCGATCGCGGCACCGTGAAATACACCGGCACCATGCGCGGCCTGATTGCCAATGGCGACGGCACCACTGCCAACTACCAGCTCGCGCTCGCCGCCGAACATCCCGCCACGGCCACTGCGCTCTCCCTCCTGCCCGGCATGGCCCGCGTCGCCCCGCCACTGCCAAATGAAAATGGCCACGCCGCCCGCTACACCCTCACCTTCGACCGCGCGCAACTCCCGGTGAACGCCATCCTCCAGGCCGCGCTCACCGCTGGTGGCGAAGTGGTCAGTTTCCAGGAAGACGTGAAGCATCTGAACCAAGCCTTCATGGACCTCACCGAGCCGGGGGTGCGGACGTGAGCGGGGCCAAGGCCGTTCGATGTTCGATGTTCAGTGTTCGACGTTCGATGTTCTTCGGTCGGTGCAGCAAGGCATCCACCTGCGCGTCAGGACAAACATCGAACATCCAACGTCGAACATCGAACATCGAACGAGCCGCCGCGCTTTGGACTGCGGCGACTTGTCGCCGCTTTGTGGGGGTGCGGACTTGTCCGCAGTGGCGGCGGGAGATTCGCTGCGATCCGCCAGACCCCACCTCCGGAAACAAGTTTCCGCCACCACAAAGCGGTGACAAGTCACCGCAGTCCAAATGACCTCCCCGCTCCTCGCTCTTTTCGCCCGGTCCATGCGCGAAGATGTCCGCGCAAAGCTCACCTACTTTGCGCGCAGCGGGCTGATCATTGTGATCCTGCTCTTCCTCTCTTTTACGCAGTTGCAGATGGGTTGGTCGAATGCTCCAGGGCTGCGCTTTTTCCAGACGGTGATGACGATCAACTGCTGCTTCATCGTCCTCGCGGGGCTGAGTTATTTCTCGTCCGCGATCACGGAGGAAAAGGAAGAGATGACCCTCGGCCTGCTGCGGATGACGAATCTGAACCCGCTCTCGATCCTCCTCGGAAAATCGACCAGCCGCGTGCTCGGTGCGCTGCTCCTGCTAATCGCGCAGTTTCCTTTCACCCTGCTCGCCGTCTCGCTCGGCGGCGTGAGCGTCGGCCAGATCCTCGCCTGCTACTGCACGCTGGGTGCGTTCATCGTTTTCCTCAGTAATCTGGCGTTGCTCTGCTCCGTCGTCTGCCGCCGGAGCAGCGCGGCGGCAGTGCTCACCGCGCTGGTGCTCATCGTGGGTTTTGTGATCGTGCCGGTCGTTAGTTTCGTCACCGGGCTGGCGCGGCGTTTCGGTGCGACGGTGCGCGACGCCCCCTGGGTCACGACGCTGGACACGGTCGCCGGCTGGATCTCGGAGGCGTCGCCTTTCAAGCGGCTCACGGAGATTCTGCGGACTGGCTTTGCGGAAGGTCCGTGGTGCTGGCAGATCGGGAGCAATCTCGTGCTCGGCGCCGGGTGCTTCCTGCTCGCGTGGGCGGTCTTCGATGTTTTCTGCAACGAGCAAGCCGAGGCCGGACCGTCGCGCGGCGCGCTGGCGCGGAGCACGTCGATCTTCCGCCGGACGGGTGCGGGGCGGGCGTGGAATCGCGCTCTGGCGTGGAAGGATTTCTACTTTGTCGCGGGCGGGAAGACTGCGATCGCGGCGAAGTTCGGCCTCTACATCCTGCCCTTCGCGAGCATGCGATTCTCGCCGACGAGGTGGGGCGGACCGTCAGACTGGGATGAGATCGGCGGGACGATGCTGGGCTGGATGCTGGCGGTGCTCGCGCTGGAGATGGCTTTCGCCGCGGCCCGCGTCTTCCGCATCGAACGGCAATGGAAGACGCTCTCCTCGCTGGCGACGCTGCCGATGAGCATTCGGCAGATCGCTTACAGCAAAATTCTCGGCTGCCTCCCGACGCTCATCCCTGCCGCGACTTACGCGGCGCTCGGCGCCCTCCTCGTCTGGCCAGACCTCATTCGCAATCTGGATACCACAGGGACAAATGCGTTTCTCTTCTGCGCATACGCACTGGCGCAGCTGCTCTTTTTTCTGCACTTCGTGGCTTGGCTTTCACTCTGGATGAAGCGCGGCGCCCTGGCCGCAGCATTCGGGATCAACTTCGTCGTGCAGATCTTCGCGAGCGCCGTCGTCACGATGATCTTCCGCGATATCGGCGGGCTGATCCCACTCATCGCCGCGCTCTTCTTCGGCACGGTCATCCTGCACGGGTTGATCGGCACGCGCCTCGAGACGCTCGCCGCGGAGGAGTGAGCGATTTCGCCGCGTGGGGTGCAATTCGCTCAGGTTAGTGTATTGCCTCCGCCTCCATGCCCGATCCTTCTGCCGCCGTCATCGCCAGTGCCAGTGAACTCGTCGTCCGTTACGGACCCGACGTCGTGCTCGATCGCGCGACGCTCGCGGTGCATGAAGGCGAGCGCATCGGGCTTGTCGGGCGCAATGGTTCGGGCAAATCGACCTTTCTCCGCATCGCCGCCGGGACGCTCGAGCCAGATGGCGGGCTCTTCACGCGCAAACGCGATCTCGTCACGGGCTACCTGCCGCAGGTCTTCGATCTGGATGACACGAAGACCGTGGAGGAAAACATCCGCGCCGGGGCGCAACGGGTCATCGAGCTCATCGACGAGTACGAAAATCTTCCAGCGGAAAGCACCGGTGGCGCGGAGTTGCTGGATCGCATCAATCACTTCGATGGCTGGACGCTGGATCATCGGATCGGGAGCCTCGCCACGAATCTGCACGCGCCGGCGCTGGATCGCATCGTCGGCACGTTGAGCGGCGGAGAAAAGCGGCGGGTCGCGCTTTGCCGGGCGCTGCTCGCGCGGCCGGATTTTCTGATCCTCGATGAGCCGACGAACCATCTCGACACGGAGTCCATCGAGTGGCTCGAAGATTTCCTTTCGCGTTATCCCGGGGCCTGTCTCTTCGTCACGCACGACCGGTATTTCCTCGATCGCATCGCCACGCGCATCGTCGAACTCTCGCGCGGCACTTTCCTGAACTACGACGGCAGCTACAGCGAATTCCTGGTGTCCAAAGCCGAGCGCGCGGTCACCGAGGAACGCGTGGAGCACAAGCGGCAGCAGTTTCTGAAACACGAACTCGCCTGGGTGCGCAAAGGACCGAGCGCTCGCCGGACAAAATCCGTGGACCGCATCGAGCGTTACTTTGAGGAAGCGGCGAAGGGTCCGCCGGAGCAGGAGATCGATGTGGAGCTGATCATCCCGCCCGCGCCGAAGCTGGCGAACCGCGTGATCACCATGACCGGGATCGGCATGCAGCTCGGCGGACGGATGCTCTTCAACGATGTTAATCTCGACCTCGCCGCGGGCCTGCGCCTCGGGGTGGTCGGGCGCAACGGCATCGGGAAATCGACGCTGCTGAAGATCATGATCGGCCAGCTCGAGCCGACGCTCGGAAAGGTGGAGATCGGCGCGCGCACGCAGCTCAATTACGTGGATCAAAACCGCCTCGCGCTCGATGACGAAAAGACCGTCTGGGAGGAAGTGGGCGAAGGGCAGGAGCACGTGCGGCTTGGCGAAGAAACCATCACGCTGCGCAGTTACCTGCGGCGGTTCCTTTTCACTGACGACCGGATCAATACGAAGATCGCGCACCTGAGCGGCGGCGAGCGGAGCCGCATCCTGCTCGCGAAAATCCTGAAGCGCGGCGGGAACATCATCATCCTCGACGAGCCAACGAATGATCTGGATCTCGCGACGCTGCGGCTGCTCGAGGAAGCCCTGCTCGGCTTCGGCGGTGTGGTCGTGGTCGTGAGTCACGATCGCTATTTTCTGAATCGCGTCTGCACGCACACGCTGGCTTTTGAAGGCGGTGGCGTGGTGACGCTGAATGCGGGTGGCTACGACTACTACCTGGAAAAGCGCGCGAGCCGGACGGCGGCGGCGAGCATACCCAAGGTGGCAAGTACTGCTGCGGTCGCTGCTTCAGCACCGGTTGCCGCGAAAAAGCGGAAGCTCAGCTACAAGGAGACGCGGGAGCTGGAGACCATCGAGGCGGACATCCACGCCGCGGAGACGGAAGCCGGGCGGGTCGAGGCGATGCTCGCCGCGCCCGATGCCTACATGAAGCACGGTGGCCAGTGGTCGGAACTCGAGGCGCAACTGGAAGCCGCTCGCGCCAAAGTGCCGAAGCTCTTTGCCCGTTGGGAAGAGCTGGAGGCGATCCGGGCGGCCTGCGCGTAACCCGTCAACTCACACCGGCATGAAGCCAAGGTGGAAGGCGCGTTCGAAGAACCAGCCGAGGCCGAAGAGACCGAGCAGGATGCTGAAGACGGCCGTGACGCGCGCACCGTAGCGCCATTTTCCGAGGAGCACGATGCAGGGAAACGCGAGCGCGACGATGGCGAGCTGGCCGATTTCGACGCCGACATTGAACGCCAACAAGCAGCGCACGCGATAGACGGCGGGCAGCCCGAGTTCCGCGATCACGCCGGCAAAACCGAAGCCGTGGATGAGGCCGAAGGCGAAGGTGAGGAGCCAGCGATGCGCGAAGTTTTTCCGCCAGAGATTTTCCGCGGCGACATAGACGATGGTGAGGGCGATGGCGCATTCGACGAGGCGCGACGGGAGCCGCGCAACGCCGAGCGCGGCGAGGATGAGCGTGAGGCTGTGCGCGACGGTGAAGGACGTGACGATCTTCACCAGCTCGCGAAAGCGGCTCACCACGAGCAGCGCGAGGAGGAAGCAGAGGTGATCGTAGCCGAGGAAAATGTGTTCGACGCCGAGGCGGACGAAGCGGCGGAGATTTGCGAGCAGCAATGCTTCCGCGCGCGGGAGTTCGCTTCCTTCCACGTAGGTTGTGTCGAAGAGATAGTCCGGCTCGGGTTGCGTGAAGATGACCTCTTCGCGCTGGCCGCGACATTCGAAGGCTCCCAAGATGGTGTAGCCGGCCCCGAGTCGCTCGAAGACATCAAACGTCACAGTGACATCGCGGGCCGGCTTTTTCAGCAAAAGGCGAAATGGAAATGCGACGAGCGCGGCGGCGCTGTGCCAGTCCTTGGCGGCGAGCGCAGCTCCGGCGTCGCGCGGCCACTCTGGCGGCGCGGCTGAGTCGAGCGCGGCGGGTGCGCCATCGATTTCAAAATGAACGTGGGTCTGGAGGAAACGCTGCAGCTCCGGCGCGGCGCGCTGGAGTTCCTCGCGCGTGACCTGCTGATCGTGATCGGCATCAATGCCGGTGATCTTTTCCAACGAGAAAAGATCGAAGGTCAGCCGGACATCGAGGTGGTCGGCAGTGATGCCGATGCGGGCGTAGCTGGTGTCTGGATTGTGCGCGAATGCGACTGAGGCGATGAAAATTAGCGTCAGCGCAAACGCCCAACGTGCGCTCACTTCTTCGGCTCAAACTTGATCCACATCGGCGAGACCCAGACGAGCTGCTTCTCCGCGTCACTCTGTTCGCCGCGGACATAGTAGTAGCTCGTTTTTCCGGGTGTCGGATTCGGGTCGGTCCAGGTGAACTCGACCTGATCCGTGTTCGGCGTCTTCGTTTCGATCTCCACGCCGTCCTTGATGATGATGACTTTCGCAAAGGGCGCGGTGCCGAGCAGTTTCACGCGGAGTTGCGGCGGCTCGGTGGCGGTGAAGTCGTCGCCCATCATGTGTTCCTGGCCGCCCGCGGTGCAGCGGAAGTCGGCGATGATGTTGTCGGTGGCGCCGTAGGTGTGGCGCGCTTTCATCGCTTTCACGAGGCTCTCGCGGGAGCGGTCTTCGGCATAGACGAGCGCGTAGCTGATGTGCGTGGAGCCGTGATCGCTGCTCGCCTGAAAGCTCATCTTGTAGCCTTTCGCGAAGGCGAGATTCACGAAGCCCTTTGGCTCCCAGCCGCCGATCGCGTCGTCCGCCGTGGGGCAGCGCGGGGCGCCGGGATACTCGTAGTTTTGGCGGGCGCCTTGATAAATCTCGACCATCGGTTCGACCACGGAATCCCAGTCCCGCCAGTCGGTGCCCATGCTCGTGGCGCTGGTGTGCGAGGCGCAGACGCCGTCGAAAAGCCGCAGGTATTTGTAGAGCATCTGCGTGTCGGGCGCGGGGCCGTCGAAGTCACGGGCGCTGATCGGCAGACGCGGCAGCGTGCGAATGCCGCGCCGGGCAAAGACGACGTTGCGATGCCCTTCCGGATAACGAACACTGCGCTCGTAGGTGTACATCGGGGCGAAGGAGCCCGGCAGGTAAAACGCGTCGGTCGTTTTCTGCGTCAGCCACCACGGGTATTCGCGGCCGCCGCCGTTGTCGTGATCGCCGCAGCCGAGCCAGTCCATCGCGGCCACGTCGATGGCGTAGCGCCACATGTCTTCGAGCGGGCCGTCGTTGCCGCCGTCGCCGCTGATCTCGGTGTGGCGGTGAAACTCCCCGCGCAGAAGCTGCAACTCCGTGCCGTCCACTTTCGCGCGATAGTCGCGGCAGCGGGCGATGGCTGCGCGCTCGGCGATGGTGGCGGGTGAAGGGGCCGCCTGCGCGTTCGGCGTTTGTTTTCTGGCGACGAGTTGCGCGGGTGCCGCCGCACCGGGCTGGCTCAGGCGGCTGATGAAGAGGTCGTTGTCAAAAGGGTCCTTGTCCGAATCGAGCGCGGCGTTTCCACCCCCGGCTTTGCGCGCAATGTGGCGGTCCTGGCGGTGATCGCTGGAGTGCGCGACGAGCAGGCCGCCCTCTTTCAAGGCAACGACGGCGGGCGTGTTGTAGAGCAAATTGTCAGAGTGCGGGATGAGGATGGGGCCGACCCACTTCACGCCGTCGTAATAGGTTGCCCAATTGAACCAGAGCGAACCGAGCGGCGTGCGGAAGTCATTCTGCCGGGCGCGGGCGAAGAGCCACACGCGGCCCGCGCGGTCGCAGACGATGCGGGCGAGATTGTTGTGCGCGTTGTCCTTCGAGGCCTCGGCTTCTTCGCCGGCCTGGCGGGTCTCGGCGCCAGGCTCGATCGCGGGGACGCGCTGGTTGTTTTGCTTGCGAGCTCTGCCTGTGCCGCCAGGCAGCGCGCTGGCGAATCCCGCCGCGGGCTGCATCCACTTGCCGTCCTTCAGGATCGCGAGGCCGATCTGCCGGTCGCGGTAAAGGCCGATGCCGGTGGCCGCATACGCGCCGAAATCCTTGCCCCACGTGGGTCCGCCGTGTTCCCAGGAAATCCAGAGCGCTCCATCGCGATCGTAGGTCAGCGCCGGCCGCGCTTCGTAGTCGGGCGTGTTGGCGACGGGGCGCGCTTCGCCGGCCTTACCCGTGCCGTCGAACTCGCGCGTCCACACGTCGTAGTCGCCTTTGTCGTAAGTGTCCCACGCGATGGCGATGCGACCGTCCTTCGCCGCGGTGATCGCGGGTGCCCAGCAGTTGCGCGATTGCGTGCTCACTTGCTCCGCGGCGCTCCAGCCTTCGCCGTCCTGATGCCGCGCGAAAATGCGGAACACGCGATCCTTCGCGCCTTGCCACGCGACCCACACGCGGCCTTTCGCGTCGGTCGCCGCCGCCGGCCAGACGTCGCTTTCCGGAGAATCGGACAGCTTCAGCGGCTCGCCTGGAATGCCGTCCTTCACCGATCGCGCCCAGATGTCGAAGCTCGCGGCGCCATTGTTGGGAAACGCTTGGTAGTTCGCATTCTCGGACCACACGACCCACACGCGTCCGGATCCGTCCACCGCCACCGCGCTCTTGTAGATGTCCCGTCCCGGTCCGGTGATCGCGATCGGCGCGCCATTCTCGTGGCCTTGCACGTTGCGCAGCCAGAGCTGATCGGCCCCCGGCGCGGTCGCGAGGAAGTTGAAATCCGCGGGTTCCTTGTCGTAGCTCTTCGCGCGTTCGTCGCGGTCCAGACCCGGCGTGTAGCTGGCGTACGCGATCCACGCGTTGCCATCGGGGCCGACCGCGGCGCTCGGGTAATCGTCGTCGCTGCGCGCATCGGTGAGCGGGATGGAAGCGGCGGTGCGCTCGATTTCCACCGCACCACTAAGCTGCGTGGACATTTTGCCAAACGGCACATCGCCGAGTTTGAAGGCGATGTCACCCTGCGGCGTCTTGATCGTGACCTGCGAATCCTCCGTCACCTCGGTGAAGGAAATCAGCACGCCATTGTCGCTCATCGCCACGCCAGTCGCCGCGGCTTGCGCCCGCTTGCCGCCGGCTTTCTTCGGATTGTTGCTGCGCTTGTCGAGCACGGCGGGGCGCGTGCGCGTCTTCCATCCGGTGATGCCGTCCACCGCATCATCCTGGGCAAAACGCCAGCCGCCAATCAGCGCCACACGACCGGGTGCGACGGCGACCGTGCCGTTCCACGGGGTGGCTTCTTTATCGTTGAGGCCGAAGCGGACGCGGATGCCGATGTCGTCGGCAAAGGCGGCGGTCGCAGCGACGGTGAGGAAGACGGTGGGGAGGAGGTATTTCATGGGGAAATGGGTGGTGGGACTCGCTGGAGAGGGGGACTCTCGAGTGCGTGAGAGTGCATAGCGGATCTTGTTAATTTCTGCCCACCGAATCCGCGCTGGTCATCGGACGCACCTTCAAGGAGTTGGGGCGCCCTCGCCCCAAGGAGATACTCGGGGCGAGGGCGCCCCTGCTCCTTGAAACCGCCGCTACCGCTGGACTTGGAGCACGAAGACGATCTGGCCGCCGCCGCATTGGGGGCCGCGGATGAAAAGCGGGCTGCCCGGCGCGAGGCGCGTCTCGCTGTCCACGAGCAGGCGTTTGTCCTGAAAAAGCTGGAGGGTGAGCAGGTAACCGCCGCGCGCTTCGACCGAGGTGGTGCGCCGCGCTTTCACGCCGAACCAGAAATTTGGCGTCGGCACCAGCCAGCTTTCGCTGCCGCTGACGAGGGGCTTGGCGGCAGTGCCGACGACGGCAAACTGATTGTAGCCAAAGACGCGCTTCAGCCGCGGCGCGAATTCCTGCAACTCCTTCGGCGCATCCTTCGGTTTTGCCTCATTCGTGGCGAGGACCACGGCGCTCCAGAGCACGTCCTCCGCCGCGGCTACGGGAGCCAGGGCGGCGAGGAGGGCGAGAACGAGGAGGCAGCGCATACCGTTACTGGATGGCGTAGTTCGCGGGGACGTGCTCGAGGCCGTCGATCCAGAGGACGGTGACGTTGTCCTCGGGAGTGTAAACGGTGGTCGCGGAGATGGAGTCTTCCGCGGGCCAGCTTTCGATCACTTGGGCGAAATACGGCGCGCCGCTCTGGCCAGGGCTGCTGCCCACCGGGATCCACGCCCGGAATAACGCGAAGGAGATCAGCAGGCAGGCGGCTCCAGCCCAGGCCAGGCGCGAGAGCGGCCAGAACCAGGGCGCGCGTTCGCGGCCGTCGCCGGAGGGCACTTTTGGCTGCTCGGCCTCGAGGCGTTGCAGAAGCTGGAGATTGAAAAAGTCGGGATTGGCGAGCGGCGGCGCACTTGGGTGGCGACGGAGGAGTTCGCCGAGCTTCTTGGCGGCGGCCTGGTCGGTGCGGGCTTCCGGGTGGGCCGCGAGTTCGCGTTCAAAGGCGGCGAGTTCTTCGCCGGTCAGTTGGCCGTCCACCCAGGCGGTGAATTGTTCTTCAAATGCTTTCATAGACGTCTCGGAGCATGGCTTGGAGTTTTTTGCGGGCGTAGAAAAGGCGGGACATCACCGTGCCGATGGAGCAGCCGACCTGCTCGGCGATCTCGGAATACTCCAGACCGTCGATCTCGCGCATGACGATCACGGTGCGGTGCTCGGGCGAGAGGCGCTCGATGGCCGCATCGATCCGGGTGCGGATCTCGCCGTCCGAGATTTTCTCCGCCGGCTCCAGTTCGCCCCGCGGTGCGGTGGTGGCGCCGGGCGCGATATTCCGCAGCCCGATCTGATCGTCGAATTCGGTGCCGCCTTGGATGTGCTTTTTGCGCAGCCAGTCGATGCTCACATTCATGAGAATGCGGTAGAGCCAGGTGTAAAAGGACGATTGCCCGCGAAAGCGCCCGATGGACTTCCAGGCCTTCAGGAAGCCGTCCTGGGCGAGGTCCCAGGCGTCTTGTTCGTTGCGGACCATATTGTAGGTCATGGCAAAGGCGCGGCTGCGGTAGCGGGTGACGAGGTCATTGAAAGCGTGGGTATCGCCGGCCTGGGCTCGGGCGACGAGCTCGAGGTCTGGGGGACCAGAGAGCACGTCTTCGGCCTCGGACGGCTGACCTTTGGACGCAGGGACCGGGGGGTTATTCATGGGCCCCGGTGGATGGCGCGCTCCGAGCGCCATGGGTACCAATCTCGCCGCCAGGCGCTGATTCAAAGTAGGCGCTGCCGCGCGGTGGTTTGCCATGGCGCTCGGAGCGCGCCATCCACCTGCTCACTGCCCGTCGTACCGGCGCCGGAATTCGGACCGATACGTGCCCATGAGCTCGATGATCCCGTCGCGGATCTGGAAGAGGCGCTGATTCAGCGTGCCGTGCCGGTCGGGGTCGAGGTGGACGTCATTCCGGAGCTGCGTCGCGGCCTCCATGCTGAGGCTGATGGCCTTCAGCGCGCGCTTCAGGTAGGCGATGGTCATCCCGATCTCATCCACATAGTCATCGCTCAAAGCGGCAGCGAGCTTGGCGCTGGCCACCGCCGCCTGCGTCGAGAGCTTCACCGCGATGGGGTGACTGTGCAGCGTGCGGTTTTCCTCAAAAAGCTGATCGATCCAGACCGTGAGCGCAAAGGACGCCTGGTAGAGCGGGTGGACCTCGAAGCCCTCTTCGCCCTCATGCGCCGCGTCCCCTTCCTCCGACTCGTCGGCCGCTTCGCAGGAGGCGTCGTCGGCAAAATTTGAGTCCACTTCCTCAGCCCATTTGGCGCCGTCTTTGTCGAGCAGGTGATACCAGCCCATCTCGCGGGCGATGATTTGATCCCGGTTGGGGTCGTCGATGTACCTCTCCATCAGCTCCATGTACTTCTCCGTCTTCAGGTCTTGCTGCTGGAGAAAACGCTCCCAGTCATATTCGTCCCAGACCTTTTCGTCGGATTGCTCGTCATCGTCGGGCATGGGCAGTTGTTAGCCCGGCGGGCTGGCGGTTGCAAAAAATTAATTGCGGCAAACTCCGCGGCCGGGCCGGCTTCCGAGCGCGGCGGAAAAGGGCTCCCTGCGGCCAAGGCTGCGGGCGCCGGGGAATGCTTTGACACCCCGCCCGCCGCGCACAAAGATTCGCGCCCTTTTCCTCCATGAGTCTGATCGTCCAAAAATATGGCGGCACCTCCGTCGGCAATCCCGACCGGATCAAAAACGTCGCCCGCCGCGTGATCGAGACGCAGGAGGCGGGGCACCGGGTCGTGGTCGTCGTCTCGGCGATGAGCGGGGTGACTGATGGGCTCATCAAGCTGGCGAAGGACGTGTCCTCCGCGCCGAGCGAGCGGGAGATGGACGTGCTCCTCGCCACTGGCGAGCAGACGACGATCGCGCTCACCGCCATGGCCATCAATGCGCTGGGGAAAAAGGCCGTGAGCCTGACCGGCGCGCAGGCGGGCATCATCACCGACGGCGTCCACACCAAGGCAAAGATCGCGAATATCACCCCGAAGCAGGTCCACGAGCACCTCGACGACGGGCAGATCGTCATCGTCGCCGGCTTCCAGGGCGGGACCACCGATGGGCGCATCACCACCCTCGGACGTGGCGGCAGCGACCTCACGGCGATCGCCATCGCCGCCGCGATCAAGGCCGACGTT
This sequence comes from Chthoniobacteraceae bacterium, assembly GCA_031409655.1. Classification (GTDB taxonomy): domain Bacteria; phylum Verrucomicrobiota; class Verrucomicrobiia; order Chthoniobacterales; family Chthoniobacteraceae; genus JANNXQ01. The sequence goes on along the minus strand of JANNXQ010000032.1, from coordinate 64,334 downwards.
TGCCAGATCTTCACGGATGTGGACGGCGTCTATACCTGCGATCCGCGCATCGTCCCTACGGCGACAAAGATCGAGGAGATCAGCTACGACGAGATGCTGGAGATGGCTTCCAGCGGCTCAAAGGTCATGCAGTCGCGGTCCGTCGAGTTTGCCAAGAAGTTTGGCGTCGTCTTTGAAGTCCGCAGCTCTTTCAACCACAACCCCGGAACCATCGTCAAAGAGGAGACCAAGAATATGGAAAACGTCGTCGTCCGCGGCGTCAGCATCGAGAAGAACCAGGCCAAGTTCACCTTGCGTCAGATCCCCGATCGTCCTGGCAACGCCGCGAAAATCTTTACCGCTCTGGCGGCGGCGAATCTCAGCGTCGATATGATCGTGCAGAGCGACAGCATCGGAGACACGAATGACATCTCCTTTACCCTCAGTAAAGACGACCTGCCCAAGGCGACCAAGGTGCTCGACCCCGTGGTCAAAGAAATCGGCGCGAACGGCATCGAGACTCAGGATGGCATCGCGAAGCTGAGCATCGTCGGCATCGGCATGCGCTCGCACAGCGGCGTGGCGGCGAAGATGTTCGCCGCGTTGAGTAATGGCGGGATCAACATCCAGATGATCTCGACCAGCGAGATCAAGACCGCCGTGATCATCGAGGAAGGTAAGATCGTGGAGGCCGCGAATCTCGTACACGAGGCCTTCGGGCTGAGTTCGGGGAAGAGCTGAGGCGGCGCTACTTTCGCACTAGCCACATCACCAGCGTCAGCACGAGGCTGATGACGATGCAGGTCACGATTGGGAAGTAGAAGCTCGAGCCGCCCTTTTGGACGAAGATGTCGCCGGGGAGTTTTCCGAGGCCGCCGAGGCTGCCGGTCTTCCAGAGCAGCGCGCCGATCGCCGCCAGCGCGAGGCCGGCGATGAGGAGCAGCTTCCCGAGGTCTTGCATGGCCGGGAAGGTAGTCGAAGCGGGGCAGCTGGCAATCTGGGAGCGCCGCCGTTTTGTCCCAAGAGCCGCTGGCTCGCGCGGTTCTCCTCCCACACTCCACCACCCACCCCACCCATGAATCGCCTCCTCGTCTCCTCCTTCGCCACCCTCTGCGTGCTCGCGGCGCCGGTCTTTGCCCAAGAGAAAGCGCTGCCCGCGCCTGCGGCGCCGGTGGCACCTCCGCAGTTCAAGAAGATCGTGAAGGAGATGGATCTGAAGGACGGCGACAGCGTGGTCTTCCTCGGCGACTCGATCACCCACCAGTGCCTCTACACGCAGTACGTGGAAAATTACTTCTACACCCGCTACCCGAAGCTGCGGCTGCACTTTCACAATGCCGGCGTCGGCGGCGATCGGGCGAAGGACGCGCTCACCCGCTTCGACGAAGACGTGGCGCCCTACATGCCGAAGTACGTGACCATCCTCCTCGGCATGAATGACGGCAGCTACAAGGGCTTCGATCAGGCGGTCTTCGACACCTACACCGCGGACATGACCACGCTGCTCGAGCGCATCTCCGCGCTCGGTGCCACGGCCATCCCGATGACCCCCACGATGCACGACGCCCGGGCGGCGCGCGTGAAAGGTGGCCAGGAGCCGCGGGACACCTTCTACAATGGCGTGCTCGGCCTCTACGGCGCGTGGCTCCGCGAACAGGCGCAGGTTCGCGGCCTCGGTTTCGTCGATATGTATTCGCCGCTAAACAATCTCACCCTCGGTAAACGCAAGACCGACCCGGACTGGACGATGATCAAGGACGCCGTGCATCCCGGACCGGTGGGTCAGACGGTCATGGCGGCGTCGATCATCGCGGACATGGTGAAGAAGACGCAGGTCTCGCAGATCGTCATCGAAGCGCTGCCCGGTGGGCCAAAGTCCATCGGCGCGAGCGCCAAGGTGGACGGTCTCGCGCTGGCGGACGGCGAGCTCAGCTTCACGGCGCTGGAGAGCGCGCTGCCGTGGGTGCTGCCGCCGGATGCGGCGGAAGGTGTGCAAATCACCGCGCTCGGGCATCGCTACAGCAATCAAAAGGTGACGGTGCTCCAGCTCCCGAAAGGCAAATACACGCTGCGCATCGACGGCACGGAAGTCGGCATCTTTACGGAAGCGCAATTCGCCCGCGGCGTGGAACTCCAGGGCAATGCGAAGACGCCGCAATACCAGCAGGCACTCGCCGTCGCGGTGCTCAACAAGCAGCGCAACGACACCGCTTACAATCCGCTCCGCGGCCAATACGCGATGCTCAAAGGCAAGCGCCGCGACCTGCAAAAAGCCGCCGACGCCAATGACCCGCAGCTCGCGGACAAGAAGGCCGCTTTCGAAGAGTGGTACAACGGCCAGAAGGCGAAAGTCGCCGAACTGCTCGCCGCCGCGAAGGGCATCGAAGATCAGATCTACCAGGCGAATCAGCCCAAGCCGCACGCCTTCGAAGTCGCGCTGGTGAAGTAACCCAAGGCGATCGACCGGAAGCTCCGGGGAGCGCGCCCGTCCCGGGCGCTGGTGGCGGCGTCTCGCCGCCACGAACTTCCCACGCCGTCCGGTCGCTCAGAAGCTTCACCTCCGTGCCGAAATCCGGCATGTTCTTCGAGGCGGGGAGCTCTTGCCGAACCGGACGACTGCAAAAGTTCGTTCCGGCGAGACGCCGAAACCCACCCGCGAGACGCGCCTGCTCCCCGGAACCGCCGCCACGTCGTTCACTTTCCAGTCGCGACGATCCTTGCAAACCGCACCTCGATGAAATCACCCGCCTTAACCCTGCTCTCCGCCGCGCTCCTCGCCGCCCCCGCTTTTGCCCAAAAGAAAAACGGCGAACTGCCAGTGCGCACCGAGGCCGAAATCCTCACGACCGTGACGCTGCCGGAGGGCTACGAGGCCACCGTCTTCGCACTGCCGCCGATGGGCGGCTACCCGACTAGCGTGAGCGCTGCGATCGACGGCACCATCTTCGTCGCCATCGACGAAAACGGCTCGCTCGGACGCGATCGCAACACGGCGGAGAAGAAGCCCGGCAAAGTGGTGCGGATGCGCGACACCGACGGCGACGGTCGCGCGGATGAGTTCAAGACCTTCGCCGAGATGGAGAGCCCGCGCGGGGTCATCTGGGACGGCGTGCCAAGGAGCAGGGGCGCCCTCGCCCCGAGTCCGCAACACGGGGCGGGGGCGCCCCTGCTCCTTGATCTCCCCGGCACGCTCTATGTGATGCACCCGCCGAACCTCACCGCCTACACCGACACCGACGGCGACGGGAAATCCGACAAGCAGGAAGACATCCTCACTGGCCTCGGCTTTGACCTCGCCTTCCGCGGCGCGGATCACACCACCAACGGCTGCCGGCTTGCGATCGACGGCTTCATCTACATCGCCGTGGGCGACTACGGCTTCGTGAAGGCGCGAGCGAAAGACGGCACCACGCTCTCAATGCGCGGCGGCGGCATCGTGCGCATCCGGCCCGATGGCACCGGCTTTGAGATCGTCTCGCGCGGCCAGCGGAATATCTACGACGCGGCCGTCTCCCCCACGCTCGACCTTTTCACCCGCGACAACACCAACGACGGCGGCGGCTGGAACGTGCGCCTGAGCTTCGTCCCACCCGGCGCGCACCTGGGCTACCCGTATCTCTTCAAAAACTTCCCCGAAGACCGCCTCGACGCGCTCGCCGATCTCGGCGGCGGCAGCCCCTGCGGCGCGCTCTGGCTCGATGAACCCGGCCTGCCGAAGGGCCTCTTCACCGTCGAGTGGGGCGCGGGCGGGATCATGTATCACGACGACCTCGTGCCCGACGGCGCCGGCTGGAAAGTGGGCGAGCCCGGCGCCGATCTCGACCCGACCTCGACGCACAAACGCCCGCCGGTGAAGCAGAACAAGTGGATCGCCCTGACGCGCCCGACCGACATGGACGTGGACGCGAGCGGCGCGCTCTTCATCACGAGCTGGGAAGGCGCGACCTTCAACTACAACGGGCCGAACGCGGGGTATGTTCTGCGGGTGGTGAAGAAGGATAAGCCGAAGTTGGAGGTGCCGGATTTTGCAAAAGCCGGTGACGACACGCTGCTTGAAGCGATTCTCTCGGACAGCGCGACCCTGCGGCAGGCCGGACAACGCGAGTTCATCCGCCGCGCGAAGGATCCGAACTCGGCCGGTCGCATTGGAATGATGCTCGGCATGGCGATGGCGCCAGCGAAAGTGAATCGGCCCGTCGAGCAGTGGATCGCCGCGCTCTACACCGCCGTGCAAATCAAGCACAAGCTCGCGCCTGGTGGCACAGCGGTCTTCGCGGACATGCTAAAGAAGATCGACACTGTGGAATACACGCTGCGGGCGCTGGCCGACGGCGCGGGCAAGACAACCGACATTCCCTCAAAGCCGCTGAGCCAGTTTCTTGCCGATCAAAACCCCCGCGTCCGCGCCGCCGCGATCACCGCGCTACGCCGGATGCACAAGACCGACGCCGCGCCCGCCATCCTCCCGCTCGTCGCCGACGCCGATCCGGTCGTCGCGCACCTCGCCGTGCGGGCGCTCAGCGAATTGAAGGCGGTGCAGCCTTGCCTCGCCTCGCTCGATTCCGCCGACGCGAAAGTGCAGCCCGGCGCCTTGCGCGCGCTCTACGGGATCTACACGCCCGAAGTCGTGGACGGCTTGATTGCGCGTCTGGGGAGCGCGCCCGTCTCGGGCGCTGGTCGTCGCGTCCCGCCGCGACGAAATTCCGAGGGCGCGCCAAGCACTGATGCGCCTCGAACTGCGGAGGACGCGTCCACGAAAGTCCGCGACGGCGGGACGCCGTCGCCAGCGCCCGGGACGGGCGCGCTCCCCGGACTCCGCCGCGGCCTCCTCAACGCCCTCTGCCGCCTCGCGAATCAGGACGCGCCTTACGAAGACCCGAAAGTGTGGTGGGGCACGCGGCCCGATACGAGCGGCCCGGTCTATCAACCCATCGCGTGGAGCGAGACGCCGAAGATCACCGCCGCGCTGAAGACCGCGCTCGAAGCGAGCAACGAGGAGGACGCGAAGTGGCTCGTCGAGCGGATGTATCAGACAAAGGTCGGGTATCCCGGCCTCATCGACCTGATGCTCGCCAAGGCCGGCAACGACACGCCCGCGAAGCTCACCGCCCTCGAAGGCATGTTTTCGCCGGATAACGTGCTGCCCGCCGCCGGACTCGTCGCCGCAGTGGCGATCGTGAACCGCCCCGACGAAGCGCCCGAATTGCGCGCCCGCGCCATGCGCCTGATCCAGCGCGGCAATCAGCAGAAGATCGGCGTGGAGGAATTGCGCATCGCCGCACTCGACGCCGCGGTTGCCGCGTTCAGTCCACTCGCCGGTCACCCGCTTCCGCACCCCGCGCTCACCGCGGCCTTCGAGGATTTCACCCGCGCCGCACCGGCGATGAACAACCTCTACGCCTACGAAAACCTCGCGCTCGGCAGCGACGCCGCGAAGCGCACGCTCGCGCAAATCATCCTCGTGAACCTCGCCACGAGCACCGTCTCGAAAGGCAAAGAGCGAGATTACGCGCAGGAAGCCGTGAAGAAGCTGTGGGCAAAACCCGAAGGGACGGCGAGCCTGCTCGGCGTCATCGCACAGACGAAGGCGAAGTCGTTCGCCGATCAGGTGAAGGCGCATCTCAAAGACCCGAACAACGCCGTCGCCGAAGCCGCGCTCTTCGCCTACCAGGCGCTCGGCCTTTCCGAATCGACCACTGCAATGCCGACGATCGGCACGATGAAATACGAGGAGGTCTTCGCCGCCGTGCAAAAGGGCGGCGACGCCAAGGCCGGGCAGGAGCTGTATCTGCGCGCCGGCTGCATCGCGTGCCACACCGTGAGTGCCGACGAGCCGCCGAAAGGCCCGGTCCTTTCCGCCGTCGCGAAAATCTACGACCGCGCCGCCCTTACCGAGAGCATCCTCAAGCCAGGCGCCAAGCTCGCGCAAGGTTTCGAGACCGTCTGGGTGAAAACGAAGAAAGGCGAGCAGACCGAAGGGTTCGTCACGCGGGAAGGCGGCGACAGCCTCGATCTGCGCAATGTCGCCGGGCAGACGACCCTCGTCGAAAAGGCGGACATCACCGAGCGCGGCACTCGCGAGCAATCAATGATGCCCGAAGGCTTGCTGAACGCATTCACGCCAGCGGACCTCGCAAACTTGCTGGCTTGGCTGGAGTCGCTGAAAAAACCGTGAGAGCGCCGGGCTGGCGTTGCTGAGGTAGTTTTCGCCCTCCAGTAAGGCTCCGCTCCACTTCAGTGCCAACTCAGCGCACCCTTCGAGCGACGCCTCTCATTTCGTCCCGCGCAAAACAATTCGACCCGAATCTGCGTGGGACCGAAATTGGAAAAACTCATTGCCAGAGCGGATTTCACCCCTATTTTCGGGCGCTCGAAATTGAATCTAGGAAATCGCTAAAATCATGGCCGACGCCGTTAACAAATACCCCGAAAACGTTCCCGGGAAATTCTACGTGGATGACCAGTGCATCGACTGCGATCTCTGCCGCGAAACCGCGCCCGCAAATTTCATGCGCAACGACGACGGCGGCCACAGCTACCTCTACAAACAGCCCGAGAACGAAGACGAGGAGCGGCTTTCCAAAGAAGCCATGGAAGGCTGTCCGGTCGAAGCGATTGGCTCGGACGGCGAATAAGGCTCGTCCAGGTTGCTTCACGCGAAGGGAACAGGCGAGGCTGTTCTGGTGTGTCAGTTCCCAGAATCACCTAAGCTCCGAGGCCCATTTTTCGGCGTTTTGCGACCGTGAGTTTGTCACTTCCGCAGCATCGGCAAAGGTTCCGGATTCGGACGATGGATGGAAGAGCCCGAAATCGGGGACACGGCTCTTGCGCCTAGCAATGGTGTCCAGAGCCTCCCACGAAAGTGCCCGTGTGGAAGGGTCTGAAAACTGCGGAAGCTACCGCATCCGACGAAAGCCGACGGGGGCGTCGTCAGTGATACCATTTTTCAAAAATAAGGTGATCGCTCCGGAAACGCGGACGCTCCGGGGTCTGCTTCTTCCGCGAAGGTCGCTTTAGGCCCGACGTGGTGCTCAATGACTCTCACCCGGCGATCGGGCGAGTTGGTGCCGGGTCGCGATGGGTGAGCGACTCGATCCCCCAGAGCCGCGACCGATTCCCTAAAAAGAAACGCCCCGGCCAGCATCTAGCTGACCGGGGCATTTGAGTCTTGAGACGTGAGTTCAACTCACGCCGGATAGTTTCGTTAAGCGACAGTGGCGACCTTGCGACGGCGTCCGGCGAACATCGCCAAGGTGCAACCCAAGCCAACAAGGGCAGAGGTGGGCTCAGGAATGACGTTCCCCTTGATGGGGTCGTCACTGGTGACGAGCCAGTCGAACTTATTCGTCGAGTTGCCTTGAGCCAAGGTGCGGGAGTCGTTTGTGAAGGAGATCGCGATATCCGAGAAAAGCCCCGGGGCAGAAACATTGCTGCTAACTTGGTTCGTGTCGAACCGCGCTGCTTCCGTTCCGCCGATTACGTTCATGTAGGCATCACCGCTTCCTTTGCCACCGGCAACATTGAAGCGGGTTTCGAATTCGGCTGCACTGCCGCCCAACGTGCCGTCTAAATGCAAGAAGCCAGGAGTTGACTGCAACGTAAGAATCTTAGTGCCCTCCGTGACCGTCGTGTAGCCAAGGCCGCCGGCATCCCGACCGCCTGGCCCGAGGCTGGGATTGAAGGTTTGACCAGCAGGCGTTGGGAGATTCTGTTCCCAAAGATCAATCCGAAGACCCACGCCGCTGGAGGTCAGGGTATCTGCAGCAGTTTGCTTAAAGTATGTATCCTGTTCGCCGTAGAAGAGCGCCGTAAGTTCTGCGCCTTTTCCGATGGACGACCAGATCGTCAGGCCATTTGAATCTCGGATATCGGTGATCTTTGCGATCCCCCAAGTATCGTCGTTGCTCGCAGCTCCTGCACCGAGCAGGCCCAACGGACGGGATTGAGCAGCTTGAGTCACCAAGACTCCGGCGGGGGCGTTCAATTCAGTAACACCGCCAAGATTCGTCTGCACGCCGGTACCATCCTGGCCGTTACCACGGGTAGTTCCAATGGGAAGCTGACCGCCGACTGCGGTCGTGTAGGTAGTGCCAGCGTCCCAGTCCTGAATTTTTAATGTGACCGGTCCCTTCTCGAAAAGGTCGCCGACGTTTTTGCCGAAACCGGCCTCTTCGTAGCGCAGCACGAGCGCATTTGCGGTTGGGGCGAGAACTGCGGCGCAGGCAGCCGCCAAAGCAAGACCTGCAAGTTTAGTGTTTTTTGTGGTCATGTGAGTTTGGGTTGGTTGAATCGGATAATCTGGTTGGGCTTTGAACTTTTAGAAGTCGAAGCGTTTCACGGGGCTGAAAACCTCTTTGTTTGGCGCATTTGACCCCTGCATTATTCAGAACCGTCAGAATTCGACAAGAAGAAATCGACGCATTCTTGCGTGGCGATTGGCGTATGCAAAGTGTCAGTGTCCATCCTACAAAACAGTCGATCAGGGCTGATTTTCGGAGTGGTCAGCATGGGAGGATTGCCAGTTTTGAGGTATGGAATTTTCGGATGAGGAGCAGTTGGAGCGAGAAAGCCCACTTTTTTCGCGCGTCCTTTCGACCAATCTACCAGCGCACTGGGGGGCAATCGCGGACTGCGAGGGAGCGGGACCGAAGCGTCGCACTACTGGCAGTTGAGGAATTGCATTGCGGTAGAAGAGCTCTGCCTGCCTCGACTCTGGGGGCGAACTGCATGGTGAGGCGATGGAAAGCTGACGTCACGGAGATGACGCGGTGACGCGGGCTCACGCAATACGGCAGAACTCGGAGGCGTGTCTCCAAGAGAGCGCGTGGACTCGAGGTCGGCGCTCGGCAGGGCCCCAGGCCCGCGCTTTGTGCGCCTCGGCGGCGCATGGTCGCACCGTGATTCAGCTCACGTGTGGCGTGTCTTGCCAAAGGGCGGGCGGCTGCACATGCTCTACCGCACGGCATGTCCGGTATCACTTTTACGAATCTGACCCGCGCTGCCGAGATCGGCGCCAATTGCTATAGTCTCGAGGCAGCGGGGAAGCGCTTGATCCTCGATGCGGGGATGCATCCGCGGCTCGACGGACCGGAGGGGTTGCCGCTGCTCGATCGTCTGCCCGCGGATAGCGCGGAGGCCATCGTGCTTTCCCACGCGCATCAGGATCACCTGGGCTCGCTCCCGGTGCTCATGCGGCAGCAGCCGCGCGCGCCGGTCTTCATGACGGAAGGCACCCGGCTGCTGAGCGGCCAGATGCTGCACAATTCGGCAAACGTCATGCAATACAAGTGCGACGACGGGCTCATGCCGCGCCCGCACTTTACGCATCGCGAGGTGGATCTCTGCGAGAAACGCTGGCGGACTGCGCCGTTGCACACGCGGTTTGATCTCACCGGCGAGCGGCTCCGGCCCGACGAACTGGCGGAGGTCTCCGTGGAGTTTTTCGACGCCGGGCACATCCTCGGTTCCGTCGGCACGCTCATCCGCACGGAAGGTCGCACCATCTTGTACTCGGGCGATGTGCAGTTCGGCGATCAGACGGTGATGCAGGCCGCGCGTTTTCCGGAGGAGCCGCTCGACGTGCTCATCATGGAGACCACGAATGGCGAACGAGCGATGCCCGAGGGTTTCACGCGGGCCGCCGAGGAGTTGCGTTTCGCCAAGGCGATCCAGGCAGCTTTCGATCGTGGCGGCGCGGTTTTCATCCCCATCTTTGCGCTCGGCAAGACGCAGGAGCTACTGGCGATGTTTTACGAATTCCGCCGCAAAGGGCTGCTCCCGCTTTGCCCGATCTACATCGGCGGTCTCGGCACGAAGATCACGGAAATCTACGACAAGCTCGCGTATCAAGTCCCCCGGCAGCGCCCCGATCTCGATCTCCTCCATACCGTCGCGCCTTTCACCATGGCCGGCAAAGCTGCCGACGCCACGCCAGTGAAGCCGCGCCGCATTTACGCGCTTTCGAGCGGCATGATGACGGAGAAAACGATCTCCAACAGCTACGCCCGCCATTTCATCAGCGACCCGAATCAGACGATGCTTTTCGTCGGGTATGCGGATCCCGAATCTCCGGCCGGTCGGCTGCGGGCGACGGCGCCGGGCGAGATGATCCAACTCGATCCGGCGCGTCCTGCGCAGCCCTTGCGCTGTCAGACCGAGGTCTTCAATTTCAGCGCCCACGCCACGCGGGAGAGCATCCGCGCTTACGTGAACAAGGTGCGGCCGAAGAAGGTGCTGCTCGTCCATGGCGACACGGCGGCGCTCGAGTGGTTCCGATCCACCTTGCAGGCGGATTTGCCGGAGAGCGAGTTCGTGATCCCGGCCCCTGGGGAGCCGGTGGTGCTTTAAGCGAGGGGCGAGGTGTTCGGGACGGCTGGGAATGAACGCCAAACTTCAAACGCTAAACACTAAACGCCAAACGAACTCGGCGACCGGCCCTCCGTGTTTGATGTTTGAAGTTTAGCGTTTGAAGTTTGGCGTTTCTTTCCGCCGCCGGCCCCATCTTTCCACAAACTTTGCCCCACCTCCCTCCGGCGCTTGCCTCCGCCCGACCCCGCCCCTAGGGTGCGCGCCCGCTTTTATGAGCAATCCCAAGCACGTCGCCATCGTTGGAGCCACCGGAGCCGTCGGCATCGAAATGATGAAGACGCTCGAGAAACGCGGGTTTCCGGTCTCCAAACTCACCCTGCTCGCCTCTGCGCGATCAGCGGGGAAGGCGCTGCCTTTCAAGGGCGAAGAGATCACCATCCAGGAACTCACCGCGGATGCCTTCGCCGGGGTCGATATCGCACTCTTCAGTGCCGGCGGGAGTATTTCGAAAGAATTCGCGCCGCACGCCGTGCAGGCCGGCTGTGTGGTGGTGGATAATTCCTCGTGCTTCCGCATGGACTCGCACGTGCCGCTCGTCGTCCCGGAAATCAATGGCGACGACATCGAGAAGCACCAAGGTATCATCGCGAATCCGAATTGCACCACCGCGATCACGCTCATGGCGCTCTTCCCGTTGCATCGTGAATTCCGCGTGAAGCGCATCTTTGCCTCCAGCTATCAGGCCGTGAGTGGCACGGGCGCGCAGGCCATCGAGGAACTGCGCCAGCAAGTGCAGGCCATTGCCAATGGCGAGCCGATCGAGAAGAAAGTGTATCCGCACCAGATCGCCTTCAACGTCCTGCCGCACGTCGATAACTTCCTCGAGACTGGCTACACGAAGGAAGAGATGAAGATGCAAAACGAAGGCCGGCGCATCATGCATCACCCGACCTTCAAGGCTTCGGTGACCTGCGTCCGCGTGCCGGTCTATCGCGCGCATTCCGTCGCGGTGACGGCGGAATTTGAGCGCCCAGTCTCGCTCGATCGCGCCCGCGAAGTCCTCGGCAAAGCGCCCGGCCTCGACGTGGTGGACAACCCCGCGAAGAACGAATACCCGCTCCCGCTTTACGCCGCCGAAAAGGACAACTGCCAGGTCGGCCGCCTCCGCTACGACTGCGCCCTGGACAACGCCCTCGCCTTCTGGGTCGCCGGCGACCAACTCCTCAAAGGCGCCGCGCTCAACGCCGTGCAAATCGCCGAGCGCCTCGGTAGCGGAAAGTAACCGCGCCACGCGACCCCATCGCGCGCAGCGCCCATCTGCAAATGCTAAATGCTAAATCCTAAATCTTAACTGCCCATGTCCTCCGTCCTCATCGTTGGTTCCATCGCGCTCGATTTCGTCAAAACTCCCCTCGAAGAACACGCTGATCTGCTCGGCGGCTCGGCCAGTTATGCCAGCGTCAGCGCCAGTTTCTTCGGGCCAGTGAATCTCGTCGGCATCGTCGGGGATGATTTTCCAAAGTCGCACATCGACTACTTTGGCAGCCGCAAGATCGACCTCGCCGGACTGCAAATCGTGCCGGGCAAGACCTTCCGCTGGTCCGGCGAATACATGTGGGATCTGAACACGCGCGAGACCCGCAGCGTGGAGCTGAACGTCTTCGAGCATTTCACGCCCGCGCTGCCCGATGCGTATCGCGCGACGCCGCTGGTGCTCCTCGCGAATATCGCGCCCAGTCTTCAGGGCCACGTCCTGGATCAGATGCAGCGCCCGCGGTTCGTCATCGCGGACACCATGGACCTCTGGATCAACATCGCCCTCGACGACCTGAAGGCGCTGCTCGCCCGCGTGGATATGCTCATCCTCAATGACGGCGAAGCGCGCCAGCTCACCGGCGAGACCAGCCTGATCAAGGCCGGGCGCAAGATCCAGAGCATGGGCCCGCGTTTCGTCGCGCTGAAAAAGGGCGAGCACGGGTGCCTGCTCTTCGGGGAAAATGCGCAGTTCTTCTCCTGCGGCGCCTACCCGCTCGAAGACATCCACGATCCGACTGGTGCGGGTGATACTTTTGCCGGCGGTCTCGCGGGTTATCTCGCCAGCACTTGCCAAGGCGACATCACCTTCGCCGATCTTTCCAAGGCCGTGGTCTGGGGCTCCGTGCTGGCGAGTTTCAATGTGGAAGCCTTCAGCCTCGAACGGTTGCGCAGCCTCACGCAGGCGGACATCGACGAACGCTATCGGATCTTCCGCGTGATGCAGCAATTTGAGGCCAAGGCGTAGCGGCCCGAGGGGGAATTGCGTTGCCGCGGTCGCGACCGCACGCGCAACATCGCCTGCGTGAATTCCTCCCCGTCCAAGCGCGCGCCGCTCCTTTTCATCCTCGCCCTTTCGGCGCTTGCGGCCACGAGCTTTGCGGCGTCGCCGGCCCGCTGGTGGAAGGGCAATCTGCACACCCACTCGCTGTGGAGCGATGGCGACGATTACCCGGAGATGATCGCCGACTGGTATGCGCAGCACGGCTACCATTTCCTCGCGCTCTCGGATCACAATGTCCTCGCCGATCACGAGTACTGGGTGAGCGTTGAAAAGAACAAAGGTGGAGCGGCCGCGTTTGCGAAGTATTTGGCAAAGTTCGGCGCGCCGTGGGTCGAGCAGCGCGAGGCGGATGGCCAGCGCCAGGTGCGGCTGAAGATGCTCAGCGAATTCCGTGGGCGCTTCGAGAAGCCCGAGCAATTCCTGCTGATCCAGGCCGAGGAGATCACGGACAATTTCATCAAGGTGCCGATCCACATGGGCGCGATCAATGTGCGCGAACTCATCAAACCGCAGGGCGGGAAGAGCATCGTCGAGACACTGGAAAACAACCTCGCCGCCGTCGCCGAGCAGCGCGCGCGCACTGGCGTCCCGATGTTTGCCCACATCAATCATCCGAACTTCAAATGGGCGCTCACCGCCGAGGAGATGGCGCAGGTCGATCGCGAGCGCTTCTTCGAAGTGTACAATGGGCACCCCGGCACCTTCACCGATGGCGACGAGCAGCACGCCAGTACCGACCGCATCTGGGACGTGATCCTCACCGCCCGCCTCGGCCAGCTCGGCAAATCCGTCGTCTTCGGAGTCGGCACCGACGACGCACACAACTACCACACCGCCGACCCGAAGAAGAGCCTCGCGGGCCGCGGCTGGGTCATGGTCCGCGCGGATTCTCTGGATGCCGCAAAGCTCGTCACCGCGATGGAAGCCGGCGACTTCTACGCCAGCTCCGGCGTGACCTTGAAAGACGTGCGCCGCGACGCCACCGGCCTCGCCGTGGAGATCGCCACCGAACCGGGCGTCACTTACACCACGGAATTCTTCGGCACGCGCCAAGGCTACGACCCGAAAAGCGAAGTCGTGCTCGGCAAGGAAGGCGAGACCCTGCGCACCACGCGCCGCTACAGCGCGGAAGTCGGCGCCATGCTGTCGAAGGTCACCGGCCCGAGCGCGGGTTACACCTTCACAGGCGACGAACTCTACATCCGCGCCCGCATCACCTCCACGAAGCCGAAGGCGAACCCATCCGCCGAAGGCGAAGTCGAGCGCGCCTGGACGCAGCCCGCCGTCCCGAAGTAGCCCGGGAGCGCCGCCGTCTGGCCGTGAGTAAACGCTCCGCGTTGCGCAGGGGATGGCCGCACGGGACGGCGGCCCTCCCAGGCTCACCGCAGCGACAACGATCGACACCAGCGAGGATGCGCGGAGGGGACGCATCTCGCGAGGTGTCGTCGGCGTCCTGCGATTGGACAAGGCAGAGGGCGCTCTGGGAAAGGTGATTTTCAGTCGCCAAGTGGGGCCCGAGTGCAACGACGCACCGCTCTCGTGAGGAGCACCTCTGCCGATTCCGCAATGCCTGCGCCTTCGGCTAGTTTTGGGGTCCGGTGATTGCGAGTCGACGCCCTTTTTGGGCCTCCGGGCAGGCGGGCAGAAGATTCCCGAAATTCATTTTGACAGGGGGGGGTGGTTTGCTAGCTTCCGCACTCGCTTTTCGGAGAGAAGAGCGCGACCAAGCCTGAATCGATCGCGGCGCAAACCCGCTTCGGTGCGGGCTTTTTCGCCCTCTTTGACCCGGCAAGCGGCCTGGTGATGTGAGTCACTGGAGAGTAAGCCTGCGTAGCTCAGTTGGTAGAGCACGTCCTTGGTAAGGACGAGGTCATCGGTTCAATCCCGATCGCAGGCTCTCTCTTTACTCCGCACTGGCGCAGCTTTAATCCCAAAACAACCAACAGAAACCAACCAACCAACCTCCTGACCGTATGGCAAAGGCGCAATTCGAACGCAACAAACCGCATGTGAACGTCGGCACGATCGGCCACGTCGATCATGGCAAGACCACGCTCACCGCGGCAATCACCACCATTCTTTCCAAGAAAGGATTCGCCGTTGCCAAGGGCTACGCCGACATCGACGCCGCTCCCGAGGAGAAGGCGCGCGGCATCACCATCAATACTGCGCACGTCGAGTATCAGACCGAGAAGCGCCACTACGCGCATGTGGACTGCCCCGGCCATGCCGACTACGTGAAGAACATGATCACCGGCGCCGCCCAGATGGACGGTGCGATCCTCGTCGTCTCCGCCGCGGACGGCCCGATGCCGCAGACCCGCGAGCATATTCTCCTTGCCCGCCAGGTCGGCGTGCCTTCGATCGTCGTTTTCATGAACAAGTGCGACATGGTCGATGACCCCGAGTTGCTCGAACTCGTCGAGATGGAAGTGCGCGACCTGCTCAACGTTTACGAATTCCCCGGCGACAAGATTCCAATCATCAAGGGTTCCGCAGTGAAGGCTCTTGCCTGCGCCGATCCGAACCACGCGGACGCCAAGTGCATCGCCGATCTCATGGACGCCGTGGATGAGTATATCCCGCTCCCGGATCGCCCGATCGATCTGCCCTTCCTGATGCCCGTGGAAGACGTGTTCAACATCGAAGGTCGCGGCACCGTCGCCACCGGTCGTGTCGAGCGCGGCATCCTTAAGAAGATGGAAGAAGTCGAACTCGTCGGCATCCGCCCCACGGCGAAGACCACGGTCACCGACATCGAAATGTTCCGTAAGCTGCTCGACGAAGCGCGCGCCGGCGACAACGTCGGTCTGCTGCTCCGCGGTACCAAGAAGGACGACGTCGAGCGCGGCATGGTCATCGCCAAACCCGGCTCGATCAAGCCCCACACCAAGTTCAAGGCTGAGATCTACGTCCTCTCGAAAGAAGAAGGCGGCCGTCACACCCCGTTCTTCTCGAACTACCGCCCGCAGTTCTATTTCCGCACCACGGACGTGACCGGCTCGGTCAAACTCCCAGATGGTGTCGAGATGGTCATGCCTGGCGATAACGTCTCGGTCGAAGTCGAACTCATCACCCCCGTCGCCATGGAAAAGACCATGCGCTTTGCCATCCGCGAAGGCGGCAAGACCGTCGGTGCCGGCCGCATCGCCGAAATCATCACACCCTAAACTGCTCCAAATCTTCCTCCTCCAATTCCTCTTAATCTTCCTCCCCGCTGGGGGGAACATCGAGGAAGAGGAAGGTCAAGAGGAAGAGGAAGAGACGAGCCTTACGCCAGTAGCTCAATTGGTAGAGCAGCGGTCTCCAAAACCGCTTGTTGGGGGTTCGAGTCCCTCCTGGCGTGCTCCCTTTCCTGAATGAACCCGGATCTATTTCTTATCGGTGGTAGCTGGCCAATCACGATTTTCACGTGGCTGGTTGGGATTGCGGCGCTGGCGGCGCTCCTCTATTACCGGAAGCACATCCGTGATTTCACCGGTGAAGTGAGAGTCGAACTCGCGAAGGCTTCGTGGCCTTGGGAGCCGAAGGAAAAAGGCTCGAAGAAGTATAAAGAACTCATCGACTCGACGCTCGTCGTCATCATCGCCATGCTCCTCCTCAGCGGCTATGTCGCTGGCTGGGATTTCATGATGACGGTCGTCATGGGCAAGTTGCTGAAGTAACCGATCACCCCATGACTGAAGAAGAAAAGCGCAAACAGTGGTTCGTTGTCCATGTCCTCGCCGGACAGGAGCAGAAGGTTCACGACAATCTCGTGAAGCGGGTCAAGACCGAGGAGATGGGCGACTACGTGTTCGATGTGGTTCTACCCATCGAGCGGATTTCCGAGATCAAGCGCGGGAAGAAGAGCGAGACGACCCGTAAGTTTTACCCCGGTTACCTCATCGTGAACATGTGGATGCTCGATGATAATCGGCAACTCGTGGACAAGACTTGGTACTTCATCAAGGACACCGTGGGCGTGATCGGCTTTGCCGGCACCAAGGAGCGCGACGGACGTCCGGCGCACCCCGTGCCGATGAGGCAGAATGAAGTGGATGCCATGCTCGCGCAGATGCGCGGGGCCGAGGATTCGGTGAAGCCGAAGATCAGCTTCTCCATTGGCGAGACCGTCAAGGTTTCCGACGGGCCTTTCCAAAATCAGAACGGCGTCGTCACCGAAATCGACCCGGACCGTGGCCGCCTGCGGGTCAGTGTCAGCATTTTCGGCCGCGAAACGATCGTCGAACTCGAATACTGGCAGATCGAACGCGCCTAAGTCATTTAGGAATTGGCATTTAAGAATTAGCATTCACCCTCAGCCCGCACCCAGGACGGCTCTCAACTCTCAACTAACAACTCTCAACTTCCGCTCAGATGGCTAAAGAAATCGTCGGTTCAATCAAACTTCAGATCCCCGCAGGCGCCGCAAACCCAGCGCCTCCCGTGGGCCCCGCTCTCGGTCAGCAAGGCGTGAACATCATGGCGTTCTGCAAGGAGTTCAACGCCGCCACGCAGAAGCAGGCGGGCGATATCCTTCCGGTGGTAATCACCGTCTATAAGGACAAGAGCTTCACCTTCATCACCAAGCAACCCCCGGCCTCCGCGCTCATCAAGAAGGCGCTGAACATTGCCGCCGGCAGCAAGGAACCGAACAAGCAAAAGGTCGGCAAGCTGACTAAGAAGCAGATGGCGGAGATCGTCGCTCGCAAGATGAAGGATATGAACGCTCGCGACGAAAAGGCCGCAGCGAAGACGATCGCCGGCACGGCCCGTCAGATGGGCGTCGAGATCGAGTACTAAGGTCGGCAGCGACTTAGTAGGTTAGCGGCGAGCGTATTTTACCATCCGCCTTTGCGGACGACGCGGCAGATCGCTCCGGCCACAAGCAGAGCGAACCGCCGCCACGCGAGCGCGAAGGTGGAATAGACCGCGATTGGTCCGTTCGCGTGGGCGACGAAGGCTTTGTCGGGAGTCGTGGGTGGCCAGCCTTTCACTGCCTCCCAGATAAAGTGCTTCCGCCACGGCTTCGGTGCGCCCAGGGCGTGATACATGATGTAGCCGCCCCCACTGAAACCCATCCCGTCTTTGCCCACGATGCTTAACGCGATCGGCGACGCTTCGATCGTCATATTGAGCGCATCTTGATCGGGGCGAAAGAATGCGAAGGTGCGGTCTTTGTCTTCCCAATTCAGAATCGAGCCGACGTCGTGCTCGCGTTTCAGGAGTTCGAGCACGGTGATCCAGCTTTGCAGGAAAGGTAACGCCTCTCGGCTCGTGCCAATAAATCCGGCGTTCACATAGGAGGAAGTGCGCGGGGTCAGGGTGAGACCGTGGGTGGCGCCGAACTTTCGCCAGGCGCCGCGGATCGGGTGGGTCTCGGGCTTGGGTGAATTCACGTCTTCACAAAGTGCCACGCCGCACTCGACCCATTCCTCATAGAATCCCCAACGACCCGCGACGACAATATCGGGATCGAAGTAGAAGACCGCCTCCGCTGCTGGATCATGGCGCTCCATGACTTCGAGCATGAAGGTCGCCTTGTAGTTGGTCAGGTGGTCCTTGGTTGCAAGTCGCACGAAGCGCAGCGTCACGCCCACGCCCACCTTCATCTCCGCGCCGCCATCGGTCTCGCGAGCCGCATCCGCCCATGGCGGCAAATCCCCGCGAAACCCGATCCACACCGTGCCGCGGAAGCCATGTGCGTGGAGCGAATTCACCAGCACCGCAACGCCGTGGTGGTAGTGCCCTTCGAAGAGCGTGCAGACCGCCGCCTTCATCGGGTCTCTGAGCCGCGCGAGAGCACCGTCGCGATCACCAGGTCCCCAGTCACATTCAGCGCGGTGCGGCACATATCGAGGAAGCGGTCGATGCCAAGGATGATCGCGATGGCCTGCGCCGGGACGCCGATGGTCATGAGCACGCCCACCACGAGGGGCAGCGAACCGCCCGGCACGCCCGCCGTGCCGACTCCGGCGAGGATGCACATCAGCGCGACGACGAGTTGCTGGCCGAGCGAGAGTTCGACGCCGAAGACTTGCGCCAGGAAAAGCACGGTGACGCCTTCGTAGAGCGCGGTGCCGTTCTGGTTCGCGCTCGCGCCGACGGTCAGGACGAAGCGCGAAATCTTCGGCGGCAGCCGCAGGTTTTCCTCCGCGACGCGGATGGCGACAGGCAGGGTGGCATTGCTCGAAGAGGTGCTGAAGGCCGTGACGATTGCCTCCTTCGCTTCGCGGAAAAAAGCGCGCGGCGACTTTCGTCCGAACAGCGCGAGCACCGCGGAGTAGATGCCAAACTGGTGCAGCGCCATGCCCCCAAGCACCACGCCGAGATACGCGCCGAGCGCGCCGAGCAGTTCCAGGCCAGTCGTGGCGGTGAGCGCAAAGCTGAGGCAGGTGACGCAGACCGGCGCCAGGGTCATGGCGAAGTCGATGATCTTTAGACACACGCGGAAGATCGCCTCCAGCAGCGCCTTCAGCGGCGCCACAGTTTCCGGGGCGAGCATGATCATCGCGCCACCGATGAAGAGGCTGAAAACCATTACCGCGATCAGTCCGCCATTGGCCTTCTCGGGGTTGAAGGCGTTGACGGATTCTTCCAGCGGATTCTGGGGGATGAGATCGAGCAGGGTTTGCGAGAGCGGTTTCTTCGCGCTGGCTTGCGCGATCTTTTCGCCGGCTTGCGTGGTGTATTGCTCGACGAGTTTTTCGCGCAGCGTCGGATCGATCCGATGTCCGGGTTGAAAGATGTTCACCATGCCGAGCCCCACGACCACGCTCGCGCCTGAAAGCAGCAGGGTGAGCCCGAGGCAACGCCAGCCGACCGCCCCGAGCTGGCGGACGTCGCCGAGTTCCACCACGCCGAGGACGATCGCCGAGATGATCAGCGGCACCACCACCATGAAGATGAGCCGCAGGAAGATCGAGCCGATCGGTTTGATGACATTGACCACGGCGGCGTCGAGCCCCGGACCGCCCCACCAGGCGCGCGCCATCGCGCCGAGAACGGCCCCTAGAATCAGCCCGACGAGAATGTAAGTGGACCGCCGGGAGTTGGCTTCGCTGCTCATTGCCAGGTGAAGACAGCGGGCCGCGCCCGCGCGGGCAAGCGGGAAAACGCCCCGGCGACGCTTCGCCTATGGTGTCGGCGCAGGTTTGGTCTCCGGCACTGGTGGGGTCGGCGCCGGCGACGCTGGTGCGGGGGTTGCGGGCGGGGCGGGCTTCACCGGGGACTCCCATTTTGCGAGCTCGCCTCCGTAACCGCCAAACTCTGTCAGGAGCGCTTCGCAGCGACTCCGCCATTGGTCGAGATTGGGCGGGCCGAACGGTTTTTCGCGGCTGCCGGGAAAGACGAGATACGTCACCTTGAGGTCATTCTCCGCGCGCTGTTCGGCACCGGCTTTCGGCTCGATTTCCTTGCAGATGCGGAGCGAGGCCTCGCCCATTTTCGTCGTCGGGCCGGCGTCGCCGACGATGGCGGGGAAGAGCTTTCCTCCGTGGATGACGAGGCAGTAGTCCCCGATCGACGGCGCAAAGGCGCCCGATTTCGTCAACATCGGCGTTGGCAGCACGATGAAGGGATCCAACTTCGCGACGAGGAAGCTCCCGGATTTCAAGTCGGCGATCCGCACCCGCGCGTCGTCGCGTTCAGACTTGAGGAAAGCCTTCCGGGCCGCACTCGTCGACGCTTGGGCGAGTTCCTCCTCGTATTGTTTGATCTTCGCCTCGAGGGGCGGGACGAAGGAGTTCACCGTGGTGCTTTTCTTCGGCCAGCGATAGCTGGTCATCGGCTGGAAAGTCGCGGAGGAGCCATCGATCTCCGGCACGCGGTCGGGATCGGAGCCATCCATGTCGGTATCCATGTCCGCCTGGATGAGCAGAGCCCGGCGCTTCGTCTGCGGATGCTGCAGTTCGAGGACGGTCTCGCAGTCGAAGAAATTGTGGCGGGAGAGGACCGCGTCGAGGCGGTTGATGCTGGAGCGGAGTTGGGCGCATTTGCGACGATACAAGTCCTCGAAAGTCGGCGACACATTCGCTTTCTCGAGCATCGCCGGGAGACCGGGGAGGAGCGTGGCGAGCTGATCGTTGAGCTTCGTGAGATCCTCGAGGGAATGGTGCGCCTTGGGCACCTTTACCTTGAGCGTGAGCTCGGCCACGTAGCTGGCGGGATCTTCGCGCTCGGCAGTGGCGGTGCCTCCGCGTTCTGTTTCGAGGGTCACGTGATACTGGATCCCGTTGAAGATCTTTCCGACTTCGAGCCGCTTTGCCGGGACATAAGGTGGCGGAGGCGGGGTTGGCTCCGGGGGCGGTGTGGCCGGCGGAGGTGGGGTGGGCGTGGGGAGCGCCGCCAGCCTCGGCGTGGGAGTCGCGGGGACTTCGATCACCGGCGGCGCGGGTTTGCGGCACGCCACTGGGATGAGCGCGAGGAGCGCGGCCGCGAGCGGCCAACCTGGGAAACGAAGTCGCCCGCGCATTTCCAAAGAAGCAACTAGCGCTTGATCAGCGCGACCACGGTCAGAACCACGCCGATCAGGCCGAGGATTCCCTCGACGCCTGCGGGCCACCAGTCGCCCTTTTTCAGGAACAACGGCAGGAATCTTCCCGCCAAAGCGAACGTGATGACGAGCCCGAGAATCAGCCCAGGCATCGTCTTCCCGGTCTGGACCAGCCAGCCCGCGACGAGCAGCAGGAAGCCGGAGATCCCACCTGCGATGAGCGACGCTTTGCTCCCAGTGAGGAATCCCTGGACTCCTCCCACGAGGGTGATGAGGCCGAAGACAAAGTAGAAGAGGCGGACGTTATCGATCATGGGCGGGAGCTTCGAGGGTCGCCGGGGGAGTGACTAGCGAAAAGCACGCGAGTTGCTTCAACGGTGTTACGCCGCTTGGCCAGGAAGAGACGCAGGATGAAAATGGGGACCAGGGCCGCGGCCGACATCGTGAACCAGACCAGCCAGCCGGGGATCACTCGCGCGCGGTCGCGGGCCACCGCTTTCAGCCCCGTGCTCACGACTTCCTCCATGGAGATCTTCAGGATGGCGGGCGCGGGTGCGGAGTCCTCCGGCGAGCCGCGTTCGGCGATGTCGAAAAACTCCGTATCCACCGGCCCCGGACAAAGCGCCGTAACGGAGACGCCCGTGCCGCGCAATTCCGCGCGCAAGCCTTCGGAGAAGCTCGTCACATAAGCCTTCGCGGCGGAATAGACGCTGAGCTTTGGCACCGGGACGAGACTCGCGATGGAGCTCAAATTCAAGATGGCCCCCCGCCCGGTGCGGACGAGCTCGGGGAGCAGCGCATGGGTGAGCCGCGTGAGCGCGTGGATGTTCACGTCGAGCATCCGCTTGACCCGCGACCACTCGCTATTTTCAAAGTAGCCATGGTCGCCGAGTCCGGCGTTGTTGATGAGCAGGGTGACGCGTTCGCCGCTGGCCATGAGCGAGGCGAGGAAGGCCTCGACCTGCACTTCGTCGGCGAGGTCCGCGGAGTGGCAGTGAATGGTGAGCCCGGGGCGATCCAGTTGGCGCTTGATCTCCTCGAGCCGATCCAGCCGCCGCGCGACGAGGATGAGCGAGCGCGCGTGGGGCGCAAGCTGCCGCGCGAATTCCGCGCCGAAGCCCGACGAGGCGCCAGTGATGAGAGCAGTGCAGCCGTGGAAGAAGTGCATGGGCGGAGGATGGGCGATCCGGGCGAGGAGATGCAAGAGGTGGCGAGAGTGATCGGTGAACAAGACTGGCCGGGGCGTTTGGCAACGCCTATTCCATCATCCCGCCATGACCGTGCAAAACCTCGCCAACCAAAAGCCGTTCACCTCGAAGGATGGCTCGACCATCCGGAGCATTCTCGATCGCACGAATGCCCCCGTGCAGTTGCAAAGCCTGGCGGAAGCTCGAGTGCCGGCGGGTTCAGCCACCCAGCGGCACTTTCACAAGCTGGCCGAGGAGTTTTATTTCATCCTCGAAGGCGCTGGCGACGTGGAGATCGACGGCGAGTCCCGCGCCGTCGGGCCCGGTGACTGCGTGCTCATTCCCGCCGGAGCCCGGCACACCATCGCCGCCCGTGAGGCGTTGCGTTTCCTCTGCTGCTGCGCCCCGCCCTACTCCCACGAAGACACTTACTTTGAGTAGCTGCGGAGGCTGAGATTACGCCGCGATGCGGTCCTTGATCTCGCGTTCGCGGGCCACGATCCAGAGTGGCTGTCCGGCGTCGTCGAAGATCGGCGTGATGGCGATCTCGACCCAGTAGGGGGTGCCGTTCTTGTGGTAGTTCAGGATCGTCTCGTGGCAGGGGCGGCACTCATGCACTGCGCTCCGCATCCGATCCGCAGTGCCGAGGTCCGTCTTTTCACCCTGAAGAATGCTGCCGGGCTTTTTCCCGCGCAACTCCTCGAGGCTGTAGCCGCACATCTTGCTGAAAGCAGAGTTCACCCACTGGACCAGACCGTCCGGGCCCGTCATCACCATGCCTTCGGGAGTTGTCTGCTGCGGGCGATCAGCGATCGCCGCGAGCACGCGGGTCTTGAGCGCAGCCGACGGTCCGGCAGCTCCGGCCCGGGTGCGGGAGGCCGACACCGCCGCCCCGACCTCGGAGAGTTGGCCTGCGAAACTCCGCAGTTCCTCATGAAACTCCAGGACGAGTTCGAATTGTTCGCGTTCCGGTGCCGTCATTGCGCCCGAGACGTAGATGGCGGCTTGTTCCTGAAGGGTTTCGTTAATCATGGTGCAAAAGTATATGGATGAAACTTACTGGTTGGGGGGCACTACGTGCGGGGAGGCGGTGCGGATACATCGTTGGAGAAAAAACTGTCGGCACGCAAGGAATCCTCACGTTTCGCCCCGGACTTGGGTGGCGTTGGAGGGGACGGGCGCGCGGCTTCCTGTTTGGCGATCTGGGCGATTTCGGCCCGGACCCTGGCGGCCTGCGCGAGCAGTTGCCGCAGGCTCGCCACGACCTGCGCGTTCTGCTCGTTCGGCCCCTGTCGTTCAGCACGCAGCCGGACGTCCTTGGCGAGCCCCTTCTCGAGGCCTGCGGTCACGTTCTCGGAGAATTTTTCGATGTAGTGTTCCAGCAGGAACGAAGCGGATCTCGCTGGGGCTTCCGGGAATTTGTCGCTGACCGTCGATTCGATGAGGCCGAGGAATGCGGCGCGACTCGAAGCCGGCAGGCGCTGCTCTTTCACCCAGGCCGCGATCTCCCGGGTGCGGTCTTCGCCGAAGAGGTGGTCCGCCACGGCCGCGGCACCGCGGAAGCTCAGCCAATCCGCGGCGAGCCGCCGCACGGGCACGGAGTCGGACTTCACGGAGATGCGGAAGGGCTCGGCATCCTTGGCCTTCAAACTGGTCAGCGCGGCCGCGGCGCTCGCGCCGAGTTCGACGCCGAGGGTGCGCAGGTCCTGCAAAGTCTCGGGACCCGGGGCTGCGCCGCCCAGGGGGCCGGCGAGGGCGCGGCGGAGGTGCTTCACGGTGTCTTCGCTGGCGACCCCACAGGCTTTGCTGAGCAAGGGATTCCAATACTGTTTCTCGAGTGATTTGAGGCTGTCGCTGGAGGCGTACCAGCGATCGAGTGCTTCCAGCATCTTCCGGCCAAGCTCGCCGGAGGCAGCTTGCGCGGCAGTGGCGCTGCGGCGCGCATTATCGACGCGGGCGTCGGTGAAAGTGGCGCGCCAGTCCAGCTTCAGCAGGCGATCGTAGGCGGCGATGCGCTCATCCAGCCGGGCGATCTCGGCGGCGATGGCGTCCTGCTTTTTATGCAGCGCACTCACCTCCGGCCCGGCGACGAGCGCGTTCACGTCCGCACCCAGCGTCTCGCATTGCCGCAGGCTGTCGCGGATGAATTCGCGCGTGTAGGTGCTGCCATTTAGATAGTCCGTGAGATCGCGCAGAAAGGCCTCGAAGGCCGCGCTGTTCCCCACCTCCGGAGCCGCCGCCGTCGCGGCGGCGCTCGTGAGCCGCGCGGCCGCGGCGTGCAGGAGATCGATAGCGTGGATGCGCACCCGCCCTTCCTCCTGCGCCCGCCGCACTGGCCCGGCCATCGAGAGGGTCTTGAAAGCCTCGATGACCCGCTCCGGGCTCTCGCTTTCGGCGCTCGGCAGCAGCGACCCATCCGGCTGCAGATCGCGCTTTCCCGAGTCCACATTCACCACCAGGAAGATGCGGCTGAAAAGGTCGAGCAGTTGATTGAACTCGGCGAAGACCTGCTCCAGGAAAAGATTGTCCGTCTTGACCACGAAGACCGCGCACGCCGCGGTGTCGCGAAACTCCCGGGTCAGCACATCGTAGCCAAAATTCATCCGGCTATAGAGTCCGGGAGTATCCACGAGCACGGTGCTGGATTCCGCGAGGCTCTCGATCGGCAGCTTCACATCGATGCGCCGGATGGCCTCCGCAAAGTCCCGTCGCGGATCAAAGTCCGCCCCGCGCGCCTCGGCCGCCCGGAGCTGTTCGGCCAGGGCGAGGTGGCCGTCTTCGATCACCCCTTTGAGCACGCGCGCATCAGGGAAGGTGGATTCGCGCCCATTGAAGCGCGTCGCGGAGAAAGACGGCTCCGGCGCATGCTGCA
This sequence comes from Chthoniobacteraceae bacterium, assembly GCA_031409655.1. Lineage (GTDB taxonomy): Bacteria > Verrucomicrobiota > Verrucomicrobiia > Chthoniobacterales > Chthoniobacteraceae > JANNXQ01. Next base: position 39,195 of record JANNXQ010000032.1, on the reverse strand, counting down.
CAAAGACCAGCGCGGGGTAGCCCGGCAGGGACGTCACCTCGCTCACATAGGCGCCGCTGATGGCGTTCATGAGCGTCGATTTGCCGCTCTTCAGCGGGCCGAAAATGAGGAGGTGCGTGTTTTGATTCGCGAGTTTCTCGGAGAGCGAGCGCAACCGCGTCTGCAACTCGGCAACGGTCCCGCGCGCGCCGCCGAGATCTGGGCGCGTCCCGAGCTGCTCCGCCGTGTCCGCCAAAGCAGAACCGAGAGGTGCGATGGCCGCGAGGCATCCTTCGCAGAAGCGCGTGATCTCGGTTTTCATCTCAAGTGCATGGACGTGGAACGGCCGATCCCTGGAACACGCGGTGCGCCGACATCTCCCAAATCACGGACTCGAAGAGGCATGGTTAGCGAAGTCTGTGCCGTGAAGCTATCCGCGAAATCAGCACTTTTTGCTTGTCGGCCGCCAACGAAAGCAGAGCCTTCGGAGGATCTATGGACCGTCTCACTTATCCCCCCATCCTGGCCGCGCGCGGCGGCTTCGGCGGCATCGTTCGCTGGTTCATTCAGATCGTCATCTATGACATCTGCATCACCTTCATTCAGGATGCCTTGGGGGTGAGCCGAATGGTCGCCCTCTTCATCTTCCTCGGCATCATGCTCCTCATCGCCTTCATCGGCTACGTCATGCGGAAGAAGATGAGCGGTCAGGCGGACTCGGAAATCTGAGACGCTGCTTTCTGGCGCTCCGGGAGCGTCCGCAGTTTTTCCTTCGCGCCGCAGCATACTTCGTGTGCCCTCGGGCTTGATCCATGCGGCACCAAGTCCTCCACGCACCTGCCTTCTCCACCCTGCGCCTCGATATGAGCGAGGGCGAATCCATCCTCGCGCAACCCGGGGCCATGCAAGCGATGACCCCCGGCTTTCACATCGAGGTGAAGCTCGGCTTGCAGCGGGGAGAAAAGCGCGGGGTCTTTGGCGGGATGCGCAGCGTCTTTGGCGGGGAGAGTCTTTTCAGTGTCGTCTATCAGGCAAAACGCGACGCCCAGCACCTCATGCTCGCGCCCGCGCAGATGGGGGAGATCCGGATCGTGGAGGTGGCGGCGGAAGGTGGCCTCCTGCTGGCACCCGGGGCCTTCCTCGCTTGCACGCCGGATCTCGGGTTTAAGCTGCACTACGCCGGCCTGAAGGGCCTCCTCGCCACGCGCGGCCTCTTTTTCCTGAAGACCGATGGCGTCGGGACGCTCTTCCTCTCGAGCTACGGCGGCGTCATCGAGGAGACCTTGGCCGAAGGCGAGCGCTTCGTGCTCGATAATCGCAACATCGTCGCCTTCTCCCAGACCTTGGCTTACGAATCCGTCGTGCTGACGAAGTCGCTCAAGGATTCCTTCTTCTCGGGGGAAGGTTTCGTCGTGCGCTTCACGGGCCCGGGTAAGCTCATCTATCAAACGCGGGCGCGGCCTTCGGTAGGCATGATCCGCGGGCTCTTTCAGACCATCACCTAAAGCGCGATGATGTCCTCCGAAGCCGCGCACCCGCTCTCGGAGCCGCGGCGGCTCGCGACGCCGACCCGCGAGACCCTGCTCGCGAGCTTCCGGGCGCACGAGCGGCGCTCCCTATCCGTGATCGTCTGCCAAGTGGCGGGCATTCTGGGCGGCCTCGCCTGGTGGTCGGCGCAGCTGGAGCATCTGCCGGGATGGCAGTCCGCGGCGCTCTTTCTCGCGGCCTTCCTCGGGATGTTTGACTTCGTCGTCGCGCAGTTTTTTACGAATCGGAAACCGCTCGAAGCCGTGCGGGCCGACGCGCGGTTTGGCCGCCATACGCGCGACTCGTTGCTCGCGGCGACAGCACGCGTGCAGGAGCGACTCGGCCTCGCGGGCCACCGCGTGCGGGTCTACCTCGCCCGCGAGAAAGATGTGAACGCCTACGCCCTCCGGCTGGAGTTGCTCCCCGGCTGGCGGATCTTCAACAGCGTGCAACTCAACCGCTCCATCGTGCATCTGCTCGATGAAAAGGAACTCGAGGCCGTCATCGGTCATGAACTCGGCCACGTCTTTCCCTACTCGCCAATCGCCAGCCGCTGTCTCCTCATCCATGCGCTCCTGGCCGGCGTGCTCACGCTCGTCCTCTCGCATTTCCTGCGCGGCACGGATCTGCTCCTCGGCGCGCCGCTCCTCGCCCTCGGCTTTGCGCGCTGGGTCGGTTACTCCACCTGGACGACCCAGATCCGGCTCGTGGAATTCCTCTGCGACGATCACGGCGCCCGCGCCGCGGGTCTGCTCCCGGCCCTGACCTGCGACCTGAAAATCGGACTCGAGCAGGAAGCCCGCGCCGCCCTGCTCCTGCGCGTCATGGAGGCCAAACGCGAGCACGCGCATGTACCGATCAAGGATCTGCTCCAGACTTACGAAGACGCGCTGCCCTTTGGCAGCGTCGATGCGGAGCAGGCCCGCGCGCAGTTGGAGCAGGGCATCCAGCGCCGGCTCGCGGAGCATGAAACTTCGTCGCTCCGCGGCTTCTACAATTTCATCTTCAAAAGCGGCGACGCGGATGACGATGCCCTGGAAGAGACGATCGGCCGGATGCGTGCCTTGCGTGGAGTGGCGAAGATCCCCATCCCCATCCGCGATCTCCTGAGCCGGCCCGGCGGTCTGGGGCTGCGCGAGATGGAGGCCCTCACGGGGCTCGTGGAGAGCCAGCCGGATCGCATCCTCTTTGCGCTTGAGGAAGAGATCAACGATCGCGGATCCACGCATCCGAATTCCTCCCGGCGCCTGCTTTATCTCTGGCGCAATCGCGCGGAGTTTCCCGCTGTCTAACGCTGGCCGCGCCAGGGCGAGTGGTGCAACGCGCTACAGCTTTGCGGGCTCGCGCTTCCGTGCCGGCTTGTTCGCGCGCGGGCTTTCGAAAATCGGGGCGATGAGCTCGGCGTTCCAGGCTTCGAGCGGGACTTTCAGGCGCGCGACGATCTCCGGTTTTTCCGCCGCGAGATCTTTGCTCTCCGCGAGATCCGCTTCGAGGTCGAAGAGCTGGTCCGGCTGCTTCGCGAAACGCACGAGCTTGTAGCGGCCTTCGCGCATCGCCCAGGAAGCCCCGCCGCCGGTGCGCCAGAAGAGACGCTCATGCGGGGCGGCGGATTTTTCCCCAGTGAGGTGCGGGAGAAGATTGACCCCGTCGAGCCGCACGGACTCCGGGATTTTCGCGCCCGCCAGCGCTGCCGCGGTGGGGAAGACGTCGAGCGAACTCACGGGCTGCGCATAGTCTTTCCCGCCCGCCAGTTTTGCCGGCCACGAGACGAGGAAAGGCACCCGCATACCACCTTCGAAGACCGTGCCCTTGGCCCCCCGCAAAGGGGTGTTTTGGCAGTGGGTCACGCTGATCGGCCCGCCATTGTCGCTGAAGAAAAAAACGAGGGTATTCTCCTCCTGTCCGCTCTCGCGGAGAGCCTGGAAGGTCGAGCCGATCGCGTCGTCGAGCCCCACCACGAGCGCGGCGTAACCGCGGCGCGTTTCATCCGCGATGTGTTTCACGCGCTCGAGCAGCGCGGGCGGGGACTGGAGTGGAGTGTGTGGCGCATTGAAGGCGAGGTAGAGAAACCATGGATCCTTTTTGTGCCGCTGGACATAGGCGCCGGCTTCGCGTCCGAGGACTTCTGTCAGGTAGCCTTCAAGCGGCTCCTTCGCGCCGTTGCGATCCATCGGGATGTTGTATTCATCGCCGCCTTTCGCTCCTGGCAGGTAAATGTGTCCGCCGCCGAGCATGCCAAAGTACTCATCGAAACCGCGCTTGTTCGGATGGAACTGCGGGTGCGCGCCGAGATGCCATTTGCCAATGCAGCCCGTCGTGTAGCCAGCGGTCTTCAGCACCTGCGGGATGGTCGTCTGCGAGAGCGGAAGTCCGGCGACGGTATCCGCGGGCAGCCACGCCGGGTTATTTTCATGCCCGAAGCGCTGCTGATAGCGCCCGGAGAGGAGCCCCGCGCGAGTCGGGCTGCAAAAGGGATGCGTCACATAGCCGCTGGTGCAGCGCACACTGCGGCTCGCGAGTTTGTCGAGGTTCGGCGTGGGGATGTCTTTGCCGCCCTGAAAGCCGACATCGGCGTAACCAAGGTCATCGGCCACGATGACGAGGACATTGGGCCGGGACTCGGCTGCGATGGAGAAAACGGTAACGCTGAGGAGGCTAATGGTGTGGAGAAGGACGGGGTGAAGTTTCATGAGGCAAGAGAGGTTCGTTCAGTGTTTAGCGTTTGGCGTTGTCTTCACCGCACAACCGCGCTGCTTGGTCGAAGAGTTTAATCCGCTGCGCGGGGCATAACTTCAAACTTCAAACGCCAAACCCTAAACGCCAAACGAGGGCTGCATTCGTTTTTGCGGTAACTTACTTCCAGTCATCCGTGCGAAAGGGCGAAGCCGGAAGTCCGGCTCCGTTATATAAGTTGCACGTCGGCCAATTCTCCCACGCGTAACGAACCGCGACTGGCTGGTGCACTTCCGGACTGGAGACGATCACCTGCCTGCCCTCGATGCGCGCTTGCGCCGGCTTCCACTGCCGGTCTTTCCCTGCGACGACGAAGCCTTGCAGCTCACCGTCTTTCGCCACGAGCCCGCCATCGCTGTGGGTAAAGCTGAGCGCCACTGCCGCGCCGCGCACCTCATGCCCCGCCGGCAGCGGCCCGCTCGTGGACGCGACCTTTTTCCCATAGACCTCGCCCAGCGCCCAGAGCGAGAGGCGGCGCCCGACTTCCTGTTTGTTGATCGGGTGAATGTTTTTCTCATCACCGATATCAATCGTCACCGCCATGCCAGTCTTCGGCAGCTTCAGCGTCTGCAGCATCCCTTCGCGCACGGCCGGCCAGTTGCGGCCGGGGCCGCCAAAGTTCGGCAGTTGCACCCAGGCCATCGGGAACTCGTAGCCCCAGCGCGCCCGCCAATCCTGGACCAGCAGGGCGAGCTGCCTGCCATAGAACCCAGCCTTCGGATCGGTGCTATTCGCCTCGCCCTGATACCAGAGTGCGCCGCGGATGGCGTAGGGGATGAGCGGCGCAATTTTGCCATTGAAGAGACCCCCGATGTTGCCCTTTTTTGCCCTCAGCGCCACCGGGTCCTGCGGCTTGCGCGGCACGCGCTTTTTCTCGGCGCGCGCCAGCTTCGCGGCTGCGGTCCAGGCCGCGAGATCCTGCTCGTACTTGGCCTTGGCTTTCTCGATGTCCACGGCGGCCTCAGCCTTCTCGCTTGCGGCAAATAATCCCTGCAACTCTGCCGCCGACCGCTGCGCCTCGGGGGCGATCCACGACTCGATGGGCGTACCGCCGACAGAGGAATTGATCAGCCCCACCGGCACCCCGAGCGACTTATGAATCTCGCGTCCGGTAAAAAACAGGGTGGCCGAAAACGCGCCCACGGTTTCCGGACTGCACACCACCCAGGCACCCGCGCCGCCGTCCTGTGGCGCCGATGCTCCGCCCGATTTCTCGGTGAACATCCGCACTTGCGGAAAATTTGCCTTCGCCTGCTCCTGCTCGAAGTCCTGCGCGCCCTTCACCGCCATCGCCATGTTCGATTGTCCGGAACCCAGCCAGACTTCGCCGACGAGCACATCGTTCACGGTCAGTTCATTCGTGCCTTTCACCGTGAGCGTGTGCGGCCCGCCGGTCATGAGCTGGCCGAGTTTCACGGACCACTTTCCGGCCGCATCCGCCCTCGTCGTCGCGGTCGTGCCGGCCACGGCGACGATCACTTCTTCCCCCGCATCCGCCCAGCCCCAGATCGGCAGAGGGGCATCCTGCTGGAGGACCATGTGATCGGAAATGATCGCCGGGAGCTTCACTGCCGCGCTGGCCTGGATCGCGGTGAAAATCGCGGGGACGAGGATGGCGGAGGGGAGGGGAAAGATGGATCTCATAAGGTAAGGCGAAGATTCAATCCGCTGCTTTCAGAAACAGAAGACGGAAATTTGCCGATCCCAGAGGGTGCCCCGCGCGCATTTTTGAGTCGTGGCCAAAGCCTTCGCAACGCGCTACTTTCCGAACTGCTGCTTTGGCGGCCTCCCCCCATGCGTCCGTTCGCTCACTGCTCCATCGCTCGCTGCGTCCTGCACGCACTCTTTCTCGGCAGTGCGCTTTTGGAGACGGCACAAGTTCACGGTCACGGCAGCTTCCACGAGCGCGTGGATGCGCTCACGACCTCGCTCCGGGAGCGCCCGGATGATCCCACGTTACTCTTCCAGTTGGCCGCTCTGACATTCGAGCACGGCGACTGGGAGATGACGCTCGCCCAGCTCACGCGCATCGACGAAGTGGCACCTGGAAAAGTGGCGACCGACCTACTCCGCGGCCAGGCGCTCGCGGCGGGCGGAAAGCTCGAGGCGGCGCGGGCCAGGCTGACCGCCTTCCTCGCCGCGCATCCCGTGCACGCCATCGCCCTCGCCGCTCGGGCCAGGGTCGTGAGTGAACTCGGTGATCCGCAGCAAGCTGCGGCGGACAGTGCGGCGGCACTTGCTGCGACCGGAAAGCCCGAACCGGAAGACTACTTTGCCACCGCCAATTTTCTCGTCGCGGACGGTCGCAGCGCCGAAGCCGTGGGCGTCCTGGACGCAGGCCTCGCGAGACTCGGCCAGATCCCCGCGCTCTGCGAACGCGCCATCGACCTCGAACTCACGCTCGGTCGTCCGGACGCTGCCGTGGCCCGCGCGGAAACCCGTCTCGCCGCCGCGCCCGGAGCGCTGCGACCCCCGCTCATGGCCGCCCGCGCCAGCGTCCTCGCCCGGGCCGGCCGCCCCGCCGAAGCCCGCGCCGCCTGGGAGTCCCTGCGCGCACACCTCGCCACGCTCCCGCCCCTCGACCGCGCCTCCCACGCCTTGCTCCGCCTCGCCGAGCAAGCCAATCAAGCACTTGCCGCCCCGTCCCCATGATCCCATTCCTTTACTCAGCGCCCGGCACCGGACGAGCACCCTCCACGGTCTGGAACTTACTCCTCCGCGTCACGCTCGTTCTGCTCTTCGCGACTACTGCACAAGCCCAGGTAAGTTTCACGGGCGGTACTTATACCCAGAACTTCGACACCCTCCAAGGCACGACCAACAACACCCTCAATGTCCCGTGGACGAATAACACCACCATCCCCGGCTGGTACTCTTCAAAGGCTGCCTATAGTGTGACTGATGGCACGCTGGGCGGAACCGCCGCCGCCTTCGATTCGACGAGCACCGCCGCCCAGAATGTGGGCCTCTTTAGCTTCGGCACCGCCGCCAGCGCGGAACGCGCGATCGGCCTGCGCTCGACGGCGGCGATCGCCAGTAACACCCCCCTCCACGTCGGCGTGCGGCTCGTGAATAACACCGGAGTGCCGATCACCCGCGTCGCCTTCGCCTACACCGGCGAGCAATGGTTCAAGAGCAGCACGGCCAATAACACCTTTACCCTGACCTCCACTTACCAACTCAGCGCCACCTCGCTCACCTCCGGCACCTGGACCAGCGCCGCCACTACTTTCACCGCGCCGATCGTTGCGGGCACGACGCCGACGGCGCTCGATGGCAACGCGGCCGCGAATCGTCGCGGGGTCGCCGGTTCCATCGGCGGGCTCGCGTGGCTGCCGGGTCAGGAACTGTGGCTGCGCATCAGCGACAATGACCAGGCCGGCGACGAACACGGCCTGGCCATCGACGACTTTGTCTTTTGGGCGGCCGACGCCACGGCGCTCTTCTTCAATGGCACGAGTAACTACGTGACGATGACGGCCGCTGCGGAAACGCTCGGGGCCAGCACCTTGTCGCTCGAGTGCTGGTTCCTGCGGACGGGCACTGGCGTGGCTGCTTCGACCGGCAGCGGCGGGGTGAACGCGATCCCGCTCGTGACTAAGGGCCGCGGCGAAGCCGATGGGAGCAATCTCGACTGCGCCTACTTTCTCGGGATCAGCGCCGGGACCGGCACCCTTGCCGCGGACTTTGAGGCCTATCCGGCAGTGGGCATCGCCGCGGGGCAGAACTATCCCGCCCTCGGGACGACCGTGCTGCCTTTCAACCAATGGACCCATGTCGCCGCGACCTACGATGGCAGCGCGACGGATGGCGAAAAGTGGAAGCTCTACGTCAACGGGGTGAAGGACACGAACACGCAGGCCAACCCACCCGCGGGCGCCATCCCGCGCTACGATAGCATCCAGCACTTCGGGGTCGGCACGGCGCTGAATTCCACCGGCACGGCCTCGGGCTTTTTTCAGGGCGCGATCGACGAGGTGCGGGTGTGGAGTATCGCGCGCACGCCGGCCCAGATCGCCGGCGCGCGAGTGCGCGAAATTGCCGCACCATTGCCTGATTTGCTCACCCGCTACGGCTTTAACGAAGGGGCCAGCATCATCGCCGCCACCTCCGTGCCCTCGGCGCCAAATGGCGCGCTCATCGGCAGTCCTGGGTGGGTTGCCGGTCCGCCCTTTGCCGCAAATGCGGCGCCGAGCGTGACCCTCACTGCGCCCCTGAGCGGAGGCAGTGCGCAGGAGCCCGCGACCATCGGCCTGGCCGCGACGGCGAGCGGCGGTGATGGGGAGATCGCAAACGTCGAGTTCTTTGCTGGCGCAACGAAGATCGGCGAGGACACGACCGCGCCCTATCAATTTCCATGGAGCGCGGTGCCCGCCGGGAGTTACTCGCTCACCGCGCGGGTCACCGACGACGGCGGCGCCACGGCCACGTCGCCGCCCGTTCCCTTCACCGTCACGGTGAATCCAAACGTCACGCCCGCCATCACTGCGGTCGCGCCAGCGGCGAATGCTCCAAACCTTAACTTCCCCGTGACCCTCCAGGTCGGCCTATCTGATCCGGAGAATGATCCGCTGACCGTGAAATTCTACGGTCGCCGCGCCACCCCTGCACCCGGGCCGGATTTCACCCTCGTGACTCTGCCCGACACCCAGTTTTACTCTGAGAATCTCGGCGGCACCCGCGCCGCGATCTATCACTCGCAGACCCAGTGGGTCGTGGATCAGCGGGTGGCTCGTAACATCGCCTTTGTCTCCCACATGGGTGATATCGTGCAGTCGGGCGACAATGGCGGCAACCCGAGCGAATGGCTGGTCGCCGACGGCGCCATGGCGCGGCTCGAGAATCCCTTATCCACCCTGACCGCCTACGGCATCCCGTGGGGCGGCGCGCCGGGCAATCACGACCTCAGCCCTGTCGGCGATCAGAACGGCACGACCGTCTTCTACAACCAATACTTCGGCGTCACGCGCTTTGCCGGTCGCACCTACTACGGAGGGCGCTACGGCACCGCCGATAACAACAACAACTACGAATTCTTCAGCGCCAGCGGTCTCGACTTCATCATCATCCATCTGGCTTACCGCTTGACCGCCGACGCGGCCATCATCGCCTGGGCCGACGCGCTCCTGAAGGCAAACCCCAACCGCCGTGGAATCCTCACCACCCACTGGATCCTCGGCACGGGCAATCCCGCGCCGTGGGGCGGCGCCGCGCAGATGATTTATGAGGGACTCAAAGACAACCGGAACTTCTTCGCCATGCTGTGCGGCCATGTGCATGGTGAAGGTCAACGCACGGACTCCTTCGAGGGACGGCCGATCCATTCGCTGCTCCAGGACTACCAGGGGCGAACTAATGGCGGCGACGGCTGGTTGCGTTACTACGAATTCTCTCCGGCGAATAACATCATCCGCGCGCGCACTTACTCCACCACGTTGCTGCAATCCGAGACCGACGCCGACAGTGAATTCACGCTCCCTTACGATATGCAGTCTGCGATGGGGCCATGGGTCGAGCTGGCGACCGTGAATGTGTCCAGCGGTGGGGCCGGCGCGAGCTACGTCTTGCCTGGTCTCGAGCGCGGTAAAGAATACGAGTGGTATGCAACTGCCTCCGACGGCCTTCACACCGTGACCACGCCGACCCGGCGTTTCACCACCCGCGCTGACGCCCCGCCGACCGTTGCGCTCACGGCGCCGGCGAATAACGTCACCTTTGCCCCAGGCGCGACGGTTCCCCTCGCGGCGACCGCCGCCGACTCCGACGGCACCGTCGCGCGCGTCGAGTTTTTCCAAGGCGGCACCAAACTTGGTGAGGATACCGTCTCGCCTTACACCTTTACCTGGACGGGCGTGCCTCTGGGCACCTACAGCGTGACCGCGGTCGCGCGAGACAGCGGGGGCAACGCAACGCTCTCATCGGCGGTGAATGTGGTCGTCAGTTCCTCCGGTGCGCTCACCCGCGGGCCGTACCTAAATCAAGCAAACGAACACAGCCTCGTCGTCCGCTGGCGCAGCAGCCTGCCCGTGATCGGTCGCGTACGTTACGGCCCCTCCCTGGAAATGCTCAATCTCTTCACCGATGAAGGTGCCGCGACCACCGAGCACATCGTACCACTTACTGGCCTCTCGCCCTACACCCGCTATTACTACAGCGTCGGGAGCTCGACGGGCACCCTCGCCGGTGGCGACGCGCAGCACACCTTCCGCACTTCACCCTTTCCCGGCACCCCGACCGACACGCGCATCTGGGTACTGGGAGATTGTGGTCGCGCGAATGCGAACCAGGCCTCGGTGCGCGACGCCTATTACAACTGGACCGGCGCGCGCACGCCCGACCTCTGTCTCATGCTGGGTGACAACGCATACAACAGCGGCACCCAGGCGGAATATGACGCTGCGGTCTTTAACATGTATCCCACCTTCCTGCGCAAGATGCCGCTCTGGTCCTGCCTCGGGAATCACGATGCGAGCAACGGAGTCACCGATCCGCTCGCGAACTTTCCCTACTTCGACATGTTCACCTTTCCGAAAAATGGCGAGTGTGGCGGAGTCATCTCCGGGACCGAACACTACTTCTCCTTCGACTACGGTAACATCCACTTTATCAATCTCGATTCCCAGACGACCAACCGCACCGCCGGGCTGATGACCACCTGGCTCCAAAGCGATCTCGGAAGCACGACCAAGACGTGGATCGTCGTATTCTTCCATCATCCACCTTACTCAAAGGGCTCGCACAACTCCGATACCGAGACGGAACTTATTCAGATGCGGGCAAATTTCAGTCCCATCCTGGAAGCGGGTGGCGTGGATCTCGTCCTGACTGGACACAGCCATGCCTACGAGCGCTCCTTCCTCCTCGACGGCCACTACGGTAGCTCAAGCACCTTTACCGCTGCGCACCAAAAGCAACCTGGCAGCGGTCGCCCCGAGGGCGATGGTGCCTACCTCAAACCGCTCACCGGTCCTCGGGATCATTTCGGGGCCGTCTATACGCTCACGGGCAGCGCCGGTGAGGCCAGCACCTCGGGCGCGCTCAATCACCCGGCCGTGTACGTTTCGCTACGGACCCTCGGCAGCTTCAATCTCGACATCAACGGGAACCGCATGGACGCCACCTATATCGAGTCCGACAACGAGATCACCGACACCTTCACCATCCTAAAACAAGGCGCCGCTGACTCCGACGGCGACGGCATCCCTGACGCCTACGAAATCACCCACGGCCTTGACCGCCACAACGCCGCTGACGCTAGCCTCGACGCCGACGGCGACGGCTTCACGAATCTCGAAGAATCGGTGCTCGGCCTCCTCGCCAGCACCCCGGACCGCTACCCGTGGACGGTCGTAAGGACGAATCCCAACATTACCGTGACCAGTCCCACTCTGCCGGGTCGGACCTATCGCGTGTGGTTCAGCAACGATCTCCAGACCTGGAGCCCCGGCTCCTCCAGCGTGCCTGGTGACGGCCAGAATTTTGTCTGGATCGACGACGGTTCTGCCACCGGTGGCCTTCCGCCCGGTGCCAGCAGACGCTACTACCGCGTGCGCGTCACCCTGCTGTGAACCGCCAAGTCCGACTCGCTGACCGCTGGACACCCGCTCGCCTTCGCGTATAGAACGCGGCAGTAAAGCGCCGGCTTAGCTCAGTTGGTAGAGCAGCTGATTTGTAATCAGCAGGTCATCGGTTCGAACCCGATAGCCGGCTCCCTATTCTTCCCTGCGGGCGGAAGTTGGGAGCGGCGGTTGGGAGAGTTTACCATGGATCGAACATTCTATTTTGACTGGTGCGAGACCGGCGGCTTCGGCACGGTTTGGGGTTCTTTGGATTCTTGATTTCCATGCTCCCGCCTCAAATCCACTTTCTTTCCTTTGCCTCTGCGTGGTGTGGAAGGGGACTTCGCTATCGTGATCAACGGGCCTGAAATGCGCGCGATCATTTTTGACTTCGATGGGGTGATCCTCGACTCGGTGGACATCAAGACGCGGGCGTTTGCGCGGCTCTTTGCGCAGCATGGGCCGGAGGTCGAGCGGCAGGCGGTCGAGCATCACTTGGCGCATGGCGGGATCTCGCGGTTTCGGAAGTTCCAGCACATCTACGAAAACATCCTGCACCTCCCGCTCTCCGCAGGGGAGTCGGAGAAACTCGGGGAAAAGTTCAGCACGCTGGTCTTCGACGAAGTGGTGAAGGCGGCGTGGATTCCCGGCACGCCGGAATTTCTGCTAGAGCACGACGGGCTCTACCGGTGCTTCGTTGCGTCGGGCACGCCGGAGGAGGAACTCGTGCGGATCGTGGAGTTGCGCCAGTTGACGCGGCACTTCGCGGGCATTTACGGAACGCCCGCGACGAAGCAGCAGATCGCGCGGCGCATCCTCGCCGAGCATGGCTTTGAAAAAGAGGAGGTCGTCTTCATCGGCGACGCGATGACGGACTACACGGCGGCGAAGGAGTGCGGGCTGCACTTCATCGGGGTCGCAGCGGATGGCCTCGGACCCTTTCCGACTGGCACGCGAGTGTTGCCAGATCTGCGCGGTTTGGCGGCGGCTTTGGTGGCGATGTGAAATCTTGCCGGCGAAATTTCCGCCGCGCGACTTACGCCCCGAAGAGCTTCCGGTAGAGCGGGTCGCGCTCCATCTCGCGCTCGGCGTCCTGGCGGTCGCCTTCGGTATCGACGCTCAGGCCGCTGGCCTGGCATTCGACCATCTGCACTTTGAAGCCGTGCTCGATGGCCCGCATCATGTCCACGGATTCGCGGATCTCGAGCGGGGTCGGCGCGAGGCGGGAGAAGGTGTGGAGGAAGTCGATGGTGAACGGGATGACGCAGACTTGCTTCCACGCGTGGTCAAAGGCGCCGCCTTTCTTCAAGCTCGGGATGGGTTCGCGAGACATGTAGAGCGCGCACTTTTTCAGGTCGAAGACGACTTTCACTTCGTTCGGGTCTTCGAGTGATTCGTGGTCCTCGATGCGGGCCATGAGGTTGGCGCAAGGTAGTGAGGGATCGGCGAGCATGGCGCCGACGGCGAGGTCGATCTGCTCAGGCGTCACGAAGGGTTCGTCGCCCTGGACGTTCACGACGATGTCGCCGCCCACTTTGTCCGCGGCTTCCTCGATGCGATCGGTGCAGCGCTCATGGGTGTTTTTCGTCATCACGGCGCGACCCCCGACGCGCTCGACTTCCCGCGCGATCTCTTCATTGCACGTGGCGACGACCACTTCGGTGAGGCTCTTTGCGAGCTGCACGCGGCGGAGCACGTGTTCGATCATGGTGTGGCCGCAGATCTTCGCGAGTGGCTTGCCGGGGAAGCGCGTGGACTCCATGCGGGCGGGGATGATGGCGACGACTTTTTTCACGAGAAAATGATCAGGGTTGGGGATGGGTGCGGCGGATTTCTGCGAGGCCGCTGCGGGCGTGGTTCAGGAGGAAGAGGTAATCGATGCCGTAGGCGATGAAGCGGTAGCCGTCGGCGAACTTTTTCTCCACCTCCGCCGGGACCGGCTGCACGACGTGGATGCCGGCGACAGTCTGCAAGGTCTCGCGCACGCGGCGGACTTCGGCGAGGGCGGCGATCATCTTCGGATCGTCGAGCTGGCCGGGGATGCCGAGCGAGGCGGAGAGATCGTAGGGGCCGATGAAGAAGCCATCGACGCCGGGCACGCGCAGGATCCCTTCGAGATTCGCGACGGCCTCGTGGTGCTCGATCTGCACGAAGACGATGCTCTCTTCGTTCAGCCAGCGGTAGTGCGCGTCGAATTCATCGGCGTAACCTTGGGCCCGTGAGAGGCCGACGCCGCGGCTGCCGGTGGGCGGATACTTCACCGCGGCGACGATGGCGGCCGCTTGCTCAGGAGTATTCACCGTGGAAGCGATGATGCCGTGCGCGCCGGCGTCCATCACACGCTTGATGACATTCGCATCGTGGCTGCCCACGCGGACCAACGGGCTCGCACCGGCGAGGTCGATGGTGCGGATAAGTTCCGCCGCGCTCTCGAGCGTGATGGCGCTGTGCTCGAGATCGATGGTGAGCCAGTCGAAGCCCGCACGGACCATGACTTCGCCGACCGACGGATGTGGGATGGTGATCCACGAACCGAGGGAGAAGCGGGCGAGCAGTTCGGACTTGCGGGGGCGGCGCAGTTTCATGCGGGCTCGGTGGTAGTGGCTGCCTCAGGCGCCCGCAAGCAGCTTTGCGTAAAGTTCGCGCACGGTGCCGGCCACGGCGGCGGGTGCGTGGCGCTGGGCGATGGCGGCCTGCGCGCTCGCGCCGAGTTGCGCGCGGAAGGGCGCGTCGGTGATGAGGCGGCGAAGGGCATCGGTGATGCCAGGCACGTCGGCATGGGTGAAAAGGAGGCCGCTCTCGCCATGCCGGAGCGTCTCGGAGCGCTGCGGATCGGGCATCGTCGCGACGAGCGGTTTTCCGGCGATCGCGGCTTCGTAGGCGGCGCGGCCGACGCCGCCGAGCGCGCCACCGAAGAGGCAGAGCGCGACATCGAGCGCGCCATACACCGTCGCGAGCCGCGCGTCGTAGCCGGGCAAAATTACGCGCCCCGTGAGGCCACGTTGGGCAATGGCTTCGTGGAGCTTCGGCCCTTCGCCAGCGCTCGGCGCATCGTCGCCGACGAGGACGATGCACAGCGCGGAAAATTCCGCGCAGAGTTTTTCGGCGAGATCGAGGATCAGCCACACCCCCTTTTGCTCATGCAGAGAAGCGACCTGTCCGACGATGACATCGTCGGGCGCACAGCCCCACTTCGCCCGCAGCGCGCTGACGTCGGCGGCGATCGGTGCGGGGCCGAGGTCGATGGGATTGTGGACGACCTCGGCGATGCTGCGGCAGGCAGCAGGCAGCGAGTCGCGCACCTCGCCGTCGATGCAGACGATGCGCGTGCTTTTGCACCGCCCGAGCCGCGCCAGCAGCGCACGCTCGAACCGGCGCGGCGCTATCGCCGTCCGCGCGTGCAGCACCGCCGGCACGCCCGCGAGCCGCGCGGCAAAAGCGTAGGCGACGAGCGTCGTTTCGTTCGCGTGGACGAGGTCGATGCGCCAGCGCCGCACGAGCTGCCGGATGCGCACCGCGGCCACCGCGATTTTCGCCAGATGCCACGCGTAGAGCTGCGGTGGGTACGGCGCATTGTAGAGCGTCGCGGGGAACTGGCAGAAATAACGCTCGTCAAAGGTGCAATCCGTCGTGGCCCCGAGGGCGTCGTTGATCTCCGAGCGCGCGGGCAGCAGGAAATACTTCTCCACGTCTGCCGGGAGACTGTGCAACAGCGTCGAAAGGCTAATGCCCGCACCGCTCTTTTGGAGCGTGTGATTGACGTAGAGGACTCTCATTGCGGACGACGGCTTGAGTCTTGAGCGGACGGGTCTGCATTCATGGACCGGCGCCTTCTATGCGCGGAGACTGACAAAGTCCACCGCCCCCCTCGGCATGCGAGCGCTTCCGCAGCAATAGGAATTGCCTTTCGGCCAATTGCAGTGCCAGGCTCAGTCCCTGCGGTTCAGCAGGGCATTCCGCTCTGCGACTTCAGTCAATCCACCCGCCGTTCCTCCATTTATGCGACTTAGCCGTTTCTTTCTCACCACCAGTCTTGCGCTTCTGGCCTTTGCCAAACCTGCCAACGCCGCGACTATCCAAGTCACCGCCGATACCTCCGGGTCGCTGACTGTCGGAGCAGTGCCGGGGACCATCAAGAAAACCGCCGGAGCGGCGACGACGCTGACCGTCTCCTCGAAAAGCAACGCCTACATAAACTTTGCCCTTAACCAGTCTGGTCTCGGTTTCTCGGCGAGTTCGGTGACGGCAGCGCGGCTGGTCATCTATTTTCCGAAAATCACGAAGGCCGGGACTTTGACGTTGTTTGCCAATGTGTCGGGCTTCACCGAGACGTTCCCGACGGCGACCATCCCGTCGCCGCTTGCAAAAGCCGCAGCGAACGGCCTGCCTGGAACATTTCAGGTGACGGCGGCGTCGGCGAAAAACTTCCGGGTTCTGACCGTGACCAATCAAGTAAAGGATTGGCTGGCCAACCCGAGTGGGGAGTTTGGCTTTGGCGTCAGCAGCGACGGCACGGCGAGCGTGCTCATCGGCTCGAAAGAAGGCGCGGGCAGCGGCTATCCTGCGGTGCTCGAGATCGACGTGAATCCGACGGGCGGCGGCGTACTCGGTGGGTCTAGCTCCGTCGGTGGCGTGGGAGTGGGCTCTTCGGTGGACTCCTCGCTAACGCTGAATCTGGTCAACACGGCTACGAGTGGCACTACGCTGGAGCCGAATCTCACCGGGATCGGCTTCGGACAGGCTAGCACTCGCCAGGCGATCGTTGGCGGCACCTTTGGTAACGACTTTCTAGATTTCTACACCGGCGGAGCCCTCACGACACCGAAGTTGCGAATCGACTTTGCGGGCAATCTGGGAATCGGCACGACCACGGCGGGCGCCAAGCTCGACGTGCGCGGAGATATCCGGCTTGGCTCGACCGGACAGTTCCTGGCCGTGGGCGCGGGGGAAAATCTCCGACTCGTTCGCGGTGCCATCGGGGGAGCAATCCCCACCCCCAGTGTGGACTCAGGGACCGGATTCACGGTCGCCCGGACGGTTGGCAAGCCGGTCGGAGTTTATCGGATCACTTTCGCCACCGCGTTTGGGGGTGATGTCACAGCGACAGCCACCGCATTCAACTCGAGCGTCCCGCAGATCGCCACCATCTCCGACTACACGAGTACGTCGATCGAGGTCAGCACGTTTGGCATCAATGGCTCCCTTGTCGATGCGACGTTCACGTTCATCGCAACCGGGCCGAAATAAGCTAAGCCGAACGGTGCGGCTCAGCAGACCGCGCAATGAGTGAGGCGCGCCGCTTGCCGCGCCGCGCGTGCTGGCGTACCATCTCGGTCCCCGCATGTTTCCCGCTCTCGCACTCCGCATTCTCCGCACCACTGATCCGCGGTTGCTCGGGAAGTTCATGTGGAACTTCGGCGTAAAGGGGCTGCTCTCGGTGGAGAAATTCAAGTCGCGGATCAAGCGCGGCGAATTCTTTCCGCCCTTCCTCTACATCTCGATCCTCAATAGCTGCAATCTGCGCTGCCAGGGCTGCTGGGTCGATGTGGAGGCGGAGCGCACGCAGATCGATCTCGAAACGCTGAACCGCACGATCAACGACGCGAAGGCGCACGGGAATGCCTTCTTCGGCATCCTTGGCGGCGAGCCCTTTATGCATCCGGAGTTGCTCGACCTGCTTGCGGCGCACCCGGACGCATACTTCCAAGTCTTCACGAACGGGCAGTTCATCACGGATAAGATCGCGAAGAAATTGCGGCAGATTGGAAACGCGACGCCGCTCATTTCCATCGAAGGTCGCGAGATCGTGAGCGATGAGCGGCGGGGGAAAAAGGAGGTCTTCACGCGGTCGATGCGGGGCCTCGATGCGTGTCTGCGGGAGCGCATTCTGACCGGCGTGGCCACGAGCGTCTGCCAGACGAATATCGACGACCTTTGCACGGAGTCCTGGCTGCGTGAGCTGATCGCGCGCGGGGTGCATTACTGCTGGTTTCACACTTACCGGCCCGTTGGTCCGAAGATGAATGCGCAGCTCGCGCTCACGCCGGAGCAGCTCGTGCGGGTGCGGCGCTTCGTGGTGGAAATGCGCGCGAAAGTGCCGATCGCGATTATCGACGCCTACTACGACGGCGAAGGCAAGGCGCTCTGCCCGATGAGCACGGGCGTGAGCCATCACGTGAACCCACGGGGTGACATCGAGCCGTGTCCGATCATCCAGTTTGCCACCGAAAACATCCGCGACCCACGAGGAGTCTTCGCGACAATGCGCGACAGCACTTTCCTCAAGGACTTCCGGGAACTAAGTGCGCAGCATACTCGCGGATGTGTCGTCCTTGAGCGACCGGACCTGGTCAAAGACCTCGTGGTAAAACACGGGGCCCGCGACACCACCATGCGCGGGACCGCGATGGCTGAACTGGAGGCGATGACGCCGCGATTTTCTCAATGGCTCCCCGGCGAGGAGATCCCGGAGCAACACTGGATGTACCGATGGTCGAAGAAGTATTGGTTCAACGACTTCAATGCCTACGCGAATGTCGCGCATGATGCCGAGGGCAAGGCGCGTGATCTCCAGCGGCAGACGGTGCCGGTGGGCTGAAGGCAACGAGGCCCGGCTACTGGACTTCGAGGCGGATGAACTTTTGCTTCGAGCCGGTGACATCGACCCGGCGGCGCACGATGGGATTCGCTCCATCGTAACTGACGATCTCCTCGGGCGGGGCAGCGCTGTCCCAGGTGCCACTTGCGAGATCACCAGTGACGAGGATGCGGTAAGCGAGATCCGTGGCGGTGGCATTTTTCCGGTAGGTCAGGGCGAGATAGCGGCGGCCGCTCTCGAGGAAGGTGGTGGGCTGAGGCAACGCGCTGGAGTTTCCGGCAGGCGCGAGCGGCGGCAAGGCAAAGGCATACTTGAGGGTGTTTGAGATCCCGTCCTTGGCGGGCGTCGCCGCTGCGCCGCTGATGTTGAGGTTTGCGAGGTCCGCTGTGGAGAAGGCGCTCCGGCGCCAGGTCTCGGTGGGAGCGAGCGGGACGAAAGCGTCCGAGGTTTGGAGGAAGTACGACCACTGGAACTGCATCACGGAGTTACCCCCTCCCTCGGTATAATCGACCTGCACATTGTAAGTGCGGCCGGCTTCGAGGAGGACCGACTTGCGGGCGAGGAAGGGCGAATGGGGCACCCAGTCGTCGATGACCAGTTGCCCGTCGATCCGGACTCGGGCTCGATCGTCGGAGTAAGTCGTCAGGGTATATCCGCCGGTGTAGGCGGGTTTGATCTGTCCAGACCAGCGGATCCCAAAATTCTGCCCGTTCGTCCCGTAGGGTCCCGCCTGGGGCCACTCCTTGAAGAAGTTAATGATGCCCGGGCTGTAATCAGTGGCGACGAGGTTGGTGAAGGTCTGGTCGGAGAAATACTCAGCCTTTAGATTGAGCCAGCCCGAAGCTTTTGGCGGATTGCCGGCATTCGCGGAGACGGTGATGGTCCCGGTGGCCAAGGCGAGGCCGTCCGTCACGGTGTAAGTAAAGACATCGGTGCCAGTGAAATTCCAACTTGGCGTGTAGCGGACCTTGTCGCCGACGATGGCCGCCCGGCCATGCGCCGGAGTGGAGACGCTGCCGATGCGGATCGGGTGGGGCCAGGAATCCGTGTCCGAGTCATTGAGAAGCACGCGGATATCCACGGCGTCGCGCTCGGTGCTGGCGGTATCATGGCCAGCGGTTGGCGTTTGGTTTGCCGGGTCGGTGCTGTTGCTGTTGTAAATCTCCACTTCGCGGAGGTTGACGTGACGCTCGCCCGTCCAGCCACCCGCTTCCCGGACCGCGTAGGTCGCACCGCCGCCCCAAGTGCAGTCGCGCACGAAGATGCGAATCTTGTTTGTCGTGACGGAGGGGAAAGAATGCTGAAAGACCCAGCGCTCGCTGAAGAAGCAATCCAGGCTGGTCCAGCAGGACTGGGTATAAGCCAGGAAGCTCTTGGTGGGTTCGAAGACAGTCTGCAGGGTGACCCACTGGGTGCCGTCGTGATATTGCAGGTCGTAATCGAGGAGCGTCCCATCCCACTGGTAAGGCACGCCGGAGTAGATGACGACGCGGTCCAGCGCGGTGAGCGCGGGTAAGTTGATCTGCACCCAGGCCGGGAAGGATGGCTCGTTAGGCACGATCTCGGTGTCGTCAACCCAGACTTTGTTGTTGAGGTTGTAGTCTTCGAGATAGTAGTGGTTCTCGAAGATGCCATTGATGATCTTGGTGGGGGAGTTCGGGATCGGCGGGTTGTACTCCACCGGATGGGCTCCGGTGCCTGAGGTGGTCACGGTGGTTCCAGGGAGGCGCGCGATGTTTTGACCCCAATCGATCGGCACGACGGAGAGGCTGCCAGTAAAGCGCACATAAGTGGGCAACTCGGAGACGGGCAAGCGGACGTAACCTCCCACGGTAGGAAGATCCCGCTCTTCGCCAAAAGGCGTGGTGACATGCACCGTGGCATCCGAGGTTTGGAGGCGCACCTGACCATCGGTGCTGCCGGAACTCATGATGGCGGCCACCTTTTTGCCGGGGCCGGTGAAAAGAGAGCCGAGGTAGAGCTTGTTCCCCACCGGGCCGAAATCGAGGGACTGCAAGTAACGCGTGCCGTATAACTCTTCCGCCCAGACCCGCAGGAGGTTCGCGACGGGAAACATCGTTCCATCCGGGTTCACCCACCAAGCCGGGATGTTAAAATCGCCCGCGCGCTCATACCAGAGGTAGTTATGTTCCTTGGGGATGCCATATTGCTCGAGCAACATGAACATGAGCATGACCCAACGCCCCTGGGTCCGTGGCTGAAAGGAGCCAAAGAACGTCGCGGCGACGCCTTGCTCGGTCTGCCAGCGTTCTTTGTTTTGCTGGCCGTATTGGGTCAGCAAGGCGACGAGTTCGTCCATGCATTTGCGCGCGAGGAAGGGGTCGCCGAGGAAGCTATTGTAGGGATGAAAGGAAAAGCCGTCGATGGCATTGCCGCCGCCGGCGGCCAGGAAATTCTGGATGTAGTAGAGTTCATTCGACCAAGGCCGGATGCCTACGGCGCCGGGGCCGATCACTTTCAACGCAGGGTTTACGCTCTTGATGGCATTCCGCATCGCTAGGAATTCGGCGGCATAGGCGCTGCCTGTGAGAAAGAAGTTGGGTTCGTTTCTCCCTTCCCAGACTTCGATGTCGTTTTGGAAATGCTGGACGATTTGGGTCACGCCGGGCATGGCCACGGGAGGCGTTCCAGAATCAAAGGCCCCAAGTAACACCCGCTGGCGATAGGGATCGAAGGGCGTGTAGTAAGTCTTGTCCTGGGCGATGTCCTGCGTCCGCTCTGCGATGGTGCGGGCGATGGCGGCGGTATGGTCCGCGGCCGTCGGATTCTGATTGCCGTTATTGGCGTCCTGAAACGCCGCCATCTTGTGCCGGGCGGGACCGCTGCCAGTGACGCCGCGGAGGACGTTATCATTGAAAGGCTCGGTCCCGGACGTCGTGCCCCGCGCCGGCACGGAGGGGAACCCCGGCGTATTGCGGAAGATGACGAACATCGACCCGCCCACGATATCGCCCCAGGGAGCGACGCTTTGAGCGCCATGCAAGTAGAGTTTGTACCAGCCCGGTGCGGTGACCGCGGGCAGGAAGAAGCGCGAGCTGTTCACAAATTCGTAGTTGGCGTCGTCCTTCAGGCTCACGAAGTCCGTCGTGAGCGGACCGGCTTCCACGATGTTCCCGTAGTAATCGCGGATGGTGTAGCGGATGGCCGAGGTGCCGAAGACCTTGAGGAGGATCTTTTCTCCGACAAAAAAAATGTTGTTCCTCCGGTCAGAAGTGACGCCGGCCGCGTTGGGTGGAGCGTTAAATTGCCAGGCCGAAGCGGCCGGAATCAAAAGGGAAAAGAGGCAGAGCGACGCGCAAAAACGCCAATCCCGGAACGGGTTAGAAGGGCGATTCTGGAGGGCACTCAGGAGCCGTTTCAGAGTATTGAAGCGCATAACTTTTTATCAAAACACTCCGGGCGCTTTCGATCAAGCCTAGAGGCGAGCGGCTCGCAGTCTGTGAGACTGGCCAGAAGGCGTCGCGGAGTGCCCTTGTAGGACGATGGTGCGAGCGGCAACGAGCCGTTGGATGACGAAAATGTCGAGGGATTGCAGTTGCCTCGGTTTGGTGGCCTGGGATACGCTTTCCTTAATTGTAGGCCCGCGCGAAAAGCGAGCTCGGCACCTTTTTACATGAAGTCTGCAACCATCATTCTCGCGATCGTTTTTAACTTGTCACTGCTCCTGATGTATTCGAGCGGTTTGGTCGGGGGTAATCGGACCTCGGAATCGGCCGCCGCTACGAAATCTCCCACACCGGGAGCGATTTCCGAACGCTCGGCTTCGGAGTCGATCAAGGCGCGGGCGACGGTGTCTCAACCCAAATCGAAGGAGGCGGATCACGCTGAGTCCGCCGAAACGCGGAAGGGTGAGGGTGCAGGAGGAAAAGAGGTCGTCGATGCGAAGGACGGGAAAGAACTGCTGGAGCCGGTCGCGGGAGAGGAAAGCCGGTTGCGGGTGGCCCGTGGCGATGGACCGCGGAGCACCGAGGTCCTGCCGGAACGGCGATCCCAAACGCGCGGAATCCTGGCGCCTGCGAACCCAGCGAATGTGGATCCGCCGGTGGTGTCGCCGGAGTCACGGTGATGGCGCGGAAGGTCCGGGTGTTGATGTCGTGGGCGCAGGTGCATCGCTCGATCGTGGCGCTGGCCGTCAGCGCGAGCATCGTCGGCATCGCGGCACCGGCGCGAGCGGGCCGCTTGATCGAAGAGGCTGAGCCTTTCAGCATCGAGGCGGAGGGCGAGTCCATCGATCTGGAGAATTTCGGGCTCCTCCCGAGATGGACGGAGCCAGTCTATATCCTGAATCGGTCGGATGAGCGCTTGCGTTCCCTGGCCGTGTTCCATCTCGCTCAGGTCGCCCCGCCGAAGTCTGCGGATGAGGCAGAGCCAGAGGCCGTGGTGAAGCCCGCTTTCCGGACGCAACTTCCCCAAGTGCGCGGCACCGCGGAGTCACCGGCGGGAGAGGCTCCTCCAGAAGCGCCGCCGCCGCCAGCTCCGAAAGACGCCGTCCCTCCGCAGACTTTTAGTGCGGCGAAGATGGATTTGCGGGATCGCGATCTTGCGGAGCGCCCGACGCTCCTCCAGCCCGGCATCGGCCCGTGGCTTGGCGATGTGCCACTGGTGCCGATCCAGAATGCGATGCAGCCGCAGGTGATCCCGCCGCCGATCACTGAGACGGATGTGCCCTTGCCAAAACCCGAACCTGCCGAGGTCGCGAAGCCGGAGCTTTTTCCCAATGCGGACTCGCCGACCTCACCCTTGACGCTGCCGTGGGAAACGTCCCGCGGCGGTCGGGTCTCGCCGGTCGAGCCAGAGCCAGAGACGCCGCCGCCGGCCACCGCGGAACTGAACCCCGAGCCGAATACGGAGTTGAAATTGCGAAACACCGATGCTCCCTGGGATCTGGCGCAACTGCAAGGCCCGCTTTTCGGCACGGAAAACATCTCGGAATTCACCGGCAGGATTAACGCCAAAGGCGCCTGGGCCGTGAACCCGCACCTGAGCCTCACCTCGCTCTACGATGGGAACGTCTTCCTCTCTGAAAAAGGCCAGGAGAGTGACTTCGTCGTCAATGTCTCGCCCGGCGTGACGGCGCGGCTCGGCAATGACCAGACCGCCCTCTACCTGCTCGCGGACTATACTTTTGGCGCCGTCTTTTTCACGGAGAACGCCGAGGAAAACTCCTTCAATCACAACGGCCGGCTCGAGCTCGACTACAAAGGCAGCCGACTCTCGCTAGGCTTGAACGTCGGGGTGGAAAACGACACCGGCACGAGCATCGACGCCACCGATCGCGTGAATCGGACCGCCTACCGCGTCGGTGCCGAATCCCGCTTTCAGTATTCGGACAAATTCTCTTTCGATCTCAACGCCGACTACCGCCGCTCCTACTACGAAGACTTGATCGGTTCCCAAGATTACTCGGTGCAGGGCTATGCAAACTACCACTACTCGCCAAAGCTGAGCATCGGGCTCGGCGTCGGGGCCAGCGCGACCGAGGTCGAGGAAGGGCGCTCGCAGGACTCGCAGACCTTCACCCTGCGGGCGAACTGGGTCGCCACCGGCAAGCTCACGGTCGAAGGAAGTCTCGGCGTCGGCTTCTATCAGTTCAGCGACGGAGAGTCGGACTCCTTGAATCCCGTGGCCTCGCTGAGTGCCACGTATGTGGCCACAGGCAAGCTCACCTTCTCGGGAAACTTCGGCCTCGGCGTGAACCGTTTCGCGAGTTCCGGCAGTTCCCTCTCGCCGACTTACGGGCTCGATGCCAAATGGGCGGTGTGGCAGGGGACGGACATCACCTTCGGCGTGCATCGCCGGATCTTTAGCTCGGTGGTCTTTACCGACCAGAACTACACCTCCACTGGTCTCACGTTCGGTCTGCGGCAGCAGCTCGGCATTCGCTTCGTCGCCTTCGTCACGGCTGGGTATGAAAATCTCAGTTACACCTCCGCCGGCGAGGGCGTCGAAGCCACCCGCGAGGACGACTTCATCTTTGCGCGCTTCGGACTTCAGTGGCATGCTTTCAACCGCTGCAGCTTCGGCGTCTTTTATGAATTCAGCCAAAACTCTTCGGGTGGACAGAACGCTCGCGATTTCCGCCGCGACCGGATGGGCGCTCAGATGAGCATCGCTTTTTGAGAGGAACACTTGCCGGTGTCGCCATGGACTCATTGCCTTCTTCCACGTCAATCTTGCCTCGATCTCTCCGCCTACCGCAGGCCCGCGCTGCGGTCGGGATGCTGAGCGGCTGCTTGCTCGCCCTGGCGCTGCTCGGCTTCCTTTTTCCGACGGCGGCTTGCGCGCAGAACGGCAGACCGATCCCACGGGCGACCAAAGTCACACCGTCAGCGGTGCCCACCCTGAGCTACAAGCTCACTGCTCATGATGTCGTGAATGTCGTCGTCTTTGGTGAAGCAGAACTCACGACCACCACGCGCATCGACAAAGACGGGCAGATCATCGTGCCGATGGTGGGCCTCGTGCGCATCGCCGGGCAGAATATCCGCGACGCCGCGAAGACTCTCGAGGCCGCGCTGCGCGAGTATCTCGTCAAGCCACAGGTCTCGCTGACCATCGTCCAATACACCAAGCGGCGGATCACCATCCTCGGCCAGGTGAACAAGCCAGGCACCTATGAGTTGCCCGACGAGACGAGCGTGAACATCACCGAAGCGATCGGCATGGCGGGCGGCTTCTCGCGCATCGCGAGTAACAAGATCACGATCAAACGGACCAAGAATGGCCAGGAGCAGATTATCAAGATCGATGCCAAGAGCATGAGTGAAAACGACTCCAGTGAGCGCCCGCTCGTCGAGCCCGGGGATACGATCACGGTCGGCGAGCGGCTCTTTTGAAGATGAAAAACGGCGCCTCCACTCCGGTGAGCGATGAACTCGGCGAGTCTGCCGAGGGCGGCATTGATTTCGGGCAGATCCTCAATGTCCTCCGCGAGCATCTCTGGCTGATCGTGCTCTTCACGCTCGTCGGCATCTTTGCTGGCATCGCCTACATCTCGCGCATGCCCCGCACTTTCCTCGCCACCACGGTTATGGAGATCAACACGCAGCCGCTGCGGCTGCTGTCTTTTGAAGGAGTGCAGCCAGCCTCGCTGGGCGTCGGCGAGCTAGCCGACGCCATCGTCGCGCGGTTCAAGAATCGCGCCTTCCTGGTCCACGTGGTCGAGGCCCATAAGCTGACCACCGATCCACTTTTCCTCCCGCCCTTGCCGGACGGGAAGCCCCACGCCATCGATACGGCTGTGGACGCGCTTGCCGGGATGCAGATGGTCATGCCCCGGCGCGGCACGCCTTTCATCGAGGTGAGCGTGATGCACAGCGACCCGCGCGTCGCTGCCCGGCTCGCGGATGCCATGTCGGAGGAGCACATCAGGCAGTCCTTTGCCCTCCGCAACGCCAACTCTGCGCTGGGCATTCAGTTTCTCGTCGATGAAGCCAAGAAGCTGAAGGATCTGCTCTCGGCGTCCGAGGAGGCGCTCCAAAAATACATCGCCGACAAGAACCTTCTCTCCCTCGATGAAAAGCAGGACGTCGTTGTCACCCGGCTCAAAAGCCTGAGCGGCGCGCTCGACGATGCCCGCGCGGGCCGGATGCGACTGGAGTCCGATACCGACAAGGTGCGGAAAGCCGTCGGCAAACCCGAGGAACTCCTGCAGATCATCTCGGTCGCCGAACATCCGTCGGTGACCGCCATCAAAGGCAAGATCGAAGCCATCGAGAGTGCGATCGCTGGCCTGGCGCTGCGTTACACCGAGAAGCACCCGAACATGATTCAGGCGCGCCTGCAGCTGAAAGAGGCGAATGATTCCCTCAAGCAAACGCTCACCGAGATGCCGCCGCTCATCCAGGCCAGCTTCGAAAATGCGGTGGCGACGGAACAAAAATTCGCCGAGGCCCTGGACCTCCAGACGAAGGAAGGCATGGATCTGAATACCAAGGCCATCCCCTATCATATGCTCCAGCGGGAGGTGGAAACGCACCGCGCGCTCTACGACGGCATGCTCAAACGTTTCAAGGAAGCCGAGATCGCCAAGGGCGTGGAGCAAAACAACGTCAACATCTCCGAACGCGCGCTCCTGCCCGGTGCACCGATGCAGCCGAAAAAATCCAAGATCCTCGGCATCGCGGTGGCCGCCGGTCTGGGGATCGGAATCGCGCTGAGCTTCGCGCTCAACGCGCTCGACAGCTCTATCCGCACCGTCGAGCAGGCAACCAAGATCACGGGCCTCCAAGTGCTCGGCGCCATCCCGCGCGATCCGAGTGGCAAGCGCGAAGCGCGGGCGCTGAGCGTACACTTGACGCCCGCCTCGCCGGTCGCGGAGGCCTTTCGTTCACTGCGGGCCTCGCTCCAGGTCGTCACCGGGACGCGCGGTCGGCACACCGTCGTCTTCACGAGCGCCGAACCTGATGAAGGCAAAACTTTCTGCGCCATCAACTGCGCGATCGCCTTTGCCCAGCAAGGCCTCCGCACCCTGCTCATCGACGGCGATCTCCGCGTCTCCATGGTTGGCCGGATGATCGTGCCGGACATGAAGCACCCAGGCGTCACGGATTTTCTGGAAGGACGCGTCAGTTGCCCTGAAGCGATCCAGCGCACCGATGTCCCGAACCTTGCGGTGATGACCGCCGGCACGCCCGCTCAGCAGCCCGCAGAACTCCTCGCCAGCCCGGTCTTCGGTGAAATGCTCCAGATCCTCCGCGCCGACTACGACCGCATCGTCATCGACACCGTCCCGGTGCTCGCGGTGGCCGACGTCCTCCTGATCGCGGAACACGCCGAACTCGTCTGCCTCGTGGTGCGCGCGGCTAAGACCACCCGCAAGTGCGTCCTCCGGGCGCGGGACGCCCTCGTCAATGCCGGCGTCAAACCCGCAGGTGTCCTCTTGAACCAACTCGTCTTCCGCAGCAATTCCGGCTACAACCGATACATCGGCAAATACGGCGCCCCGGAGAACTACGGCAAAGAACGCAAGCGCGAGAGCGGCCTCGAGGAGGTCACCTCATCCACGCGGAACGGCGATACTTAGCCTGCTCCGTTCGGGAGGCGGCGCCCGGCACCCGGTGCTCGGAAAGCGGACGTGTTGGCCCGGAATGGATGGCGGCGCATCCGCAGTAACGAAAGAAACGACCGCGCTGAGGTCGTTCGCGACAAGGATCTCAACCCGCCCTACGCGGGCTCACCTTTGCTCATCACGCTATGGATGGACCGGCGCAGATCCGCCGCACTGACTGGCTTGCCGACCACGAGATCCACTCCGCCCGGCGCGCTGCCCGACGCATTCATCTCCTCGCCGAAACCCGTGAGCAAAATCACCGGCGTCTCCGGGGCGTGTTCCTTCATGGCGATCGAAAGCTGCACGCCATTCATCCCGGGCATCGATTGATCCGTGATCACGAGATCAAAGGCCGTCTTGCGGTAAATCTCGAGCGCCTCCCGTCCATTCGCGGCGATTTGCGTTTTGTGGCCATCGCACTTCAGGCACTCGGCGATGAGTTCACAGATGAGTTCCTGATCGTCGACGACGAGGATATTGAGCGGGCGGGCAGCGGGTTCCATAAGTTTTTGGCCAGGGGCTTCTGCGATTTCTGAGGGTGGGAAGGAAATGTGAAAAGTCGTGCCGTGGCCGGGTTGGCTCACGATCTCGAGACGCGCCCCGTGCCGCTGGAGGATGCCATAGACGACCGAAAGACCGAGGCCCGTTCCGCGTTCCCCCTTGGTCGTGAAAAATGGTTCGAGACAGCGCTTCCGATTTTCCTCCGACATCCCGGTCCCGGTGTCGGAGACGGCGAGCACGATGCGGCCCTCCTCGTCCTCCGCCGTGGTGATGATGATCGCGCCGCCATACGGCATCGCGTCCACGGCGTTGAAGATCAGATTCGTCAGCACTTCCCGCAGTTCGGCACCGCAGGCCGCGACGCGCGGCACTTCCCGGAGCTCCGTGAGCACGGAAATCTGGATGCCATCCGCCTGGCTCTTGGCCTTCCATTTTGGTGCCGTCAGCGACACGGCCTGTTCGACGATCGTATTCACGTCCAGCGGTTCGCGGACCTCGTTACTTTCCACGGGCCGATAGAATTCGCGCAGCCGGCCGACGATGTGCGTCGCGTCCTGCGCCGCCGCGATGATGTGCTGCACAAAGCTCGTCTCCCGCGGCCCTCCCTGCGCCTTCACCCACGGAAAGATCAGCTCCCCGTAGCCGAGGATCATCGTGAGGGTGTTATTAAAATCGTGCGCGATGCCCCCGGCCATCATTCCGAGCGCGCTCAGGCGTTCCTGTTTCACCACGCCTTCCTGGGTCGCGCGGAGTTCTTCGAGCGTCGAGGCAAGTTGTTGCGTGCGCTCCTGCACCAGGACTTCGAGCACGTTGTTCTGCTTGCGGAGTTCGAGTTGGAGAAAGCGTGTCTCGAGCAGATTCTTGATCCGCAGCGCGACCTCGGTTTGATCGAACGGCTTCGTCAGGAAATCCTTGGCGCCCGCGGAGAGCGCGCGCCGCCGCGACTCTGGATTGATGTCCGCCGTGAGCACGATCACCGGCTGGCGCTCCTCCGTGGGGATCGCATCGGTGAACTGCTCGAGCACCCGGTAGCCGTCCAGGTGGGGCATGTTCAGATCGAGCAGGATGATATCGGGCTGGTAGTGGAGGACCGTGGACAAGGCCTCGCGCGGATCGGTGACGCTCCGGATGGAGCCCGTCTCGAAGACTTCGAGGATGCGCTCGAGCAAGCGGATGTTCGACGGCTCATCATCAATAATGAGAACCTTGGCTTTGCTCAGCAGGCTTTTGGGCATTGGGCGGTTTGTTTCCCGAGCCAGGACCGCTTTCATGGGCGCTCCGGGTTGGACACGGACAGGGGAGCACGTGGTATGCCTTTCGCCGTGACTGTCTCAATCCTGTGAAAACGCCTCCCACTCCGGCGCAAGAATCCAAAGGCGACTTCGTGCGGGGGATGTTTTCGGCGATCGCGGGGCGCTACGATCTGGCCAATCATCTCCTCAGCGGCGGGATGGATTACCTCTGGCGGCGACGGGCTGCGGCGATCGTGCAAAAGTGGGCGCCCGCACGGCTCCTCGATCTCGCGACGGGCAGCGGCGACCTCGCCCTGGCGCTCCGGGCGGCGTGCCCCACCACGACCGTCGTCGGCGCGGACTTCTGCCACCCGATGCTCGTCGAAGCGCAGCGCAAAGGGGTGCCGAATCTCATCGTCGCCGATGG
This sequence comes from Chthoniobacteraceae bacterium, assembly GCA_031409655.1. Taxonomy (GTDB): domain Bacteria; phylum Verrucomicrobiota; class Verrucomicrobiia; order Chthoniobacterales; family Chthoniobacteraceae; genus JANNXQ01. The sequence goes on along the minus strand of JANNXQ010000032.1, from coordinate 9,566 downwards.
CCTGCGCTTGCCATTCGGAGATGCGACCTTCCACGCGCTCACGGTCGCCTTCGGCCTCCGCAATATGGAATCCTGGCCGCGCGCCCTTGCCGAGATGGCCAGGGTCTTGCGTCCAGGCGGACACCTCCTCGTCCTGGATTTTTCCACCCCGCCTCCGCCCTTGCGTTACCTTTACCGCCCGTATCTCCGCCATGTCCTGCCGCGCCTCGCCGCTCTCCTCACGGGCGAGCGCTCGGCCTACGACTACCTCGGCGATTCGATCGAAAAGTTCCCCCAAGGGGCCGCCATGTGCGCGCTCATCGCCGAAGCCGGTTTTCACGCGGCGCACTGCGCGCCGCTCACCGGCGGCATTGTCTCGCTCTACACGGCCGAGCGGGCCTGAAGGCGACGACCTTGCCTCAATTCTGAGGAGACTGCGGCTTCGGTGGAGGCGGCGCCGGAACTTCAGTTGGCGTCGCGGGCTTGGCGGACGCCGGCGGCGTTTCCTTGATCGGCTCCGGCGGAGTCGGGGGCAAAGTCGTCACCCCTGCGGGGCCGGAAGCCGCTGGCGTGCCGGCCTCAGCCGTCGGCGGATTGGCTCCTCCCGGCTGGTCGAGCAAGGTCACTTCAAAAGCCGACTTGTCCGGCCGATTCAGTAGGAACGTGCCCGTGAATCCCTCGGCGCTCGCCTGCCACATTTCGTCCGCCGTGGCCGCGCCGACGGTGAGCCGCCCGCTTCCTCCGGTCGCCGTTTTGAAAGTGACGGTCAGCGCCGGCTTCTCCAGCCCATGTTCTGGATTGGAGGCGCCCAGCCACCGCACGGCGCGCAGCCCGGCGAGAGTATTGACCAGCGACCCTGCATTGACCTGGTTCACAGCACCGTCACCTTTCGAGAGCTTCCAGTTCTTGTCCTTGTCGCGCTCGATCGCTGACGCGGGCTGCCCTGCACGCATCACTTCCACTGCTGTGATGTCCTCGGCCTGGTGTTTGAAGATGTCGAGCGGCTGCCATTCGATCGCCTCGGTCGGGATCAAGGTGAGCAGCGACGCCGGGACCGAGACGATGAAAGGTTCGTCGTCGAGTTTCGCATAAACCTTATCACCCTCGGTCTTGCCAAAAATTACCGTGACGATCGGCTTCTCGCCCGCCTTCGTTTCCGCCGTATTCTCGCTCGCATAGCTGCTCAGAGTTACTTTCAGACTCGGCTGGTCGAGACCGTATTTGGGAAGATCTGTTGCGACGTCTGCGACAAAGGTGGCCACCTCCTGCGCGCCGAGACTCCCGAGCATGGTCGCGGCGCTCGGACTGTTGATGGCCACATCCTTGTTGCCCACTTTGCGCACCCACGATTCACCGCTCCGCGCAAGGACGATCTTCTCCTTGCCCGCACCCTCCACCGTCACCCGATCGACGATGTCATTCTCAAAGCGGGTCAGATTCCGATCGCGGAGATCGTTCGGCTTCGTGTCGATCAGCGCATCGATCGTTTTCGGAAGCAGCACCACCGCGTCGCGCCCCGAGACGCGCGCGTAAGTCTTTTCCTTTTCCTTCTCGTCCTTGGCTTTCGTGCCGAGATCCAGGACCAGCGGTTGCTCGCCACCCGATGGGTAAAGCGTCACCGTGGCCCTTGGTTCCTGCAGGCCAAAGGCACTCAGGTTCGCGGTTTCCCCCACGAACGAATCCGCGCGCGCGTTCGCAGCCTGCGCGATGAGATCGCCGATCCTGGCATCGTCACCGCGCGCTTTCAGCGGCTTGATCAGGGACCAGTGATTACTCGGGTCCTTCGAGAGTTCGATTTCACCGGCAGGGGTTTTGAGGGTCATTCTATTGACCAGCGTCGCCGCCACCGCACTCAGCCGCTTGTCGCGAAACTCGTCCAGCTTCTTCCCGATCATCGCCTTCAGCGAGTTATTGATCACATACACGACATTCGACCCATCCAGCTTGATGTACTGCTTGCCCTCCGTGGCCGCATCCTTGCCAAATTGAATCTCCACCGGCTTCTCCTTGCCGGAGAAGCGGATCTTGGTCGTCGGATCAGAAAGTCCGAATTCCTTGAGCTTGTCCTTGCTCACCCCTTGGCCGTTCTCGTCGAGTTTCTCGACGAACTTTAAGCTCTCGGTATCGGTGAAAAGCTGGTGCAGCGCGAGGGAATCCGCGCGGTCCTTGATCGGCTCCACGAGTTGCCAGATGGACTTTTCATCCTTCTTCAACTCGATCTTCCCCTCGGTGCTCTTGATCGAGACGGTATCCACCAGATCCCGGTCAAATTTGACGACCAAATTCCCGTCTTGTTCCAGTTCGCGGGTGGACTTCTGATGGCGTTCGACAAACCAGATATAGGCAAAGGCGCCCATCGCGGTCAGCAGGAGGATTAGCGTGTTCTTTAGTTTCATCTCAGTGGCAGTGGAAAGGGGCGACCTAACTGCGGCGCATCCACCAGTTCGCGATGCCACACAGCCCGGCGAGGCCCGGGACGACCAGGAGTACAAAGGTCTTCAGCCGGTTCATCTCCAGTTCGTTCAGGCTCATGGTGGTCTGCTTCTTTTCCTTGGCTGGGATGCCGATGAGTTCTTCGCGATCCAGCAGCCAGTTCAGCGTATTGGTAAAGAAATCCACGGTCAGCCCCTCCGAGAGACGATAGGCTTTGTCCGTTAAGAATTCGCCGTTGCCGATCACGACGAGCCGCGACGTTTCAACTTTCACGCGGCTGTCACCCAAACCGCCTTTTTCCGCTGCCGCCGCGAGGGTCAGCGGTCCCATGCGGTCTTTTTTCGGGTCGAAGAATGGGGTCTGCGTGTCCGTCGAAAACTCCGACTCACCCCAATAACCTTCGGCCGCCTGGAGGAGTGCCGTCAGTCGTGTCTTATCCGTCTGCTCTTTCACCCGATCCAGCATCAGCGACTGGGTCAGCCCGAGAAACTGCCCGGTCGCGCTGGTGAGATCCTTGGTCATCTTCGTCTGGCTGTCCACCACCGTGAAGGCGGGGCTGCTGATGACGCCCGTTTTTAACGCGACCGCGCCATCCTCGCCTTGGACGAGCGAGGGTCCGGTTTTGATCACCCGGTCTCCCGCCGGCGTGATGCCCCGCTGGGTCAGCCACTCATTGAGTCTGGGAGTTTTCACGCTGGGATTCAGCATCGCGAAGACGCGGCCCTTGTTCTCGAAGAACTCACCGAGGAGTTTCAGCTCGAGTTCCGAGAGGTCATACTTCGGAGCGTTGAGGACGATGCTGCGCGCATCGGCGGGAATCGCGTTTTCGTTGAGCAGCGTCAGCGCGTCCACCTGAATGTTCTGCCGCTTTAAGGCTTCGTTAAAAATCTTCAATTCGTCACCCGCGAGGTCGGCCTCACTATGTCCGCTGAGATAGTAGATCTTATTGGGCTTGCTCTCGACCAACTCCATGAGCGCGGTGGTGATGGCTTGTTCTCCCTTGAACGCTTTGAGCTTCGGACCTTGGCCCATCATTTGCGCCATTTGATCCGGCATCTCGACTTCCGCCATGTCCGTCGCGTTCACGAACTTCGACTTTCCGTCGTAATCGAGGATCAGGATATTCTCATTCGCGCCAAACTTATACTTGGTCTGCAGTTCCTGCGCACGAGTGATGTTCCGATAAGGATCAACGACCTCCACATTGAAACGCGATTTGGAGGCATACTCATATTCCCGCAGGAGTGCCTGCACGTCGGGATAGATCTCGGCTCCGCCGGAGAAGAAGGTCACGGCCTTCACCGATTTCGGCAGGCTGGCGAGCAGGGCCTTGGTCTGCGTGGAGAGCGCATATTTCTTGTCGCGGGAAAAGTCCCAGCGCTTGAAGTGCCGGAAGCCGACGTAGTTCACCATCCCGATGATGGCGAGGAAGACGACAAACTGGGTGAGTACGTTGAGCGCGATGGTGGCCCGGCCGATGCGGACGACTTTGCGCGGCGTTTCCGTGGGGGCCGGTTCTTTCGGGCCGACGCTGGCCGGCGTGGGTGCGGATTCAGGTGCTTGGGGATTGGCCATACGAGGGGTGGTAAAAATTGAGGATCAGGCTTTCCACTTCCGATATTGGAAGACTTGGAGGGTGAGGAAGGTGATGAGCGCGGTCATCGAGAGATACCAAACGATCGGCCGGGAATCGATGATGCCCTTCGAGAAATCCCGCATGTGTTCGACGGCGGAGATGTAAGTATTCATCTGCTTCAAGGTGGGATCGGTGATGCCGACGATGTCTGAAAGGAAACCGAGGAAAAGGAGGAGCGTGATCGTCGTGAAGGAGATCGTAGCGGCGTTGATTTGGTCCTTGGTCAAAGCGGAGGCCAGGCAACCGATGGAGATATAGAACATCCCCATGAGGAAGAGGAGGAGGTAAGTGCCCCAGTAAGCGCCAGCGGCAGCGGCGGCGTCGTGGCCGGTGATGTATTTGAAGCCAATGAACGACAACAGGCTCGGCGCCCAAAGGATCACGTAAAAAAAGAGCACGCCGCAGAATTTGGAGAAGACCACCTGCCAATCGGTGACGGGCGCGGTGGTGAGGGTTTCGAGGGTGCCCATGCGAAACTCCTCGGAATAGACGCGCATGGTGATGAGCGGAAAGCTGAGGATAAATGGGAACCAGAAAAGCGCCGGCATGAAGAAGACCTCCACGATGCTGACATCGGTCGGGTAGCCATTCAGGATGGAGATCTGGAAGTAGAAGTTAAACCCGGACAGGAGGAGGAAATAGAAGAGGACGACGTAGGCGATCGGACTGTAGAAGAACGATTTAATCTCGCGTCCGAGGAGGGTGAGGAAGGTGGACATGGGTGCGGTGAGCGGAAAGGTGGTGGTGGGGTCTTCCTCTTCCTCTTCCTCTTAATCTTCCTCGTCTCAATCGCCAGAGGAGGAAGAGGAAGATTAAGAGGAAGAGGAAGAGCGGTGGCGGTTAGCTGTCGGTGTGGGTCAGTTCTACGAAGACATCTTCCAGCGTCGAGCGGCGCCGGGTCATTTCGCGGACGTTCCAACGCTTTTCCTGGGCGAGCTTCCAGACTTCTTCGCTGGGGTCGGCGCTGGCCTCGAGGCGGAGCTGGAAGATGGACCACTCGCCTTCCCGTTCGACATTCACGTCCTTGACGCCCCCGAGCCGGGAGAGTTCATCGGCGGCGGAGTTATCGCCCACCTTGGCCTCCACGCGCATGGCGCCGAGGGAGCGGTGATTTTTCAGCAGGTTTTCGGCGGTGTCCGAGGCGCGGATGCGGCCTTTGTGGATGACGATGACGCGGGAACACATGATCTCCACCTCGGGAAGGATATGGGTGGAGATGAGCACGGTGCGTTTGCCGCCGAGATTCTTGATGAGCTCGCGCACGTGGCGGATTTGGTTCGGATCAAGGCCGATGGTCGGTTCGTCGAGGATGAGCAGTTCGGGATCGTGGACGAGGGCATCGGCCAGGCCGACGCGCTGGCGGTAGCCTTTGGAGAGTGCGCCAATGAGCTTCCGCTCGACCTCCCGCAGATTGCAGAGTTCCAACACGTCACCCACGCGCTCGCGGAGTTTTGAGGAAGGCACGCCTTTCAGCCGAGCCCGATAGCGCAGGTATTCGTTGACGCGCATGTCGGTGTAGAGGGGGGTATTTTCGGGCAGATAGCCGAGGCGGCGCCGGGCTTCGAGAGATTGGGTGAAGACATCGAAACCGGCAATCGACGCGTGCCCCGAGGTGGCCGGCAGGTAGCCGGTGAGGATCTTCATCGTGGTGCTCTTGCCGGCGCCATTGGGCCCGAGGAAACCGACGATCTCTCCCTTGGCGACCTCGAAGTTTAGGTCCTGGATCGCCGGGACCCTTGAGTAGCGTTTGGTGAGGTTTTCGACTTTGATCATGGCGTGCGGTGGAAGGATGAGCCGCGGGGCGAAAGCCGCACCCGCAGGACCGAGCAGACCAGGCGGTCTGCGGCGGGGAGGTTGGAAATAGCGTCCGACTTCCGGAATGACAAGTGCGGCGTGGATAGGAGGTCCCGGGAGCGCCGCCGTCCGGTGCGGCATTCTCCAAGTCCGCGCGGAGCGCCTGTCTCTTCGACAAAGCAGATGGCGCTGCGCGGAGGAAACGATGCCGCACGGGACGGCGGCGCTCCCGGCGGCGTCATCGCGCGGTGAGCGTCACGGTCTGCACCTGGCGGACGGTCCGTCCACTGACGTTGCGGATGACGCCGACGGTGAAGTCCACCTGTGAACCGGTGCTCACCACACCCAGCAACTCCTCGAGTTGCGGCAAACTCGCGACCTGATAGCGGCCGACCTGATGGATCGCCAGGCCCCGCTTCATCCCGGCGCCCTCCGCCGGGCTGCGCGGATCCACCTCCGCGATGAGCACGCCGCTGCCGGGTGCGAAGCCGAAGCTCGCGCGGAGTTCGGGAGTGAGATCCTGAAGCTGGAGGCCAAAGTGCTTCCGCGCGAGCGTCTCCGGGCCGGACTTTTTCGTGAGCTTCGCCTTCGCCTCCGTGCGTTTGAATTCCTCCACCATTTCGCGCACCGTCGATCCCGGGATCGCGAAGCCGAGGCCCTGCGTCGGCACCCCCTGCGGCGTGAACGCCATCTTCACCGAACTCACCCCGACGAGTTTGCCCGCGAGATCCACGAGCGGGCCGCCGCTGTTGCCGGGGTTGATCGCCGCGTCGGTCTGGAGCAGGTCTTTGAATTCGCTGTCATTCACCGCCACGGTGCGGTTTTTCGCGCTGAGAATGCCGCGGCTCACGGAGCTGCCGTAGCCCAGCGGATTGCCGAGCACGAGCACGGTCTGGCCAAGGTGATTGGGCGAAAGATCGTCGAGCTTGATCGGCACGAGCGGCTCTTTGCTCTCGATTTTGATGAAAGCGAGATCGCTCTCGGCCGAACCGGCGATGTAGCGCGCGTCGTAGGTCTTGCCGTCATTCGTAGTCACGGAAATTTTCAGATCCTCAGCGCGCTCCACGACGTGCTCATTCGTCACGATGTAGCCATCGGGAGTGACGATGAAACCCGAGCCGAGGCTCTGCACCTTCTGCGCAAAGGTGCGTGGCCGGCGCATTGGCCCGCCAAAATACTGATTGAAGAAATCGTCATACGGATCGCGGACGGTGCGCTTCACGACGCGTTCGGTATTGATGTTCACCACCGCGGGCATGGCCTTGGCGACGGCAACGACGGAGGGTTCGCGAGCCGGATCACTTTCCGCCAGGAGACTGGCTGGGAAAACCAGGGCGGCGTTGAGGAGGAGCAGGAGCGGTCGGGGCAAGAAATCCATTTTTCGCGGGAGGGTGGAGACAATCGACGGCCTCGGCCGCTCAAAATTCATCGGCCACCGCCGCGGCGCGAGCCTCACCTAGCGGATGCGGAAGCGAGGTGGTGCGCCTTTTCGATGAAGCAGGCGGCGAGATCGATGACGCAGAGCGAGCCGTAGCGGGCGTGCGGGCCGCAGGCGATGCCGACGTGGCGGAAGGCCGGGTTGAGCAAATTCTTGCGATGCCCGCGACTGAAGACGCCGGCGTCGATCAGGAGTGCCGTCACGATGTGGCGCGGATCGCCCCGGGTGTAGGCGATATTCTCGGCCGCCGTGCCGCAGCGGCGACCGTGACGATCCATCCGCTCCCACGGTGAGGAACCATCCGTGCCCTGGTGTCCGCGCAATCCGCGCGCTCCGGCGCTGGCGACCTGTTCCGCGGCGGCGGCCTTCAGGCCGGGCGAGGGCACGAGAGGGCGCAAGGGCGACAATTTTTCCAGGCAGCGGACGGCCTCCCGGGCGGCGCGTTGCGAGCTGCCACTGCTCAGCCCCGGGATGCGCGCGGCGATGATCTCCGCGTATCGCTGCGGCTCGGTGCGGGCGAGATTGATCTCAGTGAGCACGCCCGCCGCCGGGTCCGCGGCCCGGGCCAGAGGCGTGGCGAGGCCCAGGAGCACGAGGATGAGGGTCGTCTTCATGGTTCCGCTCCGAGCAGCGCCGGTGCCATGGCGGTTTGGGTCGATCCGCGACCGGGATTCGTGTTTGCCCCGCTGCCCGCGCGAAGCTATCAGACGGCTCCTCCATGCGCGCCCTCCGCCCCCTCCTTCTCTGGCTCCTGCTGCTCGCCCCGTGCAGCGCAGAGACTTTGAAGCCGCGCGTCATCGTCCTGACGAACGTCAACAGCTTCAGCCCAGACCTCCGGGACTGCGACGGCGCGCAGTCGCTCATCCGCCTGCTCCTCTACAGCAACCTGCTCGACATCGAGTTGCTCGTCGCATCGTCGAATCTCGAGCATGGGCAAAAGGTGCGGCCCGAGCTGCTGCGCGGAGCGGTGGCGGTGTATGCGAAGGTGCGGCCCAATCTTCTGCTCCACGCCGCTGATTACCCGGCGCCAGAACGCCTGCTGCGGGCAATCAAAAGCGGCCAGCCCTTTGCGGCTTCTGGGCTGCGGGTCAATGACTCGATCGGACGCAGCCACGATACCGAGGCTTCCGAGGCGATCATCGCAGCGGGGGGCAAGGACGATCCGCGGCCCATCTGGGTCTGTGCCTGGGGCGGCACGGCGGACATCGCGCAGGCCTTGTGGAAAGTTCGCGCCACGCGGACGGAGGGCGACGCGCTCGTCTTTTCCAACAAGTTTCGCATCCATGCCATCGGCGACCAGGACTCCACGGGAGCCTGGCTCCGCGCTAATTTTCCGACGCTGCGCTACATCCAGCGGGAGGTCGCATTTCGCGGGATGTATCGCGGCGGCGATCTCCAGTTGGTGAATCCCGAGTGGCTCACGACCCACGTCCGCAAGGGCCATGGCGTGCTCGCCGAAAACTACCCTGACTATAAGGGCGCCGACGGCTGGTCCGACCGGCTCGGTCAGGTTCTGGGGATGAAGGAGAGCGCGTCCCCGAGCTTCCTCGCGCTGATTCCGAATGGTCTCAATGAGCCGGAACGTCTGGGCCTGAGCAGTTGGGGCGGGCGCCTGGATGGGACCGAGATGCGCGGCGTCGATAGCCGTGCCGATGCCGGCGCGGCGGGCGATCCCGATCCCAGGCTGGCGTCGGTCTATCGCTGGCGGCGGCCGGTGCAGGCCGATTTTCAGGCGCGGCTCGACTGGTGTGTGAAGCCCTACCGCAGCGCCAATCACGCGCCGGAAGCCCGCATCGCGGGCGACGCATCCTGCCGGGTGAAGCCCGGTGAAACGCTCGCCTTCGACGCCTCGCGCTCCAGCGATCCGGACAACCAGGCGCTGACTTTTGAATGGCTGATCGACCTGCCTCCGAACGAAAACCATGGCTGCAAGATCGAGTCGGACGGCACGGCGAAGGCCAGACTGATCGTGCCCGCCGGCACCGCGCCGGTGGATCTGCCGGTCCTGCTGATTGTGCGCGACAATGGCGATCCGGTGCTCGAAGGGTATGCGCGCGTGCAGGTGGCGGTGGCCCCTTGAACGAAAAGCCATCCTCCGCACTCCAAGCCCTACCCAATGAACGGAAGTCACAAAACCCCCGGCGCGTCCCCTTCACGAAGCGTAATCTTTGCCGTGCTGGGCGCCTGGAGCCTGGGAGCCTTCAGCGGCTGCGCGCGCTCGGAGAAATATACGAAACTCCGCGTGACCGATTACCGCGGGGCCACGCTCGCCGAGTACACGGCGCG
>JANNXQ010000031.1:0-1737 GCA_031409655.1 Chthoniobacteraceae bacterium | reverse complement strand
CGTTGAAGTCCGATGCCTCCAGCATCAAACCGCCCGTGCCGTCATTATTAAAATCTCCGTGAATGTGCAGCCTGCTGCCCGGCGTGGGCGTGCCGATGCCGACGTTGCCCGCGCTGCGGAAGACATTGGCGGCATTCACCGACCAGAGGCCGACGTCGCTGCCCAGCTTGGCGGCGGTGACGGAGCTGTTGGCGAGATTGCCCGTGGCGATGGACACATTCGCGATCTGAGTGCTGCCCACGGCGCCGACGGCGATGTTGGCCGCCTGCACGGCGTTCGTGGCGAGCTGGGTATTGGTCACCGCGCCGGTGGCGATTTTCGCGGAGGTGATGCTGCCGTCCGGCACGCTGCCGGCCACCATCGCGTAGCCGACGGCGGCGAGGCGCTGGTCGGGCGTGAGGAGCTGGGAGCCGTTGGTGCCGTCGTTGAACCACACGCGCAGGCGCACGTCGGAGTTCGCGAAGACGGAGTTCGGGATGGCCGTCATGTTCGCCAGCGCGGTGTCGCCGAGGAGCACGGAGTAGAGCCCCTTCGTGACGGTGAGCGAGACCGCCGCCGTGGGCTGCGAGCCGGCGATGCTGGTGCCGTCATTGCTCCAGTAGGTGGTGGTGCCGGCGGCATTCACGAGGGCAAACCTGAACGCGCCGGAGCCGTCGAAGTTCACGGTGCCGACGGCGACGCGGCCCTGGTAGTTGATGATCTGCGGTACCTGCGCGTGCAGGGCCGGAAGGGTGAGGAAGGAAAGGCTGCAGAGCGCAGCCACGGTGCAAGCGCGGAGGAGTTTTTTCATGTTTCTGGTGGCCGTTTGACGTGAACTGCGGAATGCGCAGAACCAAGATTTGGAGGCCCGTGGCCAGAGGGTCAGAATGGTGGGAACGGCGCGAGCGTGTCGGAGCCGCCCGGCGAGGGCAAGGCTGCATTGTGGAAATTAGAACCGTAGAGCGGCTGTGCCGACAGGCCACTCGCCTTGGAGGGATGCGCTTTGCCTTCGGCCATCTCCGCTTCGCTCCGGTTGTCGCGTCCCTGATCGAATGGGGCGGAGGTGGCGGACGGCAATAGCGGGGGTCGGTGCGTGGGCGAGAAAGCGGGTGGGCGAGAAAGAGGTGGCGTGGAACTCCCGCCGCCTCGGCCCGGAAGTTTGGGACATGACGGAGCATGTCCCTCCATGGCGCGCAGACCGTGGTGATCCCGAATCGGTTTCAGCGTGGCGCGACCGGGTCGGCCAGCCGCGCCACCTTCGGGGCGGCTTCGGGCAGGCCGCGACTCGCGGCGACGGTGGCGATTTCGGCGAGGAGTTTGCGGATGTGAAAGCCGGATTTCGCGAAAGACTGGCGCAGGTCTTCGAGGGCGTCGGGGCCATAGACGCCGACGGATTGCTTCACGGTGTGCTGGAAGAGTTGGTGGATGAAGGCCCGGTGGCCGCCAGCGCTTTCCGCGGCGAGTTTCACGATGTCGCGGGCGCCGGTCAGCCGGACGGTCTCGCCTTCGTCGTTGGAGAATTCGGTCACGGCGTTCACGGGCTTGTGGTTGTCCTTGGTGCGCCAGCGTCCGATGGCGTCGTAGTTTTCGAGCGAGAAGCCGAGCGGGTTGATGGTCGCGTGGCAGCCCATGCAGTTCACGCTTTTCGTCAGCGACGTCACCTTCTCCCGCATGGTCAGGCTCGGGTCGAACTTCGCATCGTCGAACGACACGGCATCCGGCGGCGGCCTGAGGGTCATGCCGACGATGTTGCGGGTG
>JANNXQ010000030.1:0-2352 GCA_031409655.1 Chthoniobacteraceae bacterium | reverse complement strand
GCCACCAGGAGACGGCGAAGGTCACCACCGCGAAGAGCGCAGCGCCGAGGCGGACGGAGGACGGAGTTTTCGGGGAATCCAAAGGCGGCAGAGGAAGTTGAGCGACGCGGATCGAAGCGCAAGCACCGCGCCACGTCGAGTGGCGGCTCCCGCCGATAGCCACAACAAAGCGCCCGCCCGCGGGTTATCCTGCCCGGAAACCGGGTGGCGTCGTGAAATTCGCGCCGCCGCACTTGCCGTTTCTCCGTTCCCGCCAATACTCCACACCCATGCCGCCGACCACGACTGCGCCTGTCGCCCCCATCTCCTTTCCCCGGCCCGTGCCCACGCAGAAGATCCGGCCGCCGAAGAAGAACATCCCGCAGACCCTGGTGCAGCGGACGCACATCCTCCACGCCGTGCGCGCCTACGTGGCCGAGCATCAGCCGGTGCCGCCGATGCCTGCGGATGAGATCAAGGTGCATGCCGACCGGCTCGTCGCGCAGCTCGGGTGCGAGCCGATCTACCGCGATTACATTGGCGTGCTCATGAATAACGAAATGTGGCGCGAGTCCCTCGCTGCCGTGCCGTTTGAGCGCCGTTTGCTTTTGCTGCCAAAATGTCTGCGCGTGGAAAGCAAATGCCCCGCGCCTTTCGATGAATTCGGTCTGCTCTGCAAACAGTGCGGCCTTTGTTCCATCCAGGACTTGCAGGCGGAGGCCGAGCGCCTCGGCTACGCCGTGCTCGTCGCGGAAGGCAGCGCCATCGTCATGTCGCTCATCCAGACGGGGAAGATCGAGGCCATCGTCGGCGTCTCGTGCCTCAGCGTTCTCGAGCGCGCGTTTCCGTACATGGAAGCGGCCGCGATTCCGGGCGTCGCCGTCCCGCTGCTCCAGGACGACTGCATCGACACGAACGTCGATCTCGACTGGGTCTGGGACTACATCCACCTGACCAGCGACGACCAGACGCGCCGCCTCGATCTCAGCGCAGTGCGCGAGGAAGTGGACTTTTGGTTCACCCCGCTGAACCTCGACGCAATCATGGGCCCCGCGCAGGGCGAGACGGAAAAAATCGCCCGCGAGTGGCTCGGTCGCGCCGGGAAACGCTGGCGCCCCTTTCTCACTGTCTCGTCCTATCAGGCCCTGCGCGCCACCCCCGGCGCCGCCCTGCCGGACGATTTGCGGAAAGTCGCCGTCGCCGTGGAATGCTTCCACAAGGCGTCGCTCATCCACGACGACATCGAAGACGGCGACGCCCAGCGCTACGGCGAGAAAACGCTCCACGAAGAACACGGCATCCCGGTCGCGCTGAACGTCGGCGACCTGCTCATTGGCGAAGGTTACCGGCTCCTCGCTTCCTGCAGCGCGAGCGCCGAGCAAAAAGTCGCCATGCTGCGCATCGCCGCCGAGGGCCAGCGCGAACTCTGCCGCGGCCAGGGCGCAGAGTTGGTGTGGGCGCGCCATCCCGCGCCGCTCGGTTCGCTCGACGTGCTCGATATCTTCCGCAAAAAAACCGCGCCCGCCTTTGCCGTCGCCCTGCACCTCGGAGCCATCTATGCCGGCCAGCACGAGGAGAATGAGGAAGCACTCTCCGCCTACAGCGAAGCGCTCGGCATTGCCTACCAGATTCGCGACGACCTCAGCGATCTCGGCGCCAGCGGCGAGACCAATGACATCGCCGGCCTCCGCCCCAGCCTGCTCCTCGCCGTCGCCTACGAGCGGGCGAAGGACGATCAGCGCACCGCGCTTGAAGCCCACTGGCGCCGCCTTTCCACCGCCAGCGCTGCCGAGATCGAAGCCCTCTATCTCGAACTCGGCGCCGACGAACGCTGCCGCACGCTCCTCGAAAGTTACAAAGAGGAAGCCATCCGCAGCCTGCGCGACGTCGAGAACGCGAACCTCAAAGGTCTCCTGCGTCGCGTCATCGGCAAGATTTTCAACGACACCGAGATCAAAGGCTGGTGCAAGGAATTCGAGGAGAAGAACCTCGTGGCGGTGGAAGTCGGCGCCTCTTCGTAAGAAGGGACTCAAGGAGTAGGGGCGCCCTCGCCCCGAGGACGTTACGGGGCGAAGGCGCCCCTACTCCTTGAAGAAGCCTGCCCGCGGAAACAGGTGCTTCCGCGCTTTTGACCTACCCTTTTCGGGCGAGGATCTGGTGCTGCTGGCGCGTCTTTACCACGCTCCCGGCAGGCACCACGCCGCGCCAGACCGTGCCGGGATAGATGATCGAATCGCGCCCGATGAGTGACCCTGGATTGATCACCGAATTGCACCCGATCTCCGCGCGGTCACCGACGATCGCACCGAATTTTTTCAGCCCAGTCGGGATCAGCCCTTTCACCGTCGGCACCGTGACCTCGCTTTTATCGAG